>NZ_JAFIRD010000009.1 GCF_017116825.1 Mycoplasma enhydrae | reverse complement strand
CAGCAATGTATTCAGCTGACCAGTACTAATAAATTGATTGGTTTAATAGTGATTCTATAGAAGTAATCTAAATTATTTATCGATATTCAGTTTTCAGAGAACAAATTAAGCGATGAGCCGCAAAAAAACTTAAATCCTTAAAGGGATTTTTTTATTATTAAAATTTGAGTTTTATATGTCTTAAATTTAGAATTTAATTAACCTAATCATTTATAATTAATTAATTATGAAAAAGGGAATTATTAAGAATAATTTAGGCTATGGAGGCGATTTATTTGTCTACCAAGACAAAGAAATGTTTAATTATTCAGTTGATACTATTTTATTAGGTAATTTTGTATCAATTAATCGCAACGTTTCTAATGTTTTGGAAGTAGGCACCAATAATGGTGCACTTTCGATTTTCATAGCTTCACGGTCAAAAAACATTTCTATAGATGCAATAGAAATTTTACCCAAAGCTGCCAGTTTAGCTAAAAAAAATGTTGAACTAAATAATCTTAATAATCAAATAAATGTCATTGAGGCTGATTATAAGGAATATGCTAAAGATTATGCTTTTAAGTGTGGTAATAAGCAAGCTAAAAAATATAGTTTAATAGTAGCAAATCCACCTTATTACAATGAAGATTATAATCAACCGAGACTAAAGGGAACTTTTGAAAAGAAATTAGCCACTCATGAAATAAATTTAAATTTAGAACAACTAATTAGTTTATCTTCTAAAATTATTGAACAAAAAGGCTATTTTAGTGTTGTTATGCCAATAGCAAGATATGTTGATTTAATTGTTTTATTAAGAAAATACAATTTTGAGCCCAAAAGAGTTCAATTAGTATATACAAGAATTAATAGCCAGCCTAAATTTTGCTTGGTAGAAGCACGATTTAACTCAGGTTGAGGTACTTTTTTTGAACGCAATATATATTTACACAATGATGATTTAAATGACCATTCTTACCGTATTGAAACCAAAAAACTATATGTACCAATTAAAGCTAAAGGAGAAAAATAATTATGTCTAAAATAAATAAAAAAACTTTTTATATAACTACACCTATTTATTATCCTAGTGGTAATTTACACATTGGACATTTACTAACTACTACATTAGCTTGAGTATATAGGAATTTTAAAAAATCGCAGGGTTATGATACATTTTTTAGTACTGGTATTGATGAGCACGGCCAAAAAATTCAAAAAAAAGCTGAAGAAAACAATTTGAGTCCTCAAAAATATGTTGATATTGAATCAAATAAGTTTATAGACCTTTGAAATAAACTTGATATTGACTATGATTTTTATAGTCGTACTACTAATAAAAGTCATGAAGATTTTGTTTTAAGAGTTTTTGACAAATTATATAAAAAGGGCTACATTTATAAAGATAAATATATTGGACTTTATTCAGTTAGTGATGAAGAGTATTTAACTCAAACACAGGCAATCCTAAAGGATAATAAATACTACCATCCTACATCTAATCATTTATTGCAACAAATTGAAGAAGAAAGTTACTTTTTTGATATGAAAAAACTTCATCCTTGAATTAAGGAATTTTTTGAAACAAACCCTGAGTTTTTAACTAATAAAAGTACACATAAAGAATTAATGAATAACTTTTTAGCTAAGGATTTAGAAAACCTATCAATAACCCGAATTTCTTTTGATTGAGGTATTAAGATTTCAAATCAAAAATATAAAGATGATAATCAACATGTTATTTATGTCTGGCTAGATGCTTTATTTAGTTATTTAAGTGCTTTAGGAATAGAATCAAAAGATGATAGTGCTTACAAAAAGTACTGAAAAAACGGAACTGAAAGAGTACATGTACTTGCAAAAGAAATAGCAAGATTCCATGCTATTTATTGACCGATATTTTTAAAAGCCTTAGATATTAATTTGCCTACCAAAGAAGTGATACATTCATGAATAATTACTCCAGAAGGCAAAATGTCAAAATCAAAAGGTAATGTTGTTGATCCAATTCCTTTAATAGAAAAATATGACAATGAACCAATAAAATACTTTTTTAGTTCACAAATTAATATTAATAATGATTTTGCTTTTACTGAAGAATTATTAATAAATGTCTTAAATGCTGATTTAGCTAACAACTTTGGAAATCTAGTTAATAGAACTATTAAAATGATTAATCAAAATTTTGCAAATGGTACTAATTATGTTGAGACAAATTTAGAAATAATTGATAAAAATATTCTTTTAGAATTAGATAATACTTATAAAAAATATGTTGAATATATGAATGATTTTCAAGCAGATAAAGCCTTAAAATTAGCCATATCTTTATCTTCAAAATTGAATGAATATATTGACTTAACTCAACCATGATTATTAAAAAATAATCTTGAACGTTTGAATGTAGTTTTAAATGTTTTATTAAATGGAATATATACTGTTGCTTTAATGTTATCAATAGTGATGCCTAAAAAATGTAATCTAATTTTAAAATTTTTGGGCCAAAAAGAATTTAAAAAAGAAGCTATTAATGCCTTCAATAAATTTGATAATATTGCACCTAATGCAACTGAAGTTTTATTTGCTAGAATTGATAAACAAAAATGCTAAAAACTCAAATCTCTCAGATTATCAATCTGAGTTTTTTTAGGCCTTTTTTTGATAAAATTAAGCAATGAAATTTATTGATGAAGTTAATGTTGTAGTAATAGCTGGAAAAGGTGGTGATGGTATCATCAGTTTTAGGCGTGAAGCACATGTTGATAAAGGTGGTCCCGATGGTGGAGATGGCGGCTTAGGAGGTTCAATTTATTTTCAAGGCGACTCTGGTCAAAATACACTTTTACCATTTTATTATCAGAATAAACTTAAAGCTGAAGATGGTGAAAATGGTAAACCTAAAAATGCTTACGGAAGAAGTGGAAAAGATTTGATAATAAAAGTTCCGCTTGGAACAATGGTTTATAGAGATAAACAACTAATAGCTGATGTTATTTCTGAAGAAAAATACTTGATAGCTAAAGGTGGCCAAGGTGGTAGAGGAAACTTAAAATTTAAATCTTCAAAAAATACAGCTCCGCGAATATGTGAAAATGGCACACCTGGAGAAAAATTTGATTTACACCTAACTTTAAAAGTTTTAGCAGATGTAGGTTTTTTAGGTAAACCTAGTGCTGGTAAAAGCACATTGCTATCATTAATATCTAATGCAAAACCAAAAATAGCTGATTATGATTTTACGACCCTAAGTCCACAATTGGGACTTGTTAAATATTATGATAATTCTTTTGTTGCAGCTGACTTACCCGGATTAATTGAAAAAGCCTCAGAAGGAAAAGGGCTGGGAATTCAGTTTTTAAAACATATTGAACGTTGTAGAGTTATATGTCACATAATTGATTTTGGTTCTGATTATAAAGATCCAATCAAAGATTATGAAGCCATAAATTATGAGCTTAAATCATATAATTTAAAACTTGAAAATTTACCTCAAGTAATAATCGCTAACAAAAGTGATTTAGATAACTTTGATTCAAATTTAAAGAAATTTAAAAAAGCATATCCAAACCTAAAAATTATTGAAAATTCTTCATTTACTCAACTTAACATTGAAGAAATTAAAAAAGAATTATGAAACACTTTACAAAAAACTCCACAATCAATTATTGATGAAACTAAAGATAATGAAGATGTTGTAGTTATTAGACTAGAAACTAAACCAATTGAAATTATCAAAATTAATAATGATACATATGAGATTGTAGGAGAAGAGGTATTTAAAGTTTGCGATAAAATACCAGTTATTTCTCAAGATAATTTATGGAGATTTAATGCTAAATTAAAAGGCTTAGGCGTGTTTGAGTTGATTAAAAATTCTAATGTTAAAGATGGCGATACAATCAAAATTAGGGACTATGAATTTACATGAAATAGTGAAGAATTCTAAGTATTAGAGCACAAAATTATCAAGAACGACATTGACACATAGTGTTGTTCTTTTTGATAGTTTTTATTTTCGAAAACATTGATTTTTCAATACAAAACGCTAAAAAAATGTTCAAAATTACCTTTTCAGTACTCAATAAAATAATAAATTATTTAAAAACATTATAATTTAAAAGGATACATCTTTTGTGGGACAAATATAAACATATAAATGTGGGTGTATCTAAAGTTCGAATTTTATTTATATTTAAATTTATATGAAAGGAAATATTATGGCCGAAGAACAAATGGTTGTTACTTCAAGCACAAAGAAAAAAATTAGTTTCTTTGCAGCTATAATGGTTGTTATCGGCGCATCAATTGGGGTTGGAATTTTTCTAAGATCTAAAACAGTTCTAGAATATTCAGCCGGAAATATTGCATTATCACTTGCAACATGATTGATTGCTGGTTTTGCTGTAATTACTTTGGCACTAGCTTTAGTTGAAGTTGCCTCAGGGCGTAATGACAACTTAGGTATGATCGGTTGAACAAAAGCTTTTAATACATTGTATATTTATAAAGCTAATAAGTTCTTTATGACTTACCTATATCTTCCATTTACATACTTCTTCATGCCTTACTATGTAATTGTTCAATTCCAAGATGGATTACAAGGTTTTGGTATGGAAACTAACTTTGGTGGCTCAAGTTCAGCCCCATGATTCTACTTTTTAATTGGATTAGTATTGACATTGTGAATGCTATTTTCAGCAGGTCTAAGTGGACGTGCAGGAAATATTCAAAACTTAATTATTACATCAGTTAAGTTCATTCCTTTAGTAGCTATTGTTATTATTGGATTTGTTTACTTCTCACAACGTCTAAGCCAAGAACCAACTACTATCTGAACTCCGATAACAGTAGATTCATTATTTAAAAAAGAATCTACTTCATTCTTAAAATTAACTCCAGTACTGGGAATTTTCGGATCATTAGCTGGTATCTTCTTTGCTTTTGATGGATTTTATGTTTCAGCTGGTATTCAATCAGAAATGAAAAATCCAGAAAAAACTCCTGCAGCTTTAGTTATTGGTTTATTCTCAATGACATTAATGTACATTATCATTGCTGCAGCTATGTCACTAGGTGCTAAATCTGGTGGTTTCTACGACTTTGGTGGTTTACTAGAAAAAAGTGGACACAAATGAGCATTTGGTGTTATTAACATTATGATTGCAATTGGTGTTTTAGGTATTTTAAACGGTTTTTCAATGTGAGCAACTCGTTTTGTAGAAGACTTAATTAAGGAAGGTGAAATTTACATTCCTGCTAAGGCTTACAGATACATGAAACACTCAAATACTCCAATTGTGGGTATGTTATTCTGTCTAATATTATCATTACCATTTATGGTAGTGTTAACTGTAATTGGAGCATATGCATATATCGACTTATGAGATGTTGATGGTTCTAATGTTTACGGTGCAAATATTGGAAAATTATTATCATTCTCAGACCTAATGGCTGACTGAATGGCAGTATTCGCATTTGCATTCATTGCATTCTCGGTAATTGGTGTTCTTGAAAATAGAAAGAAACATTTCATTGCCGTTAAAGAAAACAAACACACAGTTTGAGCAGGTTATATAGCTATTACAATGGTTATGTTAACCATGATTATTAAAATGTTAGACCCATTCTTATCATTAGGATTAGTATTAGGTCAATACATGAGAGAAGGTGCAGATGTTGCAAAACTAAAACCAGACTTAATTGCATATTCAGCAACATCAGGATTATTCATCCTATACATGGTAATTATGTTTGCTTCAACACCAATCGAAAAGAAAATTGCACTTTCAAAACAAATTAAATACGCACAAATTTTAAAATCAGAACTATGCGAATGTAAATCAGTAGCTTACTGTCCATGTAAGATTGCTGATGTTAAAGAAGCAAATGAATTAAACGAATTAGTTCTACATTCATATGCAACAGCTCGTTTAGCATAATTTTAAAATTAAATATTTAATTCTTTTTAATCAAAGGCCAATACCAAATAGGTATTGGTTCTTTTTTAATATTATTTAATTAATATGTTGTAACATTTTATTATTGTAATAATAACTAAGAATAGTATTTTAAGGAAGATAATGAAGAATAATGAACAAGCCAATTTAGAAATAACAGATGATTTAATTCAAACCAATATGAAATTAGGCTTAAGTGATGATGAAGTTATTTTAAGGCAACAAAAATACGGCCCTAACGAACTAATTAAATCTAAAAAAATGAATTATTTCTTAGTTTATCTAGCACAGTTTAAAGATATTCTTGTAATCATATTAATGTGCGCAGCATTACTATCTTATATATTTGCAATTGTTAGTGGAATTCGGAATAAATGAGTTTTTGATTCTAAATTAATTATTGAATTTGTAGAGCCTTCAATAATTTTATTTGTTGTATTAACTAATTCCCTCATTGGTGCTATTCAAGAAATAAAAAGCGCTAAGGCAGTTGATGCATTAGCTAAGCTTAGTCCCTTATATTCTAAAGTTATTCGCAATGGCTCATTAGTTAATCTTAAGGCCTCAGAAATAACTATCGGTGATATAGTTATGCTAGAGCCTGGAGATGTTGTTCCTGCTGATGGATATTTATTATTTTCATCTAATTTATCTGCCATTGAAAGTTCATTAACTGGCGAAAGTGAACCCGCTCAAAAAGACTATAATGCCAAAAGAGATCTTAATTTAGCTTTAGCAGATAGAAAATTCATGATGTATTCATCATCAATTATCTCAACAGGAACAGGTTATTTAGTAGTTAGTGCTATTGGCCAAAAAACAGAAATTGGCAAAATCTCTTCATTAGTGAATAATGAAAAGCAAGCTATGAGTCCATTACAACTAAAAATTAATAAGTTAGGAAAAATATTTGGTTATGTAGGCATTGCTTTATTTTTAGCAAGTATCATTATGCAATTACTATTTGCAATTCCTAATACTGCTCATTTTAGAGAAAATTCATTCTGAAGTACAGTGATAGTAAATGGAATTTCTTTAGCAGTAGCTGCAATTCCCGAAGGTTTAATTGCATTTAGTTCTATTATTCTCGCCATTGGTATTCAAAGAATGGCTAAGAAAAATGCTATAGTTAAAGATTTAATGGCAGTAGAGTCTTTAGGAAGTTGTGCAGTCATTTGTTCTGATAAAACAGGAACACTAACGCAAAATAAAATGACAATTGTTAATCTTTATGATTATAAAAGTAACAAACTCCAAAATTTTGATTTAACCAAAAACAATTTAGACCCTGAGTTTAGTAATTTAGTTAAATATGGTTCTATTTGCTCAGAAGCAAATCTAGTATTTGAAAATAATGAATACAAACAAGTTGGAGATCCTACCGAACTAGCATTTTTATACGCACTTCAAAAACATTTTAATAATGAGACTAAAGCCAATTTAGAAAAATTATATCCTCGTGAATTTGTTATTCCTTTTGATTCAGAACGCAAATTTATGACCTCAATTAATTACATAAACAATAAGTATATTGTAATCACTAAAGGTGCGCCAGATGTTTTAATAAATAAGTCAAATATTGACATTAAAGAGAAAGACAAATTGTTTAAAATTAATAATGAATGAGCTAATAAAGCATATAGAGTTTTAGCGATATGCTCAAAAGAAATAGACTACGAACAAGTTAAAAAACTTAAAAGCATGCAATTAAATGAACAAATCAAATTTTTAGAAAAAAACCTAAATTTTGAAGGTTTAGTTGCAATGATTGATCCACCTAGAGAAGAAGTAAAATCTGCTATTGAAATATGTAGAAGCGCTGGTATTAAACCAATCATGATTACTGGTGATAATATTAACACTGCTGTGGCAATAGCTAAAAGTTTAGATATATATCGCCCTAATGATAAAACTTTAACAGGAATAGAATTAGATGCTTTAAGCGATGAAGAATTAAGTCAAAATATTGAAAAATATTCTGTTTATGCTCGTGTTAAACCGGAAGATAAATTAAGAATAGTTAAAGCATGACAAGCTCGAAATCAAGTGGTCGCTATGACTGGTGATGGTGTAAATGATGCACCTGCTTTAAAAGCCGCTGATATTGGATGCGCAATGGGCATTACAGGCACAGAGGCATCTAAACAAGCAGCTGACATGATATTATCAGACGATAATTTTTCAACAATAGTTAGTGCAGTTGAAAACGGGCGTTCAATTTATCAAAAAATTAAGAATGTTATTCAAAACTTATTAATTACTTCAATTGCAGAAATCATTTTAGTATTCTTTGGTTTAATAATTTTTAAAATTATTTTTAATAATTGACCTGAATTAGCAAATAAAGAAATATATATTCTTTCGGCAACACAATTATTATGAATTAATTTATTTACGCATGGTTTTCCTGCTATTGCTTTAGGGTTGCAAGATTCCAAAGAAAATTATATGAATAAAAGACCAATATCCAAATATGAATCCATTTTTGCAGGATCCATGGGCATAAATACCTTATGACAGGGAATATTGGTAGGCATAATTTCATTAGTGGCATATTATTTAGGGGCTCTATGAGCTAGATATAATTCACCAAATAACATTTTAGAAGCCGCTTCTACTGTAGCATTCTTAGTTTTAGGAATAACAGCTACATTTAATTCAATTAATTTAATGTCAAAAAAACCTGTAGTACTATCAAATCCAATTTTTTATTGAAAAGTATATGCTTCAGTTATATTTTCATTATTATTCTTATTATTAGTAGTATTTGTTAAACCAATAGCTAAAGTATTTAAAGGCTATGAAGGTTTTAAAGACTCACCTGCTTTATTAGCTTATGGTTTAGGTATACCATTAGTTTTAATACCAATATACTTTATTCATAAAATGATAATTTTAAGTCTTGAAAAAAGAAAAAATAAAATAGAAAAAATTAATGATTTTCAAATGATACTTAGTCCAAAAGAAATTAAACAAGCAAAAAGAAAAACAACAAGAATTAAATAGAGTATGCTCTGTTAGAAAAACATAAATAAATATTTTATATTTATAGTCATTAAATACACCCTTCATTTGTGATGTTTCACTAATACAGGGTATGTTTAATGGCTTATTTTTTTGTTTTTTAAATCCAAATTGGTTAAAGTTTTCTTATCTTTGGCAATTTAGTTATATATTATTATAAAATTAAATATACTATTATGGCAAACAAGGTTACTAAATTACTTAAAATTAGTTCAATTACAGCAGCACCATTGCTTTTAAGTCCAGTGGTTGTTGTTTCATGTGCAAAAAAGACCTTGAAATCAGACAATAAAATGGCCGAGTTTAAAGACATTAAAAAAGATGTCGATAATTTAAAATGAGAAGATTTTCTTTTATCTAAAAAAATTAAAGAATTAAACAAAAATTATAAAGATTATACATATGAAACGTTCTTTGAATTTGGCAAAGACGATGGTTTGAAATCACTAAATGAAATAGAATTAAATGATCAAACAGGAAATCTCAGTTCTAAGGAAGCTAAAGCGATTGATGTTGATAGTTTAAAAAAAGATTATATATCACATGAAGTGCTTAATAAAATTGATAAGTATAATGAAAATCAACCTGAGGATAAGAAAATTATATTAATATTAAGGTCTCAAAAACTGCCACGACCAGAATCAGCTATACTAGTTTGAATTTGACTAACTGAAAAACAATATTTATCCAAAGCTTCGCAAATTACTGATTTGCAAAAATATTCAGAAAGAAAAATTCCATTGTATGGTCATTGGTTTTATAATGAAGAATATGACAAAACAAAAAAGAGCACTAATGCTTGAAGAATTGTAAGTTATGTAGTTCCTGCAATAGCAATCACCGGACTTTTATTATATGTTTTGATAATGTATCTAATTAAAAGAAAAAAGAACGCTAATTTGAATACTAAAAGGAGGAACTATAAATAATGTATAAATTAACCAATAACAAAAAACCTGTCATTTATTCAGATGTGGATGGAACTATTTATAGAAATTTCAATTTATTTGAAGAAACTTGCAAGGATATTAATTTTGCTATAGAAAATGGAGCTGACTTTAATATTTGTACAGGAAACCCTGTCCAGGAGCGAATGTTAAAATTGGCTTCTAAAATTAATGCCAGATATTTAATTTGTTCATCAGGAGCTGAAATTTATGATGTTCAAAACCAAAAAATAATTAAAACATGAACAATAGATTTTTCAATTCTGGCTGAATTAATTAAAATAGCAAGCAAAAATCAATTTCAAATGATTTTTTGAGATGAAAATAATTATTTTTATTTAAAAGAGCTGCCTGAATTTAATCAAGAAATTTTTCAATATCATTTTATATCACAAGATAATATTAAAAAAATTCCACAGAAATGAAATGGACAAAAAATTAATCCAATTAAAATAGAAATATATTCAATTGATTATCCACTATCAACTACATATCCACAAAAAATGTATGAATATATAAAACACATAGACAATATTGAAGCCATTGTTACATATTGTAATATTGAAATTAATGCTAAAGACATAAACAAAGGTAGTGCAGTACGTTGAATGACTGAGAATGTTTATAAAAATGATGAAGTCAAATTAGATGAAGTTATGACAATAGGAGATAGTAATAATGACTTACCTATGTTAAAATTAACTAATTACTCATATGCAATGGCAAATTCAACAAAACTACCATTACAAACAGCAAAGCTATTTACTAGCGATGTTGTTCAAAATGGTCTAGGTGAAGCAATATTAGATTACTTATATCGCCTAAAAAATATCGCAAGAAAACATATGTTTCATGATTTCTTAAAGGGAGGAAAATAATATGGTAATTACCAGATTAGGAAAAAATTATGAATTTGAAATATCATCAGTTAATTATTTAATTAATCCGATTGATAATGAAAAAATGGAAACACTAAGAATACTGAAAGAAAATAAAAAACTAGTTTTATATCTTAGTGACAATTTAACATTTAATGAACTAACATCACTCATTTTAGAAAGTTTTGGATTTTTTGAAATTACACAAATTCCATGAGTAACATTCAATGATAACAACATTGCATGTCGCGATTGAATTGATAAAGAAAAAACAACTATAAATATTGATAGTCCATTGTATCCTTATTTAAATCCAAGAACGAAAGTGGCAAATGAATTTATTATCTCTTCTATTCAAAGAGATTTTTCAATTGTATCTTTTAAAGTAGTAATAAAACAAATCACTGATCCAGCTTTAGTGGCAACCACCAAACCAGTAAGTATTCAAAAATATCGTAGCAGACAAAAAGCTGCACTTAAGAATTTTGAAACTAATTGAGTAAGAATAATGGATTATGATATTGCTCTTAGTGTGCAAGAATTAGGTCTAAAATTAGCTAAAAAATTTGATAAAGCACTATTTGAAGTAATGACAACTAAAAGAAAACCAATAGATATTGATACTAACCAAATGGATATTGATGCACTTTGTTCTTTTATATTGAATAGAGTAGACTTAAGAACTATCCCACTAGAAACAAACCTTTTTGAAAATAGAAAACACATTGAACAACTTCAAACAGTATGATATAGAATTTATGATTCAAAAATAAATTTAGGCTTAGTTCCTGATGATGAAAATGTAGATTATGATCCTCATGAAGACTATGTTTATACAAGAGATGAAATGGAAGAAAAAAAATCAGCTAGTAAAGAAGTAGCTGATATGGATAAAAATGAAGAAACATTTAATGCAGAATCAATTATAAAAAATAATCCTGATCTTGAAAAACTATTTTCAGGCGATTACGAAGAATTTAATAATGCATACAAAAACCAGTTTAAAAATATAGAACAATTACAAAAAAGATTTGTAGATGAACTTCTAAAAGCTTCAAAAGGTCAAAAATTAACTATTGACCAAATGAAAAATTTAATGAAGGTATATTTAGAATCAGGATTTGAAGATGAATCTAAACAATTTGGCATTTCACCTGAGGACACTGAACAAGTACTTTCTTCAGTATATAGCATTCTAGAAAAAGAACTAGAAGCAGCTTTTGATGATAAAAATGATGATGAAAAATCAGATAAAGATAATAATGAAGATTCTGGAGAAATTAATTAATAAATGCAAAAATTTATTCTTAAACTAAAAGATAAAAATGTCCTCAGTTTAGATTGAAATGAAGAAAATTACTTATTTGAAAATATTGTTTTTGAAAAAGAATTTGAATTTTTAAAATCTAATACGGCTTTTGATTCATTACATTTTAATGGAATTCTTTTTTCAGAAAACATTTTACCTAAGCAAAGATTAATTAAAATTGAAAATAACGAAGAACCACTAAGCTTTTATTTAAATGATTATGGTCTAAATTTAAATAATGGCTTTTGAATAGTTCCATATGAAAAAAAAGACTTAAAATGAGCAGACAAAAACTATTTTGCAAATTTTAATTTAAATTTTGAAGAAGGATTAGAAAAAAAATATTCGAGCCCCTCACCAAATATATATACAGTTGGCGATATGGAAAAATTTTGATTTGCCGAAGATAATCAAACATATTTAGCTAAGTGTAATTCATATATGTATAATAAAATTTCAATTAATGATGTCCAAAGTGAATATTTAGCTTACCAGGTTGCCAGTTTATTATTTGGAAAAGAAAACTTTAGAACGCTTGAATATAAGGTTATGAAATATGAAAAAAAGTGATATTCAGTTTCTAAAAACTTCGTTAATGAAAATATATCTTTTATTCCAATTTCTTGATTGATAAATTATAATGAAACAAGCAAGAGCAATATTCTTCAAACTGTAAAAAATATATATGGGCAAGAAGAACTAGAAGACTTAATGGTTTTTGATGCTATTATCTTGAATATTGATAGACACCTTGGCAATATTGGAATTTTAGTGGAAAACGAAAACCTTAAAAAAATTTCAAATGCTCCAATTTTCGATAATGGAAGATCATTAGTGTTTGATTATCCATTATACAAAAGCACCGAAGCAATGGTTTATTTAAATAATTATTTAAACATTAAGCCCAAATTTTATGATAGTTTTTGAGAACAATTTTTAGATAATGTTAGCTTTAGACATGTTGAGTGATTAAATAGACTAAAAAACTTTAAATTCGAAAACGATTCTCAAAGTAAAATTGATTCAAAATATATTAATAAAATGCAAGAAATATTTAATAATCAACTTAAAGTTTTTGAATCAGCTCTAAAAGAAAAAAACTTATTATAATTTCAAATTATAAATACCTTTAGAACAATGCATTTTTGTATTCTGAAGATATTTTAAACATGTCCCCTATTAGTGGACAAATCAATTAAACCTTTCTCATGTAATGACACGGAGAGAGGTTTTTTAGTTTAATTTGTATTCTAATATTATTATAGTAATTTATAAAGTCAGTAATTAGCTC
>NZ_JAFIRD010000008.1 GCF_017116825.1 Mycoplasma enhydrae | reverse complement strand
ATTAATTTTGTAATATTTATCTGCAACTTTAAAACCGCTTAATTCTTTGATAATTTTATGAACAATTTTACCTTTTTTAGCTTCAATTTCAAATCTTGCTGTTGTTTCGTTTACTTTAGTAATTTTTGGCCGTGTAAAATATTCTGGGGTTTTGGGTTAACAAGTCAAATTATGGCTTGTTTTTTAGTATTTTTCTTTACATTTAGGAAACAAAACATGAGAAATAGAGGAGAAAAATTTAAGAATTGTATTGTGCCAAGAGACAAAGCAACAACAACATTTACAATTCTTAGTGATATAATCTATTTGATTTTTATTGGCACAAAAAATGCTAAATTGTTTGGGATTTATATAACTCTTTGGAAAAGATTTAGTAAATCCTTAAAAACTTTTAGGTTTGATGATGATAATGGAGTTTTCATTTATTATCCCACAAAAGAATTAGCACAAAATTTAAATATAAGTGAAATTTCCATTAAAAGACGACTGCAAGAATTAAAAAATCTCAAGATTATTGTTACTGACCGAGAAAATATTGGTTCAAAACAAAAAATTTACTTCAATAACTTGTTATATGTTTGAAATGAACATATGAAAAGTGATGAATTTAGAAAAAATATTAATAATTTGAAGGATGCCGATGATTTGTGAAAGCTAACAAGTCACTTAGAAGCTCAGGCCACCAAAAAACCAAGTTTAGAAGATGGTTTGAGCTGATAATTTTTAATTATATAAGTATCAAAATTGATACCTGAAAATATCAAAAATGATACCACCTAGTATCAAAAATGATACTTGGCGTATATATAGTAAATATATATATGAATATATAAGAGGTAATATTTACTAGGTTATATTTACCTGAGGTTATATTGTAATCATGGTTTAATGATTACAAGTAGATATATTACAAACTATATTATCTAAGTTAATTACTTATGATATAAATAACCTATTAAATATTATAAGCTACTTAAGGAATTATTGAATTAAAATAATATATTAACTTAATTAGTTTTTTACTAGATAAAAATATTATTTAGCAAGAATTTTTGAAAGGAAAAAAAATTTTGGATTATAATTGTGATTATGAAGGCAAAGAAATTATTAACTATTTTAAGTCCAATTGCAGCAAGTGTAGCTACTATGCCATTAGTAGCAGCTTCTTGTGATTGGCTTTATGATAAACCTAATAGACCTAATATTAAAAAACCTGAAATTAACATTCCTAAAAAACCAGAAGTGGATAAAAATTTAAGATTTGATAAAAATCTAATTTATGATTGTCCTAAACCTTTAGCAACTAGTGAATATTGACCTGGACCCCACCAATTCTGGCATTATTTTATTAACATTCATAAACTAAAAGTGTTAGATGCATATGGTAATGAAACTTCTCAATATGAATCAAACGACAAAAAAATTGAGCGTTATAATGAAGCTGTAGTAGCTATTAAGAATTTTTATGATAGTACTGATAAACATCGTAAGTGACAAGATAGCTGGTTTGATTTAAAAACTGAATCTCTTAAGAATTGACTAAAAGAACTAAGACAAAAATACGGAGTTTGAACTAATGAACGTTTTGCTGAAAATTACATAGCTAACTATCAGTTTTTTACAGAATCAAGATTAAAAGATAATGATAATGATTTATTAACTTTAACTTCGGATGAATTAAAAGAAGTTAGATTGCAAAATGCTGCAGCACTTTTACTTTGAATTACTTTTGAATCATATTACAAAATAGAATTCCAAATTTTTTGAATGTCACAATCCACAAAAATAATTACTGATTTTTTTACTTATATGCTACAAAATGTAAATGACTCAACCAAAACTTTTCAAGAGCAATTACAAAATATGCCAGCAAAACTAAAACAAGACTTAAAATGGTTAATTGAAACCTTATTAATTAAAAATATGTTAACTTCAATAAAAACAGGATTTGAAGTTGAAGGCAAGCTATATGCATTTCCTGAACCAATTTATGACCAATTTTATGATTTAGCAGGTCAATACAATAAAATTGTTGATTTAGTTAATGATTTTTATAATCCACTAGCATATTTAATGGGTTTTAATACTGATTCAAATGATTATTTCTTTGACAACAATGCTCGTGCTTTTGTTTGAACCAGAAAATATTTCCAAGGCAAAACAGAATATAGCTCAAACCCTAAAGGGCACAAAATCAAAGCTCTTAAACGACACAATTTAAATTCTTCTGTAGAAGCATTAGAAAAATGAATGCAAGAAAATAATGATTCTTTAAAATTAGAATTTAAATCAATTATTTAATTTCCTAAATGTAAATCTAAAATATGAAACAAGCACTATTAATTAGTGTCTTTTTCTTTACACTTTTTTACCAACAGGAGGTATTTATGCTTAATTCAGGCGGTGCTGATATAGGAACTCTAAAAAATGCCCTAGGGACTTTATTAGAATCCATTACACCCTTCATATCTCTAATTTCTGGCTATGCAGTGGCAGCTTTTGCTGTTATAGCTATTGTTATGACCTTTTCTGCAATTGCAGCTCTAAAAACAGCCAAAACACAAACAAATAAAAAAGAAGCTAAAAGTAGAATTGTTTCTATTTGATTATCGTTTGGCTTTTTAATGGTGTTTGTAATTTTAATACCCGTCATTTTAAAAGTAGCTTCCGTATTTTTAAAATAAATTTTGAAAGGAAAAAATAATGCATTGATCGTTTTTTGTTTGCATTGGTTTAGCACCAATATTAATAGTTTTAATAGGAATTGCCATTAGTTTTTTTAACAAAAGAAACAAAATCAAAATAAAACATGCTAATAGTCCAGCTTTTTATAAGTTTGACGAAGATTATAAAAAAGTCCAAAAATCATTAAATGCAACAATAGCTTTAATGGTATTAGTTGTAATAACAGCTGTAGCATTTGCATTTTATGGACTAGGTATGACTTATTTTTTAAATAAATAGGAAAATAGAATGCCAATAAACCTTCTTCAAGCTGCTCTGATACCAATAAGATATGCAGTATTTGGGGTATTATGAGGAGTTTTCATAAGCTTGCCTTTCTTAATCTTGAAAGGCTTATTCAAAGCAGCTCAATTTTTTGGCTTTGAATTAATAAACATAATAATTTTTGGAGCCAAACCAGGAGAATTTGATTTCTCATTTTCAAAACTTCCAGTAGCATTTTTAGCATTTATGCTTTATGCTTTGGCTTTTGCAATTGTATTTATTTTAATTTCATTTGCAAAATATCAATTAGCAAAAAATAAAAAGCAAAATATGGAGCATTTAAAATTTAAAAATGTTCTTAGACAATCGTTAAGTTCATTTTTATGGGCTTTATTATTACCATTTTTAATTTTTGTAATTAATGTTATTTTAGCTATAGTGTTCAAGTATTTTGGAAAAGTTTTAGAGCTGCAAGCAGGCACTAATTTAGATGTTGCAGATAATTTATATATAGCTCTAAATAATAATGCTGAATGAGCTAGAACCTCAGTATTACAAGGCCAATATTATCCAATGTCTTTAAGTGAATATGCAAATATATCTTTAACTTCAAACACTCTAATAGGTTTAATATTAATCAAAAATGCAATTGTTGCCATAATGTGTGTAGTGTTTTTAGGCTCAATACTTGTAGCCATAGTTAAATACTCCTTAATTCAATTTACTTTGTTTATTGTTTCACCATTAGTAGCAGCCAAAGCCATTGATGATAATGGAATTGCCATAGCTAAATGGAAAAAAGAGTTTACTAAAAGCACACTAAACATTTTTATATCCTTAATTTCCTTAAACTTTTTTGTAATTTTCATTTTAGTTCTAAATCCAGTTAAAGAAAAACTAGGCACTTCACAAGCTCTTTCTCTGATAGCTGACTTAATAATTTACATAGGAGCAGCTTATGCAACTAAATCTATCAACAAATTAGTTTCTAATTTATTAGGAATTGAGATATCTAACTTCTCATTTAAGAAAACTGGCGAAGTATTCAAAAAAACTTTAGGCTTTGGTAAGCAAGCTGCTGTTGCAGGTGCAGCTGTAGCTAGTGGAGGCGCCACTTTAGGAGCCACCATGGCTAAAGGTGGCCTTAGCAATGCCTTAGGTGGCTTTATCGGCAAGGGAATTAATCTATCAAGGGTTTCTTCAAACAAAAGTTTAGCGAGAGACTTAGGCATGTCTAAAGGCTTTATTAAAAGTTCATTTGCACATGTAGGAGCAAATAAACCATTAGAACAAAAGAAAATGCTAGATACCTTTAGAAAAGCAGCCACAAACTCAAAAACAGGCCAACTTAATAAAAATGCACTTAAAGATTTTGATTCATTACAAAAATACAATGCAAGTCAAATTAAACAAAATGAAAAACTGCTAGAACAAAATATTAAGAATGATAAGGCACTAGACCAAAAACTAGGCATGTTCACCCAGCAAGAATTAAACGAATTACATGCTAGAAATGCAAAAATTCAACTTGAATATGAACAAAAAATATCAGAACTTAATAATTTCTCAAAAAGTTTAAATCAATATGATGAAAACTACAATCCAAATACAGAAGAGCAAAATAATAACGAAAAAAAATAAAGGAAAAATAATATGAAAACAATAAATGGTAAAAACAAATTAGAGCGCCAAATAAATAGAGCTAAAAAATATCTAGGAATTGATTTAGAAGTAGAATCAAATAGATATTTAAGAGTTAAAAAACAAGAATATGAAAACAATATTTTTGTAATTTCGCCTTCAGCTTGTCGTTACAGCAAAAACTGTGATTGATTGCTAATAGACCCCATAAATTGACCACTCACTAAACCAATAATTATCAAACCTTTTAAATCAATATGAATAAATAACTTTAGAAATCCACCAATTGTAATTTTCCAGGTTAATTTTGATTATTTATCTGAAAATGAAAAGCAAGCTCTAGAACATTGTTTAAATGGATATGATGATATTTTTAGTTTAAATTATTGACTCACAACCCAAAACATTTACATTAAAAAACTATAAAAGCAATTATTTACACTAAATTGAGAGAACAAATGCTAAAAAGCAGCCTAATGAAGTTAATAAAATATCATGCTGAGCGTAATGAAAATGCTTTCAGACAAGAAGCTTATATGATTGCTGAAGAGTTTGATAAATTAGGAGATTATCAATTAGCAGAATATATAAAGGCATTATTATGAGGACTAGATACTTTTGGCCCACAAGAAAAATAACTAAAAAATAAGGAGAAAAACACTCAAAATGACTCAAAAAGAATTTAATGAAAAAATGAATATTATGAAGTTTAGAAATGAAGTTGAAAATGATATTAAAAAGTTTGGTTTCAAATCAAAATTTATTAAATATATAGCTTGCTTTTTTGATATGAGAGATAAATAATGACTAAAGCTAAATTAATTGAATATATGAATCCAGAAGATGTATCTATTTTTGAAATACCTTTTGATGATTTAAAAACCAAAACATTGAAACTAGCAAGTACAAATGACTATAATGTTGCCAAACAATATTGAACCAAACTAAAAGAACTAAATTATTGAGTTTCAAGTCTGGGACATGAAGAAATTATCTCTGAATATTTAAACAAAAATGAAACAAATTTAGAAGATATTAACAAACTGATAAAAATGTATGAAGATATAGAAAATTGTGACTGATTTTCATTATATCCAGAAAAAGTCAAAGAGTTTTGACCATGAAATAGCATTGAAACAGTCGATGATTTAAAAGCCAAATGAGATGACGATTTAAAAGAAAATGGTATTGAAAGTACGTATTTAGATGAAGCATCTGAGTATTTGTATCGTTTTTCAGATGGTGTTAAATATGTTAAATGAGTAGATGGAAAATATGAAGATGCCTTTTATGACATTGTTGAACAAGAAGCAGAATATATTGAAAATGTTTTAAAAGAATTAATAGAATCAAAAGATAAAAAAATTTTAAATAAGAGATAAAAATTAGACCCATAACTAGAAAAAGACACTAACTTAAAAGGAGAATAAAATGACAATTTATTTATATGGAAAAATCATGCACGTTAATACAAATTACCTTATTTTAGACCACAATGGAACAGGAGAATTAATTTATACACCAAAAATTGAAAGATTTAAGAGTGGAGAAAATAAAAAAATATTTATTTCTCAAATAGTTAATGAATATTCAAAAGTTACATATGGATTTGAAGATTTTAAAGAAATGGTGATTTTTGAAGATTTAATTGGTTTAAAAGGTGTAGGAGCTAAAAAAGCTATTTCAATATTAAATGTGGGCTGAGAAAACATTATTCATTATGTTGCTAATGAAAATAAAGAAGCACTAACTCAAATACCAGGTGTTTCTAATCAAATTGCAAATGATTGTATTAAATATTTTAAAAATAAATACTGCAAATTTATTAAAGAAACACCAAAAAAAGACACTATTTTAAAAGAATTTAAGGAAACAATGAAAATGTTAGGATTTTCAGACTACCAAATTAATAAATCACTTAAAGAAGTCGAGCCTAACAAAAATGTTGAAGAAATGGTGGAAAAAGCCATTGCAATTATTGCCTCTAAAAACAAAAAATAGAGGCTTTTTGTTTCTCTTGAAAAAACAAATTATGAAAATAAGGAGTAAAAATGCTTCAAAATAAGAAACTGGCAGATAAAAAAACTACAATATGAAAAAACTTTACAATAAGTGATTTACTAGTTATGATTGGTATTATTTTTCTAGGTCTTTTACTAGCAATACCAACAAATAATTTCAACTGAAAATTTAAAATTGCTATTTTTCTAATAGTTGTAGCATCTACATTTTGAGTTTTACTATTTTCAAGAAAGCACAATTGCAGATTTTATGTTTTAGCTTGAAGAGCTTTTAAGTACTGAATTAGTGTTAAAAAGTATAAAAAAGGGACTAAAAATAACCCACAGCTCTTAATTCCTTATCAAGAAATTATTGAAGATAATATAGTAGCTAATAGAAAAAATAATTTTGGAATTTTTAATCATTTTTCAATAATTAAAATCAAAGGTTTTAATGTTTTTGTAAACTCTCAAAAAGATAAAGAAATAGAAATTAATAGATTTATACAACTACTTAATTCTATTGAAGATAAAATCACAATTATTAAAACAACAGGTTCAATGAACTTAAAAAATAATTATTTAGCCTTAGAACAAATTAAAAATAGTGATTTTGTTAAAAATAACACTAATGCTAAAAATTATTGCTTAGCTAATGAACAAGATTTAGAAATGCTTAAATATCAAAATAATGTTTCAAACTATTATTTAGTAATTTATGGTGATTCTAAAGAAGATTTAAAAGATAAAAGAAGCAAAATGTTTCATAGATTAATTCAAACTAAATTTAGTCCAAAAATTCTTGAAAATAAAGAGCTTATTAATGTGCTAAATTCAGTTTTTAAAGTTGATTTGCAAAACAAAAACTCTAACAATTTTAATTTTGAAAATTTAGCTCCCAAAAATGTAGAATTTCATAATAAATATATTGCATGTGATGATAGTTTTGTTAGTTTTCAAAGTATTAATGATTTTAGTAGTTTTGATATTCAAGAAGGCTGAGTTTATAGACTTTTTGATTCTAATTCAACAGTTATTTGAAATTTAAGTACATTTGATGATTCAATGAAAGAAAAGCTATTAGACAAAGCTGATAGCTTAGTAAAAATTAATAATAATCAAAAATCTAAAGTTAAAACCTCTAAATCTGCAATTGAAATTGCAGCAATTGAAAATTTGATTTATTTAGCAAATGCCAAAAGCTCAAACATTTTTAATAGTAATTTTATTTTTGTAAATCATGGTAATAATTTAGAAGAAATAGGCTCTCTTGAAATACAAAACCAATTAAATGCAACTGAAGTAGGAGCTAACTTAAATCCTTTATTATTCATGCAAAAACAAAGCTATGCTAATGCTTGTTTAATAAACTCAGATAATCTATTTAATGACTTAGAAATGGTAAGTGATAACATTGCCGGAGGCTGAGGTTTTATTAATAGTGAACTTAATGATAATAATACTTTAATTTTCGGGCATGATAAAACAACAGGCTCACCATTAATATTTGATATGAAAGTTAAAAATATGAATAGATTTTATTCTAATGCACTAATTACTGGTGTTCCTGGTTCTGGTAAGTCTACACTTCTTAAAAAAATATTATTGTATTATTTAGTTTTTAATACAGACATAATAATTTTAGACCCCCAAAGAGAATATACTAAACTAGCTGAAGTTTTTGGTGGAAGTGTTTTAGAAATGGGAACAGGATTTAAAACCTTAATTAATCCACTTCAATTAGATTTTCAATTTAGTGAGCAAGAAGATTTATCTAAGCAAAACAAATTAGTCTTATCTCAAAATATTAGAAAAGTTCAAAAGTTTCTGAAATTAATGTGTAATTTTAATGATTTACAGACTAGATTTGTGGCTAAAGCTGTTGCAGAATTATATGAGAAATGAGGTTTTTATAAACCAAATGCAAATTTATTGAATTTAAAGAATGAAGATTTTCCTATTATTGATGACTTAATTAAGTTTTTGGAAAACTATAAATTTGATAATGAAAATGACAAAGATGTTTATTTAGAGTCAAAAAAATTTATTTTAGCCACTTTGAAAGCAGAGTTTGGACAAAATTCAGCTTATAAAGATTTATATAATGGCCCCACAAATATAAATATGTCTTCTAAGTTAACAATTTTTGACACTTATAATTTATCAACTAAGGATGACTCACCATCTTCAAAAGCAGGATTATTCTTAATTTTATCTTTTATTCAAAACAAAATTTCAAACAATTATTTTTCAAATCCAAATGGAAAAAACTGAATTATGCTAATCATAGATGAAGCACATAAATTTATAGACCCAATTAATCCTATAGCCCTAGATTTTGTCTGAGATACAGCTAAAACTATTAGAAAATATCGTGGCATGCTAGTTTTAGGAACTCAAAACTTTATGGATTTCAACCAGTCTTCAGCTATTTCAAGTAAGTCAGCTGGGATTATGGAAAATATGCAATATACCATAACTTTAAAATCTAATGCTGATGATATTGAAGCTTACAAAAATCTATTTCAAAATAGAATTCCTTTAACGGAACAAGAAACCCAATTTATTGCTACTGCAGCAATTGGTGAAGGAATATTGTCATTAGACAATACCACAAGATTTCAATTTGAGTCTTATTTCAATGATTATGAACAAAATTTAATTTTTAGAGATGGAAATTTAAAAAACAATCTGAATTAGGAGGTATTATGAAAAAATCAACCAAAATATTAATAGCCGTCGCTGTGGTGGGTGTAACTGCAGCAACTGGTTTAGGCATAAGTGCTTGCCAAAGAGCTACAATAAAAAAAGCAGATACACATGTTTATCAATGAAAAAATGAATGAATTAATATCTATGACACATTATATTCTCAAAGAAGAAAAATTAAAATAGATCCAAAATACATAAATATAGATGATTTAAGAATAGTTACAAAAAGAACAGGGCCAAAGTGAAACAATCCATCACACTCAGAAAAAATTGAAGCCCTAAAAAACAATTTATGGCAAATAAATGATAAGTTATATTCAAAATTTAGAAATTACATTGATAAATTAGGAATTAAAGATTATGAATTTGACGGTTATAATGGGGTCGAATCATACGAAATAAATTATCTACCTTTTTATAGTTCTTATGATGTTAATACCAAAGATATCTGTTCAACAATTAAATATGGTAGAGACAAAGGAAGAAAACACTGTTGAAAACAAAAAACAGGCTATACATATTTTGTAAAATCAATTCATTTTGAATACCCAAGATATGTATCTATTAAACTCAAATCAACAGCCCAACCAAAAGCCTTTGATTATTTTCAAAATTATTTAAGCACTTTTATTTCTAGAAACCAAGACCTTAAAATAGAAGGTGATTATTTGCATGACAAAATAGATAATTTTAAAATAAACAAACCAGAATTTGAGCTGTTTAGAACTAATGAAGAAGCATTCCTAGAATGAGCCAAAAAACTCGATGACAAGCGCTATTATTATGACGGTGAAATGTGGCAGCTAAAATATGAAATAGCTGAAGATAGAAAGCACATTAGTATTTTTATGGTTAATAGTGCTTTAAATGCTAAAAACTACTTAATTAAAAACCAAAAAATAGTTTTTACAAAATCTAATAAATATGATAAATTGAATATAATTTCAAAGCTGCAAATTACTGAGAAAGGTCAATATTTAACTTTTGATAACTTGGATGATGATAATCCAACTGGCATAAAAGAGGATAAAGAAATTAGAATTGAAAATGACAAACCAATAGGCTTGACTGGTTCTAATTATTATTTAGGAACTTATATATTGCATACACCTTCTAAATTCAGTTTTAAAGCTCCAAATGATAATTATGTAGTTAAAATTAATGGAAAAATTGTAGATGTTATTAATAATAAGTTTGATATTGCTTTATTAGATAAAAGGTCTAATCCTGATGATAAAACAAGAGAACATTTTGATAATGCAGATAAAAGCAAACCAAAGGATGAGCAAAATTCATATCAAAAAAATGAATATACAATTGCTATTGAAGAATATGACAATATAAATTTAGACACCTCTCCTAAAACTGTTTATACCAAAAAATACATAATTGAAACTAAACCTGGAGCACTTGATTTTAAATGATATGCTTGAGACCCGGAAAATAATCCAAATCAAAGAGAACTTATTGAAGAATATCTTATTGATGAAAATGGTAAAGTAAAAGAAAACGAACAGGGTTTACCAATTAAAAATCCTAAATTTGACCCCTTAGTCGATAAACAAACAGGTACAAAAAAAGAAGTAGTATGAATTAATACTGAAGGAATTAAACATATTGCAAACTCAGAAGTTGGCAAGAGCTCTTTTGAAATAAAATATGCACAAAAAACTGGCTTACCATACTTTGCATATACACTTTTTAATTCTCGTGGAAAATTAATTAGAGATAAAGGTTTTATAGCTGAAGCTATAGTTTTATCTAAAGCAGCTCTTAAGCAGCTAATTGGGATTACTAAGGAATATTACATGGTTCCTATTGATAAGCATTTGTGAGAAGATACAACTAAAACTAAATATTGAGCTAATCCTGAAAAATTAGATAATAAAGTTAGTTCAAACAGTTATATTTCAACTGAAGGACTTTATTTATTCTATTCTAGAAGCTCAAAACATGAAGTTAACAATTTTAAACTTGTATTAATTAAAAATGATGATAATGTTTTAAATAAGACATTTAGCCAAATAAATAAAATAGATAATATCAACAATTTATGAGCAACTTCTACAGGTAAGTTTTTTGCTGCCTTCTTAGAAAAAACAGAAAATATCAAAAAAGACCAATTAAAGTACTTAAAATATGAAAAAGTTAAAGAATATTGAGGCAATTATGTTACATATTTAAACAAAAACTCAGGTTCTGAAATTGATATTCTACCAAGATTTGATTTTTCTTCTGAAAACAATAAATTTGACAGCAAACAAGAATTTTTAGAATACATTAAAGAAAATAATATAAATATTGTTGATAAATATGGAGATTTTAAGTATAAGGAATTAGTAAATATTGAAAGCATGAATTTTTTAGATGAAAACACTTTAGAATTAAGCTTTTCATTAAAAACAGCTGATGATAGATATAAATTATTAGCTCACAAACAAACTTATGCAATTAGTTTTAAAAATTTCAAATTAAAAGAAATTATAGATATAAAATGAGACTTAAATTTTATTCATTCTAAATCAAAAAGTCTATCAAAAAACCGCTTTATAAAATGAGTAAAAAAGAATAATTTAGACCTAATTTTAAATTCTAATAATCACAAGCAAAAACTTGAATTTGATTATTATTTAATTGATAATCAATTAACATTAAAATTTAACTTAAAAAAAGAGTTTATTAATGATTATAAATTAAATGGAAACAATATAACACTTGATTTACAGTTTTTAGATGCTGATTTATTTGATGATTTTGAGAGCAATATTATAAATTTAAGTGGTGAAAATAGACCTGATAAAATTAAGAATATTGTTCTAATGCAAATATTTAGTCAAATCAAAGGTTATTTAATTAATCTGGGCATTGATATTGCAGAAAATGATTTAAAATTTGAAAAAGATTTTGAATTAAAGCTAGAAAAAATGACTAAAGTACATTTAAACTATGACCAGGCTCTTTCGAACAAAATAAATGTAGAAGTTGTTGTTAAAAACCATCCTATTGAATTTGAAATAATTAATTTTTCTAATTCTAAAATTTCTAAACCAATTAATTTAGAAGATTTGTCAATTGATTTAATTGATATTAATCTTGATACTTCATGAGAAACAGAAGCAGAATATGGGCTATTAAGACAAAAAATTGCGAATAAATTAAAAGAAATTCTTCAAAATGAGCTTAAAAAATTTAATGATGAATTAATTTTAGGAACTAATGTAATTTTTCATGAACCAAATTTTGAAACAATCATCAATAATTTATTTTTCAAAGATATAATCTCAGAATTTGAAATTTTTTCAAATCACCCATTAATATCAAATAAACTTCTTATCAAAGTTACTAATTCCCATCCTAAAGCACAAACATTTGATTTAAATTTACTAGTTATTAATGATTTAAAAATAGAGCTCAAAAGCTTTGAAAAAATAAAATCAGAAATAATTAAGTGAATTGATTTTCAAATTAAAAGCAATAATTTAATAATTAATTTATTTTTAAATGAGGATTATGAAATTGAAAATATTAATGATAAAGAATTTCTTAAAAATTTAGTTAAAGCTAAAGGTTTAAATACCTTAGATTTAAAAATTAAATCCAAAGGTTCTAAAACTACTGAATCAACAAGTTTTAAAGTAATAAATAACTTTGATGGAGAACTAACCTCTCAAGATAAGAAAAATTGAGTTACTCCTAAACCTTTATCACCCTTAGCAATAGCTTTAATTGCCACAGGCAGCACAATTGGATTGATATCAATAGTTTTACTATCCTTATTAATTTATCGCAGGAAAACAGCTAAAACCAAATAATTAAAAAGGCAGGCTCAATCTGCCTTTTTTTGTTTCAGTTTTTAAACCAAAAAACTAGATTTTTTATTGAAATTTTAATAAAAATAATTAATAATCAAGAAACACATGCAATTTCAGTATTTTGATTTAGATATAATTTAAGCATGAATTTAGTTAACCATTTAAAAGAAGAACTAATCAAAGAAGATGAAATGTTTTTTTGAGGTCCTAAAAGGAAAAAAGAAGGTTGAAAAGTAAAAGACTGAATAATTAGAAGGCTAAAACATCTAGAAGGTGAAATTAATGTCAAAATTCGAAGATATTATAGAAAAATAGAAAATAGAATTGAATATTATAATGTCTTTAATACAAAATTTAGAGATGAAAAAAGAAAATCAATAACTTTATCACTTAAAGAATCAGCTTATAAATTCTTTTTAAAAGGTTTGAGCTATAGAGCCATAGCTGACTGTTTTTCTATAAGCCATTCAACAATTTTTAACTATGTTAAAGCAAATCAGCAAAACACCTTAAAAAATATGCAATTTATGAATTATAGTCAAATTGCAAAAACCAAAAAAACAATTTATATATCTGTTGATGATACATATTTTAAAATCAAAGAAAATAAATGTCATACTAGTAAACAAAAAGCAAGGATGATAAACTTCTTTTTGCTTGATGAAAACAAAAAACCTATAGCAAAAAATCATTTAATTATGATGTCAAAGCCCTTAATTAACACAAGTATAAGCTCTTTAGCTAAAAAAATATTAGCTATAATAAAAAACTTTTATTCTAGCAATTTGAGAATTATAATTACTGGAGATGGAGCTAAATGAATAAGAACTCTTGCTAAACTTTTAGATGCAAAGCAAATTTTATGTAAGTTTCATTTAGCACAAAAATTAAGGGTTATTTTTAATAATTCTAAAGAATTAAGAATGAGCTTAAATAACTTAAAAAATGTACTTCACATAAATTTAAGAACATATATTTATGATTGCATAAAAAACCATAATTATCTGAAAATATATGCATTTGTAGCTAAAAATTGAAATGAAATATATCACTTTTTAGACCACAATAGATGCAAACTTCTTTATGATTTTGCAAAATACATAAAGCTAAATTTAGCAGGTTTAGAAGAAATTAAAAATGATGATTATTTATATTATGGAAATATAGCAGAAAGTTATGTATCACACCTGGTAAAATCTAAAATTAAAAGGCATTTTGCTATTTATTCATTAAACACTGTAATTCAAAAAATCATCGGACCAACTAAAAACCAAAAAAACAACATTATTATTGAAAATCTAAATATTTAAATAAATATTTGCCAAAATAAAAAGCTATTTTATAGCTATATTTTTTCATTGCAAAAATTATAAAAATTTTGGGTTTTTAGGTATATAATTAAAGTGTAAAGAAAATTTTTGTTAACCTAGTTTTCTAACCCCTTTAAATTTTACACCACCTAATTTTTTTAACTGTTAATTGTCAATCAGGTTCTGAAATTGACATTTTAATATCTTTATTTTTTAAATTATCAATTTCAATATTTGAAATTTCTGGAATTTCAATTACTAAATTTTTTTCAAGTCT
>NZ_JAFIRD010000007.1 GCF_017116825.1 Mycoplasma enhydrae | reverse complement strand
CCAAATAATAGAGCTAATTACTGACTTTATAAATTACTATAATAATATTAGAATACAAATTAAACTAAAAAACCTCTCTCCGTGTCATTACATGAGAAAGGTTTAATTGATTTGTCCACTAATAGGGGACATGTTTACCTTCTATAATTGTTTATATTTTTAGTACTAAAATTGTAAAAAAGATTAAAAATGACAGACTGATTTTATTACTTTCGGATATTTTAAGTATAGTCTTACTTGTCCCCAGTTTAATAATTTTCTTTTTTACGCAAAATAAAACCATTTTATCAATAGTTTTAATTGTGATTAGCACTTTATTAGGTTTTGTTCATTCATTTAGATTTGTGTTTTTAAAAAATGTGGTTTATTATATAACTAGCAATAACGAACAAATGAAAACTGTAAATATAGCGACTTCATTTGCGACTTCATTGGGTTTTTTAATATCAACAATACTATCATTCTTTGTATTTAAACACATTGATTTTTATTGATTGGTTGTTATCAATATGGCAACATATTTAATTTCAGGAGTACTATACTTGGCTCTAAAAACTAGTAAAGAGCCTACTAACTTTCAAAAGGATGAAAACAATAATAAAACTATTGTCAAGGGCACTAAATTAAAATCTTGAATTTTTATTCTTTCTGGTTCATTAATGATAGGAATATTTTTATATCCTAGAACAGCAGGATTATCTCATTTCTTTTCAAGTATAAAAGATTTTGAAGTTCAAACATGAGGATTTTACTTATCAATAATATTTACAAGTTTTTCATTATTAGGGGTTATTTTATCTTTTTTAACTAAGAATTTAATCAAAAATAAAGGGGTTTTCTTAGTTTTCATTGTAAGTGCAATCGCGATAATTAATTTTGGTTGATTAATATTTAGCAATAGTAATTCGATTAGCAGATTTAGTAGTTATGCAATTGTAATATCAATTCAACAATTATTGTTTTCTTTATTTTTACCTATTTTTTATACAATGTCTTTTGAGTTATTTGGCAAATCTAAATTTCATAAACAAAATGGAATTTCTTTAGCTTTTAGAATTATCATTTCATCATTATTGATTGTACTATTTACACTTGTAACTAACAAACTAAGTTACAAATACACATTTATAATGTATGCAATTGTAATTTTGATTTCAAGTGCTGGAATTGTTTTTTCAGTATTTGATTGAAAACAAATAAGAATTCGTCGTTTCTATAACAATAAAGTTATTACTAAAGATTATATAGATATAGCAAATCAAGGTCTTTGAAAATCTGAACAAGCTGCAATTGATAAAATAATAAAAGATGATCTAGAATTTAAAAATATTCTTGACATCGGTTGTGGAACAGGAAGAACATCTTATGTTTTGGGACACTTATTTCCTAATGCTCAAATAAATGCTTTGGACATTTCAGAAAAGATGTTAAGTCATACTAAAAATACAAGCAATGTAACTTTTGAATTGGCTAATATTATTGAATATGAAACATCACAAAAATATGATTTAATCTTTTTTAGTTTTAACGGTTTTACTAACATTACAAAAAAGAAACATATTTTAAAATTTTTTAATCAAATTAAAAACTTATTGCGTGGCACTACCAGTAGATTTCTTTTTACAATACATGATATGTTATCTAATGATGAATATAAAGATTTTTGACTTAACAAAATAAAAATTCATGAATGCGATATTTTTTCAAATAAAAAAGTATTAACTAGTAAACAATATGGAATTAAGATAAAAAACAGATTCTATTCACATGAAGATATGATTAAAATATTTCAAGATTTAGGCTTTAAACTAAATTATCATTTCAAAAGAAATGACACCCTAGAAGAAGCTTGAGTAACAAATATTTCTAAACCTTGTGTATTTTATGATATTTCGAAAATAAACTAAATTTTAGCATAAAAAATCAGGCTTTCAGCCTGAATGATAAATTGAAAATTCAAGTGTAACACATTATTGTAAATGTAAATGTGGTAGCTTGAATTTTTTATATTTAAAATAATAAAAGGTCCCTCAAAATATGAACATATCCTCCATTTGTAGTAGCCTACTAATAGCAATCAATGTCAAGAATTGGTAATTCCCTTGATAACCGTCCAATTGAATATTGATTTTCAATTTTAAAAGAAGAATGTTTAAGAAAGCACCAGCTAAATGACCTAAAATTTGATCAAATAAAAGAGTTAATAGATGGCTTTATAAATTACTATAATAATATTAGAATGCAAATTAAACTAAAAAACCTCTCTCCGTGTCATTACACAAGAAAGGTCTAGTTGATTTATCCACTAATAAGGGATATGTTTAATTTATGCTATTTTTTATTTTTATTTTTTTAAAAGAAAATGCTGTTTGAAAATTTTAAATTTTATAATTTGTCTTGCTAATTGAAATTAATATTATGAAAACAATAAATCAATTTCTTTGATATACAAATAAAAATTACTTTTGAATTTACATATCTACACTTCTTACATTTTAACTATATTACTTTTTAAATAAAAAATATGTTATATAATTATTATAAAAGTAACTTATGATAAAAAATAGGAAAATTTTTGAAGCGAAAAAAATTTATAAAAATATTGGAAAACATTCTATTATTAAGAATGCCAATTTTATAGTGTTCGAAAATAGAATTCATGTTTTTATTGGTGAAAATGGAGCCGGTAAATCAACATTAATGAACATTTGTTCAGGTAATGATTTAAATTTTGAAGGCGATTTATTATTTAATGATAAAGATTTTGACAGTATTAATGTGCCAAAATCTTTTTTATTTTTTAATACCAATTTAAAATTCCCTCATTATTTAAATGCGTTTGAGTATGTTAAGGAATATATTTATCTATTTAACGATAAGAAAGTAAACAAAAATTTAATTTTGGATAAATTCAAAGAATATGGTTTAGAAAATAAAATTAATAATAATCCTAATTCATTTTCAAGTGGGGAACAAAAAAAATTAATTTTATTATTTTCTGAATTAGCCTGTCCTACTTTATTGTTTTTAGATGAACCAGATTCTAATCTTGATCCTACAGCTAGAAAGATGCTATATAAGAAATTGAATAATTTTGGTGAATTAGGAATTACTGTTTTTATTTCCACTCATTTAATTGATGAAGTAAAAAAATACACTAAAGATGCAACCTTTATTAAAAGAGGGGAAATTGTTTGAACAGGAGAAATATCTAATAGTCAAGATTTAATAACTTTATATAATAAACATATTATTGGATAACTTGGGAGGGAAAGGAATGAAAATTTTATTAAAAAAACACTTTAACTATTTTATAAAAAATAAATTTTATTTAATAATATTATCCTTGTCTTTTCTTCTTGTGGGGGCGATTATTCCAATTGTTGTTTTACCTAAATTATACGAATCATTTAATTGAATAAATTTTTTTTTAGTTTTTATAATTAATATATTTTATGCAATTATTTTTGTTCAATTGTTTTTTATTAATTCTAAAAAAAATCAGTATGAAAACCTAATGAACTCTACATTTTCTAATAAAAGACTAATCTTTAATTCAAAATTATTATTTATTGCTATTGTTTTTCTAATAATTAATTTCATTTGATCAATATTATTTGTCAGCTTGTATTTTATAAAAATATCAAGCGTTTCTTATTTATTTGGGTTTTTTGTCTCTTTTGTTTTTGCTAACTTTTTCACTTTTTATTTAATTTTCATTATTCTTGTTTTCTTAATTTCTTTTTCGCGTAAAATTTTGGTAAGAAATACAACTTATTTATTAGCAGCTACTTTTATGGTAACATTACCCTTTATTACAAGAACATTTTTATACAAAACACATCAAAATGTAAATAGTAATAATTATTATAAAATTTTAGAATTGCAAAAAGAAAATAATGTTTTAAAAAATAAGTACTATATATCAACTGTTGAAGATAATAATGTTGAATTAAGCAAAAACTTGAATAAAAATTATGTTGATATACTAAATGGTTTCTATTTACTTCCAAACATTTTTGTAAATAGAAATTTAAGCAATTTTGGTTTGGAAGATTATTTAAAATATAATTATAATAAAAAGTACAATAACTTTATTTTTCACTCAAATTGAGAAGAAACTTTATGAAAAAAAGAGAATAATTATTTTATTTATGAATTGGCTGGATTAGAAACAATTAAATTAAATAATATTGAGATTATTAATTTATTTAAAAATGAAATATTTAATAAACTACCAAAAATCAATATAAATAGTATTTTTATAAAATTAAATAAGCCAGTATGAAATATAAAAGAATTTTCAGAAAAAGAAATTAAAGCAATTCAAATTTTCTTAGGTAAAAAAAATAAAAATATTCAATACCTTAGACGAGACTTTGAATTAATAATAAAGAATAATAATCAGCTTAGAAATAATTTAATCAACGAATTTGGCGATGATTTTTATAAAATGGTTAATTTATTATTTTTTGATAGGCCTATATTTATGGAACAAAATATAAAAAATAAAAATTCTTTATTATTTATTCAAAATGCAATTCCTGAAAATAATACTATAAATATGGAAGAAAAAATTACTTATAAAGATGAAGAATTTATTAAAAATCAAATGGTAATCTTTTTAAACAATAATGAAATTTCAATTTTGAATAATGATTTGGAAAGATTTAAAATACAAATAGACAGATTTAATAATGTTTTTTCTAACATTAATAACCAGAATGAATGAATTAATTATGTCTCAGAAAATTCTTATAAATTTAGAAATATTTTAAAACTTTTAGAAGATTTACAGTCTTTAAGTTCGAATGATAATACTATATATAGTTTAAATTTATCACCTAATTCCAATATAACTAAAAACTATAAATATAGTTTAAATTTCAAAACCGAATATATCAATAAAAATGATTTTAGTTTTACTGTAGTTGGTTTCACAGTTTTATTTTCTTTAATAATATATTTAATAAATAAAAGCAAGAGCAAGGAGATATAGTATATGAATAAAAAAACAAAAAAAATATTATTTAACACAATTCCATTTTCTATATTGGCAACAACTTTGATTAGTGTTCCCATAATTCAATTATCTGGACTTTTTAAGGAAGAAGCCGAATCTAAGAAGTATTATTTACAAAATATTTCTTTTAATTCTAAAAGAGAATGAGAATCTGCAATTAGGGCTATGACTAGTGTAAAGGAACTATCAAAAAATCAGATAACTTATTATTCGAGAAATAATAATAAATCTTTTAATGATTTGCATGAATTAAAACAATATTTAGCAAAAAACATAGTTACTCAAGAAGGGACTTTTTACGAAAATCTAGACTATTTTACAGATAAAGACAATTTAAATCAAGATGGTTCCTTATCTGAAAAACAGTTATCAAAAATTAATTTTAGTAATAATGATCATGAAAAATTATTTTTTATGGGTAAAGATGGCTATGCTTATGATAATGAAAATGATGCCAAAGATTCTTATTCAAGCATTAATTCTTTCTTTAAATTTAAAGGTAAATACTATGATTCTAGAGAAAAGATTATTGAGGAAATAACAAATAAAGTTGTTGAAATCGAAGGATTAAAAAAAGAGAATAAAACAGAATCAGAGCAAGAATTTAAAATTAGAAAGTTATTAGACTATTTGAAAATAGAATCGCCTAAAAATGTATTTAGAGCACCTAATGGAAAAATTGTAAGTTTAAAAAATGATTTTTCAAATCTAAATTCTTATGAGAACGAAAAATTAATTAGTTTTATAAAAAATAATCACAAAACCTATGTTAAAAATAAACAAACGAACGAAATCTATACAGAAGAATATTTTGTTGACAATATTCTACAGAAATCTCATGATTATAGCTCACCAATTATCAATATAAAACCTAATACTGGAAAGAAAAAATTTTTAGTGGACATTCATAAAGATGACCCAGCTAATTTGTATGGAGAATATGTTCTTGAAAGTTCTAGCAATGATATTTTAAAATTCACAGAAAAGGATCGATGAATAGAACACAAGAGAATCGATAATAAGCAAATAATAAATCAATCAGTAACTAGAAAAATAGTTAATAATTTTATTTCAAACTTATTAAAGGCTAATAATTCATATGAAATTTATAATTATTTCGATAAAAATCCAAAAGCTGATAAAAATTTTATTTCACAAAATTATGCTGATAGGTTATCTGCTCTTAATTATTTTAAATTTAGAGACGATTCTCAAAAATTGATTTATATGTTAAAAAAGGTGCAAATAAGCGAAAAAGAGAATTTATACCAAAAATTGCAAAATATTTCAAATTTTATGATTGATGGAAAAAATGGTGATTTATTTAGTGGAATTGTTATTTCTTATCTTTCGGGCCTTGCATATTTGGCTAAATATAAAGCTCCTATAAAAACTATAGTATCCTTTAAAAAATATTTTTATAAATTATTTAATGAAATTAATGAATCTATAAAACAGGTATTAGGACCAGAATTTTATGTTAACAATCAGGGGAAAGAAATCAATTTAATTGATATTTATAATATTAAAAATGTGGATTTTGATTTTAATACTAGCTACAATTTTTTTGTTGACACTATTGCTAATAGTAGAAAGGCTATCAATGCAATATCAGTAATAACTTTTGCAATTAATAATGTAAATACAACTAATTCACTAATTTCCTTTAATGATTCAATGTTATTTTGAAAAACAGAGAATCTAAAAGAATTAGAAAAATATAAGAAAATATATGAAGAATACTCCTTAGTATCCAAGAAAGATTCATCATATATATTTAATTCTAAAGACAATAGATACATTGAAAACAAAACAGCTGTAATACATGGCAAATATAAAATAAGTTTATTTAATTTTATTGCTAATAATGCTAATAATTTTAATAAAATAATAAAGAAAACAACAAGAGATTTGATTCAAAAACTCAAAACATTATTAAATGAAAAAAATTATAATAAACAAAATGAAGAGCTTAAAAAGTTTTTTGTAAAACATAAAAAAGAACTAAACTACATTGCAAAACAAAACTTTTCTATGAATTTAGATGAAGAATGAAAACAAGATACTGGAACATGAATTTCTACTAATAGATACTCTTTGGAGTTTTTAAATAATATTTATAAACAATATAAAAAATGGTCTGCAAAAAAAGCATATACCAATAAATTCAGCATCAGAACCAGAGCAATTTATGTAATAAATAAGACAAATACAGTTTTTTCAATAAAAGCAGAACAAAAAGAAGCAAAGAAAATATATGAAAAACCAATCCAAGTTAAAGAATTGGCTTCTATTTTTTCCGAAACATTTAATGTTTTTCAAAATCATGCTTCTCAATATAAGGATTTTTCTATTGATTTTGATATTCAAGGCTTAACTAGTTTTATGGTTAAAAGTATAATGGGTTTCTTGTCTATTTTAGGCCCAATATTTCAGATTTTTGCAGTTTTTGCTGAAATGTTTATAGACATTATTTTTCAAATTATAGGTAAAACAATTCCAAGCGATTATGTTTTTTCTGATACCGGAAGTAGCAATATATATATTTGAGATGGCGGACTTACTCATTCTCGTTTTTGAAATTCACACCAAACAAAAACTAGATCAATTAAGGATTGTAAGCCAATGGAACCAATTGAAATAATGCCCGAATTTGTTAATAGTTCATTATATTTTAATGAAAAAGAATATTCATCTTTAGAAAAAGATAATCTAAAAAAAGATTTAATTGATTTTTCTTTAAATAATATTTACAATAATAATGATGAATACATATTTAAAAGAGTTTATTCTTTTGAAAAAAATGAAAAAGAAAAGCAAATAGATTTTTATCAAGATAGTTTGGAAAAACTAGTAAATGAGTTAATTAAAAACAAAAAAATAGATAAATATTGGTCTTTAGGAGGGTACTTAAGATTTTTAGAAAATGATAATTTAAAATGAATAGGTACTTTCAAAGAATTAAAAAAGGAATATATAAAATTTATTAGAGATGATTTACGACCTATTTTAGTATTGCAAATACCTAAACTAAATGGGGACATTCCTGAAGACCAGACAGCAATTTTAGAAAATAGACAATATGGAAATATACTATATGATTATAAAAAAATTCAAAAAGACTTAAATTCAAATAAAGATTTAGAAAAAAATTATTTAATTTTCGATTGTAATTTGAAAAATTCAAAAGGTGAATTTTATTATTGAAATTCTCTTAATGATTTAGAAAAAAAATTAGAAACATTTAGGTCAAAGTTTAATGTACATTCAAAAGTATCCTCTGAAGAGCAATATTTAAAATTGTATAATTATAAGGATTTAAAAAAATCTTATAAATATAATGTTTATACAATTACAAACAAATTAGGTGAAATGAAGTCATTTATATCTTTCGATGATGCTATTAAATTTTTAAAGAATGATTCATATTTAGGCATTTATAAAGAAACTATCAAAATCAATATAGGCAAAAAATATTTATTTAATGGTAGAGAATTTGATTCTTGAGATGAATTAATTAAATACTGTGAAACTCTAGGAAAAGAAGCAATTAAAAACAAAAAGGAGAGAACAAATGCTTAAAAAATTATTATTGAACGCTTTTTCATTAACTGCTCCAGTAGCAACAGTCTTTTCTCCAACAATAGTTGCTTCTAGAGAAACAAAAAATGAAGAAAAACAATTTAATTTAGAAATAAATGGTCAAAAAAAAATATTTAATTCAAAAAAAGAAGCTTTTAATTATTTAAAAGAAAATGGTCAAGTTAATGCTAAACGTTATATTGGAAAAAAGCAGTTTAAAAACGATGATTCAATTATTAGTATGGATAAATCATATGTAAATTTATATGATTCTTCTAAAATAAAACCAGCTTATAAAAACATTTATAATAATTATGTACCTGATAAACAATCTGCTATTTCAACGTATTTAGATGAAAGTGATATCATTAAAAGATATTTGGACTTATATGGTAATGAGTATAAAAATGAACCCGAAGCGAAAAAAAGCATTTTAGATAATTATGACAGAAATACAATAAATAATTTATTTTATGAATATAAAGATAAGCAAAATGAACTTCATTATTTTAATCCTTTTGTAGAATCAGATCAACAAGATTTTTTAAATTTACTAATAAAAGAGGGTCAATTTAAACAAGGTTATATTTTAAAAAATAATGATGGCGAGGATGTTTTATCATTTAATGCACATAAAAGAAAATTATTAAATTCAGTAATTGACAAAATTATTGAATTACATGAAAATAAACTTTTAGATATAAATAATAAAATTCCTTTATATAAAATTAAAATTTATTTTAAAAAAAATTATCAGTATGAAGGAGAAAATATACCAGATTCTAGATATTGAGTAAATTTTATAAAATATAATACTTTTAGTTCAGAAAAACCATGAATTCAAAATGGAAATTCAATAGAAAAAACAGTTAATTTAAATTGATTAAAAAAATACCTTTTAAATGAAGAACTTTTTACTAATTTTAATAAATTTAATGATTTATTTGATAAAAAAGTGAAATACGAAACTTTTGTAATGAAAACTGAATATTTTGGAGAAAAACTTTCGCTTAAAAATGGAAATAATTTTTTGGACTTTTCTAATTTTTCGTTTGAGTCTTGCAACGATTTTAGATACAATACAATTTTTCCATCATTTTGGTTAAATTGGTACATTCCATCAGGATTTTTTAGAAAAAGAAGTTGAATAAAAACAAATTTTACTTTTAATATATCTATAGAACCTAATGAAAAAAGTTTTAATGATGAAATTTTTACTTTATCTAGAAAAAATTTTGACAAACTCTTTCTTAAGGCAATAAAAGAAGGCGATTTTGAAGACGATATTTTCAAGGGCGTTCTATTAAACATGAGTGATTCTATTTACAGTTTAACTTATAATTATTTGCAATCAAATAAACAAATTAAGGCGCCAAAATCAAACATTGAAATTGATTTTAATGATATTAAATTTACAACAAAAAAAAGAGGGGAAAGCCCAATATCTAGTAATTTTTCAAATTTTGAAAAATCTTTAAATTATATGACAAAATCTGAAGATTTTATTGATATGAGTTTAAAACCAAATCCTTTAGAATCAAATAATATAATTAAACCAGTGCAAGTTGTTTATTATGAAAATAATCCAATTTGATATATAAATAGTGATGATTTAAATGATAAAACAAAATATATAAATATCTCTAATAACTTAATAAATAATATGTATAGAGATAAAAACTACATAATTATAAATTTGAAAGATAATAAAGATTTTTATGAAGAATTTATAAAAATGAATAAAGATAATGATTCTTTAACTCTTGATAATTTTAATAATCTACATTCTACAAAAGAAAAAATTCTGTATGCTTTTAAAACTTGAATAAAATGATCAAAAGATAAAGCAAAAGGAGGACAAAAAGATATTAATTTTGTTTTTAATAAAGATAATAATAACAATGAAACTTTTTTATTAAAAACACTTAAAGAGAACAAATTTTTAAACATTGATATTAAAAATATTCCTTTAAAATTATTTAAGACTTTTGCATCTCACATTGATAATAACTATAATTTGAATCGCCCCTACATTGAAGAAATAGTATTTAACGAATTGGAATATAAAAAATTTAAAGAGAAACTTTTAAAAAATGGAATAGTGCCTAGAATAAAATATAAAATTCAAAAATTAGAAAGCGCACTTAAAGCAAATAATATTGAAATTAATAATAAACTATTAGAGTTCAACGATCCAGAAATACTATTGCAAAATTATAATTTACTTTTGGGAAAACTCATATTACCTTCTAAGGAAAAAATATATTATGTTGATGAGAAAAATAATAGTGTATTATATGATCTTAATTTGTTTGATTTATGAGAAATTAATTTAAGTGGAAATAAATACTACTTTGAAAATTTAACTGATTTAAACAAATATATATATAAATATATTGAAATTCATAAGGAGAATATAAACTAATATGAAAAGAAAAATGATTAAAATTTTAGCTGGTTCTTTAAGTTTAGCTGCTATTGGTTTGCCGCTGATTTCAGCTTCTTGTATAAATACAAAAAAGAAAGAATTAACAGAAGAAGATCTAAAAATTTTAGAATATAAAAAAAGATATATTGATAAAAATAATTTAATATTTGATGATTTTGAAGATTTTACTGTTAATAAAGATTATATTTATGTTAATAGAATTCCTGCTATTGAAGTTTTTCCAGAAGTTTATAAAGATTTTACTGTTTGATATGAAGACTTTATGAAAAAACTTGAAATATTTAAAAAAATGTTAGAAAAATATCTTCCCAAAGAACTAAATACATTAGAAATAACAAATATACCTTTTTCTAAGGAGGTTAAAATTAACTTAAATCCCAGAAATTATAAAGATGGAGAATGATGTTATTCTTTTTGAGATAAAACGTCATACAATTCTTTTTGAAAAGTTAATAATCAATTTGTAAGCTTTTTAGAAAAAATTTCAACAATACCTAATTTAAATATTGATATATCTGTTTCTGGCGTTGATCTTGAAGAATTTAAATTTAAAAAAGATATAGAGTATGGAATGGGATATTTTTCCAAATTTATTTTTACTAGTGATTATTGAAAAAAATCAATTAAATTGAAGGATGCTATTAACTATTGAGAATATCCCCTTCCTTTAAACTATATTGAATTTGATAATTTTTTAAATCTATTTAACTTCAGAAAAAAACCTAAATTACTTAAAAATATGAAAGATGATGGTTATAATGAAAATAGTCATTATATATTGTTAAAAAATGGCAAAGAAGTTGATAATAGTTTCAACGTTTGATACAAAACTTTTAAAAAAGAGTACCATTCTTCACATGTGATTTTACCAGAACAAATTTTTATTTTTGAAAAAAATAATATTGAATTGAAGAGTTTATTTAAGACAAATAAATTTGACAATAAAGATTTGTTTTATCAAAATGATATTGAAATAAAAACCTTTTTGCACAATAATTTATATTCTCATTTCAAATTTCAAACAGGAAAAAATTCACAAATTGAAGAAATAAAAAATCCTTGAAAAAAATAGTAAAAATTTGCTTACTATTTGCCAAATTGAAAATTCAAGCACAATATTGTAAATATAAATGTGGGTAGCTTGAATTTTTTATATTTAAAATAAAAAAAGGTCCCTCAAAATATGAACATATTTTCCATTTGTGGTAGTCCACTAATAGGGGATATGTTTACGCTCATTAAATCCTAAAATACTTTTTTTATTTTTATTATATATATATAAAAATCTAATCTATCCATAATAAATTCCTTTTTATTTTTTTAAATCTCTAATATTTACTATATAAAACCCGTCACTTGTTTTTCTGGTGTTACCTACACCAACTAAAATCATTAAAAAAGATGGTTTTATACTATTTTCAACTTCAATATTATTCTTAACTTTATTTAAAGATTCCTTTGCTTGTTCAATGTTTTTTTCACTATCTGAAAGTTTAATTTCTACAAGTCCTCATTTACCATCTCTTAAAGAAATAGCAGCATCAATTTCTAATCCATTAGAATCTTTATATTTAAAAACTTCACCTTTTATACTTTGAGCATATACCCTTAAATCTCTAATACATAAGTTTTCAAATAAAAAGCCTAAAGTATTAAGGTTTTGTAGCAATAATTCTTCATTTAAATTAAGAGCTGCAACAGCTATAGAAGGATCAACAAAATATTTTGTTGGGCTTGTTCTTATAATGCTTTTAGATTTTATTTTAATTGAAGTTCATGATTCTAATTCTTCAATGATAAATAAATTTTTTAAATAAGACAAATAGTCAAAAACAGTTGATTCTGATATTTTTATACTATTATTTTCTGAAACATCGTTAATTAAAACGTTTTTTGATGATTGAGAACCTATATTTCTGGAATAAGATTTCATTATTGCACTCACATAATTAGTATTCAAATTTTTTGAAACAAAATAATTAATGTCATACTTTATTAAATTATTATAATATTCATAAACATAATCAATTTTTTCTTTTGAGTTCATATCTAATGTTGCAGGTCATCCTCCTTCACAAACATCAGAAATAACATTTTTTATATTTACATCATTCTTATAATAAAATAGTTCTTTATTTTCATTATAAAATAGTGATTCTAAAGAAATTCGTCCAGAAGATTTTTTTTGCTCTCATAAACTCATTGTACGAAGAACAAATCTATTAATTCTACCAATACCTGAATGCATAATTTTGTCAATATTTTTTGGAGTAGAAGAACCTGTTAATATAAAAGCACCTTTATATTTATTTTTATCAATTTCATTTCTTAAATAATCTCATAATTGAGGAACATCTTGTCATTCATCAAATAAAATTGGTTTATATCTATTAAATATTTGACTTTTATCTAATACTAGTAATTCTTCAACATTGTTTTTTTCATTATGATCACTTAGAAAATACTTTGTTTTTGATAAAAAGGAAGCGGTTTCAGTTTTTCCGACACCTTTAGCTCCAGTTATAAGAATTCCTCCACTTATTTTTAAAAGGTCTTTTAATATTTTTTCTGACACACGTTTTCTATAAGTCATTATTATTCCTTTTCTTTTATATAAATTTTGGATATTTATTTTAAAATTATACAATAAGATATGATTTGTGACAAAAATAATACATGATTTGTGACAAAAATAATACATGATTTGTAAATTTTATAATAAATCTTAGAATTTTATTTTAATTATTAATACAAAAAACATAAAAACTTTTGCTAATTGATATTTAACATATCCCTCATTAGTGGACTACCACAAATGGAAGATATGTTTAAAAGAAAAAACGAAATGTCAGAATAAAAGTAGAATAAGCAGATAGATTATGATAGTTGTCACGCTATTCGGAATGCAGCATCAAATTTTGCAGGTTTATTTACAAATACTCTTTAATAATGTATAATAAAAGAGTAAATGTAGGAGGTGATACATGATGAATATTCTAGCTGGATATTTAAAAGAAAAGGGGTTTATTACAAATAAAGAAGCTGAAAAGCTCGGCATTAAGAGATATAAGCTTACTGAACTTGTTTATAAAGGGGAACTCGAGCGAGTAAAAAATGGAGTATACAAGAAAAAAGATGATATAGATGATGAACTCGCACTAATATCATATAATAATGAAAAAGTTGTATTTTCATTTCACACTGCCTTGTTTTTGTTAGAACTTAGTGATAGAGTTCCAAATTCTTTTCATATTAGTGTACCTCAAGGCTATAACGTTGGTCATATAAAAAAACGAATGAATAATATTAAGGTGCATTATATAAAAAAAGAAAACTTTGATATTGGTATTATAACTGTAAAGACAGCTTTTGGAAATAAAGTAAAATGCTATGATATGGAAAGAAGTATTTGTGATATAGTTTCCAAAAGGAATGCCATAGACAAACAAATATTTGTAGATGCGGTTACTAAATACTTTAACAGCAAGGAAAAAAATATAAGAAATCTTATTAAATATAGCCGGATATTAGGCGTGGAAGATGAAATAAGAAAATATATTGAGGTATTATAAAATGATTAGACCAGAGAGCTTGAAGGGAAAAATAAAAAACATCTCAAAAACTAAAAGTAAACATGTTCCCTATTAGTGGACAAATCAATTAAACCTTTCTCATGTAATGACACGGAGAGAGGTTTTTTAGTTTAATTTGTATTCTAATATTATTATAGTAATTTATAAAGTCAGTAATTAGCTCTATTATTTGG
>NZ_JAFIRD010000006.1 GCF_017116825.1 Mycoplasma enhydrae | reverse complement strand
TAGATTTATAACTAAAAGTGATTTTGAATTTCAAATTGATCCAACTAAATATCAGGCATTAGTAGAAAGAATGACCATTGATGATTTAAGTGGCTCAGTATATATAAGATTAAAAATACTTCTTAATAACAATCAAGGTGTTTTAATTTGAAAAGAATATAAACTAACAACGCAACCATATGTAGCAACTATATTTAAAAACTTCAGACCAAAAAATGATGTAGTAGATTCATTAGAAGATGTCAAAAATGGTCTATTATCTGGCGGTTCTAGTCAAGAACGCATTAATACTTTGAAAAAATATTTTGAATGAGATAATGATTTATTACCAGATGAAGAGCTATTTAGTATTGAAGTTTTTGATGAAGATACAATAGTACTTAATTTATATACAAGGATTAGTAGATCTACTGGAATATATAATGAAGGTAATTCGAGTTATAATTCAAAACACCATTACCCTATGGGTCTAAAAGCAAAAATCAATGAAAACCGTAAAAGATGAATTGAACAAAATTATAGAAAATTTGCTTCTGCAAACTTATGAGAAGTGTTGGATAAAAAAAATAGACTTTCGCAATTAAGTGTTGATGATGTAAGATTAAAAAATATGCCTGTCCAATTACCTAAAGGAATGGAATTTAAAAAATGATTTATTTCTCCTAATGAAAATAAAGGTAGCATTACAATTGCTTATAAAATAATTGATCATAATAATAGTGCTAATGATAAAACTTATCAAACAGCTGAGCTTACTGGACTTCAAAAATATATTCCAAAAATTGAATTGGAATATAATAATAAATTTTTAAAAGAAAAGTTTTTAACAAGAGATACCCTTAACGCCATGTTTCAAAGATTAAATCGCTATGGCCATGGTAATAATATTGTTGCTAGCGATGTGTATTTGGACCAATATAAATATCAAATTTGAAATTTCAATAAATCTTCACCTACGGGCGAATATAAAAGTACTTCGAATTTTATAGTTAAATTATCTTCTAACAAACATGGAGCACTTATCAGTTATGATGTTACTTATGATGCAATACTTGGCCGAGGTGAGGATATCAGTGATAAACAAATTAAGATTGACAAACGTGAAGTGACAGCTAGAGTTGTTGATCAATATTTTGATTTCAATTTACTTTCAAAAGCACTTTTCTTTATTAATCAATTCGGAAATTCTACACTTGCAGATACCTGAAATAACAAAAAATGAAATCATTTTCCAAAATCAACGATTGATGAAAACAATCCTATATATAAGGACTTTATACAAAAAATTACAGCATTCAGAAATAATTCTAAGGCATTTGAATACGTAAAGAAAAGCCTAGAACAATTTAACATTAAAGAGTTCGTTTCTAATATTCAAGTTCAAAAAGAGATTGTTTATGAATGAAAAGAATTAACAAAAATTTTATCCCCATTTTTTGATGAACTTATAAACACAACTCCGCCTAATGAAAGATCGTACACTGAACAACAAGTAAACACAATAAAAAAATCAGGATTTTTATGACCTTATTCATATTCAGGCATTCAAGCAGAGTTTAAAAAAATGCTAGCTTTCGTAACTGACAATGATAATACGCTTGATGAAAACTTCTTTAATGTTTAAGAATTTAATATAAAATAAAACAGGTTGATTTAGCTTTAAAAGGCTAAATCAATTTTTTTTGCTTGAGAAATTTTGAAATATAAAAACATCTCGTTTGTGTGGAGATGTTTTTATTATATATATTAAGACTATTTATCTTTCTTTTCTGGAGTCTTCTTTTCAGCTTCTTCAATTAGTTTTAAAACTGCATTTAGAGCTTCTGTTTGTGCTTTATATTCATCATCAGTAACTTTGTCGCCTTTGTCTGTTATAACTTTTTTGGCTGCAGCAACTGAATCTATTCATGCTTTTTTAGTAGCATCTTCAAGTTTTGAAGCCTTGATTTTATCTTCAACTTTCTTTAAAGTTTTTTCGAATTCTTTTTTAGCAGTATTTGAACATGATACTGCTGCAAGAGGAACAACTGCAGCTGAAGCTACTCCCATTAATGAGAATAATATTTTTTTATTTTTCTTCATAATTTTTCCTTTCAAGCCATTATTTTACTATATGTTTTTTTTTTTTTTTAAGTTTTTTGTTGTTTTATTGATATTTAAAACACTAAATGCTTAAAAATAGGCTAAATATAGGCTTCAATATAAAAATATGCTTTTTTAAAAAACTAAATAAAGGTTAATTATTTTGCTAATGCACCCATAGGATCTCAAGGTGCTACAGTTATTACTTCAGAGTTTTCATAAATGTCTAGAGCTTCTTTTGATAGATAACTTTTATCAATCATTATTTGATATGTAAATTCATCAAATCATTGGTCTGACATTGAAAATACTCCTTCACGTCCAATCTTAGTACCTCAAGAGTTTTCAACTTGTCAATTTATAGGATTGCCTTCTTTATCCAAATTAACGCCAGTAAACACCATTGCATGAGTTAGTAATGATTCGCCATATTCTAATCTCTTGCCCTTTGTTCATTTTGGAAAATAACCATATACATCTTCATATTTAAACATTTCATGATCCATAATCCCAACAATACTTTGGCTCATTTTACCAACATCACATCCAAATCAAACAGGTTCACCATTTTTAATTGATTCAATAGCCATTTTCTTTAATTCATTTATTGGTAAGTTTAAGTGTTTTATTTGTTTGCCTTCTACTACATTTCCTAAATATTTAATAGTATATGTTTTATTATATGGTTTATCTATAGTTGGAGAGTTTATTACACTAACCTTATTATCCAAGTTTCAGCCTACCACATTTTTAAAGAATTGTTGAGGACTCATGGTTTCTAATCTATGATATTTTCCATCCTTATCTTCATATTCAAAGTTAACTACTTTAGGAGGATTTCCTAAAGATTTAACTAAAATATTATATACATAATATAAATAATTTTCTTTTAAAGCATTAAGTTTATTAAGATCTTTTGACTTTTTATATTCTTCTCTTATTTCAAAAGCAAAGTATCTTAGCATTGAAACCAAATATGAATTCATATTATATGTATTAGAAGAACTAAAAGTTTCAGGCATATGATCTTTAGGTACTATTCCATATTTATTTAAAATAGCACTAAACATATCTCATTGTCCACCATCTTCTAATGGTGATTTTAATAGATGACTTACTACCCTTGAATCTGTTTGTTCATTTACAGTATCAATTATGGCATCTAAAAAATAATTAGATCTTTCTAGTTTGTCTCAAAAAAGTGTGTATGTCTGCGAAAACTCTGTTGTTTTTAAATCAAACTTTTCCATAGTTTTTACTCTTGCTGTATTAAGAGCAGCAAACATTCAACATCTTCCACTTTGTTTTTGTTCTGTTACATTACCTTTTTTAGTGGTATGTGAAAATTGAAAATTATGTCTTCTCAACACTTCTTGATTAGTTGAAGCTTCCTTAATTCCTACTTTGGCCACTGCATTTTCAACAGCTTTATTAGTAGCATCTGAATTATATTTTTCGCTAAATTTTTTTAGCAGTTTTTCATTTATCATAATATAAACCTTTCTATTTATTATTAATAATTTAATATTAAATATTAATTAATTATAGTATTTTTAGTCTCAAAACATTTAAAGATATTAAACTCTCAAGCATTTGATATAATTTTTATTAATTAATTTATATTATTTAAATGTTAAAGTTAGGAAAATAATTTATGGAAAACAATAAAATATATATTTTTGGATATGCCACAATTCAAGACCCAAGATTTTATGAAAAATTTATTTCAAAACACACTCTAAAAAGACCAGCCATTTTAAATGGTTATGTTAAATGCATAGATTCGGAAAATAATTTTTTAATAAAAAAAGATAATTCGGGTCACATTGATGGCTGGCTTTTTGAAGTTTCAAAAGAAGAACTTTTTACAATTGATCGTTGAAATAAATACCCTCATTATCAACGGCACACAGTAAATGTGCTAGCAACTGATAAAAATGAAATTATTGAAAATGTTGAAATTTATACAAAACTAGAGCTTGGCGAAGTATTTTTAGCACCTGAAGATAAAGAGATATTACAAAAACTATATGTAAATGAAAAAGAACTAAATTCTTTTTTAAAACTAGAAGACATGAACAAAAACTCAAATTTACTTGATAAAAGCATTATTTTCAAATTAAATGATGCGGATTTTAACAAAATTAAAAATGTAACCCACCCATATATGGTTTTAGTAATAGAAGATGTTATTAAAAAACAATACTTATTTGAACACTATGCTTTAATTCCATTAAAACTAGATGGAATGAATTATGCACTGCTAGTATCGTTTGCTCAAAATAATGGTTTGAATTGTAAGTTTTATTATGATTCATGAGAAAACGATAAATTTAATGCTTCTTTAAATATATCTTGAAAACCATTATATGATTTTGATGGCAGCTTTATAGCTAAGCTAAAACCTGATAAATATATTAATTTAAAATGAGATCCTAACATTAAAATGCCAAAACTTGGTGGTTACAATGACAAAACGTTTGAATATGTTATTTCTGATTTTGATATTGATCCATTTAAGAGACTAAATTTAATAATTGGCATTCTAAAAGAATATAAAAACTTAAAATAAATATGATAGATAAAACTGAAATTGCTAATGTACCTTCTAAGCCTGGTGTTTATTTTTGAAAAGATAAAAATGACCAAATTATATATGTAGGTAAAGCCAAAAACCTAAAAGCAAGGATGAAACAATATTTTGATCCGCAAATGCTTAATTCTTATAAAACACCCAAAATGCTACAGGAGATAGCATCTTTTGAAATTACAGTTCTAAACACCGAAAAAGAAGCTTTAATGTTTGAAAGACAAAGCATTTTAAAATATAAACCATTTTATAATGTCCTATATCCTTCCCAAACATCTTTTCCTTATTTATGTATTAAAAAAACTAAACATGAATTGGTAATTAAAATAGTGTCTAAATATAAAAAAACCAAGGACACAATTTTTTATGGTCCTTTGGTTTCTAATATTTCATATAAACCCCTAGAAAAATACCTAATTCATTTGCTTTTATCTAAAGATGGAATGATTGTTAAAAAACAATCTCAAGAATTTATTAACGAACGCTTTGAATTAGCTAAAAAGCTTATGAAATTCGATAGATCTTTTAAAAAAGAATTAGACAACAAAATTTTAGAAGCAATTGGCAACCGTCAATATGATTTAGCCAAAGAATATAATGATGTTTTGCAACTAATAACTAAAAAAGATGACACTCAAAATATTGAACTAAAAACAAATCAAAATTTTGATGTTATTGGTTTTTTTGAACAAGATTCAATTTTATTTATTACTATTATGAATTATCGTAGTTCAGCTTTAATTAATAAAACTGATTTTGCTTCAGAGATTAAAATCTCAAAAGAAACAAGTATCAATGAGTTTCTTAACCACTATTATCATTTTAATGAATTGCCAGATTTTATTTTAGTTCCAGAAAATTATATTTTTGGTGAACTAGATTTAATTAATTTAATTAAGACACAATTAACTAAGCAATATAGAACTTTAGTTGATATAGCAAATGATAATGCTAGAAGCAATTTACAAGCTAAAATTCAAAATTTCATTACTAAGCAAAAAAATCTTGAAACTACTATTGAACGGCTTTCTTCAATTCTTGGCATTAGTGCAAAACAACTAGTTATATTTGATAATTCCTTTTTAAAAGGCACTGATGAGGTAGTTGGACAAGCCTGTGTTTATATTAACGGATTATTATCCAAGGCTTTAAGTAGAGCATTTATATTAACAAAAAACAACTCTCGTAATGCTGATGTGGAATATATGTATCAAAATGCTAAAACTTTTTTAAGTGAGTATCACAAATTAGTAGATTTAATTATTGTTGATGGTAATCAAAACCAAATTAATGAAGTTGAGAGGGTATGTCAAAAATACAATTTAAATAAACCTATTTTTGGTTTAATTAAAAATGATAAACACCGCACTAAAGTTTTAGTTGATATTAATAATCAAGAAATTAATATACCGTATGAAGATGTATTTAATTTTTTAGGCTCAATTCAAATTGAAGTGGATAAATATGCCAAAAATTATTTTAATAAAAGACATCGTTCTAAAATGTTTAATAACCCCTTAAAAAATATTAATGGTATAGGAGAAAAAACTATTAATAAACTATTAGATTTTTTTGGAACATATAATAATATCATTGAAGCTTCTTTAGAAGAACTATCCAAAGTAATAAGTTTAAAACTTGCTAAAAAAATAAAAGAAAATTTTTAGTTTTAAAAAACCTTGACAGCATTTAATGTCAGGGTTTTTAAAATACATTTTAAATGTGTAATTGCTATTTATTAATTTCAGTAACTAAAAGATTTAAATCATAAAAATCATCATATGATATTTCAATATCAACAGGAACACCAAATTCTAGGTCTTGTTTTTTATCATCATTGATAAATCAACCTGTATCTTGTGAACTGATAATTGTTGAAGTACCATCCTGTAAAACAATAGGTATTATAGATGCAGTTCCACCACCTGATTTTTGACCAATAATTTTAGCGATTTTAAGTTCTTTAGAAGCGGCTGCAAACATATTAGCGGCACTAAAGGTATTTTTGCCAGTTAAAATAAAGTAATTAAATTGACTGAAAGCATCATCGTCATTAAAGTTATTATCTTTGTTTGCATCAATTTGATATGTGGTGGTTGAGTTTATATTTCATAAAGTATCAAGAGAATGAGTTTTAATGTCTTTGTTTGTAAGTAAGCCAAGTGTTCTTAGCATTGCTCCAATATTTCCCCCACCATTTTGTGAAATATCAAATACAACATTTTTCACTTGAGGGTGCTTCGTTGCAATAGTATCTAATTTTTCTCTAATAGTTTCAAATGTATCTTTACCATAATCAGGTAATTTTAGATCTTTATCAGCAGCAGCATGAAATTCATCAAAAATAATATAAGCAGTATTATCTTTAATTAAGAATTTTTTGGCATCATGTTGTTCTTGCAACGTTTTACGAGCTTGCTTAAGCTTATTGCTTATTCTAGTTGATTCTTTAAATTCTTCACTCTTATTTCTTGCAGCATCATCAATTTTTTGGGTTGGATTAGTATGGAAACCATACATTCTTAAGCTAGTATGTAGTTCATTTAATTTTTTATAAAACAAATTAGAGTATGCTTCATTATATTTAGTTGGGTCATTTGAAATTAAAAGAGCTTTTTGGTCTTTATCAATAAATTTTTCAAAACTATCAATATTTTTAATTTTCTTTAAACCGTAGAAATGATCTAATGTAAATAGTAAGTTGTAATAGTTATCCAATCTTTGATAATCATTTTGAGCTTTTTGAGATAATCATATGCTTCCTTGAGACTTAAATTCTTCAATTCCTTGAGTTCTGTCACTTAAATCAAAAAATGTTCCAAGAACTGTATCACCATTAAAGTACATGTTGTAATAATTTTGACTACAAAATAGAGTATTATAAACACTAAATGGAATTAAAGTTTTCGAATTTTCATAAACAATATCAATGTGATATTTGCCTAAATCATAAACATATTTTGTTGATTGTTCTTTAATATCTTCACCCTTAGTTTTAATTTGTCTAGAATAATTTGTCTGGCTAGAATTTCTAACTAAAGTTTGGAAAAAGTATGGTGAATCTATTTCAATGGTGTCATTAACAAAATCAAACACTATACTATTAAAACCTAAAATACTTAGTCCAGAAGCGTCATATCTAACTTTACCTTCTTTTGAATATAATTTTTTATTTCAATAACTTCTTTTATAAAAGCCTCTTAAAGTTTTTGACATATCTTCAATTGCTACATAAGGAATTGAATTTTTATTTCCTCTTTTGAAGTATAAATTAATTTGGTTGCTAGAAATTGGATAATGACCTGAGGCTAAATTTCTAAATTCAACTGCCGTTTTTTTAAATTCGCCCTTAACTGATACATCAACACAAGAAATTGCAGCTAAAGGTGCCATGAATAACATAGTTGAGCCTATTGCTAATACTTTCTTTTTCATTTTTCCTCCTCTAATAAAGATTAATTAATGTTACAACAAATTACACTATTAATTGACAAATAACAAAATTTTTAATTAATCGCTAATTTTAGAGTTTGATTTTATTAAAAAAACACTTAATAAAATCGTTTGTAAAACAATTTTGTGCTAAAATATTATATGCAACGGTCGTGTAGCTCAGGGGATAGAGTACGTGCCTTCTAAGCATGTGGTCGCAGGTTCGAATCCTGCCACGATCGCCATTTTTTTATTTCCTTTTTGGCTTTATTTTTTAGTTTTTTTGCATATATAAAATATAAATATTTTATTATTAAGCACTTTATAACAATATTCCGTATATAATAAAAGTAGTAAAAGATAAAAAAAGGAGAAAATGAATATTGAAAAAATTTAGTGACATTATAGTTAGAACACCGGCAAGTTCAATGGTTAATGGTATTACATCAGCACCAGAGCTAGGCAAACCTGACTATGAATTAGCAAAAAAACAACATTTAGCTTACATTAAGGCTTTAGAAGATGCAGGCTTGAAAGTAAGAGTAGCTGAAAAACTGGAAGACTATCCGGATTCATGTTTTGTGGAAGATGCAGCTGTAATTGTTCCAGGAAGAGAATTAGCCATTTTAACAAATCCAGGAGCAAAATCAAGAAATGGTGAAAAAGATTTTATGCTACCTATTCTAAAAGAGTATTTTCCAGAAGACAAAATTAAAAAAATTGTTTCACCTGGAACATTAGATGGTGGGGATGTTATGATGGTTGGCGATACCTATTTTGTAGGAATGTCAGACCGTACAAATAGTGAAGGTATTAGACAATTCCATAACATTTTAGCAAGTATAGGCAAAAAATGTATCCCAGTTCCAATGACTGAAATGCTACACTTAAAAACAGGAGTTAATTATCTAGAACACAACAATTTATTAATTTCGGGAGAATTTTTAGATTATCCGACATTTAAAGATTTTAATCAAATTGTAGTTACACCAGATGAAGGATATGCAGCAAATTGCATTTGAGTTAATGAAACTGTTATAGTTCCAGAAGGATATCCTAAATTATTAGCTAAAGTTAAAAACCTTAAAAAGTCAGATGGTCAACCATATAAAGTAGTTGTTTGCGATACTTCAGAGTACAAAAAATTAGACGGTGGTCTAAGTTGTTTATCACTAAGATTTTAATCTTAGTTAAAAATACACAAAAAAGTTTAAGGCATTTTAGCTCTAACTTTTTTGTTATGTCTTTTTTCATATAAAATATTCATAATTTTTAAATCTAAATGTTATATAATAATTAAGCAATTTGCGAGTGTAGTTTAATGGTAGAACTTCAGCCTTCCAAGCTGAATACGTGGGTTCGATTCCCATCACTTGCACCATGCGGATGTAGTTCAATGGTAGAACATCAGGTTGCCAATCTGAATACGAGGGTTCGATTCCCTTCATCCGCACCATATGTCTACAATCACTAAGAACCAAGTCTTTTAATGGCTTGGTTTTTAGTTTATTTTTAGAATTGCTGATACTATTATTAGATACAAAAAACTACCAAAATTGATATATATATATATATATATATATATACTATAATATTTATGTTATTAAAAAACTATACTTGAAAGGATAAAAATATGCTTAAATTAAAAAGTATATTACCATTTTTATCTTTATCAGCAGCTGCAATTCCTGTGATTGCTTCAAAATGCGACAATGAAGATAAAATATCAAAAAAATTTATAAAAATTATTGATTCTAAAGGAAACAATGTTTCAATACCAATAAACCCAACTAAAATTGCCATTCCTGCTAGATCAGGATTTGGAATGCTTGTTGCTTTTAATAAACACGAAAACATATCGGCCATTTATAAAAGTCTTTTAGACAATGAATGGTTGTCTAAAATAATTCCATATTCTAAAAACTATAAGAGTTTAGAATACAAAATTAACAAAGAATCTTATTTAAAAGAAGCTTATGATTTAGTTATTTCTCCTGACCAAAATAACTTTAATAAAACTAAAGATGCTAATTTATCAACAATGATTATAAGCCAATATCATTACCCAAATTATGATGATTACCTTTTTGAATATTGTGATATTATTACAAAAATTTTCCCAGATGATGATAATTTAATTAAAAAAGCTAATAAATGAAAAGAAGATTATCAAAAAATCATTGATGAAATTAAAATGAAACTAAAAGATGAAAACCCCACAAAAAATGTATTTTATGTAAGAGGTGATAAGAAAAACAAGGGCATTAATTATACTGAACCAGATTTATCAATTCAAGGTTCATTTATGAGATTGCTAAAAGTTAACTATCTACCTTCAAAATATCAAAGTAATGATTCTACTATTACAGAAGAACAATTAATTAAGGATAATCCAGATTATTTTATTTTGGGAGGTCAATATCAAAATCAAAATAAGGAAATTTTGTTGAAAGACCCAAAATACTCACAATTAAATGCAGTAAAAAACAAAAAGATTTTTAATATTCCAATTGGAATAATTCCATTTGAACAATTAGGTGTAGAAAATATGATATATCTAGCTGCATTAGCTAATTATTTTTGACCAGAAAAATTTAAATTTGACATTGATAAAATGATTAAAGATAGCTACAAGTATTATTACAATTATGATTTAACAGCTACAGAAATCGAAAAAATTAAAAATGGACAACGCGCAAATATTAATTAATAAAAAGAAGAAAATAAGAGCAATTATTTTTTCAATAACAGTCTTATTTTCATTTTTTATAATAATTTTGTCTTTGTTAGTTGGAAGATATAATGTTTCTTTAAAAAACTTCTTTTTGGTTATAACAAATAAAATTAATTCTCAAAACTATAATGATTATGTAGTAATTATAAAACTAAGATTGCCTAGAACTTTAATTGCTTTTATGGTAGGAGGAGCTTTAACACTAAGCGGGCTAACATATCAAGAAACATTTAAAAACAACTTAGTTTCTCCAGGAATTTTAGGTGTTTCTTCAGGTTCTAGTGTCGGAGCTGTAATAGCAATTATTTTAGGTTGATCTGGAATAGCATGAGGCATAGGAATTAGCATTATGGCTTTTATTTTTGGGATAGGAACTATATTTTTAACTATATTCTTGTCCAAAGTATTTCGGTCAAAATCAAATTTATCTTTAATCTTGTCAGGAATTATTATTTCAAGTTTAATGTCAAGTGTTGTTAGTCTAATAAAATCTTTTGCTAATGAGCAAACACAATTACCAACCATTGTATTTTGATTATTAGGAAGTTTTTCTAATGCCAAAATTGTTAATGTATATTTATTTTTACCAATATATTTAGTATGCGTCATTTTCTTATTACTAATCAGATGAAAAATAAATATTATTAGATTAGGTTTCGAACAAGCACAATCGAAAGGTATAAATTATAAAGCTTATAGATGAGCGATTATAATAACAGCCACTTTTTTAACTGCCGCTTCCATTAGTATTGTTGGAAATATATCTTGAATTGGTTTAGTAATACCTAATATTATTAGATTAATGCTTGGTAATAATACTAAAATTACCATTCCATTTTCTTTGACAATAGGCGGAAGCACAATGGTATTAATAGATATATTTTCCAGATCTTTAATCGAATCTGAAATTCCTATTTCTGCTATTTCTGGTATTTTAGGAGCTACTTTATTAGCCGTCATTCTAATAATACAATCCAAGAGGAGAATTTTGTATGATCAAAGTTAGAAATTTTTCTTTTAAATATAAAAAAGATAACATTTTAGAAAATCTAAATTTTACTATTGAGCCAAACGAAATTTATGTTTTATTAGGAATAAATGGTTCAGGTAAAAGTACTTTATTAAGATGTCTAGCAGGACTAGAAAAAATTGATAAAAATACAATTTTGATAAATAACAAAGATTTAAATGATATTTCCATAAAAGATAGATCTAAATTATTTAGTTATGTATCTCAAAGCACTAACAATATATCAGAGTTCAGTGTTTTAGAGTATTTACAATTTAGCTTCGTTAATCAATATAAGTTTTTTGAAAGTGAAAAGACTCGAAACAATGAAAAAATCCTTGCTTTATTAAAAGAAGTTAACATGGATGCTTATATAAATAATTTAGTTATTGAATTATCAGGCGGTCAAAAACAAATTATTGAAATTTGTGCTGCCATATTACAGGATACAAGTATTATCTATTTAGATGAGCCTACTAGTGCCTTGGATTTAAAAAATCAAAATATGGTTCTAAAAATGATAAATGAATTAAAAGCAAGTGGAAAAACAATCATAATGTCAGACCATAATCCCAACCATGCCCTTTATTTAAATTCAAAAGTAATATTATTAGATAATAAAACAATTAAAAAAATCGATGATGCTAAAAAAATTATTAAAATATCTGAACTAAATTCAATTTATGGCAATGATATTAAAAACTCTAAAAATTTTGACTATGATGAAATAACAATATAATTATTCTAGTTATTTATTACTTTAAAAGTAATATAACTTAAATACAATAATGTTAAGGAGATTTATATGTCAAAAATTTTAGTTTTATACTCTTCACCAATACAGCCAAAAAACTCAATTTCTACTTTATTAACCAAAAAATTTGTTGAATTATATAAAACAAATCATCAAAATGAAGAAATCATCGAGTTAGATCTTAATGATTTAGAAATGGCAACAACTTGTCAAACATCAAAAAATATGCCAGAAACATATTCTGAAGAGCTATCTAATAAATACATTAATTTATTAAAAGAAGCTGATAAATTAATAATATCTTGTCCAATGATTAATTTCAATGTTCCAGCAGTTTTAAAGAATTTTTTGGATCGCATTGCAGTAGCAAATAAAACGTTTTCTTATAAATATTCAACTAAAGGTGGTTCAGTTGGATTATTAGATAATTTAGTAATCAAAATTATTGCCACCCAAGGAGCGCCTGATGGTTGATATCAGTGAGCCAGTCATACTTCTTTTTTAAAAGGAATATGAAATTTCTTTGGAGCTAAAGTTAGTCCAACAATTCTAATTTCAGGCACAAAAATTAAGCCATATATTGATATGACTGCTGCTGAAATAGTAGAAGAAAATATAGGTCTATTAAAACAACATATTGATGAATTTTAAGCAAACAAATTATTATTTAACATAATAAATGTTTGTGTTATAATTCTAAATGCAATTAAAAATTGCCTCTAGCAAGTGGGAGAATTTAAAATAAATAAATTCATTTGCACCACAATTATCGAAAGGATTTTAAAATGGCAAAAGAAATAGCTAAAAAAGCTAAATTACAATTTATGGCCGGACAAGCAAAACCTGGTCCAGCCCTAGCTGGTGTTGGTATTAATATGCCTGAATTTACTAAAGCATTTAATGACCAAACAAGAGACAGGGGAGCAGAACCTGTTCCAGTTCTTATTACAGTATACAAAGACAAATCATTTGATTTCAAATTATTTACTGCTCCTACATCATTTAAATTAGCACAAGCTGCTAAAGCTAAAAAAGGTAGCGGTGCTCCAAATAAAGAAAAAATTGGTTCAATTACAATTGACCAACTAAAACAAATTGCTGAATATAAAATGGTTGATATGAATGCAAATACAATCGAAGCTGCTATGCGTCAAGTTGCAGGAACTGCAAAAAATATGGGTATAACTGTTGAAGGTTATGATGAATGACTAAAAGGCGGTGCTAACTAATGGCTAAAAGAATTACAAAGAATGCTAAAGTTTTAAAAACATTAGTTAACAAAAAAGATGTTTATTCTTTAGAAGATGCAATTAATCTAGCAAAAAAAGCTTCATTCGCTAAATTTGATGAATCATTAGACATAGCAATTAGACTAAATCTTGATACTAGAAAATCAGATCAACAACTACGTGGAGCAGTTGTTCTACCAAATGGAACTGGTAAAACCGTTAAAGTTTTAGTGGCTACAGATGAAGTAACAGCACAAAAATCTGCTAAAGAAGCAGGAGCTGATTATGTATATTCTTCAGCAGAACTACCAGAAGTATTAAATCAAGATAAATACGATTTTGATGTAATAGTAGCAGATCCTAAAATGATGTTAATTTTAGGTAAATATGGTAAAAAATTGGGACCTAAAGGTTTAATGCCTAACCCAAAAACTGGAACTGTAACTACAACCCCTGCTAAAGCAGTCGAAGAACTTAAAAAAGGTAAAGCAAACTACCGTGCTGATAAAGGTGGTATTGTACATGCTTCAGTTGGTAAAAAATCAATGACCACTCAAGCATTGGTTCAAAATGCTGAAACCTTAATTCAAACAATTAAAAGACTAAAACCACAAGCAGTTAAAGGAACATACATTTTAAATATTGTAGTTTCAACATCAATGGGTGCTTCAGTTAAAGTTAAAATCGATTAATAATCATTAAACCACAATTTCAAAGTTGTGGTTGCTGAATTGAAAATTCAAGTGCAACACATTATTGTAAAACATAAATGTGGGGCAGCTTGAATTTTTTATATTTAAAAATAAAAAAGGCCCCACAAAATAACCCTGGAGACCTACATGAATTATAAATTATTAAAAAAAATATTTTCATATTTCCTTTGATAAACATATCCCCTATTAGTGGACTACCACAAATGGAGGATATGTTTATTTCACTGCCTTTATATTAAGTAAATCAGGTTATGAAATAAATAGTGAATTAAGAAAATTAATAAAAGAAAATAATTTAAATGTAAAAAGCATAACTATTGATAATGGAATAGAATTTGAAAAAATAGGCATTTTAGCAAGATGACTAAATATAAGAATTTATCGAGCAGAACCATATGCTTCATTTCAGCGTGGTTCAAATGAAAATTGAAACGGTATATTTAGACGTGAATATAAAAAAGGATTTAATTCTAATTTAATTACTACTCAAGAATTGCAAAATATTCAAAATAAAATAAATGGAATGCCAAGAGAAATACTGGGATGAAGGTCTGCCTATAAACTCTTTTTTGAAAAAAAATTTTATATAAACTAAATATTTAGTAAATTATTGTTTATTTTTTCTATCAATTTAGTGATAGATTTTTTATTTTGCAAAATTAACTTTGATTTAAATTAAATGGTATTATTCAAAAATTTTAACTTTGTATTTTTATAATAAAAATATCAAGCACGTTTTGTGTTGCACTTGATATTTCACTTAAGGTAATGGCGAAATTATTCTCGCCATTATTGATTTTTCATAGCCAAATATGGTATAATGGCTATGAAAAAAGGAGGTGTTGTTTTGAGAAAATTTAATTATTTAAAACTTATGGATTTATCTTTATCTGTTAATATATATCATACTATTGCAAAGATCCATGAATATAAGGGAAAGCAAGAACTATATGTAGAAAATTATCCGGATATTTTAGATAAGATGATAGATGTTGCTAAAATACAAAGTACAAAATCTTCCAATGCTATTGAAGGGATCTATACTAATGATGTAAGACTTAAAGAGCTGATGAATAAAAAAGCAGAACCCAAAAACAGAAATGAAGAAGAAATTGCAGGGTATAGACATGTGCTTGATATTATCCATGAAAATTATGCCTATATAGAATTTAATAAAAATGACATCTTAACACTTCATAATCAATTATATTCTTATTCCTATATAAATAATAAGGGGAAATTTAAGACTATAGATAACACCATTGTAGAAGTAGATGCTTTCGGGAATAAAAAAGTACGATTTCGACCTGTAAGCAGTTTTGAAACAGAACTTTACTTTGATGAAATGGTGGAGGCTTACAAGGAAGCGGTGAAAGCAAATATTCCACCACTAATTCTAATACCGGTACTTATACATGATTTCTTATGCATTCATCCCTTTGATGATGGGAATGGAAGAATGAGTAGAATACTGTCACTTCTTTTACTTTATAAGTTCGGTTATTTTGTTGGAAGGTATATCAGTATAGAAATGCTTATTGAAAAAACCAAAAACTCTTATTATGAAGAATTACAGAACTCCAGTGAAAAATGGCATACTGGAGAAAATGATGAACTCCCTTTCATAAAGTATATGCTGGGTATTTTCTTAAAAGCATACAAAGAATGTGATGATAGATTTAATCTAATTGGAAAAGAAAAATTAACTTCACCTGAAAGGGTATTTTCTGTTATCCAAAAATCATTGAAACCACTTTCCAAAAAAGATATTATGATTCTCTGTCCAGATATATCACAAAGGACAATAGAACGAGCTTTAAAAGAATTACAGGACAATAAAAAGATAAAACAGGTAGGCAGTGGTCGATCAACAAAATATGTAAAGATTTAGATTCTAGGTAAAAAGTAAAACAACTAGAATAAAAAAGTGTTTAAAATGAGTAAAATTAACTGCAAAAATTGGATGTGTTGGAATATCAAGGGGTAATAGGTTAATCAAAAGCTTTCCAATATGGACAAGACCTAAATCTATTGATTTAAGAGAAGAATAAAGACATTAATAGGCCACCTTATAATTGGTAAACGTAGTTCTGGATATAGGAATATTTTAACCTCGACTGAAGGAAAAACAAGAGTTGTCTTTCACTGCCTTTATATTAAGTAAATCAAGCTATGAAATAAATAGTGAATTAAGAAAATTAATAAAGGAAAATAATTTAAGTGTAAAAAGCATAAACATTGATAATGGAATAGGATTTGAAAAAATAGGCATTTTAGCAAGATGACTAGATATAAAAATTTATCGAGCACAATCATACGCTTCATTTCAACGCGGTCCAAATGAAAAACTGGAACGGCATATTCAGACGAGAATATAAAAAAAGATTTAATTTTAATTTAATTACTCCTCAAGAATTGCAAAATATTCAAAATAAAATAAATGAAATGCCAAGAGAAATATTCGAATGAAGATTGGCTAAGAAACTCTCTTTGAAAGAAAATTTTATATAAACTAAATATTTAGTAAATTATTGTTTATTTTTTCTATCAATTTAGTGATAGATTTTTTATTTTGCAAAATCAACTTTGATTTAAATTAAATGGTACTTTTTAAAAATTTTGGCTTTGTATTTTATAATAAAAATATCAAGCATGTTTTGTGTTGCACTTGGTATTTCACTTAAGGCCCCAATTTCAAAGTTGTGGTTTTTTGTTTTCATTACTGAATTAAACAAGACTAAAAAATCAAGCCTTAGTCTTAAGACTTGATATTAGAAAGTATAAAAATACACTTTTTTATTTCAAATTATTAAATGCTTTTAGACCTGGATAAATTCCTTTTTGTTGTAATTCGTCTTCAATTTTAATTAAACGATTATATTTAGCTATACGATCTGTTCTTGAAACTGAACCTGTTTTAATTTCTCCGGTGCTAAATGCTACTGCTAAATCGGCTATAAATGTGTCTTCTGTTTCACCTGAACGATGTGAAATAACTGGTACTAAATTTGCATCTTGCGACATTTGAATGGCTTTAAATGTTTCTGTTAATGATCCGATTTGGTTAATTTTAATTAATGAAGCATTAATTGCTTTTTTGTTTATTGCCATTTTAATATATTTTGGATTTGTAACAATTAAGTCATCTCCAACTAATTGAACTTTTTTTCCATAAGCTTCATTCATTTTAATAAAACCTTGTCAATCATCTTCATGGTGTGAATCTTCAATAGACATAATTGGATAATTATTAATTAATTTACCAAAGTATTCAACTAACTCTTGACTACTGAATTCATATTTATTTTGTGAATATTTTTCGAAACCTTCTCTTTTTTCAACTAAGGCTTGCTTAAATTTCTTAAATATATATTTTTTAGCTTTTTTATCATATATTTCAGAACTAGCTGCATCTAAACAAATTGCTATTGCATTTTCTCCTGATGTTGCTGGATTAAATCCCGCTTCTTTTATTGCCTTAACTAAGAAATCCAAAGCTTCCTCATGTGTATGAAGATTAGGTGCAAAACCACCTTCATCACCAACTTGAGTTCCATGCCCTGCATTTTTTAGTAATTTAGCTAATGTATGGAATACTTTGTTTGCCATTTGAAGTGCACACTTAAAAGTTTTAGCACCAATAGGCATAATCATAAATTCTTGAAAATCAATAGTATTTGAAGCATGTTCTCCACCATTTATAACATTAAGCATAGGAACTGGTAATGAAAAACCGTTAGTGTCCTTACCTGCTAAAGTAGCTAAATATTCATATAATGGTTTTTTAAGTTCCATAGCTGCAGCTTTGGCTACTGCTAAAGAAACTGCTAATATTGCATTAGCTCCATATTTTGATTTTGTTTCAGTGCCATCACTTTTAATCATTAATTTATCAATTGTTTTTTGATTTTTAACATCCTTACCAATTAATAGTTTTGATAATTCATTGTTAACATGGTCACAAGCATTTTGTACACCTTTTCCACCATATCAATTATTTTCATATTTAGTTCCCTTATCTCTTAGTTCTAAAGCTTCTTTTGAACCGGTTGAAGCTCCAGAAGGAACTAGTGCTTCTGCAAAAGCTTTTTTAGTACTTAATTCCACTTTAACAGTAGGATTACCTCTACTGTCTAATACTTCATATGCGTAGATCTTTTGTATTTTAGACATCTATTTTATCTCCTTTAATTATTAGTGTAAATTTTCAATTTCTTTAAAAAATCAACATATTATAATTATAAGTTATTAATAGTTTTTATTGTCTTTAAATTAGTGTAAAATTCTATTTATGAACAATTTATTAGAAAAAGAATTTAGTGCATTTATAGATAGAATTTTAGAAATGCGTTATGAAGATCCACTAAAGGCAATATATCTTTTAGATGATGCTCAAAAACAATTTCCAATGACACAAATGCAAAAGGAAATTGAAACAGTGCGAAACAACATTACATTTCAAATTAAAAAAAATAATTTGAAAACAAAAACTTCATTAGAAACTTTAGAGTTAATTAATTCCTTAAAAAACAAAAAAATGGATTATATTTTTATGTTAATTTATAATGAACTAAAAACTCGAGACATATCAAAATACTTAAGCGAATTTCAATACTTTTTTAATGGAGAGGGATTTGATAATTCCGGATTTCAAACTCTAATTTATGATTTGCTGCAAACTAAGGGCATTGATTATGATTATAAAATAAAAAATGAAATTATAAACCCTTTAAAAGATGGCTCTTTTTTAAAGAATCCAGATATTGCAAAAATGGAAAGTAGAATCATAAACGCATTTAGTTCAGATATTGCAAAAACTAAAATAGCTAGACAAGTATTTAGTGCTTATTTATTCCAAAATTGAGTTGAAATACTTAAAAATAAAACTAATGATGATTACAAAATTATCGAAAATGTAACAGCAGTTCTATTCAATGAAAAATCAGAAAAAGACTTAAATAAAGCTGAATCAATCTTATATGCATTATTTAAATAAATAATGTTATAATATTATCATAATTTTTTTATTCCAAGGAGACGCAAATGTCAAGAAAAATAAATGAAAACAATACAGAATTAATTATTAATTACACCTTAGAAGGTGAAGAATGAAAAAAGGCTTTAGATAAAACCAGAGAAAACCTTGCAAAAGAAATTACCGTTCCTGGATTTAGAAAAGGTAAAGCTCCATTAAGAGAAGCTGAAAAATATATTAGTGAATCAAAAGTTATTAATAAAACAGTTAGCAGAAGTTTAGAAGATGTTTACCAAAAGCATATTTTGACCCAAATTAAAGATGATGATAATCTAACTGACCATACACCTGCTTTAAACATTACTGAAATTTCTTTTGATAAAGTTACATATGAATTTAAGTTTCCATTATTTCCAAAAGTTAATTTAGGAGATTACAAAGGCTTAAACATTAAATTATCAAAACTTAACTTATCTAAAGAAGAATTGAAAAAAACGGAAGAAAGTATTTTAGAAAACTATTTAGTAATGCTTGATTCTGAAGAACCAATCAAATTAAACGACGAAGTTGTATTTGATTTTGAAGGATATGTTGATGGTAAACAATTTGATGGTGGAACATCAGCTGATTTTACTCTAAGAGTAGGTTCAAATCAATTTATTCCTGGTTTTGAAACAAAAATGATCGGACTAAAAAAAGGTGAAACTAAGGATTTAGACTTAAAATTTCCTGAAACATACCATGTAAAAGATCTAGCTGGAAAAGATGTAGTATTTAAAGTAACAATTCATTCAATTAAAACTCCTAATTATCCTGAAGTTAATGATCAGTTTCTTAAAGAAGTTAAACTTAATGCTTTAGTTAATAATAAAGAAGACTTTGATGTTTTTGTAAAACACAATGCTTTAAAAGAAAAATACTCAATAGCAATTAAAGAATTCATGGATAAAGCCATTGAAAAAATTAATTCTAAAACAACAATTGAAATGTCAGACATAATCATTCGTGAAGAATCTACAAAATACTACAATGATTTTTTAAAGAATATCAAACAACAAGGTATTAGTGAAAATGATTACCTAGAATTTACAGGTTCAACAAAAGAATCAATCATTGCTAATTACAATAATGAAGCTAAAAAGAACTTATCACATTCTTATATATTAGGCAAAATTGTTGAAGTAGAGAAATTAAAAGTCAGTGAAGAGTTATATAACAAAGAAATTGAAAAACTAACAAGTATATATACTCTATCAGCTGAACAAATTAAATCATTCTTTACAATTGAAAGATTTGAACAACAAAAACTAACAGAATTAGTATTTGAAAGATTAGCTGAACTAAATGATCCTGAAAACTTGAAAGCTTACAAAGAAGCTGATAAAGAAATAAAGGACTATGAAGAAAAAAGTACAAGAGCAATTGTAACATCCGCACATCAAAAACATGAGCAAGAAAAAGCTAAAAACAAATAATTTTAATCGCACCATTTGGTGCTTTTTTTTATACTTAAAATTAGAATAATAAAAAACATGCATTGATTTATGCATGTTTGAATATTATAAGACTATCATCATTATTGAAACTAATAAAACAATGGCAATTATTGAAAATGTTGTAATTAGTAGTTTTTTAGTCTTAAGAACTTTTAGTTCATTTTTTCTAACACCAATAAAAATTAGTGATGATAATAATATAATTCCTGAAAGAGCACTTAGAGCATATCCAACCTTATTCATTACATTAGTGTTAATTTTTTTATCACTTTGAATTTGTGCGTTAGCTATCTCATAAGCTTTTTTTAGATCTTCTTTATTCTTTTGTTCTGTCATTGGTTTATTATCAACCAAGAAAGCTAGAGTAGCAAAGTTATTCATAACTTCATTTACATTAGTTGTATAGTTGTCATATCAATCCATAATATCAATTGTTCTTATCTTTGCTGAAGCAATTAAACGCGAAATCTTTAGATTAACATGATTATAGTATTCATTTATAACGTTTAAATCCATTCCGCTTTGTGCGAATTTAGTTTTAATTATTTTTTCATTTATTTTAGTTATTGCTTTAAATCTTAATAAAACATTTTTTAGTGATTGAGAAAGTGAATAGAAATAATCATTATTATTAATTCTTGATGAAAATAAACTAGTTAGTAATAAGTTATTAGACTGTTGAATACCTTTTTTAATAACTGATTCATCGTTTTGTTTCATATATTCAGCTGCAGTATTTGAAATAATTTTATTTGATTCTTTTACATAAGATTCACTATTGGTTAAAACGACTGCTGTAGTTATTAGGTTATATAATGAATCACGTAATTCATCGTTTCTAAGTTGATTATAATCAATTTTTTCATCCACACCTAATGATTTAATCATTTGCTGGAATAAATTCTTATTAGCATTAATTATTTGTTCATACACAAGGTTTAGAGCTTGTTGAGCTTTAGTGTTATTAACTTCTAGTTCAAAAGTATAAGGTCTAAATTTTTTTGTAACTTGGTCGACAATATGAATATCCACACTTAAGCTATTTTTTTTGTTTGATTTATTTACAGCTTGAACGGTGTATTTATATCTAGTATTAATTGGATTATTAAAGAAAAACATTTCTTGTTTTCTTGATGCATCTAATTCTATAAAATTGTTGATTAGTGTTTGAGCTTCTTTTAGGGCATATTTGCTTGAAACAAATGGCATTAAATTAGGTATTGCTTGAATTTGTTCTTCACGATCAAAATCCTTTTTAGGTTTATCCCCAGGCACTAAGTCAGGTTTAGTAATGGGTTCATCGTCTTTCTTTTGTTGTTCTTGTTCTTTTTCAACAAAATTTTTATTTTGTTCTATATCAAAGACAATAAATTTCCTATTAAGTTTTGGTTGAATATAATCTTGTCAAGATTTGAAACCTTTAGGTATAACTTCATCAATTTCATGTTTGAAACTTAAATCTTTTCCAAATCTAGGAATATCTTTTTCTTCTAATAACATTTTAGGTAATTGTTCATTTAGGTCATTGAAATAATTTGCAATTAATTCTTCAAACTTTTTCTTTGAAACAGTGTTTGTTCGAGTACTTTTTTTTGTTATTTTATTTTGAGTACCCATACCCAATTGTTCTTTGTAATTTGTATCTTCAGTAGAACCAACTCTAATTTCTTCATATATTTTGTTATTAAAAGATATATCTGACATTTCAAATTTTTCATTTTTGGCAACAACAAATGGAAACACAATGTTAAAACCAGCAGTGTTTTGAGGTTTTTTTAGTATTGCTTCTTTGTTTCTTTCAAAATAAATAATTAAGTTTTTAACATAAATTGCTTTTTCAAAAGTACTTTTATATTGATTTTGGGTTTTTTCATCGTTACTATTTAAAAAAGCAACTAATTTATTTTGTTCATTTTTTAGAAAACTAATTATTGAATCGATTGTTTTGGTTGTTCCTTCTTTTATTTTTTCATTAGCTATATTAAGAAATTGACCAAAATCAGGTGAGAGTTTATCTTCCTTATTTTTATCATCTTTTTGTTTTGAAAAATAAGATGAAACAACAAAAGTTGGTGCTAAAGCCAGAATCGGGATAGAACCAAGTGCCAAAATTTTATTTTTGATTTTCATAATTGTTTTCTCCTATCAGTTTAAGGTTGTGCTTAATATTTTCAATATATAGTTTTCTTTTTAAATTGTTTCATTCAATATATTGATCTAAACTTAAACCAATTGTTTGTAATGAATTAAAGTATTTAATTTTTTCATTTAATTCATTAATTTGCTGTTTATTATTTATTGCCTTATTTGATTTTTTGTAAATCATTTCTTTGTTAAAAGTATTAATAACAATTTCTTTGTTATAAACAATCACATTAGTATTAAATAAGAATAAATAAAACTGCTTATTAGTGTCTATATCATTAATTTTAATAACTGTCTTGTCATAAGCCATTACGGCATCTGAATCGACTAAAGCTCAATCATCGTTGTCGTCAATGTTAACATAAAGCTCTGCGTTTCGAATAACAAGTGATTTGTTATCAATATAATTGATAATTATTTTAAATGAAGAATTCTTTGACATTATTTAAATCCTCCATTTTTTTCATTAGACATAGTTAACATAACAATTTCTTCAATTTCTTTTTCTCTTCGAATACGCATGGTTTTTTTCTTAATGCTTTCGATTTCTTCTTCGATTTGACCTACAATTTTATTTGTAGTTACAAGGTCATTTTTAGCATTATAAAATGAAGATTCGATTACTAAAGAATAAATAGCATTTTCAAGAAAAATATTAATTTCGTTTTCAATAAATTCTTCAATTTTAGGATAAATCTTAAAATTAGATATATCAAATGCTAAAGTATTAATTTTTTCTTCATGTACTAATTTATTAACATCAAATTGGTCTATTGGAAGTATTGTAAAATAGCCATTAAAGTTTTTATTAGTATTTAGAACAAAGTTAACTTCAGAGTAATTATTTTCTAAATTTAAAATTTTGATTAACTGACTTAAAACTAGAGGAATATTAGTTATTGTTTTATCTTCTTCGCTATAAGATTTAACAATGTTTAGTTTGTTTGTTTTGCAAAATTCTGTAGCACGGTCACCTATAGCTATAAAATCATCTTTATTTTTAGCTGCAACTTCAAGTAACTTCTTTTCATAACGTGTATATGAATCAGTTGAGTATTTTTGTTTTTCAGTTAGATAAATTCATAATTTTGGGCTTCTTTTAAAAATCGATTTAATTTTATTTAAAATAGCGCCCTTGTTGTTTTTATTGTGAATTAATTTATTTTTAATAGCATATTTTTGGTTAATAGCGGTGATAAGGTTAATGTTAAGCAAAGAGTTGGTAATATTAAACCTTAGTTTTTTTGTTAACTTCATTATGTCAATAAGGAGAATATTTTTAGTGTTATTCACTTTAGTCAAAATATTCTCTAAATTTTGAAGTTTTTCCTCTCATTTTTTTACATGCATATTATCACCTTAATATATTTTCTTTACTGAAATAAATTTCAATTTTTTGACGCTGTCAAATAGCTATTCCCTTCATTATTTCGACAATAAAACCATCTTTTAGTAATGATTTAATTTCTGAGTTAAGTAATTTGATTAATGTTGGATCTTGAATTTTGTTATTAGCACTTAAGTCAATAGATTCAAAATTAGTGCTAATGGTGTTAGAAGTGGTTGGGCTAATAAAATAATTATTTAAGTGTTCTGATAGTTCATATTTGATAATAAAGTCATCAAAAATAACATCAAATCTTTTTTCTAAAGCTAAATATAAAGAATTAGATATTTTTTCAAGGTCTCTATTTTTTGAGCCATGTGAAGCTTTAATTAAAAGTGTAGAAAATAGTTTTTGGTAACTTATAAATTTATTAGCAGATTTTATATCTAAAAATTTTTGGTTATATTCTTCAATTTTGTTATAACAATCTTTAAGAACTTTTATTTCTTTTTTATCTGTTTTCACTATTTAGCCTCACTTATCGCTTTGGTTTTGTTTTTCTTAGTTAATTTAAACAATACAACCATTAAATTAATTAATACAGAGATACTAAAAGCAAAAACTAGGCTCAATGTTGTGATTATAAATATTTGATTTAAAGACAATATTGAATTTATATGATAGAAAGATTCATTGTTGTTTGCTAATAATAGACTATTAATTCCATTTAGTATTAATGTTGTGCCAACCATAATGGCAATTAGTTTAATAAATATAGCTACATATAAACTTTCAGAGTTATTATTTCATTTATAAATACAAATAATGATAAGAGTACTTAAAGCTGCAAATAAGGTCATTATGTTATTAACTAATAAGCCACTACTTTTTAAAGCAGTTAAACTAGCAATAATTCAAATAACCACTAAACTAAATGACATAGTTACAGTTTTAGCTAATGAGCCTCTTAATTTTAGTTTTTTAGCAAAATTTAGAGTTACATAAAAACTAAACGCAATAAATATTCCTAATAATCCAATTAAATATAAGTAATTATTGCTATTTATTTTAGTGTCAATTATTGTAGTACTATTTTTATAAAATATAGCTCTTGTAAATCAAATTAAACCAACAAAACCAAATACGATTCATAATAATATTTTTTCTTTTGTATCAGCAAAATTATGTTTCTTAGAAGTTACAATAATAATTCTTTCAATATTAATTCCACAAATAACTAAAACTAGGAATAAAAATAATAAAATATTTAAAAATAAGTTTTTGATATCTCTTTTGTTAAATAAATCTATGAAAGTTTTATGAACAATATTATTGTTTAAAAAATCAAATTTATCACCTTTTATACTAAATATTCAAACACTAATAGTGATTAAAAAACTTAGCACTAAAATAATTCTTGAAGTAATTGAAATTATTGTTGGAGTCTTTGATTTATAAACCAAAGGATTTGTTTTTCTTTTTAACTTATATGTGTACACTGAATAAGATATGTCACAAGCTAAAACAAAAACTGAAAAATAGGATAAATAATAATAAGACATTGTGTCGTTTTTAAAAAAACTAAACAATAAAGTAACTGAGATTAATGAAAATAATAAATAAATTACAAACCAAGGAATATATTTTTTAGTGTTAACTTTGTTATCAAGAATATTTGAAAAATTTTTAGCTATTGTATATATAAATATTCCAATTAAAAAAAACATCCGAAATAAAACAAGATAATTAATTCTTTCAGTTGCAGGGTTAGTAAAAACTAAAAAATATTGAATATCTTTGTTAATGAACAATCTATTTGCAAATAAAGATTGTGGTGCTAAAAATAATAGCAATAAAGAACTCAAAGCAAAAACACTTAAAAGTAATATTTTAAGCAATAAAGTAATCGAGTTTTTTTTCTTATTGTCAGCTAAAGAACCAAAATCATCATATATTTTTTTATCTTCAATTACATTAGTTTCCATATATTTATCTCCTCATTTAATTATTAAAAAGTCATTATTATTAATAATGACATATCTTAACATAGATTTTAATAAAATTAATAAAAAGGCACTTCTATTCAAAAAAAGGCCTTAAAAATTATCATTTTTTAGCATATTTAAAGAACTTAGATTCAATTTTAGGATCAATTTTAATTATTGTCGTACACACTGCTCCAACACCAGTATGAATAGCAATATCTACTGGTAAATCGAGCGAATAAACAGGTATTTGGTTATTAATAATGTTCTTAAATTTAGCTGTTAATTCTTCTAATAATTCACTTCCAGAATGAATTATTAATAAGCATTTATTTGTGATGTTTTCTTGATTGTTTTTTCACATATCGGCCACAACTTTTTCAAGTGATTTGCTAAATATTCTTCCAATTGCTTCTTTTTCAAGAATTCCGTTATCGAATTTTAAAATAGGTACAATTCTTAGCAATTTTGCAATAGCTGCAGCACTTTTTGATAATCTTCCACCTTTAACTAAGGCATCATTAAATTGCGGAATTAAAATTAATTTGTCATTATTTTTTTCAAATATTTCACAAGCTTCTTCAAATGCGACACCATCTTTAATTTTTTGTTCAAATTCAAGTAAATTTTTAAAAATTAAAAAAGATAAATGTTTAGATTGAACAACAAAAACTTTGTCATTATCTTGAAATTGAGTTGTTAAAAAATTGGTTTGTGAAGATAAAAACTTAGAAATTGGATATATGATAATTTTGTCATAATCATTTAGATATTTTGCTACAACTTCTTCATTATATCCTAAAGATGACGCTGATGTCTTGGCATCTATTTTGCGGTTTTCTTTTCATAATTTAACATAATCATCTATTAAAATATCTTTACCAATTTGATAAGTTTTCCCTTCAACTTCTGCTTGAAGAGGAATAAAGCCTCAGCCCATTTCATTTGCTTGGGCTTCATTAAGTCCACAAGATGAATCTACAATTATTTTAATTTTCATATTTCTCCTAAATTACATTTAATTTGTTACTAAATTATATAGATTAAGTTGGAATTGATATAAATATTTTTGATATTGTCGCAAGTAATGACTTTTGAATTTAAATTAAAAGCAAATATTAAAAGCAAATATATAATCTAAAACCACTTGACATTTAAAAAATCTAAATTTATTTATATATTATAATTTACATATATTTATTTTAATAACCTCAACATCATTACACAAATTTAGGAGATAATATGCCAGCAAAATTTTTAGAAGAACTAAAACAAAGACAAATTTTAAATAACATTTCAAGTGAAGAAAAATTTTTAAAAATTAAAAAAGGTTCTGGAGTTTATATTGGTTTTGATCCAACTGCAAAAAGTTTACACTTAGGCAACTATTTACAAATCTTAACTTTGTTAAGGTTTAAAAAAGCTGGTTATAAACCATATGCAGTTTTAGGTGGTATGACTGGAATGATCGGGGACCCTAGCTTTAGAAGCACTGAACGTGTATTATTAAGTGATAGTGATGTTCAAAAAAATAAAGCAGCTATTAAAAAACAACTAGAAAGTTTTGGACTAACAGTTGTTGATAATTATGATTTTTATAAGGATATGAGTGTTATGCAATTTTTAAGAGAAGTCGGAACACTAATTAATGTTAATTATCTTTTAGAAAAAGAAAGTATTAATACAAGATTAGAAAACGGTCTAACCTTTACTGAATTGACATATCAATTACTACAGGGTTGAGATTTTAAAAATATGTATTTTAATTATGATACTAAAATTCAAGTTGGAGGCTCTGATCAATGAGGCAATATAACAACAGGACTAGAGTTTATTAGAAAAATAAATCCCTCAGATTCTAAAGAAGCAGTTGCTTTAACAATTAATTTATTAACTGATGAAAACGGTAATAAATACAGCAAATCCACAGGTGGAGGAGCACTGTGATTAGATAGCAAAATGACCAGTCCATATGCTTTATATCAATTTTTATTAAATGTATCAGATAAAAAAGTTGAAGAGTTCTTAAAAATATTAACTTTTTTAGATCTAAAAGAAATTAGCCAAATAATGTCTAATCACAATGAAAAAAAGCATCACCGTATTGCTCAAAAAACATTAGCATATGAAGTTATTAAAGATATTTATTCAAATGAAATTGCAAATACTGCTAAAAAAATCAGTGAAGTGTTATTTTCTAAAAGTGATGAACAACTAAATTTAGAAGATATTGAAATGATAAGGGGCTCAATTCCAGTTTTAGAAATAAACCAAAAAACTAAGTTTATTGACTTGATTAACAATTACAAAATAACTTGTTCAAATCGTGAAACCAGAGAATTTATATCCAAAAAATCATTTTCAATTGATGGAATTGTTATTGAAAATGAAAACCAAGAAATTGAATTCAATAATTATGCTAATAAATATGCTCTATTAAAAAAAGGTAAAAAAGACTTTTTTATTCTAAAAAATAAAACAAAAAACTAAAGAGGTAGAATGAGTTTTCCAAAATTAATTATTAACGAAATTAAATTTAAACACAATGTAAAAAGAGCTATAGAAATTTGTAAACAAAAAAATATTGAAGTATTAGCAGTAACTAAAGGATTCTGTGGTAATCGTAGAATGGCAGAATTATATTATGAAGCAGGTATAAAATACTTTGGTGAATCTAGATTAGATAATTTTGAAATTTATAAAGATATACCAGGACATAAGCAATTACTTAGAATTCCAATGATTAGTGAAATTCCTAGAATGCTTGAGCTATGTGACTCATCACTAAATGGGGATATTCATGTTATTGAAAAAATAAATGATTATGTGCTAAAAAACAATTTAAAACCACATGAAATAGTGCTAATGGTAGACTTAGGTGATAGACGTGAAGGCTATTTACCAGAAGAAACCTTAGATATAGCTAGAAAAATATCTGAATTAAGGGGTATAAAATTAATTGGATTAGGTTGCAATTTTGGCTGTTATGGAGCTAGAGTTCCTTCAGATGAGTCTATGTCACAATTTGTTGAATTACAACATGAAATTGAAAGAGAACTAAATATTAAACTTAGTCACATGTCAGGTGGTAATTCTTTAAGTTTGCATATGGTTTGAGAAAATAGAATGCCTGCTGAAATTAATTTTTTAAGAATGGGCTTTGCTATGATATTTGGCACTGAAGATATGTATCGTCAAACTATCGAAGGTATGCATCGCGATGCTTTTAGATGTGAAGCTGAAGTAATAGAAGTAGATTATAAATCATCATTACCTGTAGGAGCTTGTGGAATTGATGCTTTTGGACATGTTCCTCACTTTGATGATATTGGTGATATAAAGCGAATTATATTAGCAATTGGAAAACTTGATACTATGTTTGATGCAATGATTCCACGTGATAAAGATTTAGAAATTTTAGGTGGTTCTTCTGATCATTTAATAATCAATGCTCAAAATAGCAAAAAAATCTATAAACCCGGAGATATTGTTAGTTTTGATTTAGATTGAGGAAGCTTGCTTTATTTATTTAATTCAAAATACGTAAAAAAAGAATTTGAAAAATAACAAAAAATCAGGCTGTGAGTCTGATTTTTTAAGTGAAATATCAAGTGCAATACATTATTGTAAATATAAATGTGAGGTAACTTGAATTTCTAATTCGGAAATTATTTTTTCTCAAAAACTACAATGAACAGGCCTTACAGGATACAAAAAACTACAAGATTTATTATAAATAAGGAGATGAAGAGATGATTTCTCTATCTTCTAAATTTCTATTTTTTCAGCTATTATCTTGAGTGCTTCTACTGTATCTAAGAAATCAAGTTTTTTTATATATGGATTATCTTCCGAATATAACTTTCACAATTCTTTTAAGTAGTTATCTTCTCTAATATCATTTATAATTTCATTTGCCTCTTGAATAAAAGACATACTATCTCTTTTTTTTGCTGTTGATAAAATAGCCCGTTTAAGAACACTAAAATCAATATCCTTTTTTCTTAAACGATATAAGCTATATAAATCATAAAAATCTCTCATTCTTGTTGTAGATATATTTCTTTTTATAACACTCTCATATTTTTCCGCGAGTATTGTTTCAACAGGATATGCAAGAACTTTAAGCCCTTCCTTCTCAAACATGCAGGGGTATACATATTCTATTTCTTTTGGTGTAATTACATCTCCTGTTGTAATATCAATTTTCATAGCATTTTTTATTTTTCCGAATATGGCAATTAGATGTACTCTAAAATTTTCATATTCATTTTTTTCATGAATATGAGTAATGTTAGTAACCTCAAACTGTATTCCATCACTAACTTCTATATCTAAGATTTCTAAAATTATATTTTTAATGACTTCCTCTTTTAAGGAAAATCCTTTTACAGTTACATCCATATCCATTGTAGTCCTGTTATCTATTCCAATCATTGATGAGATTAGCAATCCGCCCTTGATCACAAAATTTAATTTATATTTGGAATGTGATAATCTTTCTAAAAATCTTTCAAAGAAAAACATCTGCAAAACTTCCTGTGAACTTAATCTTTAAACATATCCCCTATTAGTGGACTACCACAAATGGAGGATATGTTTTTTATTATGAAAAAATATAAGACAAGAATATTTTTATACAAGTTGTGTATGAGAGTGCTTACTGGAGAAAAAATTCCAGA
>NZ_JAFIRD010000005.1 GCF_017116825.1 Mycoplasma enhydrae | reverse complement strand
AGTGTTTTCTGGTTTGTTTTCAGTATTATGTTTTTGAATAGCAGATTTTAGTTCGGTGTCTAGTTCGGGTAAAATGCTATCCAATGAATCAATATTGCCTTTAGCACCATTAGCTTCATCACGTTTTTCTTCAAGGTTTTTAATAACTTCTTTTAAGTCTTTTTCTAAAGCGTCAACTCTAGCATCCTCACCCTTAGCTTTATCTAGATTTTCTTGTGTTTCAGTAATTTTGTCATCAATTGCTTTTTCTAAGTTTTCAGCTTTGGTTTCGTATTCTTTATATTTATTAGTAATAGCTAAAGCCTTGGCATCAGCTGCTTTTTGTCTTGCTGCTCTTAGTTTCTCTAAAGCTGCCGCTAATTTAGTTGAATCCTCACCAGCATCATTTGCTTCTGTAAATGCCTCATTTTTAGCAGTTTCAGCTTCAGTATATTTAGTTTCAGTAGCTTGTTTTTTAGTATCTCTATCATTTGTTTTAGTTGTTTTAAGAGTGGTTGCTTGATCTAAAGTGTTTTTTAGTGCTTCTAATTTTTCAGGGACTGAAACTTTGTTTTTGTATTCATCTTTATTATATTTATCATAAACGGCTTTAGCTTTAGTAATTTCATCTTCAAATTTTGGTAGTTCTGTAGTTAGTTCATCAACTCCATCTTTTGAATTTAGACTATTAATAGCATTTTTTAATGCTGTAGTTGCACTATCAATTTCTTTAGCTATAGTATCATCTAATTTATTATTGATTTCAGTTAATTTATCAGTTACTTCTTTTGCTTTATCTTCAGCTTGTTTAGCTGAATCAGCATCACCTTTTTCTTCAGCTTTTTGTTTTGCTTCTTCTAAAGCTTCCTTAGCTTTTTCTAAATCTTCTTTAGCTTCATCTAGTTTAGTTTTATCAGTACCAGCTTCATCTGCTTTTTTAATAGCGTCTTCTGCTTGTTTTAAAGCATCATCTAATTTATCTTTAACTTCTTTTTCATTATCTGCTTGTTTTTGTTTTAAGTTAGCTATAAATGCATCTATATCTTTTAATTCATCTTTTAGATTATCTAAAGCTGTCTTAAGTTCGCCAACAGCTTGGTTAATAGGTATATTATGTTCATCATATTTACCTTGAGAAGTAGTTTTTTGGGCTTCTAAAGCAACAATAGCTTTTTTAAGCTCATCAATATTATTAATATTATCAGTTGCATGTTTTTTAGCATTAGCTAAATCATTTTTAGCTTTTTCCAATTCTGTTTTAACTTTATTAATTCTATTGATTTCAGCATTTAGCTTTTGGTCAACTTCTTCTTTTTTAGATTTAACATCATCTAATAAAACCTTAGCTTTATCAGTTTGAGCTTTGTATTTTTTAGTCTCAATTTCTTTAACTAAAGTGTCTAGTTTAGTTTCTAAGTCACCTAATTCTGTTAATGAAGTTTGTAAGTCAGTTGCTTTATTATTAGCAATAGCATTGTCAGCTTTTTGAATAGCTTCTTGAGTTTTTTGTTCTAGTTCTTTAACTTTGTTTTCAATTTCTTCTTTAGCTTGTTTAATTTGTTGTTTTTGAGTTGTAACTAAATTATTAGCATCATCATAAGCTGATTTGAAAGCATCATATTCATTTTTTGCATTTTTGGTTTTATCGTCTTCTGAAATGTTAACTAGATTTTGAACTTCGGCTAGTTTTGATTCTAAAGCATCTAGTGCAGTTTGTCTATCATCTAAACCAACTGCCTTATTTAAGGCCTCAGTTAATTGTTTTAAAGCATCTTTAGCACCGCTTAATTTTTGTTTTAGTTGAGCAATTCTTTGTCTTTCTTGTTCTGCAGCTGTTTCTAGTGCTGATTTTTGATTTCTAGCTTCAGTTAGTTTAGCTGTAATATCAGTTTTTAAAGTGTTAACTTCAGCTTTAGGTTCATCAAATTTAATTTCATCAAGTTTTTGTAGTAATTTTTCAATATCTGTTTTATTTTTTTCTAAAGCTGCTATTGATTTTTCTACTTCTGCCAAATTGTTTTTGTTAGCATCATAATTGTTTGAGTTTTCTTCAAAAGATTTTTTAATAGTCTCAAGCTGTTGTTTAGCATCATTTCTTTCTTGATCAATTTGATTTTTGTGAGCTAAAATATCTGCCTGTTTTTGCTCAGCAGTTTTGATTTTATTTTCTAGGTTTTTAAACTCAGCCTTAAAATTATCTTTTTTAGGCTCTAGTTCATTTTTGGTATTATTAGCAGCTTCTAAAGCAGTATTTATTTTATTTAATGCATCAGTTGCTTTAGCTAAATTATGTTCATTTGCTGGCTTTAGAGCTTCATCTACTTCGTTTATAGCCTCATCTAAACCTTGGATAGCATTAGTTATTTTTTGCTTATTACTTGCTAAGTCCTCAGCTTCTTTAGCTTTTACTTTATTATCTAGAGCTTGTTTGGTTTGTTCAGCATCTTGTAGTTTTTGTTTTAAATCCTTAGCTTCATCTTCTAAATTACTATCTTTAGCTTTTTGAATAGCTTCTTTAGCTTTTTCAATTGCTTTATTTAAGGGATCTTGAGCTGCTTTAAGTTTATCTAAATCATCACCTTTTAAGGCTTCTTTAGCAGCTTCATTAGCTTTATCAAGTTCTGTAGTAGCATTAAGGATTTCAGTTTTAATTTCTTGTTCTTTATTTTCAATTTTTTCAATTGCTTCAGCTGCTTTATTTAAAGCCTCTTGAGCAGCTTCGATTTTATCTTTTAAGGTTTTATTATCATCATTAAGTTTAGGTTCATCTTTATTTTTATCATATAAATCTTGAGCATTTTTTATTTCCTGTTCAAGAGTATTTTTAGCATTAACTATATCTGATTTATTAGAAGAATTTAGAACACCTTCAACATCTTGAGTTTTTTGTTCTAGATCTTCAATTTGTTTTTTAATTTTGTCTTTTTCAGCGGCAATTTGTTGTTCTTTTAGTTCAACTGCTGCTTTTCGATCTTCAATTAGAGTAGTTTTAGCATTAATTTCAGCAATTTTATCTGTAATTTTTTTAGTGCTTGCAGCATCACCTGCTTTTTCTGTTTCTTTTTTAGCGTCTTCTAATTTTGTTTTAGCGCTTGCTAATTTTCCAAGAACTTCAGTTAATTTTGCTTTATCTTCACTATTTTTATTATTTTCAGCTTCTTCTAAAGCATTATCTGCTTGTTGAATTGCTTCTTGAACGATTCGGTCTAGTGCATCTTTGGCATCTTTTAGTGCCTGTAATCTAGCTTTAGATTCAGTTTGTTCTTTTATAGCTGCTTTTAGAGCATCTTTGAATGTATCAAATTCCGTTTTAAATGAATCTTTAGATCTATCGCTTGAAAGAGTAGTTTCTAGCTCTTTTGAAGTTGTAATTAAAGCGCCTAAAGCTGCTAGTTTAGATTCTAATGTTGGAATATCAGAAGCGTCTTTAGTTTCTTTTGCTAGTTTATTAAGGCTAGTAGTTTTTGAACTTAGATCATCTTTAATTGCTTTAACTCTATTTTGTTCTTCTTGTAGCTTTTGGTTTATAGCTTCTAGAACTTTTTTAGCTTCGTTTACTTCTAATTCTAATTTTAGTTTTAGGTCATCTAATTTAGCTTTAGCTAGTTTTTTATCTAATTCAACAGCTTTAGCTAAGACTTCATCTAACTTAGCTTTAGCTAAAGTTAGCTCACTTAAAGAATTAGCTTTATTAGCTAATTGAATTACTTCTTTGATTTCTTTAATTAGAGTTTCGACTTCTGTAGCTAATTGTTGAGCTTCTAGTTCTTTAGCTTGTTTTTTACCATCTAATTTATTTTTTTGCGCTTCTAATTTAGCTAAAGATTCATCAATAGATTTTTTAATGTCAGCCAAGTTAAGTTCATTTGCACGTTTTGAATTTTCTTTTCCGGGTGTAGCTAGACTTTCAATTTCTTCAAGAGCTTTTTTAAGTTCATCTAAAGAATCAGCAGCATCTGTTTCTGTAATTAAAGTGTCCACTTGTTGTTTAAATCTATCAGCAAACTCTTTTAGAGCTTCTTTTTCTTGTTCAAGTGTTTGAGCTTTAAGTTTATCTTCTAGTTTTTTAATAGTTTCATTTGCTTTATCAATAGCTTGCTTTAGTTCATTAGCTTCACTAAAAGCACCAAAATCTTTTAATTTTGGTTCTAATTTTTGTGATATATCTACTAATGATTTAAGTTCTTTAATTAGACTTTCAAATTCTGCTTTGGTGTTAGCTTTAGAAGCTTTATCAACTGCCTTATTAATTTTTTCAATTAAAGTTTTGGCTTCTTTTTTGATTTTTTCTAGATCTTTAATTTTATCTTTTTGCTTTTCTTTAGCAGCTGCTAAAGCATCTTTAGCTTCTTTAACAATTCCTTTAAGTAAATCTTTATCTTTTTGAAGTTCAACTTTTTTAGTGTCACTTTTTAAAGTCTTAATGCTTCTATCTAAAATCAGATCTAATTCTTCGCCAATTGCAATGTGCTTTTCTAGTTTTTTAATTTGATCTTCTAAATCTTCTAAACTTAAATTCTTATTGACGTTAGTAATACCAGTTTTTAGAGCTTTAACCAACTTTTGGATATAATCTCTAAGTTTTTTGTATTGTTCATCAACGTTAGCATCTCAAGTACTAGCTTCGCCATGTTCTTGATCTTTAATGTCAACAATAACATCTGGTTTGTCTTTATTATAGATGCTAGGTTTAGATTTTTTGCCATACTTAGCATATATAATACCAGCTACAGCTGCAGAAACAACTAGCACACTGGCCGTTGCTCCTACAATAATAGCTGTTTTCTTTTTCTTAATTGAGTTATTCATAAAACCTCTTTTTAGTTGTATTTAAAATAATGCTTAATTATACCCAATTTCATATATATATATATATATTGGTGTTTTTAGAGGTTTTTTAATGATTTTGGGGCACTTTTGGGGATGTTTTGATAAAAAACTTACACTTTTGTAAAAAAAAGTAAATATATGAAAAATAAAAAAGTCCACTTTAATGAATAAAAATCCATATATTTACATTAATTTCATTAAATTTAATTTAAGTTTAAAAATACGCAAAAAAAGTTAAAATAATAAAGTATGAAAAAGCTAGAAAAAATTACATTGCAAAAAGACAATTTTGCCAAATGGTATACCGATGTTATTCAAAATGGCGACCTTATGTCATATGGTTCTTCTAAAGGTTCAATAATTTTTAAACCTTTATCTTTTGGTATATGAGATAACATAAGATTACAACTAGATAAACGTTTTAAAAAACTTGGTGTTCAAAATGTTAATTTACCACTATTAATTCCTGAAGAATTATTAAATAGAGAAAAAAGTCATGTCAAAGGATTTAATCCTGAACTGGCAACAGTGACCGAAGTTGGTGGAAAAAAACTAAATGAGAAGTTTTTTATAAGACCTACTAGTGAAGTGTTGTTTGGAGACTTTTTTAAAAATGAAATTGAATCATATAATGATTTACCATTAATATATAATCAATGAGTTAATGTTCTACGTTGAGAAAAAACAACTAATCCTTTTTTGAGAACTAGAGAATTTTTATGACAGGAAGGTCATACAATTCATGCAACAGATAAAGAAGCTCAAGATTTAACTAAACAAATGCTTGAAACATATGTTAATTTTGTAGAAGAATATTTAGCAATTCCGGTTATTAAAGGACAAAAAACAGAACATGAAAAATTCGCTGGTGCTGAATATACACTCACAATTGAAGCAATGATGAAAGATGGTAAGGCTTTACAATCTGGAACAAGTCATTATTTAGGTCAAAATTTTACAAAAGCATTTGATATTACTTTTAAAAATAAGAAAAATAAATTAATAAATGCTTATGGTACATCTTGAGGAGTTTCAACTAGACTTTTAGGTGCCCTAATAATGACACATGGCGATGATAGGGGAATTATAATACCTCCAAAAATTGCTCCATGTCAGGTAGATATAATTGAACTTTTTGCTTCAAAAAGCGAAAATGTTCATATTCAAGCTTTAAAAATTAAAGAAGAATTAATTAAGCAAAATATTGAACTAAAAATTGATGATTCAGATAAAGGACCAGGTTTTAAAGCTGCTAATTCTGAAATTCATGGAACACCTTTAAGAATTGAAATAGGACCTAGAGACTTAGAAAAAAACCAAGTTTTAGCAGTAAGAAGAGATACATTAGAAAAAATATATATCCCAATAAATGAAATTACCTCAGAAGTTACAAAATTATTAGATGATATTCAAAATAACTTGTTAAATCAAGCAAGAAAAAGATTAATGTCCAATATTTATGAAGTTGATAATTATGAAGATTTTAAGAAAAATATTGCAGAAGGACATTGAGTAATAACTAAGTTTGATGGAAATGGTGATGATGAAGTTAAAATAAAAGAAGAAACCGGAGCTTCTAGCCGTTGTATACCTATAGATTTAGATTTTAAATTGGAGGCTAATAAATGCTTTTATACAAAGCGCAATACAGATAGAATTGTAATTTTTGCTAAAGCATATTAATAAAAATTAAGGAGAAAAAATATGTATAAAAAAATAACAAATAAAGAATTAAATAACCAACATTTAGAAGGAAAAGCAATTTTAGCTTTCAGAGCAGTATGATGTCCTCCATGTCAAATGATAGGTCCAGAATTAGAAAGATTAGCTAGCGAACACAAAGATATTAATGTTTTTGATTTAGATGTAGACCAAAACACAGAATTTGCTAGAGAAATGAATGTCCAAAGTATTCCAACATTATTTTACTATGTTGATGGTAAGGTAGTAGATTCAACTATGGGCTACTTGCCGATGGATGAAATATTAACTAAATTTAAGTAGATTTTTATGATAGATTTTATTCCCAAAGCCTATTTTAGCGACCTTGATGGAACACTTTTAGATCTTCCTAAAAAACCAGAAAAAATAAGTAAAGAAAATTTGGAAATAGCACTAAGAATGAACGATGAAGGCAAACCCTTTATTCTTGCAACAGGGCGTTATCCTTCAGAATTTGTTTTGGACTTAGCCAAAAAAATAAATTCTAAATATGTAATTTGTCAAAATGGTGGATTAATTGTTGACAACAATGGAAATGTTTTAATTAAACATGAAATTAAAAAAGACGAAGTAATGTCGATAATTGAAATATTAAAGCAAAAGAAACTATTTTTTATTTTTAATAGTGGGGACACTATTTATGGTACAGCTGCAAAATTAAGATTTTTTAGACCATGAGTAAAGCATTTGGTTCAAAAAACTTATTCAGAAATTCCACAAATAACTAATTCAACCAAAATTATTACTTTTGGTACTTCAAAAAGAGGAATTAGAAAGTTAGTTAATCAACTAGAAGAAAAATTTAAAACTATTTCATTGCATATTGTTTCTAGAGGATATGCCATTGAAATAAATAGCATTAATGCCACCAAAGGTAAAGCAATTGATTATGTATCTAGATTATTAGACATAGATCCAAAACAAACTGTTCACTTTGGAGATTCGGGCAATGATACATCAGTAATACCATATGTAGGCGCTTTTGTAGCTATGAAAAATTCTTTAAAAAATATTAAAATTCAATCCAAATGAGTTGCTGGTTCATATAAAAAATATGGAGTTGCTAAGGCAATCAAATTAATTGAAAAAATTTAGAAAAATAATCGCACCAGTTTATAAGCTGATGCGAATTTTTATTCATTTATTTTATTTAAAACTTCGTTAATATTTTTAATATCCTTTTGAATAAAACCGGAAGAATTGAAATGACCCCCGCCGCCAAAATAAGAGGCAATCTTAGAAACATCAAATATTGTTTTTGAACGTATCTCGCATCTATAATCACCTTGTTTTCTTTTTAAATAAGCAAGAGAAACTTCAGTATTAACTAAATCAACAAATTTAGCTACTAATGGTCTAACAATATCATTTGAAACTATATCTTCGACAATAATATAAGAGACAATTCCTTTTGTATTGATATTTTTTAAAGAATTAAAAATTATGTTATTTTCTTCAGTGTTTAGTTGCATGTTTTTAATTAAAGAAGCATAATTTAAGCCATTTTTTAATAAAAACGCCATATTTTCAAAAGTCTTAAAATCAATGTTTCTTTCTTTAAAATATTCTGTATCAGTAATTATAGCTATTGCTAAACCTTCTAAAACTTTAGAATTAGTTTTAAGATTAAGTTCTTTTATCATATCAACTATTAATTGTCCAGTAGCTGGTCAATAATCTCCGCCGATTTCAAACAACCATTTTCCTTCAAATGGATGGTGGTCAATTTTTAAAGCTTCTTGTGTATTTACTCTTGAATCAAAAATTCTAGATTTTGTAGAAGTATCTACAACTATTTTTAAGGAATTATTGAAAAAACTATCTTCTACTAAATCGATTTTATCTTCTATTAAAAATAATAAATTACGAGGATAATCTCCACCAGAAATTTTAACTTCTTTATTATCGGCATTTAATTCAATTAAATGTTTTAGTGCTATTGCTGAACCTAATGTATCACCATCTGGTTCTACATGAGTACAAAGAGTTATTTTATTATGGCTATTAATGTATTCTCAAAATTTTGTAAATTTATCTTTTAAGTTCATTTATATTGCTACTGACTTTCTTTCGAAGTAATTATCAATTGCCATTCTTGCTGATTTAGATGCCTCTTTGTGTTTGATAATAAGATTTTTGGTATTTACTAAATTAGATTTAGTTAGTTTATATGTCTTCCAATAAATTTCATTTATTTCTTTGCTAATTTGACGAACTAAATCTTTATACATTTGCAAATAAGTTTTTTTATTATTTTTTAAAGATTGATAAATCTCATCTGTTGGAATTTGTTTGTTTTGTTCAAAGTAATTTAAAAGAAATAGCTTGTGGTAATTATGTTTGGCTAAAATGTATTTAGCATTTCTAACTTCATAGGTAAAGTTTTCATTAATAATTTGACTTACAGCTAGTGCTTTAGTAAACATTCTTCTTTTAATAATCTTCTTAAATCAAACATCTTGACTAAAGAAGTAACCAGTCATTAATTTTGATCGAATAATATTTGATATTTGTTCAATAATTAATAAAACTACAATACTAAAAATTAAATATGAAGATAATAAATTTCAATTATTTGGGTCATTTGAGAATGTGTTAATTTGGAATCCAAAATCACTAGCTCCTACTGCTCCGATAACAACTGTACTTTTAAAGTTAATTTCAACACGATACATGAAGTTTGAAAGTGCTTGTGGCATTATAGATTTAAGTACGATAAATTTAACTTTTTGAAATCATGTAGCACCAAGAGAATCAAGTGATTGAAATACCTTATTAGGAATTTTTTCAGTTGATTCCATTATTAATTTACCTAACATTCCAATTGAATGAATTCCTAGAGCTAAAACCCCGGCAAATAGCTTAGAATCTTTAGATAAGATTATAAATAATAAGGCAAATGTAAATGCCGGAATTGCTCGTATTACAATAATTACTAGTTTAAATATATATGAAAAATATTTGGTTATATTTTTAGCAGCCAATATACCGATAAAGAAAGCAAATATTAAACCTATTAATGAAGAAGCAAAAGCCACCATTAAAGCTTCAAAACCTAGAGGAAATACACCTGTTTTAGAGCCCTTTCAAGCGCCTTGGAATAAACTTCATTCAGGTTTAAATAATTTTGGAAAACCTTGCTTAAATTGTGATATTTTTACAGAGTTTCCTACCTCTCATTCAATCTGTGTTAAAGAAGCAATAACTAAACTTACTACAAAAATAATAATGAATATTTTAAATATATACATTTTTGATTTTTGTTCTTTAAGTTGCTTTAGTTGTTCTTTATATGGCAATTTGTCATCAATTTTAGGGTGTTTTTGTGAATATTCTAAAATATATTTTTTAATTAAGAAATTAAGTGTTTCGATAAGAATCATTAAAGCAATTAATGTTCACAGTGCTATGGACATGTGAGAAAAATTGGCTTCAGTTGCATATTGGTCACTTAGTAATTGACCTATTGTCGAAATTCCAACAATTGATAAAATTGCAGCAAATCTAACTACCATTTCAAATGAATAAAATCCATAAGAAACAATTCTTTTTATTAAATATGGATAAATAGCATTTTTAAAAGCTAATGTTTTTGTATTTCCAATAGCTTGCGCACCTTGATAAGCACTAGTGTCATATGTATCGAGATCCTCATATAATCATTTAGTCATTATTGAGCATACAAATATCGAAATTGATATAGTTGCAGCAATACCTTTTGAAAATAAGAAAAAGAATATAAAAGCAAAAACAATTGGAGGTATAGCTCTAATTATTGACATTATTGCTCTGAAAGGATAATATACTAATTTATTCTTAATAAAATTCTTAGAACTTAAAAGTGCTAGAGGCACCGAAAAAAGAATACCAAGAATTGTGCCCAGTACGGAATAGGAAATTGTAGTTCAGAGATATTCTAAACTTCGAATAAAAGTTTCTTGAGGAGTAAAAGTAGATGCTCCTATAGAAATGGTTTTATTTAAATCAAAAAAGTGTGCTATTTGTTTTCAAAATTTAGTTCAATTTTGAAAATCAGGTCTAGTAAAAATTATTACACCAATAATAAGTGCAAAAATTACAATAGAACCAATAATCTTATCTCATGGAAACTTTTTAGTAACTTTTTGATTATCAATATCAGTAAATTTTGGATTGAAATAATTAATAAAAGATTCAAAATTAATTTTATTTTTTAGATTTTTTTCGCTTTTGGTTTGAGCTTTCTTCACTTTTTGATTGTTCATTTAATTCTTTCATTTTTTGAATTTTTTCAATTATTTCATTTTGAATTATTTGTCTTTTACGACGGTTTTCTTTGAATTGTTCTTCATCGAATTGTTCTAGTTTTTCACCATAAATTTCTTTAAGTTTATCTAGGTCAACCTTATCTCAAGTATCATTAAAAATGATACGACCTTTTTTAACACCAACAATTCTATCGGCATATTGCAAGGCTAAGTCTACGTGGTGTAAGTTAGCAACGATAGTAATTTTTTCCATTTGATTAGCTAATAAAAAACCATCCATAACGCTTTTAGCCATAATAGGGTCCAAAGCACCTACAGGTTCATCAGCTAAAATAATTTTAGGTTTTTGAGCTAGAGTTCTAGCTAGCGCCACACGTTGCATTTGCCCACCACTTAGATCCTTGGCTAAATCATAAGCATTTTCTAAAATGTTCACTTTGGCAAGTGATTGATATGCCAAATCAATATCACTTTTACTATAGATGCCAAAAAGAGCTCTGAATTTATTCATTTGTGGAAGTCTAGCGGAAAGTACATTTTGCAAAACTGTAATATTTTCAACTAAATTATAGTTTTGAAAAATCATTCCAACTTTTGTTCTAAATTTTCTTAGTTCAGCGCCTTTTAAATTATTAACCTCATATGGTCCCACTTTCAGTGTGCCTGAGGTAATGCCGCTTATCTTATTAACTGTTTTAATTAATGTTGTTTTACCAGCTCCAGATAGTCCAATTATCGCAACAAACTCCCCTTGTTTAATAGAAAGATTGACTTCCGTCAATCCTTTTGTTCCATTTGGGTAAACTTTTGAAGCGTTTTGTCAGACTATGTCTCAATCTTTGTTTAAATCAATTTTGTCTAAATTTTTGGATTTCATTTTTATAACCAAAATTTAGTTAATTATTTAAGGAAACTCTTAAAGCCCTTAAAGTGTTTTTTAAATCATTGTTCTGGGTAGGTAAATGAAGCAGCTGATGTTGTTGATGTATATCCATATATAATATGTTTTGCTACATCATTTCATTCTAATTTTCAATCTGAACCTTGTTCTTTTAAAGCTTTGGTTACAATTTTGTAGATCTCAGAATCCTTACGAGCATAAATATATGAACGATAGAAACCAACTTTTGGTAAATCTACATTTTTGGTTTTTGCTTCTTGGGCAATTGCATCAATAACATCTTTAAGTTCTTTTGGATATCCTTTTGCTATTTTACTTGGGTTTTTTGTACCGTCTTTATTAATATATAATGAATTATTATTAAAAATTTTGTATTGATTCATAGCTTCAACTAATAATTTTTCATCAGTGAATTTTGGAGATGAAGGATTAGCAATTGAACTATATGGGTCAATTATTTGTACATCACGACCTGCCTGTAAAATAAACATTGAATCTCCTGATTCTCTTGCTCATGTATCAACAGGTAAGAAAGCAACGTCAGTTGAAGATGCTTTCAAGGCTGCTGCAGCAGCATTATAAGACGTTGAAACTGAAATGTCAATATTACTTAATTTTTTTGTATCTTTAAAATATTTTGAAAGTTTTTCAGTAGCGTTTTGTACTAATGTAGCATCTGAAGAAGGTATGAATAACACTTTTAATGTTTTTGAATCTTTTACTTGTGTGTGAGTTTTGGTGGTTGCATCATATTGAATGTATTCACTAGCACCAGTTGGTTTAGTTTTATAAGCTTTCTTTTTATTACCATTAATATCAAATGCAATTTCAGCATTTTCATCAACAACACTATATGCATCGTGATTATAAATTTTAAAAATACTTTGAATTTTTCCTTTTGAATCTTTATATGTTAATTCTCCTGGTTCTGTTGCTTTAGCATCTGTTAAATCCTTGGCTTCTTTGGCGGCTTTAGCAACTGTTTCTGAAAATAGTGCTTGTAAAGCTGAAATATCACCTTTTTTAAGGTCATGTCTTACTTGAATACCGTCATTTGAAATATATTGTGTAGCTCCGATAACTACTAGGTCATCAGCTTTATCTTTAGCGTAAAATCTAGCATCTGATCATGCTCCTGCTACTGTGATGGTTTTATTAGCCAATTTTAGCATTTGGTCTGCATATCCAGCAGTTTTTTGTGTTTCAATTGAAACTGTTCCACATTTAGCTGCAATTAGTCCTAATGGAATAGGTGCAATAGCTGCTGTTAGAATAGTAGGGATTAAAAATCTCTTTTTATTTGATAATTTCATATTTTTTATTTCTTTCTCCTATATAAATTTAATCTTTGTTTTTATAGCAAAAATTATATATTGGGAATAAAAAAAAGCCAAAATTGTTACTTAATTGAAACAATTTGGCAAATGAAATTTTTGTTTTCATTTTTGGCTAAATTATTATACACAAAAAAACTGCTTTTTTGTTTTCATTTTTATAAGCAATGAGCGACTTTATAATTAATAAACAACAAGTTTTATTTCATAAACTTTATTCTTCTTTTTTGGTATAATTTCGTGTTTTATAATTATGTTTTTAATCTGAATATATTCATTTGGATTGAAGAAAATTAATTTAATTAAAATGCTAAAATTTTTTATTTTTTTAAATAAATGCCCGTTTTTGTACCCTTTTTATTAAAAAACTGTTCTAAATTGTCTAAAAAAATACAATAAAATATTATTTTCATTAAAATTTACGTAATTAAAAAAATAAAACTTTTTAAAAAAAATATTTTGAAATTAAGGAGAAAAAATGAAATCCAGTGCGGATGTAAGCAAGACTAGAATCTTTAATGATTACAATCCTTTTTTTCTTGGTCGAAAAAATAACTTGACCGTTAGAATTTATAAATGAATTTTACTATCATTGTTGGTAGTTGGTTTATTGATGGTTCTAATGTTTATCCAGGAAACCTTTTTTGCTAGAAAAATGTTCAGTGATTGAACTGTTTTAGATTTCTTAAGATTTGATAGTGCGGAAAACAAACAACGAAATGTGTTGATTTTGCTGCGCTTTGGCATATTAACTTTTGTATTTATATATGCAATTTGAAGGAACTATGTAAATATATACTTTCAAAAGGAAGCAATTAAAAAGTATTGACCATGATTTACTAGCTACTTAGTAATGTCAATTACTGCTTTCATACTATTATTTACCTTTTATAGTTCTGAACCAAGTAGAATTGCATATTTATTTTTCATTTTAATACCACTATTTGTACTAAATTTAGCTTATTCTATTTTTAACTACAAATTGAAGAAAAAAACAGATCCAAATTCACATAACAACAAAATTTCACTAATTGTTGGTTTAGTATCACAGTTTTTATTAATTGCAGTTGTAATTATTGGAATTTTAATGTGAGTTTGAAGTGCAAATTCAAAAACTGCAACCAATGAGATGTTATTTGTTAACAATGCATTTTATAACTTTATAAGACAATTAGTAAATGGAGAACAATCAGGTTCGATGTTTATTATATTTGCCTTTGTATTGTTTGTTTTATCAATTGTTATTGGTTCAAACTCAAATACAATTTCATTCTTGGCATTTAAGCAAAATAAACAAGAATACTTTAAGAGCTCAATCTTATTTACAATTACAATCTTTGTAGCTATTATTGCTTGAACAATAAGAATACTAACTATCAAAATAGATAACACTTCAGTTTTAGGTAAAAGTTTAAATAACTACTATTACTTATTTGAAATTCTATTTGCAACAATTATAGTTACTTTATATATGCTATTCCAATTTTTAAATCGTCTAAAATCTAATAGTCATATTATTAACACTGTAAATCTAACTTTTGCACAAGCAATATTATGAGGTTCTTTATTATTAGTGACAACTATGAGCAAGAATAATGATTTTGTTAATTTAATAAATCTATTCTTTGTATCGGTATCATCATTTGTAATTATTGCTTCATATTTCTTTAAAACTTTAAACTACAACTTAGTACTTTCAAGTTTTCTAAAGTTTGGCATTATTGTTATTGTTTTAGCAATTGTAGTTTTCAATATAAACCACATTATGCTAGCAAACAATAATAAGACTTTCCAAATTATAAATTCAAGTTTAGAATTTACACAGTTCTTTACATTAATAGCTTCAGTAGTATGAATTCTATTTCTATTAGGTTCAACAATTTGACTATTGCTAGTTGCTAATAAAATTACATTCTTTAAAAATAAGGTTAAAAAGAACATGAGATTTTCTGAAATTGAAGAGGGGGTGATCATAGATGAAAAAGAATAAAAAAATAAGTCAAGAATTATTTGATGTTTATGCAGAATATAAGGAAGCTAAAACAAAAGAAAATTTAACAACATATAACCAATTAGTTACTTCAGCATTATTTAAAAACAATTTAGGTTTCCAAAGTGAACTATATTTAAGATTTTTAGATTTATTAAATGAAGCAATGAATAAAAAATATGACATCGTTTTTGAAAAATTTGTTGTGACTTTCAATTTAAATCTTAAGTTTAGTCAAACTGTTATGGTACCTATGATTTCAAATGTTGAATCATCAAATACTGAAGCAGTTAATTTTAAAGACTCAACTAAGAGTGATACATATAATCAATTCTTATTAGATTTAAATGAAGAAATTGCTAAAGCATTAAACGCTGGACACTATGTTGAAATAATTCCTGAAATATTAATTTACATTTCGCCTAATACAAATGAAATTAAACTTTTATTTAGCGAAAATATTGTTGTTCCATTAACAGAGACTAAATAAAAGCGAGGTATTTTATGTATTTAAAAACTTTAGAAAAAAAACTATCTAACCTTAAACATATTAGAATGAAAGTTAATAATGACCGAAGTGTGCTTTTGATTTCAATTATGAAAATGACAAAGCAATTACGTTTCTATATTAATGATGCAGTGTTAAACAAGAAGCTTATTACTTCTTTAAACCAAAAATATGATTTAAACGATTCTGTTATTGGATCGGAACTTAAATTTTTAGACGGAAACATCCACACTAAAAAACGTAAAGTAAAACCTTTTAATAAAGAAAGACAAATCTGGATTTATTTAACTGAAGAACAAAAATATTCAACAGACTCATATTCTAGATATGAAGAAAAAATTCTAGAAATGACAAACAAAATTAAAGTGGACTTTATTACTATCGGTGAACAAGCCGCAGAATTCTGTAAGAAAAATAAATTTAATATTTTGTTCGGATTTAAAAACGAAGATGCAAATTTAAAATTTGCTTCTAAACTAGTTCAAGTTATTAGAGCTTTATATGTAGAATCTAATTACACAAAAGTATTTTTTGTAATTAATACTAATAAGAGTTACAACGAACCATTTCAAATTCTTCCAATTCAACAATTTAATTTAACAAGATTAGCAAATATTGATGAATCTAAAAACGTGGTAGATTTAACTAAGTTTAAGATTTATCCTAACATTGAAGAATTTATCGATGCTCAAATTAACATATTTTTAGAAAACTCAATTCACTCATTAATAATTGAATCTTCGTTTTATAATGCTAAAACAGGTTTAGTAATAGCAAATAAATCAATCAACAAATTAGATGACTCAATTACAAAGCTAAAGAAAAAATTAAGATTAATAAAACAAGAAAATCAAATTGAAGAAATTGTTATGTTAACAAGAAAAATGTCAACAGATTTAGATGATATAGGAGACAGTGATGAGCAAATATAGTGAAAAAAGCTTCGATATTCAAATTAACTTTTTAGCTGATAAACCGTTTATTTTAAAAAAGGGCTTAATTTACATTAATTTGAATAGCGAAAACTTATGAGAATTAATTGATAATGAATCAATAGCTAGTTATCCTAACACTATTATTAAAATTGTTGATTTGGTTAATGACGAAACTTGATTTATGTTTTTAACCAACGCAAGTATTTTTGTTGATGAAGATAAAATTGAAATTAATACATTTTCAAAATTCAATCGTTATGTAACTATGGATGTTAAAAAACCAAAATCTGCTGAAATTCTTAAAGCTGTTACTAAAGAAATTGAATATTTTGGTGCAAAACAAAACTTTGGACTGGACTTTAATCAATTTGCTTGATTAAATAAACTAAAAAAAGAACAATATGCACAAAAAATGATTGTTTTACTTAAATTACAAAAAGCAGAAAGGGAGTGAAGATAATGTCTAAAAAACTAAAATTATTTTTATCACTTTCAAGTGCTTCAGTTATTATTGCGCCAACAATTTCATTAGTTAGTGCTAAACCAAAAGAAGTTGACCCAAAATTTGACACTTACTTAGCTAAAGCTAAAGAAGAAACAAAGAAAGCGGTTGAGAAAGCTGTAGAAAATGCGATTAAATTTTTAGAAACCAAACTTGAAGAAGCTAAAAAAGCTTTAGCGACACTTGACCCAAGTAATGCTAGTGAAGTTCAAGCCAGATATTTCTATTTTGAAAAAATTACAAACTTCTATAAAACTAATAAAAATGACATTATAACTAATCCTTCAAAATATGGGGTTCACACCGAATTGCCATTTGTAATTTCACAAGATAAAGATTTACAAGTTATTAAACTGACTTATAAAGGTAGAGTGTATGAAAACGTTAAGATCGGTGTAAGTAGACTTGCTGCTTATGAAGCCGAACTTAAAAAACATGATGATAAAGTCCAAATCGAAAAAATTAAAGTAATTAAAAACACTTTAACAGAAGCAGAATTTAATCTTTCATTAAAAAAATATACCGATAGTTTAGTTGAAAATTTTAATAATATGATTTATCAACAGGCTGATGTACCTAAGTATGAATGAAAAATTTCACTTAAATGAAATCCTGCAACTCAAAAAATTGAAACCGAAATTAAAGCTGAATGAAAATTACCTGAAGGTTTCACTACTTGAGAAGATCATTTCAAAAAAACATTAACTCCAAGATTTAATGAATTTGATATAACACACAGTAAAGAAACAGAATTTGTTCAAGAGGAAGATGAAGATCCTGAAAAACCAGAACATATTCCTTTAGTTCCTGGCGATAAACCAAAACCTATTGAAAGAGATGATATTGACGCATTGCCACCATTGGCTCCATTAGTAAGATCAGCGAACTTAAAACTTAGTGTAGCTGAATTAATTGCGCAATTTAATAAATTAAAATCAGAGGGTAAATTAGCAGATGCAAATAAATTATTTATATTTAATAACCCTGTTAATACTCGATACATATATGAAATTGAGGAATTAAAAGACAGTTCCGGAGCACTAAGTGCTAAAATCAAAATTTCTGATAGTGTTAAAACTAAGAAAAAAAGATTTTATAACACAATTGTAGAACTAAATTCAGCGGATGATTATGTAAAAGATAGACTGATTTTAGAAAACCAAATCGAAGAAATTCAAAGAGTATTTAAAAAGTTCTTTGTTTCATTAGATTTAGATGAAAAAATTGATTATGACCATTTAGGTAATGACAACCTTCAAGAAACAGTATTTACAATGGTTGAAATTGCTGGTAAATTAATTAATTCTGACAAAGAAGGTGTAGATTTTAGAAACACTTGACAATTAGATCGTAAAAATCTAAGAGCAGAATTGAATAGTGCTTCAACTGACAGCGTTATTCAAAAAGCAAAAGATAACATAAAAGATTTATTTATATTAAGCTTGCTTAACTCTGTTGTAAATCTAAATTACAAAGTGGGTGACAAAAAAGTTGAAGAATCACACCGTTACTGAGATTCAGTTACTAAAGCTTATGAAAAAGTTTTAGACCAATTCAAAGATTCAATATTTAAAAATAGAGCGATTATTGAAAATAATTTCAAATCAAATAAACTTAAATCAAGAACACTAGAAAACTTATTTGAAAAAGTTAAAAGAGATTTACTAAAACTTAGAGGTGAATCAGTTGAAAAAAACCCAATTAGTGTAGATGCTTGATATAACAGATATTTAAGTTTAGTTAAAGAAATCAAACACGAATTTAATGTGTTAAGAGATCTTGCAACAATTAAAAAAGCTGATGATACAGACAAAAAAGAAAACAAAAAATTTCTTGATGCAAACGCTGCAGCTAACAAAGTAATTAAAGATAGTAATTTTGCTCAAAGTAACTTAAGAAAAATATTAGGTTCAGTATTAATGGCTATAGGAGCACTAAGTACCTTAATCTCATTAATATCAATGCTAGCAAAATTAAAAACAAATAAAAAACGTAAAGTATTAATAATTTATATAGTAATTTTAGCTATATCGCTTGCTCTATTAGCATCAGGTATAACATTATTTGTTTTAGGAATTAATTAATGAAAGGAAGAAAAATGCCTAAAGAAAAAGAAAAGAAAATTATTTCTGAAGAAGTTGTTCAAACTACAACAACAAGAAAATATGCAATTGGTGCTAAAAAACCAATTACTACAGTTAAGAAAGAAGTTATTAAGCCTGCCTTATATGTGAAATTAAAGGGTATTGGTTCAGAAGAAGAAACTAAAGAAAAGAAAACCAAAACCACTAAAGCAACTAAGGCTGCTAAAGTGATTAAGGCTAAAAAAACAGAAACCAAGGCTACAAAATCAACTGTTGCTGAAAAAACTGTTAAGACAAAAAGAACAACCAAATCTTCAAACCCTCAAGTAGTATCTATTTTTGATTACATTGTTAAAGTTGAAGGAGATTTTGCTTATGAACAAAAACAAATGTTTGTTTTAGCTAAGGATCCTCAAGTTAAATTCTTATTAATTAGTGCTACTAAAGACTCAGCTTTCTTATTATCTAATGCCAGAAGCTCAAAAATTGGTGATGAAGTTGTTTTAGTTAAATCAAAAACAGATGTTCGCACATCTTCACAATACTACGGAAAAATTATTAACATCTATGGTGATATTGTTTTACCACAAAGAATGGAAGTTAATTTATCTGAAGACTTACCTTCAAGTCCAATATTTAAGACTGCTAGCCATTTAATGTCTGTTAAAACATTAAACGAACAACTTTATACAGGTATCACAATTGTTGACTTATTAATCCCAGTTGGAAAAGGTCAACGTGAATTAATCATTGGTGATAGACAAACTGGTAAAACTCACATTGCACTTAATTCAATAATTAATGCAAGTAAAAACGGTATTAAATCTGTTTATGTTGCTATTGGACAAAAAAGAGAATCAGTATCAAGAGTTTACAAAGTTCTAGAAGAACATGGAGCACTAAAAAATACTATTATTTTATATGCACCAGGTACAAACGTTTACGAACAATACTTGTCACCATATATTGGTATGGCACATGCCGAAAATATATCTAAAGATGATGACGTTTTAATAATATTTGATGACTTAACAAAACACGCAAACATATTTAGAGAAATTGCTTTATTAACAAACAAACCTGTTGGTAAAGAAGCTATGCCTGGAAATATGTTCTTTGCTCACTCATCATTACTTGAAAGAGCGGGTTCATTCGAACATCACAAAACTATTACTGCATTACCAATTGTTCAAACAATTGACGGAGATATTACAAGTTTAATTTCTTCAAATACAATTTCAATTACTGACGGTCAAATTGTTACAAGTTCTGAACTATTTTCAGCTGGTAATTTACCTGCTATTGATATTGATTTATCAGTTTCAAGAACTGGTTCAATGGTTCAAAGTAGAACAATGACAAAAGTTGCTGCAGATATTGGTAAAACATACCGTAAATATAAACAGCACTTAAAATTAGCAATGTTAGACTATGACTTTAATGAAGAAACTACACAATTACTATACAAAGGTAAGATGATTGATAAAATGTTCTTACAAAGAGGTTTTTCTCTTTATTCACAAAGATTTTTATTATTAATGTCAAAACTAATTTCATGAAATATTTTAAGTGGAATTAAGGACGAACAAAAAGCATTAGAATTTTTAAATGTTCTAATTGATACTAACGAAGAAGCACATAAAGCATTTGAAACTATTAGAGATACAGCAGATTATGATGACAATATTATGCGTGGATATTTTGCATATGCACTTCAACAATATTCAAATTATGTTAATTTAGGATGAGTAATTAAGCTTGATCACAAATATGTTAATTTTGAAGATTCTTATTTAGAAGAATTAGCAAAAACTTTAGGAGATAAATAATGACTGGAACAATTAGTAAATTTTGAGCAGATATTGTTGAAATAGAATTCAAAAAAGGTAACTTACCAAAAGTTGACCAACTATTAACCTTACATAATGGCACAAGCTTCTTATTAGTAAAAAGAATTATTGATAGCACTACTGTTAGAGCTATTGTAATTAACACAAGTAAAGACATTAATATTGATGATGAAGTAAAAAGTACAGAACAAAGTTTTATGGTTCCTGTAGGACGTAGTTCAAAAAATAATATTTATAACTTCTGAGGTGAACCTCAATTACCTGTTACAGGGGCAAATATTAAAAAAGTTGAGATGAACTCAACAATTAATACAACAAAATTCTTAGATGACAAATTAGAAATTGTTGAAACAGGTATTAAGGCTATTGACTTCTTTATTCCTATTATTAAAGGATACAAACTAGGTATCTTTGGAGGTGCTGGAGTTGGTAAAACTGTTTTAATGAAAGAAATCATTTTTAACGTTAATCGTAAAAATGAAAAAACATCAAATATTTTCATTGGTTCAGGTGAACGTTCACGTGAAGCTATTGAATTATTTAATGAGCTAAAAGATTCAGATTTAATGAAAAACTCAGTAATGTATATTTCAAAAATGAACGAATCTCCAGGTGCTCGTATGTCTATAGTTCCAATTGGTGTAACTGCAGCTGAATACTTAAGAGACACTGAAAGAGAAGACGTTTTATTATTCATTGATAACATGTACCGTTTTGTACAAGCTGAAAACGAAGTTAGTGCTTCATTAGGTAAAAGACCTTCTATTGGTGGTTACCAATCAACTCTAGAAAGCGACGTTGCCAAAGTTGAAGACCGTATGTTTAAAAACGAAAATGGTTCAATTACTTCTTTCCAAACAATATTCTTACCTATGGATGACTTGAGTGATCCATCAGCTGTAGCAATATTCAACCACTTAGATGGAAACCTAGTTCTTTCAAGAGCACAAACAGCTAAAAACTTATTCCCTGCTTTTGATCCACTTGCTAGTTCATCTAACTCTGTTGACGAAAACATAATCGGTAAAAGACATTTCAATGCCATAATTGAAGCTAAAAAAGTTTTAAATGCATACAAAAACTTAGAAGATGTTATTTTAATTCTTGGTTTTGATGAATTGGATGCTGACAGTAAAATCACTGTTAAAAAAGCATTACAACTTGAAAACTTCTTTACTCAAAACTTCTTTATGACTGAACAATTTACAAAAGCTCCAGGTTCATATGTTCCTTTAGAAGAAACAGTTGAAAGTGTTATAAGAATTTTAGAAGGTAAATATATTAAACAAAGTCCTGATATATTCTCATATGTTGGTTCAAACCTAGACATCCCTACAGATGAAGAATTAGGCTTATAATTTAATCACGAAAGATGCAAAACAAACTATGCATCTTTTTATTTATGCTTAGGTGCTCTAAAGCCTTATTTTTAGCGTTTTAGGTGTATAATTTATGTATTATTTAAACTAAGAAATTAATAAAAAAATTAATTTTACAATGGAGAAAATATGAAAGCAAAAATAGCTATTAATGGTTTTGGAAGAATAGGTCGTCTTATTTTTAGACAAATATGAGATGACAAAAATATTGAAATTGTTGGAATAAACGATTTAACGGATGCTAAAACATTAGCACACTTACTAAAATATGACACAGCTCATGGTGTTTTTGCACCTAAAGTTACAAGTAAAGATAATGCAATATTAGTTGATGGAAAAGAGTTTCCTATATTTAGTGAAAAAGATCCATCTAATTTACCTTGACAATCTTTAGAAGTTGATGTGGTTGTTGAAGGAACTGGTAGATTTTTAACAACAGAATTAGCAGGTCTACATATTAAAGCAGGAGCTAAAAAAGTTTTAATTACCGCACCTTCAAAAAGTCCTGAAGTTAAAACAATTGTATATTCAGTTAATGAAAACATTTTAACAAAAGATGATGTAATTGTCTCAGGAGCTTCATGTACAACAAACTGTCTAGCACCTGTTTTAAATGTAATGGAAAACAAATTTGGAATTGTTAAAGGATATATGACTACAATTCATGCTTACACAGCAGATCAAAGATTACAAGATGCACCGCACTCTGATTTAAGAAGAGCAAGAGCAGCAGCTTCAAATATGATACCTACTACAACGGGTGCTGCTAAATCAATTGGTAAAGTAATTCCAAGTCTAAATGGTAAACTTAATGGTATAGCTCTAAGAGTACCTACAATTACAGGTTCAATTATTGATTTAACAATTGAACTAAAAAAAGATACTACAGCACAAGAAATTAACAAAGCAATAAAAGATAATGCTTCAGAGTCTTTAGTATATACAGATGAACCAATTGTTTCAAGTGATATAATCGGTTCTAGCGCTGGTTCAATTTTTGATTCATTACTAACACAAGTTTTAGAAGTAGATGGCAAAAAATTATATAAACTATATGCTTGATATGATAACGAAGCATCATTTGTACATCAATATATAAGAACCTTAAAACACTTAGTTAATTTGAAATAATTAAGATCTAAAAAATACTCGCAAGCACGAGTATTTTTTTGTCTATTATTTTCTAAAAATTTCATTAAATATTTCTTCATAATATTTAACAGGTACAAAAGTAACCTCTTTTTTAACTTCTTCAGGAACATCAATTAGGTTCTTTTTATTTTCAAATGGAATAAAAATCTTTTTAATTCCATATTGACAAGCTGCTAATGATTTTTCTTTTAAACCACCGATAGGCAACACTTTACCTCTTAGTGTAATCTCTCCCGTCATACCAATATTAGCTGGGACTTTTTTATTTGAAAGTGCACTTATAATAGAAGTAGTAAATGTTACACCTGCTGAAGGACCATCCTTTGGAATCGCACCTGCAGGAACGTGAATATGAATTGCATTATTTTCAAAATCAAAATCAATTCCAAACTTAGTGGCATTAGCTCTTACATAAGCTAATGCAATTTGAGCAGATTCTTTCATAACATCTTTAAGATGCCCTGTAAGCTTTAAACCTTCTTTTCCCGGGAATTTAGTTACTTCAATTGCTAATGTTGAACCACCAAAACTAGTATATGCTAAACCATTAACTACACCAACTTGGTCCTTATTTTCATTTTCATCATCTTCAAATTTAATTGGACCTAAAAATTCAATTGCAATTTCCTTGGTAACTTCAAAACTATTTTTAACTTCCTTGTCAAGAATTTTAACAACAATTTTACGAGCAATATTATCAAGAATTCTTTTTAATTCACGCACTCCACTTTCTCTTGTGTATGAACGAATTATAAATTCTAAAACACTGTCTGATAATTTGATTTGCTCTGGTTTTAAGGCATTTTGTGATATAACTTTTGGCATTAAATGGCTTTTAGCTATTTCTAATTTTTCACGTGTTGTATATGTTGATAATTCTAGTAATTCCACACGATCTATTAAAGGGGCAGGAATTGAATCATAACTATTGGCTGTAGCTATAAATAGAACCTTAGATAAATCATATTCTAAATCTAAATAATGATCTTGGAAATTAGCATTTTGTTCTGGATCTAAAACTTCAAGCATTGCGCTAGTTGGATCTCCTCTAAAATCCGAAGACATTTTATCTATTTCATCCAACAAGATAACAGGGTTAGATACACCTGCTTTTTTAATAGCTGAAATAATTTTTCCTGGCATAGCACCAACATAAGTTCTTCTATGTCCCCTTATTTCACTTTCATCTTTTACACCACCTAAAGAAACTTTAATAAATTTTCTTTTTAGAGCTTCAGCAATTGATTTAGCCAGTGTGGTTTTACCAGTACCTGGAGGACCTATTAATGTTAAAATAGGAATATTATTAACAGGATTGTTAAATGTGTCGCCAGTTTTATTTACAAAAAGTTTATTGTCAATAAAGTGCTCATCATCGCCCTTAATAGGACTATATTCATTTTCAGGGTTTTGAGCTTTAGTATGTGTTAAAACTGAAATAAATTCTAAAATTCTTTCTTTTGGTTTTTCTAGACCGAAGTGATGTTTATCTAGTATTTCTCTTACGTAATTGATGTCTATAAGTTCCTTGCTCACTTTTCTTCAAGGTAATTTTAAAATCAATTCAATAAAGGTTTTAGAAACATTAGCTTCTGGACTTGAAGCCATCATGCCCGCTAATCTTGCTTGTTCTACTCTAAGTGCTTCTAAAACATATTTAGGATATCTCTTGCTTTGTTCAGGGTCATTTTCTAAAGCATCAGCATTTTCACCCTTTTCATCACTTAGCATACTTCTTAGATGCTTCATTTTCTCTCTTAGTAAGAAATCTCTTTGAGAATTTTCCATTTCCTCATTTAGTTTCTTATTAAGTTCCATATCAACTTGGTTAGATGTTATTCTTAGTGACATTATTTTGGTTAGACCATTAATAATTTCTTCACCAGATAATGGAAATAAACTTAGTAGTTCTTCTTTAGTATAAAGCTTTCTATTTTTTTGAATGACATCTCAAATATGAATATCTGCCATTTGTGCAAAATCTTCATTATTATAATCTTCAAAAATATATCCAAGTTGTTCAAAGTTTTTAAAATTAATTTCGGTAGGCTTTTCTGGCATTATAATACCAAAGCCCTTGCCTTTAGCACTTTCTTTGTGTTCGATTGTCTTAAGTTTTAAAAGGTCTAATGATTTTTTGAAACTTTCGATATTAAATTCTTTTTGTTTCTTAACCGGTTCATATTCTAAATATAAATAAGGATTATTGTCGCTAAATTCTTCTTTTTCATTTTTAAGAACTAATTTCTTAATTTTAATTGGTTCTTTGGTGTCAAATGTAAGCTTATAAACACCTGATTCTGAAGATGTTTTTTGTATTACAGCAATTACCCCATATTCTTCCAATTGTGAAGAATCATTTATTGTATCATCATTAAAGTGTTTTTCTTTAATGAATGTAAAAGCAATTTTTCTTTTATTAGAAGTTGCTGCCATTGCAACTTCCATAGCCATAATTGAATTAGGTTTACCAACTCTGATATTATCAAAGTCATGTGGTAAAACAATTTGTTTTTTTATTGGTATAAATGGTAATTTCATTTTATCTCTTTTCTATGTTTGAATTTTATTGCAAATTTATTATTAAATCTTTCATTTTAGGAAAAAAATACGAACTATTTAGAAAGTATTACTAAAGCAGGTTTAATAACGCGGTCATTTAATTTATAGCCTATATTTTTTACTTCTAAAATTGTGTCTTTTTCCATATCTGAAGTCACCACTTCATATACCTGGTGAAAATCAGCATTAAATATTTCCCCAACTTTAGGTTCTATTTTTGCTAGTCCTATATCAAACAATTTGTTTTCAATTTGACTAAATAACATTTCAAAACCAACAATAAAATTTTTTAAAACTGGATTGTCGTTTTTCTTAGCTGCTAATATAGCTAATTCAAAATTGTTCAAGGGCATAATTAAATCTTCAATAAAAGATTGCAAGGCATATTTTTTAATCTCATTAATTTGTTCTTCTTGGTGCTCAGTAGTTTTCTTTTTGTGCTCACTAACCATTTCTTGAGCCTTAGCTTGAATATTTAAAACTTCTTGTTTAAATTTGAGTGTCTCTTCTACATTTTTCCGGCTTAATTCTTCATTTTTAAGTTGTAATGAATTTATAGTTTCTTTAGATACTTTTAATTCATTACTCAAGGTTTTAAGATTGTTTTTTAGACCTTCTATATTGTCAACCAATCTCTTATTTTGTTCATCTAATTGATTAATTGAATTTAGCTTTAGTATATATTTTTCATTTTTTTGAGCATATGTTAGTTCATTATCTTTAGTTAATTTACCTTTATTTATAATATTTAGTACTAAAGGTTCTAACTCATCAAATTCTCATATGTAAGAGTATTCATTAACTATTTCTTGAGGTTCTTTTTTTGTTTTCTTTGAAGTTATTAATGAAAGTTTTATGACATCATATTTATTAAATTTTCACATTATTTACATCCTTTTTCAACTAACTTTTCCAATACTGTAATAGCTTCTAAACCCTCTTCGATATCAATATATTTAGGTCCAACAATTGATATTTCTTTTATATTTTTATCATTTTCAAAATTAATTTTTTTACTAATAATATTTAAATTAGGTCTCGAATAATCAAGTTTAATATTGTTGTCTTCATCAATGTTGTTTTCAATCGTTTCCCAAACTGATTGGTGTTCAATAAAATCTAATACCTTAACTATTTCATCCCGTGAAATGTTTTTAGATAGAATTATAGCATTTTTGTTGTATGTTTTATTTTCGATTTTTTCTTCAAAAGTAAATATAGTTTTAATAAATTTTTGAATGATTAATTCATAGTTACTAATGCGTTCTTTGAACAATGGTAAAAGTGCTTGAGTTTTGGAAGCTAGTTCAATTAGGGGTGTATCTATTAATCTTTCTTTTAGTAAACGAATTGCAATTCGTAAGTCATTTAGTTCAATATCTTTTTCAAAATTGAAAATTTTATTTTGAACATTACCACTGCTTGTAACAATAACAATAACTGCTGATAAATCATTAAGAGGTATCAGCTGAATACTTCTTAGTTTTTCATCTTGATTGTTTGAAGAAGCCACAACAGTAAAATGAGCCATTTTACCAATTAAGTTAGCGGCTTCATCTAATGTAGTATCAATACTTAGGCGCCTTTTAGCTAATAGGTCTTCTAGTTTTTTGTTTCAAAATTTTTGTGGATCATAGGCAATATTTAAAGTGTAGTATTCCAAACCCTTAGTTGAAGGTATACGCCCACCAGAAATGTGTGGCTTTTCTAAAAAATCAATTTTTTCTAGATCTGACATTATATTTCTAATAGTAGCTGAAGAAATTTTTAAGTTCCTTAATTCAACTAATTTCTTAGAACCAACTGGTTCTCCTGTTTCAAAATACATTTCAACAATCATTTTGAAAATCTCTAAATGCCTGCCTTTTAGGACATTATCTTTATTATTTTGCATTTATCCTCCACATTAACAAATATATTTTAGCACTAAATTAGCACTTTCGTCATTTAATTGCTAAAAATATATTATTCAGAGCATTTTTTGAATATTTCAAGTTTCTTTTCTTGATAAATAGATATTCGAATGTAGTTAGGAATATGTTTAAGTAAAATAATAATAGAAGCAAAAACTAAAATATAACTATGTGACCATAGTGGAATGTCTTTGTTCATAAAAGCTAATAATCAAGTGCCATAATATTGAGGAATAAAACTAATAAAAGCAAAAATGATAGTTGCAATTACAGAGCATAATGAAATATATTTAATTGTTAAAACAAAAATTAAATAAATTAAAACTAATCATAAAAAAGTAGGAAAATCAAAAGCTAAGACTAGTCCAAAAAATGAAGCGACTCCCTTACCACCTTTAAATTTAAAATATAGAGGAATAATATGACCTATAAAAGCTCCAAGTCCTGCAAATAAAGGAATAATATAACTATTTTTTGTAGTAACTTTCACTATAAAAACAATTAGAGTTGGTATAAAAGATTTTAATAAATCAAATGCAAATACTAAAGCTGCAAATTTAAAACCAAACACTCTTAAAGCATTAGTAGCGCCTGCATTTTTAGAGCCTTCTTGTCTAATGTCTTTATTTTTTGTTTTCGAAAGAATAATACTAATATTAATTGAACCAATAAAGTATCCAATAATTAAAATAATAAAATTAATTCAAACATACTCTCATTTAAACATAAATATAATGATACATTATATTTGGCACTTCTAGTAACAAAAATCTGGCTAAGCCAGACCTTAAAAATTATTTTTTGATAATAAACCTTGCTGTGTTTCGAACAATAATGTTTTTATTTTGCAAAAAATCATAATTAAAACTAATTTCAGTAGCATCAATACTAACATTTAATAAATAAGCATCCATAAAAAAAGATTGGTTTTCAGAAAGCTTAAATTCATTAGAAATATATGTGTTTTTAATCATATGCAGACTTTGTTTTGCATATGATACTTTTATTTCATTCAATGAAGCTAGTAGTTTACAATTTTGTAAATTAGGGTCGGTGAATTCAATTTTTATGAATTTATCTTCAGTATCCTCAAAATAATCCACATATTCTGTTTCTACAACAGTGTTTTTAGTACCATCAATTTCTGATTCTAATATATATTTTAGTTTCACTTTTCTAATCTTTCAAAAACAACATCTTTACCAAAAAGAAAAATTGCTTTAGCTAGCTCCGGACCATGCTCTTCATAGGTTGTCGCAATTCTTATCGGCATAAATAATTCTTTACCTTTTAGATTTAGTTCACTCTTAACTAAATCAATGCAATGCTGAATTTTTTCTACACTAAATTCATTATTTTTTAAATGGCTATAAAACTTGGTTACAACATTCATATTACCAATTTTCAAATCGGTACTCTTCTTAGGGTTTTTATAAATTGAAAGAGATTCTTGAATGCTTTGAATTGTTGGTGCTGATTGTTTGTATGTTTCAATAAATAAATTGTTTCATTCTTCATCAAAAGGAGATTCTATTTGAGACATTATTACACTATTGTCCATCTGTTTCATATATTGTTTTGAAAATCATTCCATTTTTACGATGTCGAATTTAGAAGGAGATTTAGAAAGTCGTTCGGGATTAAATTTTTCTATTAATTCTTCATGTGACATAATTTCATTATTATCACCCGAAGTTCAACCTAATAAGGCTAGAAAGTTAAATATTGCATGATGGTGGTAGCCCTCATTACGATAATCTTCAATAAATTGTTTAAGAGTCTTATCTCTTTTAGACAGCTTCTTACCTTCCATATTAGTAATAATTGTCATATGTCCAAAAGCAGGAGGGTTTCAATTTAAAGCTTCATAGATTGCCAATTGCTTTGGAGTGTTAGTTATATGTTCTTCGCCTCTAAGTACATGACTGATGTCCATTTGGTGGTCATCAACTACAACTGCAAAATTATATGTAGGATATCCATCACTTTTAACGATTACAAAATCGCCAATATCATTACTGTTAACTTCAATTTTTCCTCTTACAATATCTTGTCATTCATAAATAGTATTTTTTTTAAGTTTTAGTCTAATTGAATATTGATGTTCTTTATCACGACGTTGTTTTTCTTCTTCAGATATTTGTAATCAGTTTGGGTCGTATCTGAAAGAAGCAATTTTAGCCTCTTCTTGTTCTTTACGTTGTTGTTCTAATTCTTCTGAAGTATCATAAGCCTTATAAGCACAGTCCTTATCAATTAATTTATTAGCAAAATCTTGATAAACCTTAAGTTTTTCTGATTGGCGATATTTTCCATATTTTTTATTTGGTGTTAAGGGACTTTCATCGGGAATAATGCCCAATCATTTTAAATTTTCTAATTGACTTGCTTCTCCACCTTCAACATTACGTGCTACATCAGTGTCTTCTAATCTAAAAATAAATTGACCACCATAGTGCTTTGCAAATAAATAATTAAATAACGCAGTTCTAGCACCACCAATATGTAAAAAACCCGTTGGACTAGGTGCATATCTAGTTCTTATAGTTTTCATTATATTATTCCTCCTCAAAAAGAACCACTAATGGTTCTGTAACAAATTCTCAAAAGCCCCTTCGATTAGTTTCAATAATACCTTTTTTAAAAGCTCACGGCGCCTCTTCTAATCTTTCTGGACCAGCAACTTCTGGAAAAAACGTTTTTGAAGGTTCAAGTATTTTTTCTTTCCAATTTGGAGCAGCTTCTTTTGTTTTATCAACCCAATATAAAACAATATAAACAGCTTTAGTATTATTTTTATGTTTAGTATATTTAGATTTAGTTGCAACTCCAGGTATATTTTCAACTAAATCATCATATTTAAATGAAAAAACTCGATAACTGTAAGCGCCAGTTAAATTATCTAATTTTAAAAATTTAAATGATTCTTTCAACTGAAATTTATGATTAGTATCATGCCTATTATTTAGTCTACTACCATCAGGTAAGTAAAGCTTATAAAATTTATCTTCACCACTTATCGGATTAAAAAGTCTAGTTGTGTTTAAATCATAAAAATCTTTTGCGCTACCTTTTGCTACTCTAACATTATCAATAACCGTTGTATATTCATCGTCTTCCGAAAGTGAAATATAAGGTTTTGCATGTGCACAAGAAACAACAGCAACAGCTGGTATTACAAGTGCTGCGCCAGTAATAATAGCATTAAGCAAAAAAAGGTGCTTTTTTTTGTTAGTTATTTTCATAATAAAAATTGTATACAAAAAACATATTCTTAGGGCTTTTTATTATATGTTTCTTAAAGTTTTATTAATTTAGAACAAAAAATGCCTAGGTAATGTAACAATGACAATATGAAAATAAGGAAGCAAGAATATGTTAAGGATTGTGGTATTTTTGTAATTCAAGGATTACATCATTTTTATTATAAAAAATGGCTAAATATAAATGAACTAAAATATTTAGCTAATTATGATAGAGACGGTATTTCAATATCTAGTTTTATTGATTTAGCAAAAGAAGCAAAAATTAACATTGAAGCATATAAAGCTTCTTGAAATGAATTTCTAGACAATAGTTTTAAATTTCCTATTATTACTATGATTGAAATAAATGGATTATTACATTACATTTGCATAGAGGAAATTACTAAAAATCAAATAATAATAAATGATTCAGTAAATGGCAGAAGAATCATGCAACTTGAAAATTTTAAGCTTATGTTTACGGGAATTATTTTACTATCTTCAAAAGCAAATGATAAACCAATAAATTCAAAATTAATCACCAAAGATAAAATAACTTTTCTAACTAAACCTAGTTTAGTAATTTTGAGCCTTATAATTGGTTGTGCTCTACCATTATTGCACTACTGTCTTTCTTTTATAAACAAAGCAATTTTTAGTTATATTGAAATTAAAAATTTAAATTTTGCAACGCAAAATATTATTTTGTTTGTTTGAATTTCTATAGTTACTATTTTGTTAACTTGAATTAACGATCTATGTATTTCAAAAATTAAAAACTTGTTTCAAAAAAATATAAAACAAGAATTTTCAAATAAACTAAACAAAATAGACCAATCTCAACTTAGAAAAATAAATAGAAATGAAGTTTTAATTAGATATAACCTTATTGAGATAATGAGTGGTTTCTTAGCAAATAAATATTTTTTATTATCTAATTTTGTTGTCTCTTTAAGTCTTGCTTGTTCGTTATTTTTATCTATTGACCAAACAACAATTTTGTTTATCTTTTTATTTTGTTTAGTTAGAATTTTAATTTCAGTTATTATTGATTTCAAAATAAAACAATTAAACCAACTAATTTTAAAAAACACTATTGAAGAAATTAATGATATTTCTTTTCTTGCAAATAATCAAAGTAATTATGATTCTTACATTTGGAATCAAGAAAGAATAATGAACTTTAATAATTGCTTATTAGTAAATAATAATTTTCATAAAAAAATGGACAAATTTTTATCTTTTAAAAAGCTACTAAATTCCGTTTTTGTTTTGATTACTAACTTTATAATAATTTATTTTTTTATCCAATATTCAAAAGAACCGATTTCACATTTGTTTTTCATTATTAGTGTTCAAGGACTGATAAATAATCCAATTGTTTTAGTTCAAGGTTTTTTAACAAATAAGTCAATTAATGAAATTTTTAAATCAAAAATTTGTTTCATTTTAAATGCTCCCCAAAACGACATAATTTGTTCAAATATTATTGATAAAACAATTAACAAAATTGGTATAAAAAATTTAACAATTTCTTATGGTAGCAAAGAAATAATTCAAAACTTAAATTTAAACATTGAAAACAATTGCAAAATTGTTGGCAAAAATGGAGCAGGAAAATCTAGCTTAATTAAAACATTAGCGGGTAATTTTATTCAATATAAAAACAGAGTATTTTTCAATAATGAAAGCTTGAATAAAATTTCCAATTATTGGTTAGAAAGTAATGTATTTTACATTGACAATAGTTTTAATTTTCCTAATGTTGACTTATATACTTACTTATTTTTAAATATAGACAAAAAAATTGTTGATATTTTATTAAATGATGCCAAATTTAAAGAAATTTTAAATACTCTTAATTTAAGCATATTTTCCAACTTAAACCATTCAGAAGACAAACTATCACTTGGTCAAAAGCAACTCATAAAAGTTTTACCATTAATAATCAGAAAATATAAAATTATTTTACTTGATGAAGCGTTTGAATTTATATCGTGAAAGCTATTTAAAAAACTAAGAGAAATAATAATTCATTTTCAAAATGAAGCACTGATTATTGAAACTGGCCATTCACAGAGATTTATAGATAAAAAATCTCCAATAATTACAATTTGCCAACCTTAATAATTTAAGGTAATTTTTATAGATTAATTTATAATTATCTTTATGAATAAAATTACCTTCAAAAATAGCAGTTTTTCGACCTTTAATTTCATGAAGGAATTTTTAGATATTTTAGACGCTTCAGCTAAAGAATTTGGAGTGCAAAAAAAACTATTAGTGGATGTTTTATTTGTGAACAAATTTAAGATGAAAAAATTAAATTTTAGATATCGAAATAAAAACTACACTACGGATATTTTAAGTTTTCCATTGGATGCACAAGATGAGCTTAGTTTTTTAGATGAAATTTATTTAGGACAAATAATAATATCCCCTTGAAAAATTAAAAAACAAGCCAAAGAATTTAATCATAGTATTAGAAGAGAGTTTTGTTACATATTTGCACACGGCATTGCACATTTATTTGGTTATGACCATCAGACTGAACAGGAAGCTTCTACTATGAATGCACATGTTGATAATATAATGAATATTTTAGGAATAAAAAGACAATAAAAAGGTGGTGAAATGAAGAAAGTTTGTTATGTTAGTTTAATTGGTAGACCTAATGTAGGAAAAAGTACATTAATCAATGGAATACTAGATTATGAATTAACTATTGTATCTAATCTAGCACAAACTACAAGAGACAATATTAGAGGAATATACAACGACAATGATTCGCAAATCATTTTTATAGATACTCCAGGAATACACAAGCCAGAACAATTGCTATCTGAAAAACTAAACCAAAAAAGTTATGATGCTATTGAAAACACAGATCTAGTTTTATTTTTAAGTCCTGCAGATGAAGAATTGGGTAGAGGCGATGAATTCATTATTAACAAAATTAAAGAATTAAAAATACAAAATAAAATTGCCATTATTACAAAAGTAGATTTGATAAAAGAGCATCAAATTTTAGATCAAAGGGCAGCAAAATTAAAAGAGCTAGGATTTCAAGTAGTTTTAGGCGTGGGTAAAAACCTAAAACAAAGCTATAAGGATTTAATTGAAGAAATTAAAAAATATGCTTATGATTCTGAAACTATTTATGAAGAAGATCAAATTGGAGACATTAGTTTAAGGTTCATGGCAAAAGAAATAATTAGACAACAAGCTATTGAAAATTTATATGAGGAAGTTCCACATTCAATTGCCATAGTAATTGACGAGTTCAAAGAATCTGAGGAAGAACCAATTGCAATTAATGCCACAATTTTGGTTAAAAGTGAATCGCAAAAGGGAATTGTTATAGGAAAAGGTGGGTCTAAAATTAAAGTCATTTCAATGAATGCTCGAAAAAAAATGTCCGAGTTATTTAACCGGCCCACTAATTTGTTTTTAAAAGTAAAAGTTGATAATGATTGAGTTAATAAAGAACAAAAAATTAAGAAATATGGATATTAATAAAGGGAGAATAGTATGGATAAAAAGAAATTAAAAATTGAAAATGCTCCTATTATTGAATTAGTTGACATTGTTAAAGAATATGAAGATAAAACTGTTTTAGATAATGTTAATCTAAGTATTCAAAAAGGTGAATTTATTACTCTTCTTGGTCCTTCTGGTTCTGGAAAGACCACAATTTTACGCATTATCGGTGGATTTGAATGAGTTACTCGTGGAGAAGTTAAACTACATGGTAAAGACATTAAAGATTTGTCGCCCCACAAACGTGATGTATCTACAATTTTTCAAGATTATGCGCTTTTTCCACATTTAAATGTTGAAAACAATATTAAATATGGACTTAGATTAAGACGTATTAGAAAAGATAATATTCCTAAAACTTTTGAATCAAAATTAAAGGTTCAAAAAAGAAAATGAAAAAAATTTGCTCTTCAAAAAATGAAAAACTTAGACAAAGAATTTGAGCTTTACGAAAAAGAGCTAAAAAATAATCCTCAACTGTCACAAAGAAAAAAAGATAAATATCAAAAATGAATTGACGATATGGATTTTACATATTCATATTGAGAAAATTATGTTGACCTAAAAACTGAAGCATATGAGAAGCGTTATTTAACAAGAAGAATTAATAATGAAGAAATGGATGCCGAAGTTCAAAAAATAATGAGTTTGGTTGGTTTAAGTGGAAACGAAAAAAAGAATGTAAATTTTTTATCAGGTGGAATGAAACAGCGTGTAGCTTTAGCTAGGTCTTTAGTTATTGAGCCTGAGATATTACTTCTAGATGAGCCATTAAGTGCGTTGGATGCCAAAATTAGAGAGAGGATGCAAAACCTTTTACGTGACATTCAACAAAAACTAAAATTAACATTTATTTTTGTCACTCATGACCGAAATGAAGCTTTGCAATTAAGCGATAGAATAGCTGTTATTAGAGATGGTAAAGTGGAGCAATTTACTACACCAAGAGAGTTGTATGACTACCCAATTAATAAATGAGTAGCTAATTTCATTGGGGATTCAAACTTTTTTGAAGCTACTTATTTAACAGCTAACAAAGTAAAATTTATGGGCAAAACATTTGACACCATTCATAATGAATTTGAAGAACAAGAAGAATTAGATGTTCTAATACGCCCTGAAGACATATTGATTACCCAAATAAAATCAAAAGCTAAATTGATTGGAAAAATTATTAAGTCAACATATGGTGGAAGTTACTATAACTATGATGTTGATGTAAATGGTAAAATTATTCACATTGAAACTTCATCTAAACATGATGTTGATAAAGAAGTATATTTGGATTGAGATGTTGATTCAATTCACTTAATGAAAAAAGACAGAAAAATGGAAGCAATGGAAAAAGAGTTGGAGCAAACTAATGAAATTTAGATCATTCTTGGCTCAAAAAAAGAAACATAGCAAGGTTTCTGTGCCAATTACAAAATTACAAATTTCTTTATTAGTTCCATATATTATTTTTTCAATACTTTTTATTGTTTTGCCCCTAATTTTTGTTTTTATTTATGCTTTTAAACCTCTTAATAATCAAGGTACTGAACAGAACTGAGAAGTAGCGTTTAAACCTTCTACTTGAATTATTATTGTTCGTTCGTTGGGCACAGGAATTTTTGCTGGTTTTTTTGCTTTAATAATAGGTTTTCCTTATGCATACATCGTTTCAAGGTCTAAATCCAAAACTATTAAAATTTTAGGTTTAACGCTAATTTTAAGTCCTTTAGCAATATTTACAATTTCAAAAGCATTAGCAATTAGAGGTTTATTTTCTGCGATTTTTGATGAAAATATGCTTAATAACAATTTCTTTATGGTTTTTGGAATGGTTTATTTATATTTACCTTTTATGGTCTTGCCTCTTTATCAAGTTTTAAAGGATATGCCTAATAATATCTTGGAAGCTTCTGAAGATTTAGGGTATTCTAAATTCAAAACTATTTTCACAGTAATTCTTCCTTATTGTTCTAAGGCTATGCTTAGTGGATTTGGAATTGTTTTAATGATGTCAGCAACTTCAATCATTATTTCAGATAAGTTATTACCTAATGGTTCACAAAAACAATTGATAGGTAATTTAATTAATCAGTTTGCCAACACCGCAAATCCTTTTGATTTAGCAAGTTCTTCAACATTAGTTATTATTACTCTTGCAGTTCTGCTATCAATTTATGCAATTATTTATGGCATTCCATATTTAATAACAAAGAAAAGACAAGGGGGTACTTATGAATAGACTGAAATCATTTTTCAAATACTCATATGTATTTTTTGTCTTAGCTTTCTTATATATTCCAATAATTTTTGGAGTTATTTTTAGTTTTAATGCTCCTTCATCAAAAGGGACATTTTCAGTCACAACTTGAAATAAGTTTTCTTTTGAAGCCTATTCAGAACTTTTTTCAAAATCACATGGACTAGCATTTTTAAATTCATTTTTACTTGGTATTGCCACTTCAGTTTTAGTAATCACCATTTCATTATTAACTGTGTTTGCTTTATGACGTCACAAAAATAAAACTTCTAGAACTTATGTTCAAGCAACTTCTAATATACCAATGATTAACCCCGATGTTATAACAGGGATTACCTTAGCAATTGTTTTAAACTTCTTATTTTTTGGAACGCTTAAAGCGACAAGTGAAGGATTCTTTAGGTCAATAATTGGTCACACAGTTATGTGCCTACCATATGGAATATTAATTATGTTACCTAAGAGTGATAAGTTTTCAAAAAATATTTTTGAAGCTAGTCAAGATTTAGGATATTCAAAATTTAAAACGTGGTTTAAAACATATTTTGTTTATATGTTAGGTTCAATTGGCTTTACTTTTGTTATGACAATGACTTTATCATTTGACGATTTTATAATAGCTAGAATTGTTTCAAATACAGAAACGCTAGGAACTCAATTATATGAAGGACAATTTCAAGCCTGGTCATTAGCAATTGGTGCAATTTCATTACTATTTGTTGTTTTTGGAAACACAATTTATATAGTTATTAAAAGTTCTCAAAATGCAAGAGCCAAAAAAGCAATTCAGTTATCTAAAAAGCAAGTTCAAAGAGACTTCTATAAGGAGGTACTATAGAATGAACAGACGAACTTGAAAAATAGTTTTGTTATGGACAGGACTTGGTATTTTTATTTTCTTATTTATGTTCGCTTTGATATTTAAACTAACAAATGCCTATCGTCCTAGTATTTATAATTACGAAGCCTATTTGTCTCCTACCATAATCAATAAATTAAAGAAAAACTATAACTATAAAGAGTTTAAAGAGATTAATGAATTTACTCAAGCTTTAGTACAAGATAAAGCCATTGCAGGTGTCGGAAGTGATTTTCAAGCGGCACAATTAATTCTGGATAAAAAAATAAAAAAAATAGACTTTTCAAAACTTTATGGAAGTAAAGAATTATCTTCATGAAATAAGCGTAAAAATTTATTTACTGATAATATTCAAAATCATTTAGAAAAATTTGATGAATTAATTTATTCTAAAATTGAACAAATGAAAGATGCGGAAAGAAAAATTAAAGGTTTTGAAATTAACACAGTCGAAAAAAAGTGAAGAATGATAGAAAAAAATAGACCTTCCAATGATTGAGATCATTTTTATGATTTTGTAATCCCTTATTATGTGCAAGATAAGGGCATAGCATATAACTTTAATAAAGATTCTAGACCTCATTTAGATTTAAATACACCTGAAATTCAAACTTTAGAAGAAAAAAGCACTCAACTAGATTGATTTGAAATATTTTCAACATTAAAAAAACATAATTTTAAGCGCGTAGCTTGAACAAATGCATATGTGGATAATCTAATGATTGGTGTGTTTAATTATATGCACAAACACCCAACCGAATGAAAAAAAGTATTTACAAAAAACGGCAATGATAAGCTACTGGATTTTAACGAATCGAATTATAGAATAGCTATTGACTCTTTTGTCTCATTTGTGAAAGCAGCTACAGACCATTCAATAAAAAATACCCAATACAATTTTATAAGTAGTAATGGGCTAGAACTATTAAACCACTTAATTGAACCTAAACCATCTAGATCAGATTCTGGAGTAATTTATAATGGTGATGCCTTGGATGCATATTATTCAGAAGACAACTTTGCAAGTGTGAAAAATGGAAATATTAGATTTATTAGACCTAAGAATAATTTTATATTGGTTGATTGTTGAATAATTTCAAATAAGCTTGATAATAAGGACACTGATAACTTCTTAAAAATGTTAGGAGATAACATTTATAGAAATAATCATAGATATTCCACTAAGTACTCAAAAAAAGTTGCTTTAGATAATTTAGAAAAAGATTTTATTCAAAAAATGAGAACAAAACTAACTCCAGAAGAGTTTCAAAAAGCTAAAGAAATTATTAAAAATATATATGAAAACAATAAGGACAATTTGATTGATAATTTAAAATTATTAGATCCAAGTATTGACTGGGAAAAATTAGAAAATTGAACTAAAGAAATAGATAATTTTGAAAAAAATACACAAAGCACTTATTTCATTAGTTGACTAAAACAAATAAGAAATGATTCTGAGGAAGGATATTCTATATTTGAAGAGGCATTTGAAAATTTATTTAATGATATTGAATTTTCAGAAATAGCTAATTTTAACTATATTTCATATACTCCAGCAGATGATTTAACATTTTCATTTATTTATTACTGGTATTTTGGAAATGATGGTATGGCTAAGCAAATTTATTCAGTTTCAAAAAGCGATCCTTCTTATCAATTATTTAATTACCCAATAATAGATAACAATTTGAGAACAAAAATTTCAGCATATTATTTTGAAACTACAAAGTCTTAAGATAGGGGTAAAAATAACCTCTATTTTTTACTTAAATTTATGTTTAATTTTAATAATCCGGATTTTAAAACTATTGCTATATTATTCTAATAATCATTACAATAATTAATTATTTAAGTATAATTATTGATTATAAAAATAATAAAAATAATTAGAAATTAAGGAGAAAATATGACACTTAAAAAGCTGCTGGAATCTGAAAAATCAATTAAAGAGCAACAACCATATAAAATTCAAGGATGAGTTATTTCAAATAGAGGTAATGATAAAGTAAGGTTTGTTACTATCAACGATGGAAGCACCGTTGCTAATCTCCAAGTAGTAATCAAAGGCAATAACATTAATAAATGAAATATTGAAAACTTGTCATTGGGGTCATCAGTTAGTGTTGAAGGTCAAATACACTTAACTCCTGAAGCAAAACAACCCTTTGAACTTGTGGCTACATCATTTAATATAATTAATGGTGTTGATCAAGATTTTCCAATTCAAAAAAAAGAAACATCATTAGATTTCTTACGTGAAATTCCTCATCTAAGACATCGTACTAATTTATTTAGGTCAATAATGTTAATAAGAAACTCCTTAACATACGAAATTCATAAGTATTTTCAAGAACATGACTTTTTAAATGTAGCTTCTCCTATTATTACTTCAAATGATGGTGAAGGTGCTGGAGAAACACTTTTAGTAGATGATGAAACCAAAGACTATTTTTTCAAGCAAAAAGCGTTTTTAGGTGTTACTGGTCAACTACATGCTGAATCATATGCTGCGGGTTTCAAAAAAGTATATACTTTTGGCCCAACGTTTAGAGCCGAAAATTCACATACTTCTAGGCACTTAGCTGAATTTTGAATGATTGAACCTGAAGTGGCATTTTATGATTTAAATGATGTCATTTTATTAGCTGATGATTTATTAAAAACAGTTATTTCAAATACACTAAAAAAATATCCTGACGAAATGAAATACTTAAATTCTTTAAATGAAGGCTTAATTTCAACGCTTCAAAATTTTTTGAATAATAAATTGACAATTATTGATTATAAAGATGTTGTAGAAAAATTGAAAAACTATAAAGAACAATTTGAAGAAAAAGAAATTTTCTTTGGAATGGATTTATCTTCAGAGCATGAAAAATTTTTGGCTGAAAAAATTGTTAAAGGTCCAGTAGCTGTAATAAACTATCCTAAAGACATTAAAGCATTTTATATGTTTCAAAATGATGATAATAAAACAGTTAGAGCTTTTGATTTCCTAGTACCTGGAATTGGGGAATTAATTGGTGGCAGTCAACGTGAATGCAATTATCAAAAACTAGTTAATAGAATGAAAGAACTGAAGATTCCACTAGAACCTCTACAATGATATTTAGACTTACGTAGATTTGGTTATGCTGTTTCAAGTGGTTTTGGTATTGGATTTGAGAGATTAGTAATGTATGTGACAGGTGTAAACAACATTAAGGATACAATTCCTTTCCCACGTGTTGCGGGACAAATTAAGATGTAGATTGGATATGAATATGAGCAAAAATCTTACTATTATAGTTCCTATATACAATCCTGCAATTCCAATATCTTCAATTTTAAATAATCTATACAAACAAAAAAGCCAAAATTTTGATGTTGTTATAACAATAGATAGACCTAAGGATGAACACTTTTTTGAAATTGATGAATTACAACTTAAATTTAAAGACCGTTTAAAAGTTATATTCAACACTTCACACCAACATATTGATTTAGTTATTAAACAAGCATTAAATCTTGTTAAAACACCTTATATTTTTATTTTATATTCTTATTGTCATATTAAAAGTGAGTTCGTTCAAAGAATTGATAATTTTTTGAATAACGAAAAAACCAAACCTGATTTTGTAGAGCTTCCTGGTTCAATTAAGGGTGTTCCATTTTTTGGTACTAAGTTAAACAACAACTTTAATTCTCAAGTTATTAATTTAAAAGACAACAAAGAACCCTTTGTATTTGTTACACCTTTTGTTTTTAATTATTTTGTTAAAACAAATATTGCCTTAGAAATTTTTAGCAAACCTAAAATTAAAGAATCAAATTTGGAATATTCACCTAATTTTGTATACAGGTCTTTATTAGAATCTCAAACATTTGCTTTTTTTGAAGGCACATGAGTTGAAAATTTAAATTATAGTTTTGTAACTTTTAACCCTAAATCTTTAACTCGCTGCTGAAATTCAGTTTTTAGTTGTTTTAGTGATATAGATCAAGAAACTAAAGAAGCGCTTGAATTTGCTATGTTTATGAACTATTGTTATTACATTAGTGGTTTTATTGGAATTTTTAAAACTAAAAAGGGTACATTGGCATCTAAATCACTTAACAACATTAAAGCAGCATTACTTAAGGAAATTGAAACCTTAAAACCTAAATGAGAAGAACAAATTAAAAATAATTCTTATTTTTCAAGATTTAGTATTACAAACTTAAAAAAATTAACAAATGATTTTAAAACAAAATGAGAATTAATTTTTAAAAAATTCACATGATAAAAAAAATAAATAGAAAAGCTCATTTTTGAATAAGAGTTTTAGCTAGCTTAATAGATTTAACTTTATTTATTATCTTTGCAATTGGAACCTCGTTTTTAGTATTTAATTACAAAAACGTAGACTTTTACACTACTAATATTTTAAATAGAGAACTTATTTATAGAATGTGACTTTTTAGCTTGATTTTAGTCTTATTTCTATTGTATATACTAATTCCTGTCATATTTAAGGGTCAAACTATAGGAATGTTAACTTGCAAAATTAAGATTATTTCTACAAAGTCTAAAAGAAAACTATGAAAAACCGTTTTTGACAGACAAAGACTTTTTTCTTTTTTGTGAATGTTTGTATTGTTGGCATTTATGTTAGTTTCTACAGATGCTTTTTTAAAAGCAACTAAAGGTGACAAATTAAATATGGTTGAAAAAATTGTTTTTTCTTTACCTACCACTTTAGCTACAATAGCAATAAATTTGGAAATAATAATGATTCTGAGTGGAGTAGGTGCTTCTAGACTAAATTGAAATGATAAATTTTCACAATCTCAGACAGTTTGAATTAACAAGTATGATGAAATAGATATGGAAGAAGAGTTGGATAAAAAAATTTCTCCAATAAAAAGAGAAATGCCAAAAATTAATTTTTTTACAAAATAGCCAAGAAATTAGGCTATTTTTTTGCGTTTACAAAGCCTAAAAATACCTTATTAATGTATAATTATATTATGCTAATATAAATTTTACAACAGGGGGATTAGAGATGATAAATTTAGATAACTTAAACGTACAACAGCGACAAGCCGTTGAGTATAACGATGGACCATTAAGAATTATAGCTGGTGCTGGGTCAGGAAAGACTCGTGTTTTAACTCACAAAATTGCATATCTAATTGAAAAACTAAATATTAACCCTGCTAGAATTTTAGCTTTGACTTTTTCTAACAAAGCTGCAAACGAAATGAAACAAAGGGTAAACTCAATGCTTGATAATCCTGGACAATTACCACTAATAAGTACATTTCATGCAATTTGTGCTCGAATTTTAAGACAAGAAATTCATTTGCTTGGTTACAATAATGACTTTCAAATTGTTGATGAGTTAGACCAAAAAGCAATTTTAAAATCTGTTTATAATGAATTAGATATATCTCACATTGAATATAGTTATAGTTCAATGATAAGTTATATCCAAAACAAGAAAAATGCTCTTTTCGATTTTTTAGATGTGGTAGATGAAAAAATAAATAAATCTCTTTCTGATTCAGAAAGAAAAATTTTTGAAACTAAAGATAATATATACAAGAAATATCAAGAAAGGCTTGAAAGATCTAGAGCTTTAGATTTTGATGACTTGCTAGTTTTTGTACATCGTTTGTTTTATGATCCCAACTATGACAATATTGCTAAAAAATGGGGAAAAAGATATGACCATATATTAGTTGATGAATTTCAAGACACTAGTGTTATTCAATACAAAATATTGCAAAAATTGTCAACAAGTGACCATTTAACCATTGTTGGAGATCCTGACCAAACAATATATAGCTGACGTAATGCTGATATAAACATTATTGTTAATTTTGATAAAGATTATCCAAGTGCTCTAACTGTAAAATTAGAAGAAAACTATCGTTCAACTAAGAAAATTCTTCACCATGCAAATAGTTTAATTTCAAAAAACAAAATTAGATTAGATAAAGCCTTATATACACATAACGAAGATGGTGAAGAAGTCGAATTTTACTGCGGTCATAGTGAAGATGCTGAAGCAAGATGAATTGCTCAAAAAATTTCAGAACTAAAAAGATCAAGAGTTCAATTAAAAAATATTGCAATACTATACAGAACTAATAGTTATTCTAGAGCTGTTGAAGAAGCTTTAATTAGAGAAAATACAATTTATAAAATTTTTGGTTCAATTAAGTTCTATCAACGAGAAGAAATCAAAGATGCTTTAGCTTATTTACGTGTTATTCATGATGGAAGTGAGTTAATGTTATTAAGAATTATTAATAAACCTTCTAGAAAAATTGGTGATGTCACAATTGATAAACTAATTGAATTTGCTAGATCTAAAAACACAGACTTATATAGTGCAATAGAAAAACATTTTAGTGAAATACAAAAAACACTAAGAGTTTCTAATTTAACAATTACCAAACTGGCAACTTTAATTAATGCTATCAGGTGAGCCAGAAAAGCTCTAAAAACAAATTCTATAAGTGATACCTTAAAAGAGTTTATGATTAATACAATTAAGTATTTTGAAATTTTTAAGAGCTCAGAAGAAGAATATGAATCAAAATTAGAAAACTTTATGAGTTTGCTAAATGTGATTGAATCTTGAGAAAAAAATAATCCTCATGGTTCTATTGATGAATATCTACAAGAAATTACTTTAATCACTGACCGTGATGTTGAAGATGATGCAACCAGCTTTGTTTCATTAATGACAGTACACAACGCAAAAGGATTAGAGTTTGATTATGTTTTTATTTGTGGACTAGCTGAAAATATTTTTCCACTAAGAAGAGCAATAACAATTGCTCCAAATAAAGACTTTATTTTTCTAAGTCATTCAAGTACTAAAAAAGAAAATTTTGAAGGACTGGAAGAAGAAAGAAGATTGGCTTATGTTGCCATTACTAGAGCTAAAACAAAATTATTTTTATCTTTTGCTATTAACCGTAGCGGTTATACCAAAGGAAGTAGATTCTTAAAAGAAGCTGGAATTAAAACTCAAAGTAGTAGCATTGATATAGCTAATGATTTTTCAATCGCTGAAGAAAACAATAACAATAATAGTGATTTAATTGTTGGTGATGAAATTATGCACCAAACTTACGGTAAGGGTAAAATTATTGAAATGGTAGATACAATAATTACCATTCATTTTCCTGATTTAAAAACTACTAAACAATTTGAAAGATCACATCATTCAATTAAGAAATGGGATAGTAAAAATGTCACCGAATAGTATTAAAATAATTTTGGTAGTTTTTATATTATTAGCAGCATTTAGTACTGTTGGTTTTATAGGATTTTTTGCTTATCGCAGAAGAACAAAAACATCTAGCGATAATGGTTTTATGTGTTTTTTAATTGACACTAACAAAGAAAGAATTAAGGCTAATAATAGCATTCGAGAAGTCTGAACACAGCCGGCTTTTTTGAAAAAAATAAGTTTTATTCATAATAAGTGAAGAAAGTTACAAGATTTCTTAGATTTATTTGATAGAAAATCAAAATCAACATTAAGTATTGCTATTAAAAATAAGAATTTAATAAAGGTAAGCACTGAAATATCTAATAGCAAATCGCGTTTCTTAAGCACTAAAGTCAATATAACTTTTGATACTATTCAAGACGAATACATATTTTTAACCTTAAACTGATATGAAAACGATTCACGAGAAGATAAGGTATTTGAAGCTACAAATACTAATATAGATTATTTGATAGATAAAAACAATCAATATTTTGCTTATGGTTTTATTTTAAATATAAAAGATATTGAAAATATAGCTAACTTTATTGCTTTATTTAAGGCTAACTGTGTTAAAAAAAGAATGTATAACATTAAAGTTTTTTTAGACTGAAATAAACTGTTTTTTGTTATGCCTTTTAATAAGATATCAGAATCACAAGCAATGAGATATATTAAATATTTTTCAAAATGAAGTATTCCATATAAACACTTATATAATAAGACATTTAGTTTCAAACATACTTTACTTAAAGACCAAGATTTTGTTTCATATCAAACTTTGTTTGATTATGTTAAATCTAATAATTTAGAGCTTAAGAATGATTTTTTATTAACTTATAAAATTTATGAGGATTACAATTTTTTAGTTTTTAAAGAAAAATATGATTATGTACTAAGTGAAATTAATAATAGTCATAGTGCAAGTTTTGAAACTCACAATATATTAAGTTTTGGTGATAAGAAATGAAAAATAGATACAATGGACCTTGATGAAAAATTCGAAGTGCTTAACATCGATTCTTCTGATACATTAGCAAATTTAGATATTTACAAAAACTTTTATTTAAAAATTTTTAGTGAACCTAAGGGATTTAAATTAAATGGTAAACTAATAAATATTAATGATTTTGTATTTAACTTAATTGAAAATAAAAAAATTGAAGATTTATTAGCTAAATACAAATCATTTATTCAATTAATAATTCCTAATTCAAAGAAAAATACAATTAAAGTGAAGAAAAAAATTGAATTAATTCAACAAGAGTATCCTGAGGCTGGTGTTGGTTTAAGAATAATTAATATTAATAATGATTTAGTTTCAATTATTGATAAATGAATTAAAGTTATTTGAGTGGATGAAAACTTAGTGAATAATTTGCATAAACCTGAAGCAATTTTATATATTAGTATGCTTTATAAAAAAGCTGAACAACATAAAATTAGTATAATTTTTGATAAACTTGATTTTAAAAATTATCGAAAGATTTTACAAAATGAAAACTTGAATTTATTTTTTACAAAATAATTCCAAAGTTCAATTAGAAAGGAACAAAATATGAACAAAGACTTAATTAAAGACAACTTCTTTGAAGCCGTAAATGGTGAATGACTAGCTAAAAATAAAATTCCTGATGATAAACCAGGAACAGGTTCTTTTGAACGCTTGGATAATAGCTTAATCAAACTAAAAACTAAATTATTAAATAAATGATTAACTGATACAACAGACATCAAAGATAACCCGATATTACTTGAAATGACTAAATTCTATAATTTAGCAAAAAACTGATCAGATCGTCGTAAATTTGGAATCAAACCAGCACTTGCTATATTGGATAAAATTTCAAGTTTTAATAGTTGAAAAGACATAGAAAGCAACTATGATTTTCTAACATTTAATAATTTTGAAACACCTATTCCTTTATTTATCGAAACTGATTTTAAAAATTATGAACAACAAGTATTGTATGCTTCTTGCCCTTCAGTTATATTGCCTGAAAAGAACTATTATTCAATACCAGAAAAGAAAGCAGACCTATATGAAAAATGATCTGCAATGACTAAGAAACTATTAAACAAAGTTAATAGAAGCAAAAGATGAGCTGACAAGTTAATTAAACAAGCTTTATCCTGAGATTCGGAAGCTGCAAAATACATTTTATCTGCTGAAGAATGAGCACTAATAACAAAAATATATAATCCAAAACTTGTTTCTGAATTTGATGAAAAAATTAAAACACTATCTTTATCAAATATTATTAAATCTGTAATTGGAAAAAACTTAACATCTATAATTTGCGTTTCAGATGATTTAGCCAACCACTTTTCAAAATTACTTTTGGAAGAAAATTTTGAAAACTACCGTTCTTTCTTATACGTTAACACCTTAATTTCATTAGCTCCATACTTAGATTATGATAGTGCAGTAATATCAGGTGAATTTGCAAGAAGTTTAAGTGGGCAAGTCAAACCACTTGACAAAAAGCAACAAGCAGTTAAATTAAGTGCTGACAAAATGTTTACCATGGCTTTTGGTAAATATTACGGTGAAACATATTTTGGAAAAGAAAACAAAAAAAATGTTGAAAATATGATTGCTAAGATGATTGGTATTTATGAAAATAGACTAAAAAATAACAATTGATTATCTCCTAAGACCAAAGAAAAAGCAATTTTGAAGCTTTCTAAAATTGGTGTTTATGTAGGATACCCTGAAGTTATTGATAATTTCTATTCTAAACTAATTGTAAAAGAATATAATGGCTATGATGACCTACTTATGAATGTTTTAGAATTTAATGAAATTAAAAGAAGATCTGAATTTGCAGAATATGGCAAAAAGAAAGATAAGAACTTATGATCAATGACACCAGCAATGGTTAATGCTTATTATAACCCAACAAGTAATATCATAGTATTTCCTGCCGGAATACTTCAAGCACCGTTTTATAGTGCTAAACAATCTTCTTCAGCTAATTATGGAGGTATAGGATCAGTTATTGCTCATGAAATTTCTCATGCTTTTGATAATAATGGTTCTAACTTTGATGAAGTTGGTAATATGATTAATTGATGAACAGAGGAAGATAAAAAAGAATTTGAAATTCGCGCACAAAAAATGGTTGAGCTCTTCGAAGGTAGAGAAACAGAAGTTGGAAAATGTAATGGTAAACTAACTGTATCTGAAAATATAGCTGATGCCGGCGGTTTATCATGTGCACTAGAAGCTGCTAAAACCGAAAGTGATTATAGTGCTAAAAAATTCTATATTGCTTATACAACTAATTGAAGAGCAAAATACCGCCCTGAATTTCAAAAATTATTATTAGATATTGATGTACATGCTCCAGTTGTTTTAAGAGCAAATGTTCAAGTTCAAAACTCAGATGATTTTTATAAAGCATTCAAGATTAAAAAAGAAGACAAGATGTTTCTTGATGCTTCAAAGCGTGTAAAAATTTGATAACTAAAAGCCACCTTATATAGTGAATTCTTCAGTTTAACCTAGCAGTGGTAAAAACTCGATGAGTTCGCTTTTTTGTATTTTTATAATAAAAAACATATCCTTCTTTTGTGGTAGTTCACTAGTAGAGGATATGTTTAAATAGAGGAAATTTTCAAATTCTCTTAGTATTATTCCTTGTCCTTAAGAAAAATAATCACATTTTCTTCGCGGCTTTTTCGGTTTTCTGAAAAGTAACTTTCTATAGCTTGCTTTCCATTTTCTAAATAATAAGTTGATTTATTTGCTTTATGTTCATAAGCTTTTCTAATATATGGATATATTCCAAAATTATTTGGTTTTCCAGACAAACTTTTATCTAGTTCCTCAGTATTTTTGTCTAATTCTTCGAAGTAGTTAATCAAAATTTTATTTGTATTAGTATCTAGAATATCCGAGCCCATGAAAAAAGTAGTATCTAAATTTGAGACACCATAAATATATATAGCATTTATTTTTGGAATATTTGAATTTCACATTGGTCTTGAAGAATCGGCGCGCTTATTACCATTTTCGTTTTTACTAAATTTCGTTTCTATTGGAATTATATTTGTTGGAGTAAAAATTAAAAAATCAGGAAAATTCTGAGAACCATAAGGTTGATAAATAAAATGACTTCTTACATTTTGAAACGGATTGGAAACAGGTTCAACAGATGTTTTAGATAAAATACTTTTTTTGATTTTTGTTAATTGAGTAGCAACTTTTGTATTGGAATCATTTTCTAAATTTGCTATTTCGATTAGCCCTTTGCTAAAATTTTCTCCTGGAATTATTTCACTATATGATTTCTTAATTAAATTCCTAAATTTTTGTTCAAACTCGTTACCGTTCGTTACAGCGCTAAAAAAATCTCTTTTTTCTTTAATGTTTTTAAATATTTCAGTAAGCATTATTTTTCCCCTTTTAATTTCATATACTCTTCCACAAAATCGCTAGTAGAAAAACCATAGACCTGTGTGTTGTTTTTTGATAATTTTTCAAAATTAATTTTATTTATAATTTTTCTAGCTTCATTATTCAAAATTTTAACAAAGAAATACTGTCTATTAGTTTTTAAATCTTTAGGGTCAACTATTTTTAAATTGTAATCATAATAGCCCTGTCTATGAACGGCAAAATCTCATTTGTAAATGCTTTTTTCAAAATATTTTAATGTTTGTGGTGTATTGTTGTAAATAAATGTCTGAAAGTCCTCATGCCTTATTACTGGCTTATTTTTAATTCTAATATTTTTGGCATATGTGTTTTTTGTGGTTCAAATTTGAAAAACACACTTTACGCCATATTGCTTATCGTTTAATATAAAAGATTTTTCTAATAAATTTAATGAAAAAATCAATTTTGCTTCAGGTAAGACCTTCTTTTGAATTGAATATCTTTTAAATATATTGGGAAATATCATAGCAACATAATTAGCCTCAGTTAATCCTTTATTCAAGAACTCTAATGCAGTTTTTCCACGATGCCCAAAAGGTGGATTTCCTATAATAAATCTATTTTCACTAAAAGGAATGTGGACATTTAAATAGTCTTGTTTAATTATTTCATGTGATTTTGGATCAATATCATAGGCTAAAATTTTTGTTGGTTTAACTCCTGACGAAACCAACGCATCAATAAAGTTCCCCGTTCCAGCAGACGGTTCTAAAATTTCGTTTTGCAACTGACTAGGAATTAAAGATTGCACAATTTCAATTAAAGAGTTACAAATTATGGGATTTGTATAAAATTGGTCTAATTTAATCTCTTTTTCCATATAGTTACCTTCTCCCTTAATTATTATGTTTTATATTAATCATCTTAAGATTAAAACAAAATATTAAAATATGCACTATTTATATTTTAATATAAACAGAGCGGCATTTAAATTTATATTTTTTTATCTAAAATAACTCCACTTGATTTGTTTCACTTAATTCATTTAATATACCTAATTTCTTCATTTCAGTACATATTTTAGAATTTACTTTACCTCGTTCAATTAGATCTTGAATTGAAAGGAAATAATAATCATTTCGAGCTTTTACTATTGCTTCAGCAACAGTATCTCCTAATCCGTCTATAACTATAAATGGAGGAATTAAAGATTTTGTTTTTTTATCGATTATTCAATCACTAGCTAATGATCTTTTTAAAGATATATTTTGAATTTTAAAACCTCTTGCATATAACTCTTTGGTAATTTCAAAAGTTCCAATAAGCGAAGATTGCTTTGTACTTAGAGGATTTGAACGGTCATTTTTACGTCTTTTATATTCTTCTAATAGATTATGTATTTGATTATATCCTGCTGACATAGTAGATATATCAATAGCATCAGGCCTTATACTATAATAAGCTGCATAAAATTCAAGGGGATAATAAAGTTTATATCAAGCAATTCTTCATGCCATAATTACATAAGCAGTAGCATGAGCCTTAGGAAACATATATTTAATTTTTTTCAATGAGTCAATATATCAAGCTGGTATTTTGTTTTCAACTAACAACTTTTCTTGTTGTTCACTTAAACTTCGACCTTTACGAACTCTTTCCATTATTTCAAAAGCAATTAAAGGGTCGATGTCTTTCTCAATTAAGTTTTGCATAATGTCATCACGACAACAAACACAATCTTTTAGTCTTAAACCTTCTTTAACTAATTCTTGAGCATTTCCTGCCCACACGTCAGTTCCATGACTTAGACCACTCAAGAGTATCAAGTCATTAAAAGTTCGCGGCTGCGCTTCTTTTAACATGCCTCTAACGAAGTTTGTACCAAACTCTGGTAAACCATATGCCCCTGTAGTTTCTCCATCGATAGAATCGGGTTTTATACCTAATGATTCTGTTGTATAAAATAGTTTCATAACTTCAGGATCTGATTTTGGAATGTTCTCAACTTTTGTATTAGTCAAATCTTCTAGCATTTTAATTGTGGTTGGATCATCGTGACCTAATAGATCCAATTTTAAAACATTGTCATGAATAGATTCAAAGTTAAAGTGCGTCGTTTTTCAAGGACTACTAATATCATTGGCAGGATAATTAACGGGACTAAAATCTTCTACATCAAATTCCTTAGGAATAATTATAATTCCTCCAGGGTGTTGTCCTGTAGTTCTTTTAACACCTTCTGATTTGCATGCTAAAAAATCTAAAAACATTCTGGATCAAGGCTCTTCTCCTGCTCTAACTTCATGCATATACTTTTCACAAAAACCATATGCTGTTTTAGTAGCTATTTTCGAAATAGTTCCCGCTCTAAAAGTATGATCTTCTCCAAATAGTTCTTTAACTAAATTATGAATTGTGGGTTGGTAATTACCACTGAAATTTAAGTCTATATCTGGCACCTTATTAGCTTCAAAACCTAAAAAAGTTTCAAAAGGGATATTGTGTCCATCTTTTGATAATAGAGTATTACACTTTGGACATTCTTTGTCTTCTAGGTCTCATCCTGAATAAACATTAGAGTTTTTAGATCATTCAAAATATTTACACTTAGAACATAAATAATGAGGTGCCAACGGATTAACTTCAGATATTCCTGCTAAATTAGCAACTATAGAAGAACCTACTGAGCCCCGGCTACCTACTAAATAACCGTCTTCATTAGATCTCTTAACTAGTTTATGGCTAATCCAATAAATAACTGAATAACCATATTTAATAATAGGATTTAGTTCTTTTTCAACGCGTTCAATAATACTTGAATCAACATTATCACCATATTTAATCTTAAGATTTTCATAAACTAAGTTCCTTAGTTTCTTTGGTGAATCATCAAAGGTTGGAACATATAATTTATCTTTAATTACTTGGATTGGCTCAATCTGTGCTGCTATGGCTTTAGGATTATTAATTACAATATCTTTGATTATTTTCTCGTCACCTAAAAATAGAAACTCATCTAACATTTGTCTTGTGGTTAAATATCTAAAATCTGGTTGAGATCTGTTTTTAAGTCAGTGCATTCCTCCACCTAAAGCAGGAGCATTAATGTATATAGCATGAAACAACTTTTGATAATCATAAACATATCTAGCATCCGATGTTGCTACACATGGCTTATTTTGTTTTGAAGCTTTTTTAATTAAATCTTTGTATGCTTCTTGAAGTTGTTCTCAAGTGATTTCCTGATCTTTGACTTCATATACAAAACTACCTATAGGCGGAAGTTCTATATAATCATAATTTTTTATTTCTTCCTCTATTTCATCATCAGTGCCAAATAAAACTTTTTCTCAAAGTCTTGATTGATGTGTCGCTGAGCCAAAAAATAAGTTTTTGTATTGATTTTTATTTTCAATAAAAAATTTTGGACCATTAGCATAATCATCAGTTAAAGAATTAGATAAAATCTTAAACATTTCTTTTAGACCTTGTTGGTTTTTGGCTAGTATTCTAATTAGTGCAGACCTTCGGCGTTTACTTCATAATTTTGGATCAGTATTATTTATTTGTTCAGATGTAAGAATATTATGTTCTTGCGCTAAACGACTAATCATTTTTTGTCATACTTGTGCTAAAACATTAGCATCATAATCAGCGCGGTGAGCAACACTAACATCATAAGCAACATTATGTCTTTTACATACTTTTTCTAGACGATGAATTCTTTCTTCAGTGTCAAGAAAATATGACACTCTTAAAGTGTCTATACACATTAAGTCACTGGTATCTCAATTTCTTTCCTTAAATTTTTGTAAACAAAAGCCCATATCAAAAGAAGCATTGTGAGCTACTGCTATTCTATTTTTTAAAATTTCATAAATTTTTCTTAAGCCTTCTTCTTGGCTCAAACCTGTAATTAGCATGTCGTCACTTATGTTTGTAAGTGATTTAATTTTTTCATTTAATTTTTTAGGTGTTTGTAAAAAGAACTGTATTTTTTCAACTTGAATTCCGTTTTTTATAATTGAAGCTCCAAATTCAATAATATCTTCAAATCTTGGTGATAAACCTGTTGTTTCTAAGTCAAATACTACATATTCTGCGGATTTTAAATCAAACGGTTTTTTATAATTAATAAAAATTGTATTTTTGTTTGAAATTGTTGAAACTGTTAGTCCAAAAATAGGTTTAATACTTGGATCTTTTTTTAGAGTATTATAAAAAAATGGAAAACTTTGAACATTATCTAAATCAGTGATTGCAACAGCTTCATGTCCATAGTGTTTTAAAACTTTAATATATTCTTCTGCTGAAGACATACCATCTTGTGCACTCATATTAGTTCTAATTGCTAAATCAATTCTTTTTTCAGGTTCATTATCCTCAGGCAATTTAACAAATGATTCAGTAATTTGATATCAATTTTTACCTGAAACACTTATGTATTTAGCTTTTGTGTATATATCATCTGATAGAGTACCTTCAATATAAATGGTGTCCCCTATTTGTAAATCTAATTTTTCATCATCATTATTTTGAAAACATTTAACGGTAATTGCTTCTTTGTAATCAGATACCTTTAGTGTTACTATACGTTTTTTATTTTTGGTTGATTTATATTCAATAAAATATATTTCACCTTTTATTAAAACTTTAATTTGTTCAAATGTATTTATAGCTGTTGCAATGTCCATTTCAATTGCCTTTTGTTTTGAGGTATAGTTACGTCTTTTTTTAAATTCAAAAGAAGAACTATTTTCAAGCTCTTTACTATTGGCATTCTTTTTAATTTCTGAAACTGAACTAATAAGTTTATTTAGTATATTTCTATTTTCTTCTGATGCTTCACGTAGTTTATAAACTGGTGCTAAAAAATCATAACCAATTTTTGCAATTGATTCTTTTATTAATGCATCATTATTTTTAAATAAATCATAAGTGGATTTAGTTGGTAAAATAAAAGAAATATGTGTGTCACTTAATTCAACGTTTTTAGCTGAAATAAAACTATTAAACTCTTTTAAGGGGTTATTCTTTTTGGATATAACATAAGCTAGATAATCACATATAGTTTGTTTATCCAAAACAACATTTTGAATTTTTAAACTTATTTTAGATTGCGGAAATCTATTGTCTAAGGCTTTAATAAAATTCTTATAGTCTTTAATATTGATTAATTCATCGAATTGAAATTCAAAAGATCAGTTATTTAGACTGCTTGGATTAGGAGTTACTTCCGATATAAAAACACCATTAAAGCTTTCATTAGGCTCAAATTTTATTTCCTTGCATAAGTTTAAAAATCCAATATCTTTTTGTCGCATATGTTTCCTCTTAGTTTATTAATAGTATTGCTGATGTTGCCATAATTACACATGTAAGTGAATCAAATCTATCCATAAATCCGCCATGTCCTGGTATTAGATTTGAAAAGTCTTTTATGTCATATAATCTTTTAATTAATGAAAATAATAAATCACCTAAAATAGAAATAATAGGTAAAACAAATATTCCCACAACTAATTGTTTTCAGTTTGTAAAAATTGTAAATGTTTTATTGTTAGTCATTTTGCCTAAATACATCACAATAAATACAAATAAAGCTCCAAATAAAAAGCCTATAAATGTACCCTCTCATGATTTTTTAGGACTAATTCTAGGTGCCATACCAACCTTAATAATTTTTTTACCTAAAAGTGAGCCTCCTACATAGGCCATTGTATCAGTTACAATTGGAATAATTGCAATAGCAAAAACATAATACAAACTAGCTCAATTGTAAATAAACAAGGTTTTAAATGCTAATGGAATAAAAATTGTGGCAAATAGTGCTACAAAAAAAGAGACGGCAATTTTTTTTGCTTTATATTTAGCTTCTTTGATTGTAAATAAATTAATTAAATATATAAGGCTTATCACAGTGCTTATTATCAATATTTGCAATGTTCTAAAACTAGTCAAAGTATCATTTCCAAAAAACACTGCATGTTTCAGTTGAATTAATAATTCATTAATATCAAACCCTGTTGCAGATTTATTTATAAAAATATTGTTGGAATCATTAGCATTATATCAATCTAAGGGCATTGCTCAAATTAGAGTAGTAAGTAGTGTTATTAAAATGTTTTCTCAACGTTTTAGCACACTATGACTTAACACTTCATAAGTCGCTCAAGCTGCTAAAACAGCAAAAAACGATAAACCAATAATTTTGCCAGGTAGTTTAGCAAAATAAGTAATAAAAAAGAATGGTATTATTATTGAAAATAATATTATTGCTGATTTAATTCTCACTCTTATGTTTTTCATATTAAATATTATATATACCTTTTGACAGTATTTAAATATATATAAAAAATTATTTTTATGTCCAAAAAAGCATAATAAAAAATAGCAAAACTGCTATTTTAAACTGTCATTAATTCCTTTTGTTTTTCAGCAGAAATTGATTCAATTTTTGCTATTGATTTATCAATTTCTTTTTGAATTTGATCTAAATAGTTTTTTTCTAAATCTTCTGAAAGACTGCCATCAGCTTTGATTTGCTTATTTAAATCCTGACGTGTTTGTCTAATAGCAATTTTTGCTTGTTCAGTAATTTGGTTTAGTTGTTTTGTCATTTCTAAACGTTTTTCAGTTGTAATTGGAGGATATATTAATCTAAGTTGGTGGCCTTGATTAACAATATTAATATTTAGTTTTTGGTCAGTAATAGCTTTTTCTACTATTTTTAAAATTGCCATATCATATGGTTTAACCAATAACTCTAATGCGCTTTGTGAACTTATAGAAGCTAGTTCATCTAGGTTCATTCAAGACTCATAGTAATTAATTTTAATCTTATTAATTAAAGCAGGGTTTGCTCGACCAACTGCTAATTTTAAAGTTTGATTTTCATAATTTTCAATCGCTTTTTCAGCTTGTTTTTTTAGTTCTTCAAGATAGAAACTTAATTCCATAATATTTCCTTATTTCTTTTGTTTTGTAATTATTGTATTAGGTATTTTATTTTCAATAGCTCTTAATAAAGCATTAGTTTCATTGATATCAAAAATAATAATATCAATATTGTTATCTTTTGCCATTGAAGCTGCAGTTTGATCCATAACTTTTAAATCTTTTTCCAGAAGTTCATCATATGTTAAAACATCAAATTTTTTAGCTTTCTTATTAAATTTAGGATCTGAATCATATACGCCATCAATATTATTTTTGCCCATTAAAATTGCATCAGCTTCTATTTCTGAAGCATATAGTGTTGAAGCGGTATCAGTTGTAAAGAATGGCCTACCAGTACCACCAGCAAAAATTACTACTTCCCCTGCTTTTAAGTATTTCTTAGCTTTTTCATTAATATAAACTTCACAAACCTTTGGGTCCATTGTTAAAGATGAGAGCACTCTAGAATTTAGTCCATTGTGTTCAAATCCTGATTGTAATGCCAAAGCATTCATTGTTGTAGCTAGCATTCCAATGTAATCTGCTCTTACTCTTTGGATACCATTTTTAGCAGCACTTGTGCCTCGCCAGAAATTACCTCCGCCGACAACAATTGCAACTTCAACATTATTCTTAATGATTATTTGCAATTGCTTTGCAAATTTATCAACTAGTTCATAATCAATTGCCAGGTGTTTTTGCTTATTTGCTAAACCTTCACCAGACAACTTGATTAGCACTCTTTTATACTTATAACTCATTTTATTTAAACTCCTCAATAATATAAGTCTTATAAAATTATATATAATTCGGTTTTTTATTTTAAGAATTAAAAATAAAACGATATTCTGCAATTGCTTATTGCTAAAAGCACAATTCAAAAATTAAACTGTGTTTATGTATTAAAATTGTATTTATGAAACCACAAAATTTTGAAAACAATCAAGAACAAGAAAAGTTTTATTTTTTTGCTTATGACTTAATTGAATATCCTGAATTCTTTAATAAAATGTTTGGCTCTAATGTAATTAATAAAAAAGCAACTCTAAATGGTTTTGTAAAATGCATAAGTAATGACCAACATTATCTATTTATTAAAAAAGATAAACAATGTTCATTGAAAGGAACATTATTTGAAATTTCAAAAGACCAACTATTTCTAGTTGACAGATTTTATAATCTACCTTTATATGAACGTTTTTTAGCTAATGTACTTTCTAATGATGACAATCAAATAGTTGAAAATGTATACGTGTACACTAACATTCAAATTGAAAATTACAAGATAATTAATGATGACTTCAAACCAAGCAGCGATTATGTTGAAAAAAAATATACATGATTCAAAGAAATTCTAGAAGAATCTAGAAACTTAGAAACAATTTATGATTACACATTTGTATACAAGTGTAATCATGATGAAATGTCTCAGTTACAATCTTTGAACTCAACTGTGTCACTTATAGAAATTGGTGTTACCATGAATAATGGTACACAATCGAACATATTATTAATAGGAGCTATAAATCATTTTGTTAAAGACACTCAGGCATATATAACACTAAGTATTTTTAATCACAGACAAAACATGAATCCTCTTTTTTATAAAGATATATTTATGAATCCTTCAAACCTTAGCATTTTAAAAGAAGTTAAATTAAGCTTTGTTGATTGTTCAACCGGTAAGCAAATAGAGTTTTTTAATAAACATAAACCAAGTGTATTATTATCTATGGAATATGATAAGCGTTTTATTAAAACTGATGGATGATGAACAAAAGAAAAAGAAATGATGGGTATTAAAACTCCTGAATTTCACGAGCACCATTGAACAAGATATGATGCTTTATTAAATTTTTTCTTTGATTATAAAGATAAATAGTCACTTTAAATGAAAATGACAGACACTCGTCCGTCATTTTTTAAACTAAATTTTTAGCCTTTAATAATTTTGTCAATTGCATCATCATCGTAGAATTTATCATATTCTAATTCTACATCTGGTCTAACACCATCTTCAATTGATTCGTTTTTAGGACCAAATACTGCATTGTTTGGTGAAGAAATTGTTATTGTTGTACCATCGGCTAGTACAATTGGCATAATAGCAGACATACCACCACCGGTTGTTTTACCAATGATTTTTGCAATACCCATTTCTTTAACAATACTTGTTAATTGGTTAGCAGCACTAAATGTGTTTAAACTTACTAAAAGATGTCAATTATAGTTTTCATAAGCATCGTTTTCGTATTTTCCATCACCGTCTGTATCAACTTGTGATTTAGTTAAATAACCAATTCTGTTTAAAACATCATATTCACGGTTTAAAACTGGTTTATCTGTCATAAATCCTAATGTTCTAACCATTGATTGAACACTGCCACCACCATTAATAGCTAAATCTAGAACTATGTTCTTAATTTCTGGTTTAGCTTTTAGTTGGTTCATTAAGTGTCTCATTAAGAAATATGTGTCATGTTTTCAAGCATCTGGACCTTTAATTTGGTCTTTGGTTCCATCTTCGAAACGTAATAGAGTTACAAATGCTGTGTTACCATGGAATCTAATGTAATCATCTGCTCCAAAGTCACTAATTTTTTTACCAAATTTAGTTTCAAATTTTTTGGTTAGCATTTCTCTATTTTTATAGAATCTTTCACGGTATTCACCGTAGTCATCTGGACTTTTTAGTTTATCTCTTAAAGCTTCGGTTGGATTTGCTTCGTAATATGAAAATGAATTCATTCTTGTATGTAATTCATTTAATTTTTTGTGGAATAAATTAATGTAAGCTTGGTTATATACTTGAGGATCAGTAGATAATAATTTAGCTTTTTCATCTTTACCTATATATTCTTCAAATGATTTAATTTGTTTGTGGTATTTTAGACCATAGAAGTAATCCATTGTAAATAATAGGTGATTGTAGTTTACTTCTCTTTCTTTAGCAGTTGGTTGCTTACCATTTAGAGTTGCCACTTCTCTAATTCTTTTTCTAGCTTCATCTTCTGTTTTGCCAAATGAATCCATACCGGCAAAAATATTGGTGAATGTTACACCATTGTAGTACAAGTTTGTAAATGCTTGTGACATAAATAAAGTATTAAAAATGGTATATGGTAATAAAACTTTGCCGTCTTTATATAGAATGTCAAATTTATATTTGTTTAAATCAAATAGAACACCCTTGTCATCTTCTGGTTTTTCTTCATATTCATTTTTTAAAAATTGACCACTATCGGTTTTTTCTTGAGGTTTAAGAATAAGATAGAAAAATCCTGTGCTTGGTGTATGTATAGTATTTTTTTCTCAGTTAATTTCTAATTGAGCAGCTAATTCTCCACCAATAACAACTTGATATACTTTTCTATTTCTGGTTTCATCAATTGCAGTAGTTATCTTAGAATTGTCGATATATCCATCTAGTGCTTTTAAAAATTCATCTACATCAACGTATGTAACTTCACTTTGATTTTTAACATTATATGCCTTAACATTTTTTTCAGCAATTGTATATTCATCGTTGTAGTTCTTAAAACTAACGCTTTTTTCTTCGATTTCTTTTTTGTTATCGTTTTGAGGTGCAGCACCGTCTAATTCTTTTATAATGTCTTCGATTTCTTTAATTTCTTTTCTATTTTTTTCAAGTTCTTTATCTTTTTGAGAAATTAATTTATCTTTTTCTTGGATTTCTTTGTTCTTAGATTCCAGTTCAGCTTGTTTTGCGTTAAGCTCTTCCTGTTTCTTTTTAAGTTCTTCTTTTAATTTTGGATCTTCACATCCAGCTGATAATAAAGCTGCTGGAACCACTAATCCAGTAGCTGCTGGTAAAACCGTAAATAATAATTTAGATTTAGTTGATTTTTTCATTTATTGTTTTCTCCTCCTTTTTCTATATTAAAATAAAAACTGTTTTTTTAAAAAGATTTTTAATAATTTTTTTAAACCTAACCTTTTATTTTATAAATAAAATAAAAAATAAGACCGAATAATTGTGGTCTTAGATGAGTAAATCTAAAGTTTTAAAAACTATAATAAAAACTTTAAAAAAAGACATTATTTTGCACTAAATAGATTATTAGCAGGCAAAAATTTTGAGGAATAAAATATTATCATTTTTTTGAATTTTTAAACAAAATTTTTAAAGCATTTATTCTGTTTCTATTTTTTTAGCAAATTCAATAAGTTTTAGTTTTGCTTTTTTAACTGCATCATAAGCTCCTGATCTAGTCATTGCTAGTTCAACTCCTATTTCTGCAAATGATAGATCTTCGATTAAATGTAAATATAAAGCTTGTTTTTGCGATTGTGCTAAAAGGTTACCATATTTTTCATATAACTCAATTATTTTGTTTCTTTCATCTATATCTATCATTAATCTGCTATACCTTTCATTAATCCATATATATATGATTCCAAATCAAATTCAACAAGGTCTTCTATTTTTTCGCCCAAACCAATTAGTTTAACGGATAAATTGATTTCATCTTTAATAGTTAAAACTATTCCACCTTTTGAGGTTCCGTCCATTTTGGTTAAAACAATTCCTGTTAAATTCATTATTTCACCAAAAGCTTTGGCTTGTGAAACACCATTTTGACCTGTTGTGGCATCTAATACTAATAAACTTTCATGAGGAGCACCTTCAATTTTAGATTCTAGAACTTTGTTAATTTTGGCTAACTCATTCATTAAATTAACTTTGTTTTGCAGTCTTCCTGCTGTATCAATAATTAAGACATCATAATTTTCATTTTGAGCTTTTTCAATTGCTCTATAAACCACAGCTGCAGGGTCTGTTTCATTTTCTAAGGGTTTAACAATATCTGCATTTACTTTTTTAGCTCATATTTCTAATTGGGCAACTGCTGCAGCTCTAAAAGTATCTCCAGCTGCTATTAAAACTTTTTTATTATCATTAATTAATTTGTGAGCAATTTTTGAAATTGAAGTTGTTTTCCCTGAACCATTAACACCAACTACTAAAATTACATTTAGTCGATTGGGTTCAATATTTAATTGTGTGTTCAGTATATCATTTGAAGTATAGATTGTAAATAGTTTATCTGCAATTATTTCACTTATAAGTTTAGGATCTTCAATATTTTCATTTCTGACTTCTTTTTTACATTCTTCAATAATTATTTGAACTAATTTGATTGAAATGTCAGACATTATTAATATTTCTTCTAGATCATCAAAAAAGTCTTCATCAATTTTATTATATTGATTTTGAAGTTGCTTAATACTTTCGGCAAAAGATGAATTAGATTTTGATAGCCCTGCTACATAGCTATCAAGCTTTTTCTTTTTATTTAATTCTTTTTCTAATTGTTTTTTTTCTTTAGCTTCAATTTTTGCTTGTTTTTTTGCAATTCTTTCTTCTTTAGTACCAAAAAGTTTTTCTTTTAAATTTGCTCAAAAACCCATATTATCTCCTTAAAAATAAAACTTGTTTAATTATGTTTATAATTTTATATTAAGATTATTTAAATTAATAAATTTATCAAATTATGGAAAAAGAAATTTCAAATAGTACAATAAATAAAACTTTTGAATGAAAGACTGAGTTTAAGTATATTCTTAAACTTTCTTTTCCTATTTTTATTCAAATGTTTTTCTTTGCTATTGTGGGTATTGTAGGTTCATTAGCTACAACGCTTTATAACCGGGTTTATCACTTTGATGGCTCATATAATGGTTATTATTTTTATTTATTTTCCAAGATTTTTGTTGTTTATAAAATCATAACTTTCTTGCCATTAATTTATCAACTAGGAGTTTTGGTAATTGGTTCTAATTTATATGGACAAAATAAACAAAAAGAAATGCTTAAATTAATGTGATCTGCTTTTTATATTTCATTAATTTTAAATTCAATTATTTATTTGATTATATTTTTTAGCGCTTCAAAACTGCTTGAATTTGCAGGAGCTAAAAATGAACGATTATTAAGTTGAAAAACAATTGAGGATTTAAATAAATTTAAGCAAAATTTAAAATTGGCTAACATTAGTGATTTTTCAAATCTTCCCTTAAATCATTATGTATTTAAGGGTGGTATAGAAGGGTCTAAAGTTTTTCAAAACACTAATGTTTATGTTGAAGTTATGAATGAAAACAAATTTGCTACACAGTTTTTAAGAATTTCTTGTCTTGATGTATTTTTTGTATCAGTTGCTTTTATTTTGAATTCCTTATTGCAAGCAGTTAAGAAAAATAAGCTTGCAATAATAGGTGTTATATCAGCCTCTTTATTTAGATTAGTATGAGTTTTTTGTATTTTATTTGTTGCTAAAAATGCTACTTTAGCTTCGTTGGAAACAATTTTAGGAGCAATAATTAATATTGTGATTTCTTATATTTTGGTTAAAAAATTTATATTTAAGAAAATGACTATTCGTATCAAACAAACATGAAATAGCGTTTATATAAAAGAAATTTTTAAATTAGGGGTTCCAATTGCTTTGGAAACGGGTATATGGTTTGTATCACAATATTTACTTTCAAAAGCTATACCTGATGCTAATTTAAGTGATAAATTTATTGGGCTTTGACGAGCTACAAATGCACTATATGATATTTTTACAGCTTATTTATTAGCTTTGGCTTATGTCACTTCTTCGGTAGTTGCTACAGAAATTGGAAGCAAAAACATCAATCGAGCCAAAGAATTTGGAATATTAAGTTTTAAGATGGGTTTAATTTCACAATTAATATTTTCAATAATTGGAATTAGTCTTACAAGTCCATTATTTAGCATATATTCAATTGATAAAGAACTAATTAATAAATATTGTTATTTTTTAATGGCTATTTTTATGGCTAAATCAATATTAGATGTAGGACCTTTAACTCTGTTAAGAGCTTTATGAGGATCGGGTGATGTTTGAATGCCAAACCTTGTTTCATTATTAACAATGATTGGACTTCAAATATCGCTAGTATATGTACTAATACTGTTTAAATCACCTTTATTAAGCGATGGTTTATTTATTATTTTCTTAGGCTTAATATCTTTAGCAGATCCTTTATTTCGAACACTTCTTTATTACTTTAGATGAAATTCAAATGTATGAACAAAGTATGCAAAAATGCTATAAATTTGCATATTTTTTTGTTTTTTTGTGAAATTTAGCTTTTCTAATTTTCAGCATTTTTTTACATTTTAGGCCCAAAAGTGCCCTAAAATCGCCAAAAAACCTCTAAAAATACCAATATATATATATATATATATATATATATATATGAAATTGGGTATAATTAGGCATTATTTTAAACACAACAAAAAAGAGGTTTTATGAATAACTCAATTAAGAAAAAGAAAACAGCTATTATTGTAGGAGCAACAGCCAGTGTGCTAGTTGTTTCTGCAGCTGTAGCTGGTATTATATATGCTAAGTATGGCAAAAAATCTAAACCTAGCATCTATAATAAAGACAAGCCAGATGTTATTGTTGACATTAAAGATCAAGAACATGGCGAAGCTAGTACTTGAGATGCTAACGTTGATGAACAATACAAAAAACTTAGAGATTATATCCAAAAGTTGGTTAAAGCTCTAAAAACTGGTATTACTAACGTCAATAAGAATTTAAGTTTAGAAGATTTAGAAGATCAAATTAAAAAACTAGAAAAGCACATTGCAATTGGCGAAGAATTAGATCTGATTTTAGATAGAAGCATTAAGACTTTAAAAAGTGACACTAAAAAAGTTGAACTTCAAAAAGATAAAGATTTACTTAAAGGAATTGTTAAAGAAGCTAAAGATGCTTTAGCAGCTGCTAAAGAAAAGCAAAAAGATAAAATTAAAGATCTAGAAAAAATCAAAAAAGAAGCCAAAGCTTTAATTGAAAAAATTAATAAGGCAGTTGAAAAAGCTTCTAAAGCTAACACCAAAGCAGAATTTGAAAGTCTAATTAAAGAACTTAAATCATTAGTAGATATATCACAAAAATTAGAACCAAAATTAAAAGATTTTGGTGCTTTTAGTGAAGCTAATGAACTAAAACAAGCTATCGATAAAGCTAATAAAACTATTAAAAAACTGGAAGATAAGCTTAAAGCTCAAACACTTGAACAAGAAAAAGAAGCCTTAAAAGAGTTTGCTGATAGATTTAAACAACAAGTAGACACTTTAATTACAGAAACAGATGCTGCTGATTCTTTAGATGAACTTAAAAAAGCTCTTGAAGAAATTGAAAGTCTAGCAACTCCTGGAAAAGAAAATTCAAAACGCGCAAATGAACTTAACTTGACTGACATTAAAAAATCTATTGATGAATCTTTAGCTAAATTAGAAGCGCAAAAAAATAAATTAGATGGTAAAAAACAAGTCAAAGAACTAGAAGCACAACAATTAGCTACAGAAGTCGAAAGTTTAATTAAAGAAATCAAGGAAGTAATTCAATTAGCTAATAAAGCTAATTCTTTAAGCGAGCTAACTTTAGCTAAAGCTAAGTTAGATGAAGTTTTAGCCAAAGCTGTTGAATTAGATAAAAAACTAGCTAAAGCTAAATTAGATGACTTAAAACTAAAATTAGAACTAGAAGTAAAAGAAGCTAAAAAAGTTCTAGAAGCTATAAGCCAAAAGCTACAAGAAGAACAAGATAGAATTAAAGCTATTAAAGATGATTTAAGTTCAAAAACTACTAGTCTTAATAAACTTGCAAAAGAAACTAAAGATGCTTCTGATATTCCATCATTAGAATCTAAACTAGCAGCTTTAGGTGCTTTAATTACAACTTCAAAAGAGCTAGAAACTACTCTTTCAAGTGATAAATCTAAAGATTCATTTGAAGTTGAATTTGATACATTCAAAGATGCTCTAAAAGCAGCTATAAAAGAGCAAACTGAATCTAAAACTAGATTACAAGCACTAAAAGATGCCAAAGATGCACTAGACCGAATTGTTAAAGAAGCCCTTCAGCAAGCAGATAATGCTTTAGAAGAAGCTGAAAATAATAAAAATAGTGAAGATAAAGCAAAATTAACTGAAATTCTTGGAAAATTAGCAGGCGCTAAAACAAAATTAGAAGACGCCAAAAAAGAAACAGAAGAAGCAGGCGATGTTGCAAGTACTAAAAAAATTACAGATAAAATTGCTGAAATTAATGCTAAAAGCACTCTAATTGAGAATAGAAAAGCAGCAGTTGAACTTAAAGAACAACAAATTGCCGCTGAAAAAGCTAAAATTAAAAAGCAAATTGAAGATCTAGAACAAAAAACCAAAGACGTTGAAGGTGTTTTAAATTCTTCTAATAAATCAGATATAGTTAATGCTAAAAATTCTCTTGAACAAGAAATTAAAAATGCTCAAGAACTATATGATAAAAATAAAGATGAACCTAAACTTAATGATGATAATAAAACCTTAAAAGATAAAATTGAAGCTGCTAAAGAAGCTTTAAATAAAGCAGCTGAAGCAATTGAAAAAATTGAAAATAAAGAACAAGAAATTAAAACTGAAATCCTTAATGCTACTACAGAACTAGATAAAGCTAATGAAGCTGCTAAAGAAGCCTTAAAAGGTGAAGATTTAGATAAACTTAAAGCAGCTCAAAATCCTTTAAATAAAGCAATTGAAAAAGCTAAAGAAGCTATTCAAAAAGCTAAAAATAATAATTTAGAAGAAGAAGCTAAAGATTTAAAACAAAAACTACAAGATGCTGAACAGACCAAACAAGCTCTAGATAATAAAATAAAAGCTAAAGAAGCTGAGGATCTGGCAAGTAATAAGCAAAAAATAACTAATGCTATCCAAGGTTTAGATGATGCCATAAGTGAAGTAAACGAAGCTTTAAAAGCTGAAAACAAACATAATTTAGCTAAAGCAACTGACGCATTAAACAAAATAAAAACTGCTTTAGAAGCAGCAAATAATACTAAAAATGAACTAGAGCCTAAAAAAGATAATTTTAAAGCTGAGTTTAAAGAACTAGAAAATAAAATCAAAACTGCTGAACAAAAACAAGCAGATATTTTAGCTCGCAAAAATCAAATTGATCAAGAAAGAAATGATGCTAAACAACAATTAAAAAATATTCAAAAATCTTTTGAAGAAAACTCAAATCACTATGATACTAACAAAGATAATTTAGCAGAAGTAGAAAAATCAATAACAGCTTTAGAAAAAAATAAAACAGATATTGAAAAATTTCTACAAAAACTTGATGAAATTAAATTTGATGAACCAAAAGCTGAAGCTGACACTTTAAAAACCAATATTATAAATAAACTAACTGAAGCGAGAAATCAAAAATCAGCACTAGAAACAGCTGCAGAACAAGAAAGACAAAGAATTGCTCAACTAAAACAAAACTTAAATACTGCCAAAGAAGCTTTAAAACAATTAACTGAGGCCTTAAATAAGGCAGTTGGTTTAGATGATAGACAAATAGCACTAGATGATTTAGAACTAAAATTAAATGAAGTCCAAAACCTAGTTAACATTCCAGAAGATGATAAAACTAAAAATGCAAAAAATGAATATGATGCTTTCAAATCAGCTTATGATGATGCTAATAATTTAGTTACAACTCAAAAACAACAAATTAAACAAGCTAAAGAAGAAATTGAAAACAAAGTTAAAGAACTAGAACAAAAAACTCAAGAAGCTATTCAAAAAGCTGACAATGCTATTGCTAATAATAAAGCAACTGACTTACAAACTTCATTAACAGAATTAGATGACTTAGAAACTAAACTAGATGATTTAGTTAAAGAAATTGAACCTAAAAAATACAAAACTCAAACTGATAAAGCTAAAGATTTATTAAAAGATGTTAAATCTAAAAAAGATGAAGTTAACCAAAAACTAAATGCTGAAACTAATAGAATTAATAAAGTTAAAACTGAATTAGAAAAAGCTAAAACTGATTTAGCAGTTGCAAAACAAAAAGCAACTGATAATATTAACAATATTGATGAACTTAAAAAAGCTATTGTTGCTTTAGAAGCCCAAAAAACTACTTCTCAAGGCAAATATGATGAACATAATATACCTATTAACCAAGCTGTTGGTGAACTTCAAACAGCTTTAGATAATCTAAAAGATGAATTAAGTGGTATAGATGCATTTATAACTGACTTAAAACAAAAACAAGCAGATAATGAAAAAGAAGTTAAAGAAAAATTGGATGATGCTTTAAAGAAAGCAGAAGACGCTATTAAAAAAGCAGATGAAGCCGGTACTGATAAATCGAAATTAGATGAAGCTAAAGATAATTTAGAAAAAGCTAAAGAAGCCTTAGAAAAAGCAAAACAAAAAGCTGAAGAAAAAGGTGATGCTGATTCAGCTAAAAAAGCTGAAGATAAGGCAAAAGAAGTAACTGATAAATTAGATGAAATCAATAATAAATTAGATGATACTATAGCAAAAGAAATTGATGGTGCAACTACAGCATTAAGAGACGCTATTAGCAATTTAAATTCAAAAGATGGAGTTGATGAACTAACTACAGAACTGCCAAAATTTGAAGATGAAATTACTAAAGCTAAAGCCGTTTATGATAAATATAATAAAGATGAATACAAAAACAAAGTTTCAGTCCC
>NZ_JAFIRD010000004.1 GCF_017116825.1 Mycoplasma enhydrae | reverse complement strand
ACTCACCCATTCGCCGCTAGATTTCAAAAGAAACCTCGCTCGACATGCATGTATTAGGCACACAGCCAGCGTTCATCCTGAGCCAGGATCAAACTCTTAAAATTTGATTTTGGTTATTATGTTTTTGGTTTGTTTTTTGTTATTTAAATAAATTAAATTGACGTTATGGTATTCGTATCCAGTTTTCAAAGAACTATCTCAAGTGTATCCTTTAAAATGTGTCTTAAAGAACATACTCATAATATTATACACATTAAATATTTTTAAATAAAAATAATTAATATTTTATATTTGCTACATTTAAATTTTGATAAAAGAATAAATAGCCTTATTATTATAATAAAAATCTTAATTATTACGCTAAAAAAATAATAAAAAATGACGGTTGTCTACCGTCATAAAGCTTAATTATTTGATCTTGTCATTAATTGCATTTTTAAGAACTTTTTCTTCTTTATAAAATCCACAATATTTACATGCTTGGTGAGGAATTATTAATTGTTTACAGTGTGAACATTCTACTAATGTTGTTGGCACTAAAGCGTGGTGGCTTCTTCTTAAATGTTTTCTTTGTTTTGAAGTTTTTCGTTTTGGAACTATTGCCATAATAAATTCTCCTAAATCCTATACTAATTTAATAATAGCCATTTTAGCGTTATCACCTGCACGGTTATTAATTTTAATAATTCTTGTATATCCACCATTACGTTGTGCGTATTTTGGTGCTATAACATCAAATAAATATTGTAATGAATCTTTGTTTTCGTGTTTTGAAGGAATTAATCTTAAAAATTTTGCTGCTTGTCTACGGGTAGCAAGAGTATTTTTCTTGCCTAAAGTAATCATTTTTTCAGCCGATGATCTAATTCTTTTTGCTCGTTCTAAAGTGGTTTTTAGTTGTCCATGAATTAATAAGTCTGTAACTAATGATCTTTTCACATGGTTTCATCATTCTGTATTTCTACGAAATACTTGCTTTGGATTTGCCATTATTCATCTCCCTCTGCTTGATTATTTAATTGACTAAATGATTCTATTATGTCATCATCTTCTGAACTCTTACCGACTCTTGCTTGTCATTCGTTTCTTTTTTGAATAATATCTTCGATTGATTTTTTACCTAAGTTTTTAATGTTAGATAAATCTTCATCAGTTAGTTTCATTAATTCTTCAACTGTATTATATTTAGCTCTTTTTAAAGCGTTTAGTGATCTTATTGTTAGACCTAATTTTTCAATTGAAAAAGATGCTTTAATATCTTTTTGTTGATTTTGTTTATTATCATCAAATAATTTAATAGTTTCTAAAGCATCAATGTTACCAATTATTTGGAAATGCGCCACAATTATTTGAGCAGCTTGTTCCAAAGCATCCTTAGCTTCAATGGTGCCATCTGTTTCAATTTTAATTTTTAGTCTTTCTTCAATTAATTTTGATGAACTGTTTAGTTCTTCAAATGATATTGCACATTTTTTAATAGGACTAAAGTCACTATCCATAGCTAAAAATTGACCACGGCTAATACTTGATTCTAATCTTGGACCATACTGGTTAATAACGGCTTTGTTTTCTTCAAAGTCAATAAAACCTCTACCTGATCTTAAAAATAAATCAAATTCTAGACTTCCGCCTTTAGCAATATCGGCGATGTATTGATCTTTATTAACAATTTCAAGTCCAGAAAGATTTGTTATATCTGAAGCTAAAATTGCACCTTCCTTATTTGATTTAAATGAAACTTTTGCCAAGTTATTTTTTTCAAAAAACTCGGGTTTGTAAACGAAACGAATGCTTCTAATGTTTTTAACTAAAGTTATTGCATCTTCTCTAATGCCATTAATTGTTTGAAATTCATGTTCCACGTTGTTAATTTTAATTGCAAATGGAGCTACAGATGTTATTGAAGATAATAAAGTTCTTCTTAAAACTGTTCCCATTGTATTAGCATAACCACGTGATAATGGTTCAATTACAAAAGTTGTATTAAAGTCGTTAATTCTTTCAGCTGCCAATTCCTTATATGTTATTTTTTGAATTTTTTCCATAATATCCTCTCTTCAATTATTTTTTTAATCTAGTAATTTTTATACTCTCTTAAGAATTTTCTTTGGAGGACGTGTACCGTTATGTGGAGTTGGAGTTACATCTTTAATTTCTTTGATACTAAAACCGCTTGCTTCAATTTGTTTACGAGCTGTTGATTTACCTGGACCAACACCTTTTACTAAAATTGATACTTCTTTTAGACCAAATTCTTTAGCTTTTTCAACTGCTGCTGCAGCAGCTAGTCCAGCTGCATATGGAGTTTTTTTCTTTGTACCTTTATATCCAATTGCACCTGATGATGATCATGCAAAAACATTACCTTTTAAATCTGAAAAAGAAACAATTGTATTTTGATAGGTAGAGTGTATGTGTGCTACACCTTGGGTAATAATTTTTTTATTCTTTTTAGCCATTATTATTTACCTTTCTTTCCTGCAATTGTTTTTCTTGGGCCTTTTCTTGTTCTTGCATTTTTCTTTGTAGATTGTCCTCTAACTGGCAATCCTTTTCTATGTCTAATACCACGGTATGACTTAATTTCCATTAATCTTTTAATGTTTAGGTTAATTTCTCTTTTTAAATCACCTTCGGTATTATATTTTTTTGCTTCATCTCTGATACGTGTTAATTCTTCTTCTGTTAGTTCTTTAACTCTTTTTTCACCATCGACATTGGCATCTGCTAAGATTTTTTTAGCGATTGATGGACCAATACCAAAAATGTATGTTAATGAAATACGAGCTTTTTTGTTATTTGGAATTTCTATATTTAAAACTCTAGCCATGTTCTATCCTTGTCTTTGTTTATGTTTTGGATTTATACAAATCACTCTATTAACACCGTTTCTTTTAATGATTTTGCAATCTTTACAAATTCGTTTGATTGAAGCTCTAACTTTCATATTATCTCCTTAAGTTATTTGTGACGAAAGACAATTCTACCCTTAGTCATATCATATGGACTTAATTCCACATCAACACTGTCACCAGGAATCATCCTAATGTTATGCAATGACATTTTTCCCGAAATGAAAGCTTTAATTTCAATTCCATTTTCTAATAAAACATCATAGTCCTTGGTTGAGTGCATTTTGGTAATTTTGCCTGTCATTCTAATTGCGTCTTTTGCCATTAAATGTTATCTCCTGATAAAATGTATGCTTCACCATTATCAATTAAAACTGTTTGTTCATAGTGCGCAGTATTGTAGCCCAATGGGTCTACAACGGTTCAATTATCTTTTTTTGTTGTAACTTTTTTAGATTTTTGTAAAATCATGGGTTCAATACATATGACCATCCCATTTTTAATAATTGGCCCAGTATTAGGTAAGCCGTCATTATATACATATGGGTCTTCATGTAAGTGTTTACCAATTCCATGACCACAATATTCGTCTGGTGTATAGTATCCTTTTTGTCTAATATAGTTACCTATAGCAGCAGATATATCACCAATTCTTTTGCCTACTTTAATCGCATTAAAGCCAGCATAAAAAGCGTCTTTAGCTACTTGAATTAATTCTTTGTCTTTGTCGCTAATATTTCCAATTCCCTTTGTAAAAGCTGAATCAGAATAGTATCCTTCTCAAATTACGCCAGTATCAATTTTTATAATGTCACCATCTTTAACAATGTAATCCGAAGGAATACCATGAATTAATTCTTCATTTACGGATATACAGCAAACTCCTGGAAATCCATATTGTCCCAAGAATGCTGGTTTACCGCCTCGTTTTTCAATTTCTTTAAAAGCGACGCTGTCTATTTCTTTTAAAGAAACACCTGGTCTTATAAAGTCTCATAAAATTGTTTTGACTTCTGCCAAGATTGAACAGGCTTTTTTAATTTTATTAATCTCAATTTGATTTTTGATTTTTATCATTTTAAAGCCTCTTTTACGTCTGAATAAACTTTTTTAAATTCTTGATAACTATTAATTTCAATAGCTATATTTTTATTTTTATAAAAATCTATTAAACATTTTGTTTGGCTTTCATAGATTGCCAAACGCTTTAAGACAACATCTGCTTCGTCATCAGGACGTTTAATAACTTCTGCCTGACATTTTTTACAAAACTTGTTGTCGATTGGAGGAAATGATTCTAAGTGATAAATAGTTTTACATGCTGGACAAACTCTTCTTTTTGATAAACGTTCAATAATTTGATCATCAGTTATTTTTAAAACAACAACTTTATCAATAATGACATTTTTAGCTTCTAATTGTTCTAAAAATTTTGCTTGATCAATCGTTCTTGGATATCCATCTAAAATAAAAGGTTTGTTTTGTGCTACTAATTCTGTTAATTTTTTTTCAACTAATTCATTAGTAATTGCATCATCTACATATTTACCAGAATCTAATATGATTTGAATTTTTTTTCCTAGTTCCGTTTTGTTTTTAATTTCTTGACGAAACATATCACCCGTAGAAAATTGGAAATAATTAAATTGTTTTACAAGTAAACTTGCAATTGAACCTTTTCCAGCTCCAGGCGGACCAATTAAAATTAAATTTGGCTCTTTTTTAGAATTGTTACATTTGCAATCGCAAGTACATGTGCACTTGCATTGGCAAGAACATTTATTTATCATATTAAATCTTCTTCCTCTCCATATACTTCTTTTAATTCTCTAATCATTCTTCTTTTACGAGCAAGTTCTTGAGATTTATATCTTGCTTGAATTTGTTGAACAGTTTCAGTTGCTGTTGAAACAAGAATCATGATTGAAGTTCCACCAAAAGCAATTGGTGCAGGTATGCCAAACATTTGTTGAATAAATTGTAAGGCACCTAAGATTATTAAATAACCAGCTGAAAAGAATGATAATCTTAAAACTGTATTTAATAAATAGTCTTCTGTTTGTTCTCCAGGTCTAATTCCAGGAATAAAAGTACTACTTTTTGCAAAATCTTCACTAATTTTATCAATCTTAGATTGTTGAATTCCCATTAGAATTGTTAGCCCGAAGGTAATAATTACGAATAGGAAAAATCCTAGAGGCTGAGTTAATTGAAGATTTGCATATACTCATTGGTAGTATCTACTTGTATCAGGATTAAATAGACCTGCAATCATTGTTGGTAGTGATAAAACCATCATTGCAAAAATTACTGACATAATTCCTGCAGGATTAGCTTTTATTGGTAAATAACTTAGTTCTTTTTCTGTTTTTGAAAGTCCAGCTCCAACTTGTTGAATTGGAATTCGTCTTTCAGCTAAAGAAAATATAGTTACAACGAATATTACTAATAAATAAGCTAATATGTAAACTACAAAATTCAATGTTTCTTTTAAAACAACTGAATTATTATTTTTTACTGAAGGCATGTAGTACTCAAATGCATGTCTAAAAGTTGGAATAAGTGAACTAGCAATACCTACGAAGATTATTAAACTTGTACCATTTCCAACACCTTTATTTGTGATTTGTTCTGATAAAAATAATGAAAAGAATGAACCAGCTATTAATAATAAAGGGATAACAAATCATTGATATGCACTAGCGCCTTTTGCTCCTAGTATTTTAACTAAATTTGGACTAAAAATAATTCCAAAATTATCAGTAGGATTAACTAGGGCTCTAGTAATTAAAATTGCTTGGAAAATTGCAAAGAATAATGTAACTGTATAAGTAATAAAATTAATTTTTATTCTCCCAAGCGGTCCTGATTGACTTAGGCGATATATTGCCGGGAATGCTTTGGTCTGTAAGATCATCATGACTAAACTTGACGAAATAAATGGACCTATTCCTAATGCAACAATGGAGAATCTACGCAATCCTCCACCACCAACTAAATTTAATATTCCAAAAAAATCACCTTGGCCCAATTTATCTTGATTAGCTAATTCAACTCCTGGTAATGTAATTGTACCAGCAGCCAAGAAAAGGGCAATGATAAATAGAGTGAACAAAATCTTTTTAAAAAGATCATGGTTTTTTCATCACTCTGTTCATGTATTTCGTTTTTCAGCAAAAAACTTATCAATCGCTAATTTGCGTTCAAGTCTTTTGTTGTATGTGTCCTTTTCCAAATTCGATTTCTTAGCCATTATTGAACCTCGATTTTTCCTCCAACTTTTTCAATCGCAGCTTTTGCTGATTGTGAAAGAGTAGGAATTTTAACTGTTAGCTTTTTAGTTAACGAGCCATTTCCTAAAATTTTAACAGGTAAAGAACCTTTAATTAGTCTTTTTTCTGTTAATGTTTCATATGAAACGATATCATTAGCACTAAATCTTTCTTCTAAGTCTTTAAGATTTATTACTTGATATTCAACATGGTTAACATTATTAAAACCACGTTTTGGTATTCTTCTAAATAGTGGTAATTGACCACCTTCAAAACCTAATCTAACTGTGCTTCGTTTTGTTTGACCACTTTGACCTCTACCTGCTTGTTTACCTTTACCAGCTGCATGACCACGTCCAACACGATGTTTTTGTTTACGAGCACCTAAGGTTGCTTTTAAATTATGTAATTTCATAATAATTTCTCCTTAAATATATTATTTTGCTAATAAATGTTTAACATCGATGTCACGTAATTTAGCAATTTCTTCTACTGTTCTAATTTTCTTAAGTGCTTTAACGGTTGCATGAATAATATTATGTTTTGTTCTTGAACCATATGTTTTGGTTGAAATATCAGTATATCCTGCTAATTCGACAACAGCACGAACAGTGTTAGAGGCAACAATTCCTGTACCTTTAGGAGCAGGACGTAGTTGTACTTTTGAAGCTAGGAATTTCTCTCTAATTTCATGTGGAATAGTTCCTTTTACAATTGGAACTGAAAAAACTTTCTTTTGTGCATCTTTAACAGCTTTTTTGATTGCGTCTTGAACTTCATTTGCTTTTCCGTGTCCAAAGCCTACTTTACCTTTTTTATCACCAACTACAACATATGCTGAAAATGAAAATCTTCTTCCACCTTTAACAACGGTTGTAACTCTGGCAATATCAATAACTTTTTCTTCAAATATTTTTGGTTGTATTGAATTAAATGATCTTTTAGTACTAAAAGTTTTTCTTTCGGTATTTGATTTATTAGTTGAAGCTTCTTTTTTGATTTCTTTTTTTGGAGCTAAAACTACTTTTGTACCCTTAGCAGTTTCGGTTTTTTCTTTTTTAATTTCTTCAGCCATTAGAATTTAATCCCTTCTTGTCTTAATGTATCAGCAAAAGCTGCTAATTTACCATGGTAAATGTAACCTGAACGGTCAAAAACAATTTCCGAAATTTTTGCTTTTTTTAGATTAGATGCAAATTCTTTAGCAACTAATTTTACAGTTGAGATATTGTTTCCTTTGTCTTTGTCAGATAATTGTCTAGTTGAAAATGAAGCTAATGTAGTATGGTTGGCATCGTTGATTGCTTGTGCATAGAAATTGTGTAATGATTTAAATACAACTACACGAGGTCTAGATGCTGTTCCCTTTGCTAATTTATTTGTAATCTTCAAATGTTTAGCTTTACGTTTTTTGTTTCTAGATAACATAATTTCTCCTAATCAAACTACTATTTAGCAGCAGTTTTTCCTTCTTTACGTCTAATAACTTCATCTTTGTACATAATACCTTTACCTGAATATGGGCTAGGACGTCTAATATCTCTAATGTTTGCAGCAAATTCTCCAACTGCTTGTTTATCAATACCTGAAATAATAATATTTGTAGGTTTCGGTACTTCAACTTTTAAATTTGAAGGTATTTCTTTTGTCACAGTATGTGAATAACCCGCAATAACTTCAATTGCATTTCCTTTAAGGGTGGCTTTATAACCAACACCTTTGATTTCGATTTCTTTTTTGTAACCTTTTGAAACTCCGATTAACATGTTATTAATATTGGCATTTGTTGTTCCATGTAATTGTTTTGTAGTTTTTTCTTCATTAGCTCTTAATGTTTTAATTTCATTGTTTTCTACAACAACTGAAATTAAGGGTGAAAATGTATATTCTAATTGTCCTAAATTACCTTTTATAATAATGTGATTATTGTTTAAATTAACTTCTACTCCTGTTGGAATTGCTAAAATTCTTTTTCCAATTCTTGACATATTTAATTCCTTAAAATCTTATTATCAAATGAAAGCAACAACTTCGCCACCTAAGTTGGCTTTTCGTGCTTCTTTATCTGTTAATAAGCCTTTTGAAGTAGAAATAATTGCTGTACCATAACCACTTAGTACACGTGGTAATTTTTCTGATGATGAATATACTTTTAGACCTGGTTTTGATACTCTTTTAATATCGGTGATTGCAGATTGGTTTTGGTTCATTCCTTTGTATTTCAAAGTAACTTTTAATTGCTTAAAGCCTTTTTCTTTAGGACTAATTACTTCATATGAAGCAATATATCCTTCTCTTTGAAAAATCTCAAGGATTTTTTCTTTCTTTGAAGAATGTGGTAAAACAACTTCATGATATTTTCTTGAAATTGAATTTTTAATTCTAATAAACATATCTGCTATTGGATCTGTAATAATAGCCATAATTATCAGCTCGCTTTCTTTACACCAGGGATTTTACCTTCATGTGCTAATTCTCTAAAACAAATTCTACAAATTTTATATTTACGTAAAACAGCATGAACTCTGCCACAAATTTGGCAACGTGTGTATTTTCTTGAAGAAAATTTTGGTTCACGTTCAGCTTTAACCATTAATGATTTTCTTGCCATGTATAATCTCCTTAATTATTGCCTTTTGCAAATGGAATTCCAAGTTGTTTTAATAAAGAAAAAGCTTCTTGATTTGTCTTTGCAGTGGTTACTAATATAATATCCATACCTTTTAATTTACGGATTTTATCAAATGAAATTTCTGGGAAAATAATTTCTTCCTTAATTCCGATAGCATAGTTTCCTTGGCCATCAAAACTTTTTGTGCTTGTACCATTAAAGTCACGAACACGAGGTAAAGCAACATTAATTAATTTTGTTAAAAATGATCACATTCTTTGACGTCTTAATGTTACTTTTCCACCCATTGGCATACCTTCACGTAATTTTCAAGATGCCAATGATTTTTTTGCTACTGTTTGATATGGTTTTTGACCAGTAATTTGAGCTAGTTCAACCATAACTTCTTCTATAGCTTTTGAATTTGATACTTCATTGCCAGCTGTCATGTTAACAACTATTTTTTGTAATCTAGGAGCTTGCATTATTGATGAATATCCGAATTCTTTAACTAATTCTGGACGAATTTTTTCTAAATATTTTTTTTCTAATTCTAATTTAGCCATAATAAAACTCCTTTCTAGATAACCTTATTAACTTTTTTCATAACACGTTGTTTTTTGCCGGTTTTTGTATCAACTTTTCATCCAATTTTTGTACCAATTGATCTTTGGCCTTCAGCACCTTTTTTAGCTAGATAAGCCACATTTGAAACATGGATTGGATATTCTTTTTTTTCAATTTTACCTTCGGTGTTTTCTTGTGAAGGTTTATGGTGTTTGGTTTTCATATTTATATCTTTTAGAATAACAGTATTATTTTTAGTATTTGTTGCTAATACAGAAGCAAATTTACCTTTTGATTTACCAGAGATGACTAAAACAAGGTCGTTTTTTCTAATTTTAGCTTGAGCCATAATTATAAAACCTCCGGTGCTAGTGAAATTATTTTTAAATAACCCTTGTCACGTAATTCTCTTGCCACAGGACCAAATACCCGGGTTCCTCTCATAGAACCATCTTCTTTAATTAAAACAACAGCATTGTCATCAAATCTAATGTATGAACCATTTTCACGTGACAATCCTCTTTTTGATCTAACAATAACAGCTTTTAAAACTTGACCTTCTTTAACTACTGAGTTTGGCATTGCTTTTTTAACTGTAACAACAACTACATCACCAATATTGGTGCTTCTAACAATTGAGCCACCTAAGTTTTTAATAATCATAACTTTTTTAGCTCCTGAGTTGTCAGCTACATTACATCTAGAAAATTCTCTAAGCATTTTCGTTTCCTCCAATTGCGTGAGATTTAATCTCTACCAATCTAAAGTGTTTTGTTTTTGAAAGTGGTCTTGTTTCTTGAATTTCAACTACATCACCAATTTTTGCTTCATTTTTTTCATCATGAACAGCAAATTTCTTTGATTTCTTGAAACGTTTTGAGTATAATGGGTGTTTTTCGTATGTTTCAACTATAACAGTAATGGTTTTTTCGTTTTTTGTACTAATTACAGTTCCAACAAGTTTTTTACGACGGTTTTCTCTTACTTGTTCCATTATTTATCTCCTTCTTGTTTTTTAAAGTTTAAAGCTGTTAGTGTTCTTGCAATATCTTTTTTAATTAAATCAATTTTATGTGTTTGGTCTAGTTGACGTGTTGCATTTTTAAAACGTAATGAAAATAATTCTGCTTTTAAATCATCTAAGATTTTGTTTAATTCTTCGATTGATTTTTTTGATAATTCAGCATAAGTCATAACTATTTATCTCCTTGAAGGTTAACTTCAGTTTCTTTTGCAACAATTTTTCAAGTAACTGGTAATTTGTGTCCGCCTAATCTTAAGGCATCTTTCATAACATCTACTTGGTTACCCATTACTTCAAACATTACAGTTCCTTCTTTAACAACTGCAAATCATTGATCTGGGCTACCTTTACCAGAACCCATACGAACTCCAATAGGCTTTGAAGTTTTTGACATATGTGGGAATATTTTAATAATAACTTTTCCTTCACGACCCATACGACGAGTAATTGCAATACGGGCAGCTTCGATTTGTCTAGCACTAATTCATGCTGAAGAAGTTGATTTTAGACCAAATTCTCCAAATGAAACTGTGTTGTTTCGACTTGCTTTTACCTTGTCATGACGGATACGAAACATTTTTCTATGCTTAGTTCTCTTTGGTTGAAGCATTTTTTTCACCGCCTTTTCTTGGTGCTCTTGGTTTTCTTTCTGGTTTAGTTTCTAAAAATTCATTATTCTTTTTGTTAGCATCTAGAATTTCACCTAGTGATACTCATACTTTAATTCCTAAAATTCCATATGTAGTTTTTGCTCTTGCAACTGCATAATCAACATTTTGTCTTAAAGTATGTAGTTTCATTTCACCTTCGGTGTATCCTTCAGTTCTAGCCATGTCAACACCATTTAGACGACCAGCAACTGAGGTTTTGATACCTTTAGCTCCAGCTTTCATAGCACTTTTAATTGCCATTTTTTGAGCCATTCTAAAGCTACCACGATTTTCTAGTTTGATTGCTATTCCTTCAGCTAATAATCTTGCATTTAAATCAGGGCTTTTTAGTTCCATAACTTCAAGATTAATGTTTAGGTTTTTGTTTTTTAATTCTTTTTTTAATGATAATGTTAATGCTTTAATGTTTTCACCATTAGTTCCTAATAAAGAAGCTGGTTTTGCTGTATAAACATAAACAATAACATTTTTATTTTGATTTCTTTTAATTTGAACGTTACCAATTTGGTATTCACGAACTTTTTTATCAAAGAAATCATATATTTTTTGATCTTCTAATAATAAGTTGGCAAAATCTTTTTTATCTGAATATCAAGTTGTATTATGTGGCTTTGTTATACCATAACGAAAGCCATTAGGATTTACTTTTTGACCCATTATTTTGCCTCCTTATTATTCATTTCTTCAAAATCCATTTCTGCTAATTCAATATAGAAATGGCTTGTTCTTTTTAAAATTGGAAAAGCTCTTCCACGTGAGTGAGGTTGATATCTTTTTAATGTAGGACCATCATTAACCAAAATTTTGGTTATAAATAATTTTGTGGCATCCATACCATTATTATTAGTTGCGTTAGCGATTGCTGAGTTTAGAAGTTTAAGGATAATTGCTGATGCTTTTTTGTTTGTTGTTTGCAAAATTACTAATGCTCTGGTAGCTGATTGATAACGAATTAAATCTGCAACTAATCTAGCTTTTCTTGGGCTGATTCTTTGCATATTAACTGATGCTTTAACTACTTGTTTCATATTATTTCTTTCCTTTAGCTTTATCAGCGCCATGTCCATTGAATGTTCTTGTAGGTGCAAATTCACCTAATTTATGTCCAACCATATCATTTGTAACAAACACATCAATAAATGCATGTCCATTATGTACTTGGAATGTTAATCCAATGAAATCCGGATATATTGTTGAACGTCTTGATCATGTCTTAATTGGACGTTTTGGAGATTTGTTTTCAATAATTGCAACAACTTTTTTCATTAAATGATCATCAACAAACGGTGCTTTTTTTAATGAACGAGACATTATTTAGCTTCCTTTCTTCTTCTAATAATAAATTGGTTAGATGCTTTTTTAGTTGCTCTAGTTTTAACTCCAAGAGCTTTTTTACCTCATGGTGTCATTGGTGATTTTCTTCCAATAGGTTGATGACCTTCACCACCTCCATGTGGGTGATCATTAGGGTTCATTGCTGAACCTCTAACTGTAGGTCTAATACCTCTTAGTCTATTTCTACCAGCTTTACCAATGTTTACTAGTGAGTGTTCTTCGTTTCCTACTTCACCAATTGTGGCACGACAAACTCCTAGAACTTTTCTTACTTCGCCTGATTTTAGTCTTAAGATGATGTATTTTCCTGATTCATCTTTACCTAAAATTTGAGCTGAACTACCAGCTGAACGGGCGATTATTCCACCTTGTTTAGGCTGTAGTTCAATATTGTGAACAAATGTACCTTCAGGGATATTCATAAGTGGTAAGTTATTACCAATTTGAATATCAACTTTTTCACCTGATACAACTTTTTGTCCGACTTTAATACCTTTTGGACTGATGATATATCTTTTTTCTCCATCACGGTATACAACTAATGAAATGTTTGCTGATCTATTTGGATCATATTCAATAGTTTTGATAGTACCTTCGATTCCATCTTTAGTATATCTTTTGAAATCGATGATACGATAGAATCTTTTTAATCTACCACCGTGGTGACGGGTTGTTATTTTACCTTGATTATTTCTACCTGCATGTGAAGCAAGGGCAACAAGCAATGATTTTTCTGGTTTATGCCCAGTTAGATTTGCTTGGTAATCAAGAGAAGACATATTACGGCGACCATTAGTATATGCTTTAAATTTTTTAATAGCCATTTTTGTTTTCTCCGTTTCTTAAAAATATTTTTATCTTTTAAGATTCTTAATTATTTTATTTTTAGCATAATCTTATATTTCAATTATTCTTTATCAAGATCTGCTTTTTTAGTTGTTTTAGCAGCTGGTTTTGGTTTTGGTTCCGCCTTAGCTTTAGCTTCTGCTGCTTTTTTAATTTTTTCAGCTGCTTTCTTTTCAGCTTCTGAAATTTCTTTAGGTTCTTCTTTTTTAGCTTCTTTTTTAGTTTCTTCCGCTGCCTTTTGAGCTTCTTTAGCTTCTTCAGCAAATAAAACTATTTTTGAGTTTTGATCTAAGTAAACGATTGCTTTTTTAACTGCGTTTTTAAAACCTTGATATCTACCTAATTTAGCGGGTTTTTTATCATAATTCATAATGTTAACTTTTTCAACTTTAACATCAAAAATGAATTCAACTGCTTTTTTAACTTCGATTTTGTTTGTTCTTTTATCTACTACAAATGTATAAACATTGTGATTAGATCTTGCAATTTCTGATTTTTCAGTTAGAACTGGATATTTAATAACTTCATTTATATTCATTATTTTGCCATCCCTTCTAAGAATTTAATGTCTTGTTCACTAATAATCATTACATCTGCTGCAACTAGTGCTTCAATTGATAATGATGTTACTTTTGATACATGAACATTAGGTAAATTTCTTGCTGATTTAAACACTTTTTCGTCTGAAGAAATTATTAAAACATTATTTAAATTAATCAAATTGTTTTTGTTTAATTCAACTAATAATGCTCTAGTTGAAATTTCTTCTAATTTGTAGTCTCTAACTAAAACTGAATCTTCTTTAGCTAACATTGTTAGCGCTGAGAATAAAGCATTTTTACGAGCTTTCTTATTAATTTTTAAATCGTAGTTTCTTTCAATGGTTGGACCGAAAGCTCTACCACCACCTACGAATACAGGACTTCTTTTTGAACCTGCACGGGCACTACCAGTACCTTTTTGGGCTCATGGTTTTTTACCTGTTCCACTAACTTCACCACGATTTTTAACTTTATGAGTTGCTAAACGTTTTGCACCTCTTTCAGCCATAATAGCATCAAAAACTGCTTGAGCATAGATTTTTTCTAATCCAAATACAGATTTTGGTAAGTTAGCTGATGATTCTTTTTTAGGTTTTGCACTAACTTTAGCACTTGAAGAAGTTTTAACTACAGGTGTCGTTTTTGAAACTGGTTTTGTTTCTTTTTTAACTGGTGTAGTTTCTTTAGTTTCTTTAGCTTTAGCTTCTTTTTTAGGTGTAGTAGTTTCTTTAGTTTTTGAAGTTTCGTTAGTTGTGGTTGATGATGCTTTAGCTACTGGTTTATCTATTAAATTTTCTTTTTCAATAAATTCGATTGCTTTTTCATTTTCAACTTTAGCTTCTGAAACTCTATTAGCTATAATTCTTGCTTTGTCTAAATTTACACTTCCGCTATATGTACCATTTCTATGGAATCATACACGAGTATCATTTTCGGATTTTTCACTAACACTAATAAATTCATTTACTGCATCTAAAAAGTTAACAAAGTTTCCTGAAATTTTTTCTTTGGCCTTCTTGAAATTAAATGAGATTTTTCCAGAACTATCTGATTTTTCAGAGATATAGTATTTATCTACAACTTTAGTCATATTATTTATCTCCTTCATTTGTTTCTTGTTCTGGTGTTTGTTCAGCTTCTTTAGCTTCAGCTGCTGCTTTAGCTTCGTTTTCGATTGCTTCTGCTAGTGCTGCTTTCATTTGTTTTAATGACATTTCCATATTTAATTCAAGATTGTATTTTTTAGCTTGTTCAAAAATTTCATTTTTAGCAAGTGCTTCTTTTAAGTTAACAAGTTTTATTTCTGCTTTCTTTTGAATTGATTTTTTAGCATTCTTAATAACTAATAAAGCACCTTTAGCTCCAGGAACACTTCCTTTAATTAACAATAAATTGTTTTCTGAATCTGATTTAACAACTTCAAGATTTTGAATAGTTACTTGTTCAGCTCCTAAATGTCCTGGCATTGTCATACCTTTTCAAACTCTATTACCAGAGATATCTCCAATAGATCCAGTTTGTCTTATAGGTTGTGAACCACCACCACCACCGTGAGATTTAGGTCCGATGTGTTGGTTTCATCTTTTAATTGCACCAGCAAATCCTTTTCCCTTTGAAATTGCCGTAACGTCAACAATATCTCCGCCATCAAAAATTGAGGCATCTATTGTATCTCCTAAACTTAATCCAGTCATGTTACGGATTTCTTTAACGAATCGCTTAGGTGTTGTATTTGATTTTTTGAAATGGTTGATTTCAGGTTTCTTAATTTGAGATTTTTTCTTATCTTCTAAACTAAGTTGTGTTGCAACGTACCCATTTTTTTCTTGGGTTAATACATTAGTAACAACATTTGGTTTAACTTCAACTATGGTCACAGGTATTAATTTACTTTCTGATGTGAATAGCTGAGTCATTCCAACTTTTCTTCCTAAGATTCCCTTCATATTTTTCCTTTCGATATTTAAATATTTACAGTTGTTGTTCTTACGCGTGTTATATTAAAATTTAAAAAATAATAATCTGTATATTAAGCTACAGATTTAACACTTATTTGAACACCAGCTGGCAGTTCTAATCTTTTTGTTTTATCGGCTAATGTTTCTGAAACGCCTGACAAAATGATTAAACGTTTGTGAGTTCTACTTTCGAATTGTTCACGTGATTTTTTGTTAACGTGAACCGATCTCAAAATAGTTACAATTTCTTTTTTTGTTGGTAAAGGAATTGGTCCACTCACTGTTGCTTTTTCAGTTTTAGCTAGTAAGACGATTTTTTTAGCAGCATCTTCTACTAATTGTGCATCAAAAGCCTTGATTTTAATTTCTAGTTTTGACATGTGTTTGTTCTCCTTCTTCATTAATGAAGTACTCCACATAAGTTCTCAATATCCGAGATGAACAACTAAGCTTGGCATATCGTAACCTTATGTTTCTTTGCATAGATTGCTAATTAATTATAACAAAACAATTTTTTTTAGTAAAATTTTGAATTTTTTTATTTTAGACAAAAGAAAAAAGCAAAAACGCTTTGCTTTTTCCAAAATTCATAAAAACTTGATTTCTATTTAGTTTTTCAATTTGATATGTAGTTTCCATTATCGTCTTTTTGTTGCCCACAAGCTGCTAAAATGAAATCTACTAAGTGTCATATACCAAGTCCAAAGAATATTTTAAGTATTCCTAAACCTATTCTTCCTCCATAAAATCTATCAATACCAATTCAACCTAGAAAAAATGATAATATTGTTAAAACTAGTCTACTTTTATGTGACATTTATATCTCCTTATTTATAATATTTTCTTTTGAAATCAGTAATATTATATTTTAAATAAGATAATAAATTTACAAACTTTTGCTTATTCTTAAGATATTGATATTTTTTTGTAAAAAATTTAATTCTATATTATAATTTAACATGCAATATTGCGGAGGGGTAGCGAAGCGGCCAAACGCGGGTGGCTGTAACCCACTTCCTAACGGTTCGGGGGTTCGAATCCCTCCCCCTCCACCATTTTGCCCTTTAGCCAAGTGGAAAGGCAGCGGTTTTTGGTACCGTCATCCGTTAGTTCGAATCTAACAAGGGCAGCCATATCGTCTATACGATTAAATATGAAGCTTAGGTTTCATATTTTTTTATTTAAATTTTATAAAAATAAAATATGTGAACTTATTAAGGCTCACATATCTTGAATTAATCTATTTAACAATTATGTTAATAATTTTATTTTCAACATATATTGTTTTAACTATTTCTTTTTTTTCGATTCATTTTAGAATTGAAGGAATTTTTAGGGCATTATTAATAACATCTTCCTTAGTTCAAGTTGGTAGGATTTCAATTTGCCCTCTGGCTTTTCCATTTATTTGAATTCCAATTTGAGGGTTTGAAATTAAAATTTTGTCTTTTTCAGCATATGGCCATGATTGATATTGAATTGGTTTTTCATTTATCATTTCTAAAAACTCTTCAGATAAATGGGGCGCAAAAGGAGATAACATGATTGCAAAATTTTTAATAATACTTGATGAATTAATTTTTTTAATATTAACTAAATAATTAATAAACACCATAAATTTACTAATTGCAATATTAAATTTATATCTTTTAATATTTTCATTAATATCCAAAATTAATTGATTTATTTTGCTATCTAATTCTTCATGTTTAACACTTAAATCAATGTTATCTTTTAGATAATTAATTAGATTATATATTTTATCTAAAAACTTCCTAATACCATTTAATGAATCAGTATTTCAAGACTTAGAATCAGTTAATGGTCCCATAAACATTTCATAAATTCTTAAAGCATCAGCTCCATGTGATTCAACTAACCCATCAGGACTAATAACATTTCCTAGTGATTTTGACATTTTTTGACCATCTGGACCCAAAATTAAACCTTGATTAATTAGTTTAGCAAATGGTTCCTTAGTATTAACCACACCTAAATCATATAAAAAGCGATGTCAAAATCTTGCATAAAGTAAGTGCAATACAGCATGTTCTTGACCACCTATATATAAATCAACAGGCATTCAGTTTTCAAATCGTTTTTTGGCTTCATCACTATCTAAAGCCAAGTATGAACCATCTTCATTTTTTAAAATGTAAGCTAAAAAATATCAACTTGAACCAGCTCATTGAGGCATGACATTTGTATCATGACGATATTTTTTACCTTTTCATTCTACATTTAATCATTTTGTGGCATTTGCCAGTGGGCCCTCAGTTGAGCCTGATGGTTTAATGTTTTTTATTTCTGGCAATGCTACTAATTCTTTAACTAAATATATTTTATTTTCTTCATCAAATAAAACTGGAAACGGTTCACCTCAATATCTTTGACGTGAAAAAATTCAATCTCTTAATTTATAGTTTGTTTTTTTATTAACAGCATTTATATTTTTTAAGGCGTTATAAATTTTTTCAGTGGCTTGAGCATTATTGAAGCCATTAGCAAAATCTGAATTAATGTGTTTGCCATTGCCTGTGAATGGTAGGTTTTTTGAATCAATTATACTTTCAATTTTTAGATTAAATTTTTTAGCAAATTCATAATCTCTTTCATCATGTGCAGGAACTGACATTACAGCTCCTGTGCCATAATTCATTAAAACGTAATCTGAAACTCATATTTGAATTTTTTGATTTGTTAATGGATGAATGGCATAAGCACCTGTAAATAAACCAGTTTTATGTTTATTTAACTGAGCACGTTCTAATTCATTTTTAGTTTTAGCTTCAGCAATGTATTCTTTAATTTCTGGTTTTTTATCAAATGAACATATACTTAATAATAAAGGGTGTTCTGGACTAATTACTAAAACTGAAACTCCAAAAATAGTATCTAGTCTGGTGGTAAATGTTTGAAGGTTTTTAGTTGAATTTAAAATTTTTCATTCAACAACATGACCTTCAGATTTACCTATTCAATTTTTTTGTAATAATTTTAAGCTTTCAGGTCAGTCTAATTTGTCTAAATCTTCTAATAGTTTGTCAGCATAAGCAGTTATTTTTAGAACCCATTGTTTCATAGGTTTCTTTATAACTGGATAATTGCCTCTTTCGGATACTTTTTGACCATTAACTTCAATAATTTCTTCATTAGCTAAAACAGTACCCAAGCCCTCACATCAATTAACATCAACTTCTTCAATTGAAGCTAAGCCTTGTTTATATAGTTCTTTAAAAATTCATTGTGTTCAAACATAAAATTTCGGATCAGTTGTATTTATTTCTTTTTTATAATCATATGAAAAACCCATTGATTTTAGTTGTCTTCTAAAATTATCAATGTTCTTTAGTGTAAAAGGTGCTGGATGATTTCCAGTTTTTAGAGCATATTGCTCGGCAGGTAAACCAAAGGCATCCCAGCCAATAGGATGTAGAACATCATAACCATTTAATCTTTTATAACGTGAAATAATATCAGTTGCAGTGTAGCCTTCTAAATGGCCTACATGTAACCCTGCGCCAGAAGGATAAGGAAACATGTCTAAAATATATGCTTTTTTATTATGTTTTTCAGTTGTTTTAAAAGATTCGTTTTTTTCTCAAAAATCTTGCCATTTTTTTTCAATTATTTTGTGATTATACATGATATTAATTTTACATTAATAAGCATTTTTTTTAAAATTTAAAATAAATTTTTACATTCACTATTCTTATAAATTTTTGCTTAAATTGAGAATAGTTTTATGCTTCAAAAGCTTCTAATTTGACAAACATTTTTTTTTAAATTAAAATGTTGTAAAATTTATATATTATTTTCAAAAAAATTATAAAGAGGTAGTTTTATGGAAGAAAAAAATAAAGATTATAAAAACACATTACTAATGCCTAAAACAGATTTTTCAATGAAGGCTAATTTAGCTGAAAAAGAAACTATTTTTAGACAAAGATGACAAGATATCAACTTGCATAAAAAAGTTTTAGAACAAAACAAAAATAATAAGTCTTTTGTTTTACATGATGGACCTCCATATGCAAATGGAAACATACATGTGGGACATGCCTTAAACAAAATTTTAAAGGATATTATTGTACGTTTTAGAAGTATGCAAGGTTTTTATAGCCCCTTCGTAGCAGGTTGAGATACTCATGGTTTACCAATTGAACACAAAATGCTATTAGAAAGAAAAATGACAGCTAAAGATTTTTCAATTGCTGAACTAAGAAAAGCATGTGAAAAATATGCATTAGGCCAAGTTGAAAAGCAAAAAGAGCAATTTAAACAACTTTCACTGTTAACTGATTTTTCTGAAATTTACATTACTCTTAATAAAGATTTTGAAGCTGAGCAATTAAAACTATTTAAAAAAATGATTTTTGATGGTTTGATATATAAAGACTTAAAACCTATTTATTGATCGCCATCATCACAATCGGCACTTGCTGAAGCAGAAGTAGAATATGCCGACCATATTTCTCCATCTTTATATGTTGCTTTTAAAATTAAAGAAGGTAATGTGCTTGTAAATTCTAATGATTATATTTTAATTTGAACTACAACCCCTTGAACTTTGATTGCTAATTCTGGTGTAGCTGTTAATAAAGATTTTGAATATATAAAAGTTAAGGTTAATAACAAAAACTATATTGTTGCTAAAGAAATGCTTGAAAGTGTTGTTACAGCATGTAAATGAGAAAAATATGATATTGTTGGCAAATCTTTTACCGGTCAAAAGCTATTAGATGTTAAATATGAAAGCCCAATTAACAAATTAATTTGTCCTATTGTTGAAGGGCACCATGTTAGTCTTGAAAGTGGTACAGGTTTAGTTCATATGGCGCCATTATTTGGTGAAGATGACTTTATTATTGGCACAAAAAATAACCTTAAAAAAATTATGCACGTTGAAGATGATGGAATGCTAAATGATTTAGCTTTAGAATTTAAAGGTTTATTTTATAATGATGCCAATCCTTTGATTGGTCAATTTCTTGAACAAAATGACCTACTACTTGGATTTAAAAAAATCAAGCACTCATATCCACATGATTGAAGAACTCATCAACCTATTATGTATCGTGCAACACCACAATGATTTGTATCACTAAAACCTATTAAGCAAAAAATAATTGATGAAATCAATAATGTCAAAACATATAACGATTGATCAAAAAATAGACTTAAATTAATGCTTGAAAATCGCGATACTTGATGTATATCAAGACAAAGATCTTGAGGTGTGCCAATTATTGTTTTTTATGACAAAAATAAGAATCCTGTTTTAAAAGAAGATATTTTTGATTATGTAATTGATTTAGTTAAAAAGCATGGTTCAAATATATGATATGAAAAAAGTGTAGACGAACTTTTACCTGCTAAATATCGTAATCAGGGCTTTAGCAAAGAAAATGACATCATGGATGTGTGATTTGATTCAGGTTCAACTTCTTTAGGAGTTAAACCTAATAATATCGAAGCACCATTTGATTTGTATCTAGAAGGTTCAGACCAGTATAGAGGATGATTCAATAGTTCAATGATTAATTCTGTTGCTTGAAGAAATAAATCACCTTTTAAGGCATTTTTATCTCATGGCTTTACTTTGGATGGTAAGGGAAGAAAAATGTCTAAATCATTAGGCAATACAGTTGATCCATTAGAAGTAGTTAAAAAATATGGTTCTGATATATTACGTTTATGAGCAGCTAATTCAGAATACACAGCTGATATAAGTATAGATAACAAAATACTGGACCAAAATGTAGAAATTTATCGTAAATTAAGAAACACCATTAAATTTATGCTTGGTGGGCTAGATGATTTTGATTTTAAGAAAATAGAAATTGAAGGAATTCATGCTTTAGTATTAGCAAAACTAAGAAATTTAGAGTGCAGAGTTTTAAATTACTATGAGAACTATCGTTTTGTTAATGTAATTAAGGAAGTAAATAATTTTATAATTGATTTAAGTTCATATTACATTTCAATAACCAAGGATATTTTATATTTAGATAAACAAAACTCAAATGAAAGAAGACAAGTTCAAAGTGTATTCGCAGCTGTTATTGAAACTCTAGTTCAAATACTTGCTCCTATTTTACCTACTACCATGGAAGAGGTTTATGAATATTACAATAAGCCTAATAAACTTGAATCTGTTCATTTATTAAAATGAAATTTATCTAACAAAGTTGATTTAAGTTTGGAAGAAAAATGAAATGAATTCTTTGAAATTAAGGATGAAATTTATAAACTAATTGAAGAACAAATTCAAAATCAAACGATTAAGAGACAAAATGAAGCACTTGTAATAATAAAAACAAATTCAAGTTTTATTAAATCATTACCTCTTACTAAATTATTAATGGTTGCCAAAGTTGAATTTGGTGTTCAAAATTCTGTAAGTAAATTAGAATCTAAAAAATGTTTAAGATGTTGAAATCATTTTGAAGAAATTGATTTTAATAATGATCTTAAAATTTGTAGACGCTGTGAGGAGGTTATTAATGGAAGATAAAAAAATCAAATATTTTTCAAAAGAATACTGAAAAACTAATTGAAAAACTATTGTTATTAACTTATCAGTATTTATTGGTTTAATGTTCATTTTTTCATTAGTAGACCTATTAACAAAAGGCTTTTTATTTAGATGAAAAGATAAGGCTAATCTTATTGTTGACGAAGATTTTCGAATGGGTAGTTCTTTTATGATAATACGCTCTGTTTTACATAAAGGAACAACAATAGGAATATTCGAAAGCAACTTAGCAATATTACATACAATAAGTTTTTTAATAATTTTAGGTTCAATGTTTGGAGTTACTTTTATTAAAGATAGAAAAGCTTTTATTGTTGTATTCTTAGCTATGATTAGTGCTGGATCTTTTGGTAATATGTATGACCGGTTTGCTTTCAAGGGAGTTAGAGATATAATTAATCTTCCTTGAGCAAATCATGGAGTATTTAATATTGCTGATGTGTGATTAGTTTTAGGAGCCATAGGCACATTCTTATCAATTTTAATTTACAACTTAGTTATATTTATTAAAAATAAGAAAAAACAAAAATTAGAAGCACAAATACAAAATCAAGAAAATAATGAAGACTCACAATTTACTAACAGCCAAATATAATGGCTGTTTTTCTTATCTTTTTCTCAAACTAATAATTAAATGGCAAATTATTGCTATAGATATAGGTGGAGGTAAATAAATGAACTTAACAAAATTAAATAAGAAAGAATGTGATGAACTAGTTGGTGGAGTTGCCATAAGTGGTATTATTGGTTCTATATTAGCAGCTTTACCAGTAATTATGTCAACATTAACTTCTACTGTGGGCCTCATTAGAAGTGTTGGCTCATCTAAAGGTGAAATTAAAACAAAAGATGGTTTTAGTGCTAAATGAGATGATGGAGACAATTCAAGTGGCTTTAAAGTTGGTTTCCATTATTGTATTTAGCTAAATTAACAAAAAACTCAGATGACAATAATCATTCTGAGTTTTAATTATTTTTCTCTGCTAATTAGCACTATTTTTTTGATTTTTCTAATATCTTATTAAATCTTTCTACACGTCCACGAGCTTTAACATCGCTACGGTTTCCAGTGTAGAATGCATGACAATTAGAGCAAACATCTAGAGATACTTTTTCAGCAGTTGAACCAAAACTAAATTCTGAATTACATGATGAACATGTAGCTTTAATTTCAGCATATTTTGGGTGAATTTCTTTTTTCATAGCATGCTCCTTTGAGTATAAGTTAATTAACTAGGTAATATTTTACCAAATTTTGCTATTTGTTAATGTTTTTTCATTTTCATTCTACAACTTCTGGCATATCATATCCATGCTCTAGAATATATTTATGATGTTCATCTAATTTTTTATCCATTAGATCTAAAAATTCTTGTTGTTTTGAACCATATAATTTAGCAATTGCGTCTTTAGCAATATGAAACCTATCCATATGGCTTAATTGTCTAATGTCAAAACTTGTGGTAATATCTCCATTTTCTCTATAACCATGAATTATTAAATTATGATTATGTCTTTCAAAGAAAATATCTCTAATTAAACCTTCATATCCATGAAATGCAAAAACTATAGGTTTATCTTTAGTAAATGCTTTATCAAATTCTTCATGGCTTAAACCACGTGGGTCTATTTCCGGTACTCTTAGTTTTAACAAATCAACGACATTAATGTATCTAATTTTTAGATTTGAAAAATGATTATTAATAATAGAAATAGCAGCTAGTGTTTCTAAATTAGGTTCAACACCTGATGAAACGAATACTATATCTGGTTCTTCATTAATTTTAGTATTCGAAGCTCAATCAATAACCTTATAACCTTTTTCTACTAGTTCTTGAGCTTCAGCAACACTGTAGAATTGTTCCCTTGGTTGTTTTGAAGCTACAATTAAGTTAATAACATTTCTTTCAGTTAAAGATTTTTGCATAATTGCCAATAATGTATTAGCATCCGCTGGCAAGTATTCACGAATTAATTCTGGGCGCTTGTCAGCTAAATGACCCAACAAACCAGGATCTTGATGTGTATAACCATTATGATCTTGTTGAAATGCTGTAGAAGTTGCAATTATATTTAATGAAGGATAATCTTTTCTTCATGATAGTTCTAAGGATTTTTTTAGTCATTTCATGTGCTGAGTAATCATTGAATCTACAACACGTAAAAATGATTCATACGAAGCAAAAAAACCATGTCTACCGGTTAGTACATAACCTTCTAAAAAACCTTCTGCTTGGTGTTCACTTAATTGTGAATCAATAATTCTTCCTTCAGTAGAAACTCATTCATCATATTTTTCCGAAGAGTCTTCTAGTCATTGTCTTTTGGTTACATCAAATAAAGCAAATAATCGATTTGATTTAGTTTCATCTGGTCCAAAGACTCTAAAATTATCTGGGTTTTTTAAGACAACATCAGCCATGTATTTTCCCAATTCAACCATATCTTGTGATTTTGAAGCTCCAGGATATTTAATATCAATAGCAAAATCTTTTCATGATCTAAGTTTTAGAGCTCTTGGATTAATTCCTCCATTGGTTATAGGATTAGTTGCCATTCGAGAATCACCAGTGGGTGCTAATTGTCTAATTTCAGGTATTATTTTTCCTTGCTTATCAAATAATTCATTAGGTTTATATGACATTAATCATTTTTCAAGTTCTTTAATATGTTCAGTTTTAAAATAACTTACTGGTAATGGTACTTGGTGTGCTCTAAAACTACCTTCAATAGCTTGACCATCTCATTCTTTAGGACATGTTCAGCCTTTTGGAGTTCTAACAACTAAAACTGGTCAAGTAGGTCTTTTAACTTTAGAAGCGCCTAGTTTTTTGGCTTCTTTTTTGATTTCAAGAATTTTTTCAATGGCTTTATCCATTAAAGTTGCCATTTCTTCATGGATTTCAATATTAGTTTTCTTTGAAGATCAATTAAAAACTATTGGCTCTCAACCCATTCCTCTAAAATACTCTTTAATTTCATTTTCAGGTTTTCTTGATAATAAAGTTGGGTTTGATATTTTGCCACCATTTAAATGCAAAATAGGTAAAACCACACCATCATTAACAGGATTAATAAATGAATTTGAAAATCAGCCGGAACATAATGGACCTGTTTCAGCTTCTCCATCTCCAATAACAGTTGCAGCTATAACGTCAGGATTATCTAAAATAGCTCCTGTAGCGTGTGATAGAGCATATCCTAATTCTCCGCCTTCATGTATAGAACCTGGACTTTCAGGCGCAGCATGACTTGCTGTTCCACCGGGGAATGAAAACCTTTTGCACATTTTTTTCAAACCAGCGATATCTTCAGTTATTTCTGGATATATTTCAGTGTATGAACCATCTAAATATGAATTAGATATCATCACTTGTCCACCATGTCCTGGACCTTCAATATAAAACATGTTAAGATTGTATTTTTTGATAACTCTATTTAAGTGTAAATATATAAAGTTTTGTCCTGGTATTGTGCCTCAATGTCCAATTGGATATAATTTAATATCACTGGGTTCTAATTTCTTTTGCAATAATGGATTATCTTTCAGATAAATTTGAGCAACACTTAGATAATTTGCCGCTCTAAATCACTTATCCATTGATTCAAAATATTTAGTTTCATTATATTTATTATTTGATTTCATAATACCTCCAAAAGTAGTATTTAATATGTTTTTGCATTAATAATTTTACATTATATTAACCCAATAATCTTGAATATAAAAAAATGCCCTAAGGCATATTTATAAACCTAGTTCTTCATCTGTTGGAATTTTTAAATTTGAGCCCACATAAGCAAAAATTTCAGGGCTTTGTTTTAAATATTTTCCATCTAAAATTCTTCTCACGGATTTGACTGTTTCATTTAATGGAACATAAACTCCTGGAGCTTTAGTAAAATGCTCAGTCATAAAGAAGTTTTGGGTAAAGAAGTTTTCAAGCTGTAAAGCTTTGATAACTGTTTTTTTAGATTGATCATCAAGTTCATCAAAACCTAAAATCATAATTACATCTTCTAGGTCCTTGTAGGCTTTTAAAATTCGCTTGGTTTCCACTATAGCTTCAAAGTGTTTTTGACCAATAATTTTTTCATCAACCGAATGCGATGAACTAGCAAGTGGATCAAAAGCAGGGAAAATATTTTTTGCTGTTTGATTACGAGATAAAACTAAATTTCCATCTAGGTGGTTAAATACTGCTACAGCTGATGGATCACTTAAATCATCCATTGGTAAGAATATGGTTTGAAAAGAAGTGATAGCACCGTTATTGTTTTTAAATAATCTATTTTCAATATTAGCGATATCACTTTCTAAAGTAGATTGATATCCTCCCACTGATGGTTTTTTGCCTAATGAAGCACTAACTTCATTTTCAGCTTGCACAAAACGATAAATGTTATCAATGAATAATAAAACATCTTCTTTTTCAATGTCTCTTAAATATTCTGCTGCAGTAATTCCTATTGGCACAATAGACATACGAGCACCAGGAGATTCGTTCATTTTTGAAATATACATTGAAGAATTTTTCATTAACTTAGATGATTCAAGTTCATTGAATAGTTCAATGGCTTCACGTGAACGTTCACCTGAACCGATAAAAATGTTAGATGTCTTTTTAGAATCTTTATTAATATTAAAAATAATTTCCTTCATTAAAACAGTTTTACCAACTCCTGCACCACCAAAGATACCAAGTTTGTATCCTTTAATAATTGGCATAAAAAAGTCTATTGCTTTAATTCCTGTTTCTACTATTTCAATTTTATTATCTAAATAACGGTCTTTGTTGATGGTTGAGTTCATTTCAACATATTCAGGCATTGATAATTTATTTTCTAATAAGGGTTTGCCTTCAAAAGAATAAATGTTGTTTTTTGAATTCATTCCTACTGGAACCATAAAACTTTTTTTAGTATTAACTATTTTATCAGTCATACAAATTTCTTTAGAGCTATAAATAATAATAGCTCTTACAGTTTCTTCATCAATTACTCTTTTAACTAATAAATATGTTTTGCCATCATTTGTGGTTAGCAAATGATTTACTGCTGGCAAACTGTTTTTAGGAAATTTAATTTCAACAATATCTGATCATAATTTTATTATTTTACCCATTATTTATCTCCTAAGGTTTTTGCTATTTTTTCTAAATAGATGTTATTAAATTCCACAAATTCATTTGTATAATCAGTTTGCCATCCTAAATTTAAATAATCAGAATATTGTTGAAGTGCATAAGCAAAAAAGTCTTTTACTAATTCATCATCATAATCATCGCTTGTTTGAATTGTATTAAATATCTTTTTAGCTTCTTCATTGGTTTCAACTAAGATATCAATAAATTTAAGTGCTTTTCGGTCATCCTTAATACCACGTAAGATTTTTCAAGAAATTAATTTTGACATTAATAGCACAAATTTATTTGAATATAATGAATATCCTTTTTGGATAAACATTTTATCAATCATTTTGCCCTTGTATAGCAATTCCGCTGTTTCTTTATTTAGTTCATAATCCAACATGGCAAGTTTTAGGTGTCTTTTATATTGTTTAAAAGTTTTGGCTACTTCTGAAGCCACTTTTGACATTATTCTATTTTGTACTGAAGATCCTGTTCTTGAAACTGATAAATTAATGTTGATAGCAGGTAAAATACCTTGAGAAAATAAATCAGCACTAGTTACGATTTGACCATCTGTAATTGAAATAACATTAGAAGCAATTAAGCTTGTGATATCACCATCAATTGTTTGAATTATTGGTAAAGCTGTAATGGTTTTACGACCTTCAAAAGAACCTGCTCTTTCTAGTAATTGTGAATGAGCAAAGAATAAATCACCTGGCATAGCTTCTTTGCCGACAGGTTTATCAGTAAGCAGCGCTATTTCTCGAATAATATTGGCATGTTTAGTTAAATCATCGAAGATAATAACAACATCATCAGTTAGTGAAATATTTTCAGCATGAGCCATACCTATGTAAGGTGCTAAATATTGTTCATATGCACTTGTTGAAGGAGCATCAATTATAATTGTGTTTTTTAAAGCATTGTGTTCTTCTAAAACACTATATATTCTAGAAATACTTTCTTTCTTTTGGCCTATAGCTACATATATACACTTTGTATCAGTTTTAGCTTGGTTCAAAATTACATTAATGGCAATGTGAGTTTTACCAGTTTGTCTATCACCAATGATTAATTCACGTTGACCTTTACCTATAGGAATTAATAAATCAATTGAGCTAAAACCTGTATATAGTTGCTCATTTAAAGTTTTAACTGTCATTAAATCATGAGCCAATTTAAAAATTGGTGTTTGAGGATCATCTTTTTGTTTTTTGATTTCTTCTTTAAAAGGCAATATTACATTACCAAAAATATCTATAACCTTGCCAAAATGTGCCAAAGAACTAAAAACTTCATTTCGCTTAGTTGGACAGATAGTATCATTGATTTTAATTTCCTTGTTTTCATTATTTGCTAATAAAAATGCCCGATCAGTAGAACAATTAATTAAAATCATTTTGATGCTATCGTCTTTTGTACTAACAAAGTGTTGGCCTTGTTCATATGGGAATTCCCCTACTACTTCGATAATGTAACCAAATATAGAAACAACTCTTGGGTTTGGTTCATTATTATTTATTTTTCTTGTGCTCATTTTCTTTTCCTTCCTGTTTAATTTCAAAATATTGAGACATAATATAAATTCGATATTCTAATGAATCATTAGCTATATAAAGAACAATATTTGGTAAAAATTCAACATAGTAATTTTTAATTAGGCTCAAAATTTCTTGATTGTAGATTTCTTCTAATTGTAATTCATATTTCTTGGATTGATTTAGTTTTTGAATTGATGGTATTTTTTTAGTACTACTAAACTTAGTATTTATTTCAAATTCAACCTTAAAATCTTGATATTCGATTGCACTACATTTTGAAACTAGTGATTTTAGTTTATCTAAAAAACTTGTAACTTCTAATGAAGATTTATTTAATGAATTTTTTAAGATTATTGTTGAAATCAATTTATTAAAATTTATAAAATTATCTTTAGTTAAATTTTGTTCCAATCAAAACAAAATTTTATTCTTATTTGAAATAAATTTTTGATGCTCTTTATCTTTCATTTGTTCCTCAATTAAATTCAAAATATAACAATAATAAATTACTGCTAATTTAAAACATACCTTTAAATTATATTAAATAATTATTTAATATGTTAATTATCTATTGATTAATAATATATTAGTAAATCATATTATTATTTAAGATACAAAACACAGTGGTTTTGTATTGCTTAAAAATAGTATAGTACTAAAACACGATAACAGATGGCATGATATATATATTAGTTTTGTATTGCTTAAAAATAGTATAGTACTAAAACTTAATAAGATTGGTGATAAGTGGTAGAGAGGTTTTGTATTGCTTAAAAATAGTATAGTACTAAAACAAATAAATATATTCTATTTACTAAAACCTGGTTTTGTATTGCTTAAAAATAGTATAGTACTAAAACAAAGATTAAAGTTTTTGATTTATGACAATGGTTTTGTATTGCTTAAAAATAGTATAGTACTAAAACTTTTATTCTGTTGTATAGAAGTAATTTCTTGTTTTGTATTGCTTAAAAATAGTATAGTACTAAAACATAGTTTATTTACTCATATATCTGGTTCTAAGTTTTGTATTGCTTAAAAATAGTATAGTACTAAAACTCATAACCAAAATAGCCAATTTTTGTTGAAGTTTTGTATTGCTTAAAAATAGTATAGTACTAAAACCGACCACTAAATTATAATACTTAGGTTTTAGTTTTGTATTGCTTAAAAATAGTATAGTACTAAAACTAACTGATGATTGAAACAAATTCAAAAGAAGTTTTGTATTGCTTAAAAATAGTATAGTACTAAAACCCAAAGAATTACCAAACTTTGACTGGTTAAGTTTTGTATTGCTTAAAAATAGTATAGTACTAAAACTATATTCTGATTTTTGAATTGTTATATTATGTTTTGTATTGCTTAAAAATAGTATAGTACTAAAACTAAAAGTTAAAGCATTTATTCAATCATGATGTTTTGTATTGCTTAAAAATAGTATAGTACTAAAACAAAAATCTTAGATATATTAATCATTTCATTAGTTTTGTATTGCTTAAAAATAGTATAGTACTAAAACTATAATCCATTTTTTGAATTGTTATATTATGTTTTGTATTGCTTAAAAATAGTATAGTACTAAAACTAACTTGTAATAATTTTTTTGCTACTTTTTGTTTTGTATTGCTTAAAAATAGTATAGTACTAAAACTACATAAATATATATCATTAATACTAGTCAGTTTTGTATTGCTTAAAAATAGTATAGTACTAAAACCTTTTAATTTTTGTAACTCTATTTGTTGCTGTTTTGTATTGCTTAAAAATAGTATAGTACTAAAACAAATTCAGATAGAACAGATCAAGCCATAATGTTTTGTATTGCTTAAAAATAGTATAGTACTAAAACTGGCATGTCTGTAGTTTATGATGAAAGTAAGTTTTGTATTGCTTAAAAATAGTATAGTACTAAAACTTGTTATTGTGTTTTCATAAGTCATTAAATGTTTTGTATTGCTTAAAAATAGTATAGTACTAAAACGATAAAGAGTATTTCAGTAAATTGGAGTTAGTTTTGTATTGCTTAAAAATAGTATAGTACTAAAACTAACCGATGATTGAAACAAATTCAAAAGAAGTTTTGTATTGCTTAAAAATAGTATAGTACTAAAACATTATGTTAATAGTTTTAATGACTTTAATAGTTTTGTATTGCTTAAAAATAGTATAGTACTAAAACAAAGACCCTTTAGAAAAACAAATAGAAAAAGTTTTGTATTGCTTAAAAATAGTATAGTACTAAAACCTCAATCTGTTGTTGGTAATTTTTTATCTAGTTTTGTATTGCTTAAAAATAGTATAGTACTAAAACGTCAAATTATTGAAATTTTCAACAATTTGACGCCTTTTTTTATTAAATTAACTGTTTTTTTAGTTTTATTTGCTTAAACTCATTGTTTTTTAACTCTTCAAGAACTCTTTCAGAATTTACGTTTTTAACATTATATTCATCTTCAAATCATATTTTTATGGAATCAGTAGAAATAAATTGATATAAATTAGATTGTTTTTCAAAAGCGCAACACTCTAATTCATTAAGATTTTCAATAATTGAAAATAAATTATTAGTTATTACTAGAAAATTAAACTTATTTAAATATTTGTTTAAAGTAGCACATGGTATTGTAAAATCTTTTAATATTATTAATTGCTTATTAGTTGACTCAAAATTACCTAGTCATTTTTCAAATGTTTTTTCACTAATAAACTTTTCATCATCCAAAGATATTAAATTTTTCATTATTTTAATTTTGTCCATGTTAATGGTTAAAAATTCATCAGAAATTCAATCATTTATTTTGTCAATTTCTTCTAAAAATTTATCATTGTTAAAAATTGCTTGAACATCAAGATTCTCGTTATTTAAAATAATTTTAGTTAGTATGTTTTTTGCAGATAAATTATATAGCTCTTCCAGTTTTGTTAATGGTGATACTATAATTGCATTCTTTATAGAAATTTCAGAATTTTCAATTTCAAAAACAGTTTTTAAATTTTTAATTTCATATTTATAAAAGTTAGATATTAATTCATCAATGTTATTTGTCTCAATTACAAATATACCTTCATATTCGATCGGACTTATTGTTTTTAAATTATTAATTTGCAGCATTATAATTCAATGTACCTTTCTTTGTCATTATAATATTCATTTATTGATTTTTCTCCCATTAAAATGTCAATATTAGCATATTGCTTTTCAGTAACCAACAAAACTCTCACGTTTGATTTTGGTGGAATTATTTTCATAAGCCTTTCTTTTTCATAGTTGTAGACTGTTTGAAAACCAATTGTTTTGACATATATTGAATATTGCATCCTGTGGTAACCCATTTTAATTAATGAGTTTCTAAACTTATTAGAAAAAGGTAAGTTGTCATTTTCAGTTGAAATATCGTACATAATTATTATTTTCATATATCTATTTTGAACTTCAGTCAATTGCCAATTCCTTTATATCCCTATTTTCTAGTATACCTTTAGTTAAATAATCAATATAATCAATAATTTTCATTTGCTTATTATTAACAACTATATGCTGTTGCAAATATAAAAATAATTCTTCTTTATAGTCTTTAAAATTTGATTCTATTTTGGAATTCTTTTTAAGCACAAACTTATATACAAGATTATCTACAATGCACCGTAATGGTTCTACTAAATCACAAGCTAGGGGTACGTTATTATTAAAACTTTTATGAAAAACACTAATTCGATTATCAAAACCTTTCGAAACTAAAGAACGGCTCACATATGACATTAAAACACTATATCCATAGTTTAAATATATATTTATATAATCATTAGCATTTTCTTTTTCTCGAATGAAATCTTTTCCAAAAATGGATTTAAAATAAACTTTTGCAGCATGTCCTTCTCGGTTGGATAAGTCCATAATTTTAACATCTTCAAAATAATTGCTTAAGTTCTCAATTGTGCTAATATCATCAGGAATTAAGTTTTCAATTAAATTTTTCGAGTTTAATATTTTTAATTTAATAATTAATTGTCAGGTTTTTGCTTTGTATTTGTCATCTCAACTAAGTTGAGAAGCAAAAACCTTGTTATCAAAATAACCATTAAAAGGAATTATTTGAGCTATTGGCATATGCTTATAATCGCAAAAAATAATATTCACTTTTTTTTCAATTAAATCATTTATTAGTGGAATGCTTATGGCCATTCGATTATTTTCAAAAATAATTGTTTCTATATCATTAATTGGAATAATAATCTTACTTTGTTCTTTTTTAACAATAAGATTACCTAAAAATAAAGATAAATATTCACTTTTTGAAACATCAATAACTTTTTTCATTTTTACCTCCGCCAGAATTTCTTCTGGCCTAAGGCATATCAACTATATTTTACATTAGTTTAAGAATAAAAAATAAGTCTAGATTGACTAAACTTATTCTAACCTAAAACAGATTTATCAATTTTTTCATAATTTTTTAATAAATCATAGGGTTTTTTTCTATGTCTTACATCTTTTTGAGGATCTTTAGCTTCTTTTTCTCTAAACACACAATATTTATATTCTATCATATCCGATGTAGCTCCACTAATATAAATTAGTTGTTTATCTCTATTAATTTCTTTATGGTTGATTAACATAGTTCCTTTATAAAACACATCTATGATTTTATTTTCCAAAGGAATATTGTTTGCATCCTTTTGTTTATTTAATTCATCTTGTAAATATATAGATTCATCTTTGAAATCCGGCTTTTTATTATTAGCGAATCTATATATTTTGGCATTAACAGGAATATATTTATATTGATCATTTTCATTTTTATATATTAATAATGCAACTCAATTAAATGATTCTTTAAAACCTTTCTTGTTTTGATTTGGTAAAAAACTTACTTTATCTTTGTCTAATTTGTCAGACATAATCTTGAGCTTCCGAATATAAGAAAAACTCTTTGGTTTTCCAATTATTAAAGCCTTTTTATTTTCATTGTTTAAAAATTTTCTGGCTTCTTCTTCATGTTTTTCTGGATTATTACACAATTCTTCTTTGTATTCTCTAAATAAATCTTGTGTGTATCTCTCAATTATGTTTTTGGCATTTGGCGTAGTTTTCTTTTTTTTGTCATCTGGTGAAGAGGCATTTTCGTCTCGCAATTTTTGATCATATTCTAAAAATATTTTATAAATTTTGTTGAATTCTTGAGGATGTGATTTTTTCATTAATATTGATTTGTCTTTTTCTAAAATTAGACTTAGATCAATCTCAAATATTGATTTTCTTTCTACTTTTCTATCAACACCTTCATCATCAGTCAATCAAGAATAAATTGTCTGTTTAAATAATTCGATATTATAATCCTTAATAAGTTTTCTGGAATATCTAATCCTATTCAAAATACTTTCTTTTGTTTTTCTAATTTTTCTATCATCATCTACAATTTCTGTCATGGTATTTTGAATTATTTCAGATATTTTTTTAGCATTAAAACTCAGCTCCTCAGTTTTACAAATAAATTCACCCGTTTCGGCATTAAAAACCTTGTGATCTTTTATTTCAAACCTTGGATCTTTAAATGCTAAGCTTTGAGATCAGGGATTGTATTTATTAGCCACTATAGCTATTATAGAAGCATCAATAGCATGATGAGAAAAATGGTTTCGATCTTTAGGACTTAATTTTCCTAATTTTCTCATTAGACTTGTAAATTTTCCTCTAACAGTTATTACATTAAATTGTTTATTATGCGTAGCTGAATATTCATTTAATTTTTCTAAAAACATTTTGCTTGCATATCTTGTATCATTTAAATTTCTAGCCAAAAAATCAATTTTGTCTTCTTCAGTTAAAGTATCATGTAGCAAATTAGCAATTTTATTTTTAAATTCGTTGGATTTTTTATCAATAAATTGCTCATCAAATCCGTTTTTGCAAAATTGTTTCAATTTTTCAAATTCTTCTGCTGTTAAAAATTCTTTAGGAATTCTATTATTTTTGGCTTGATTAGTTTCCATAAGAACCAAAACTTTATTACTCAATGAATCATCATGGCTAATACTGCGAGGGATAATGTGATCAATCTCAGAATAGTTAGGTTCTTTAATAACTCTACTAACATCTAATTTTTCATTTTTATAAGGATCGTACCCATCTTGTTGACAATACAATAATAATTTTTGTTTTGTTTTTAAATTCAGTTTGTTAATATCAATAATATCGCCTGAAATTTCGCATACTCTTGTTTTAATTTTTTCATATCTAGCTCTATTATCCTTATTTTGTTTATTAATTTTATCAATTTCTTCTTTTGAATTCTTATCACGAGGCATTTCTAAGCCTATTTTAGATATATTATAAATATTTCCATATTCTTTTATAATCTGGTTGAACACTTTAATTGCTTCAGCCATTGCTGTTTTAAATGCTGGAGGTACTACTAGATCATTCAAAAAGGAACTATCCATGTATTTTGAAGGCTGCTGTTTTAAAAATTGTTCATTGCCTTGAGTTGATTTATTATATTCTTGAATGGCAAAATATAATTTACTATTTTTATCAAATTTTAGTTTATTTAAATTTGTATTTTCATTAAGTAAATCATCTAATACTAAATTAATTACCTTTAAAGATAGAGAATGTGTTTTGGTGGTTTTTAGCTTTGAGCTTCTAGAAATATCTAAAATTGCATTATTTATATCTTCTTCAGAATTAAAGTATTTATTGAAAATTTCCAAATATTTGTCTTTAATAATATCTGTTCGTTTTTCAATTTCTTTATTTTTAACTAAAACATCAAAAATTAAATCTAGTGATTTAATAAATTCAAAAAGAGTATCAAAATTTAAGATACTTAAATTGGCTTTATTATTCTTAAATATAGAAATAAATTCAAATAAAGATTCTAGTTCTGAAATTTTTTTATCACTATTTCGAAAATCTTCAACATGCAATAATTCTTTTATATCACTTCTTTCAGCCTTCAAGTACTCTAAAACTGTTTTGTAATTTAGTGTAGGTATTTTTTTGCTATCTTTGGCTTTCTCTATTCATTTAGATAAAATGGCTTTTTTGTTTTCAAATGATAATTTTCAATCATCATCTTTGTTATGTCGAATATTATTCAAGTCTTCTAACAAATTAAATATTTCCATACCTGGACTTTGTTTAGCAGCGCAATATTCATTTGCAAAAATACTACATTTGCCCATTGTTTTTTCTCAAATGTAATTATATTTCTTAACTAATTTATGATTTTCATCGTATTCATATATTCCATAAGGACTATAGCTGTGTTCACTACCGGGTCCTGTTTCATAATTTCTAATTCAATCATATAATTTGAAAAATTCTTGTTGAAATTCTTTAAATTTTGATTCTTCATACTTAGCTGCTTGAATCGAAAATAAATGATTTAATTCTTTTTTGTAATCTTTATGTGAAAATTTTACATTAGCAAAAGATTCAACACCATTATATCAATGATATTTATCATAAAATGCTTTTTGAAATTGTGTAGGAAAATTATAAGCTGCTTTATTTAAAGAAATTACTGATGCTTCACCTTTTTTATCAGTATCTTCTTCCACTACTTCATAAAAGAAGCCTCTATTTTGTAAATAATCATGTAGAATTCAAATTAATTCCTTACTATTAATTTCTTGTTCTAATGCTTTAGCTCTTAGATAAATAATATTTGGATATTTTTGCGACATTTCCAAATAAATATCATCAATGTCTTTTGAAACAGAATTCAAACCTAAACCAAAAAGTTCCTTATATTTCAAAACAATTTTTTTAAATTGTAATTTCTTATAGTTTTTTCTTCTTATTGATCTTCTAATTGCACGATTATCTCTTCTTGTTTTTGCTAATTTAGGTTCATTAAAAAGCCTAGATCCTAGTTCCAGAATTTCATTATTATCATTTTGAACAATTGATCAACCTACTGATCCTATTCCTAAATCAAACCCTAAAGTAACATTAATTTTTGTACTATCTTTTACACTCATTGCCAACTCCCTAATAAATTTTTGTGCTTAAAATCAGATTATTACATTAATATTTTATAATTTTTTATCATTTAATCTATATTTATGTATAATATTTTATGTACTAATAAAAACTATTTGTATTGCTTAAGAATAGTATGTACTAAAAAAAGGCGCCTTTTTAGGCTGCCGAATTTGCTCCCGTAATTGGGAGTTTTTATTTTCAAAATTTTGTAATATAAAAAAATGCCTTGAGACTAGGATATAAAACTTAAAAAGTTAAATCTTTAAAAGCATTATAAGCCTAGTAGGCATTTTTATAAATTATTTTGATTCAGATGGATAAACTGAAGCAAATTTTCTATTAATTCTGTTTTCGAATTTAACAATTCCATCAATTAAAGCAAAAAGTGTGTCATCTTTTCCACGGCCAACATTTTGACCTGGAAAAATTTTGGTTCCTCTTTGTCTATAAATAATGCTACCCGCAGTTACAAATTGACCATGAGTTGCCTTAACACCTAATCTTCTACCCGCCGAGTCTCTACTATTTGATGTCGTTCCACCAGATTTCGTATGTGCCATGACTATTTCTCCTTAATTTCTGTAATTTGTACTTTTGTATAAGGTTGACGGTGTCCCAATTTACGTTTATGTGTTGATTTGGCATTATGTCTATAAACTACAATTTTTTTTGCTTTTCCTTGTTTTTCAATTGTTCCTAAAACAGAAGCTTTTTCTAAATAAGGTGTACCAATTTTATCTTTAATAACTAAAACTTTATCAAATACTATAGCATCACCTTCATTGCCTTCGATTTTTTCGATGTAAATAACGTCGCCTTTTTTAACAATTAGCTGTTTTCCACCAGTTTCGATAATAGCAAACATTGAAAGCCTCCTTATATTTTGTCACATCTTTAAGGCACTTATATGAAACATTATAAGTTTAAGCCTGTTTAGAATGGTTACTCTATAAGTAACTTTAGAATTATAACAAAAACAATAATAATTATCTTTTAATAAAAAATTTTATTGCTCTTGGTCATCATTGGAATATTTATAATAAATTTCTTTTAGATTCTCATAAATATTATTTCTTAGTTTTTCTCTATCATTAGCAGCTTTGGTATCTCTTAATGAAGGAAATTTTTTTCTTAAAACTCCATTAACTAAATTAAAGAAACCTAAACCTTCTTTGCTTATTCTATTATCGATGAAACAATGATGTAGATATTCATTGGCAGTTTCCTCTAGAAGTTCAAATTTATTACATATTATATTTAAATCTTCTTTGTAATTTTGGTGTAAATTAACACTAAAAGCTTCTGCAATTTCACGATCACTTCAATTTACAAAGTTGTTTTCGATTACAAATTTTATTATTAATTCTTTTTTTGATCTTAAACCAATATTACTATTAAGTTTAGCTTCAATTTCTTTAACTAATTCACCTTTTTCGATTTTTTTGTTCATGACTATTAAATTAACTATATCATCAACATCATATTCATTTGCTTTAGCTAAAGAAATTTCAAATTCAAGGTCTTCATTAATAATTTCTTTTTGATTATTTCGATTAGCTTTTTCTTTTTCATAAATATCATTGTAATGAGATTTGTAATCACCAAATTCACGTTCACTAATTATTGTCTTATTTTCAAATTCCTCAAAACTAAAAAGAATGTTTCTTAATCTCAAAATTTGATTAAAGAGTTTAACAAAATTAGTTTTATCTTGTTTGGACATTCTTTGAAAATCACTAAGCTTAATTTTTTGTAATTTTTGAATAAGTGATTTTCATCCTTCAAAATGCTTACCTTCTTCTGTATAACCATTGTAATAATCATTAAAACTTCTATATAAAATAAACTTAGAAGCATTTTCACTTCCAAATAGTTTTAGAGCTTCTTCAAAATATTTATCAAGATTTACAAAACAAACAATATTACCAGCATCTTTAATTTCATTGCTAATTCTATTAGTTCTTGAAAAAGCTTGTAATAAATTATGATAACGAAGTTCCTTATCAATTCAAAGCGTATTTAGCACTTTTGCATCAAATCCAGTTAAAAACATATTAACAACAATTAAAATGTCAATCTCCCTGTTTTTAACCTTTTTACTAACATCTTTATAGTATTCTAAAAATTTATTTACATCTCAGTTTGTTTTAAACATTTCGTTATAATCGTTAATGGCAAAACTTAAAAATTCTTTATCAGTTTTTTGTAATTTATCAATTGAATCACAGTTCTCATCACTATCCTCATAGCGGCCTTCTTGATTTGCATCATAACTGTAAATTAAAGCAATTTTCAATTTATCTTCAGCATTTTTATGTTCTTGTAATTTTTTAAATGCTTCATAATATTTTTTTGCTGATTCAATATTTCTGGTAGCTAAAATTGAATTAAAGCCTTTGATATGTTTGGCTTCTGGTTTAGTTATTTCACTGGTTTTTCCATAACAAAGATTGTCATTATTAAAAACTTCATAAAAACCTGTTTTATGCACTTCACGTTTGGTTAATCGGTTGTAATTTGCTAAAATGTATTCACTGATTTGCTTAATTCTTTTAGGATCTACAAAAACACTATTAGCATCTATAGAGCTAACCATTTTATCCTTTATATTTTCTTTATGACTAAAGGTATTTAAAGTATTCATTTTAAATTTCAAAACGTTCTCATCTCTGATTGCGTCAATTATTGTATACTTGTGCAATTCTGGACCAAAAACTTCACTTGTTGTTTTAGATATTTCAGATTGAACTTTTAAACCTTGGTTTTTTAAAGACTTAATATAAGTCTGTGCGTTTTCAACAAAGATAGGTGTTCCGGTAAACCCAAAAATTAAATATTTTTTAAATTTCGAAGTAATATTTTTGTGAAATTTACCAAATTGTGAGCGGTGACACTCATCAAAAATCATTACTACTTTTTTATTGAAAACTTCACTATTTTTTTCCATTGAACAAAAGTTGCTTAATTTATTAATGGTAGTAATAATGATTTTATCTTCATTATTTTTTAGTTGATTAGCTAATATATTAGTAGTTAAATTTGAAGCAGCTGATCCTTTTTCGAATTTTTCATATTCAGTCATAGTTTGATAATCTAAATCTCGCCTATCAACTACAAATAAAACTTTATCTATTTCATCTAAATTTCTTAATAAAGTTGCAGTTTTAAAAGAAGTTAGAGTTTTACCTGAACCAGTTGTATGTCAAATAAAACCACCAGATTTTGAGTGTCCAAATTCAGATGGGTTATTTATAGCATAATTAACTCTTTGAATAATTTTTTCGGTAGCAGCAATTTGATATGGACGCATAACCAATAGTTGCTCTTGCGAATTAAAAATACAATATTTTGTGATTATATTTAGAAGTGTTTTCTTTCTAAAAAATGTTTCGGAAAAATCCATTAAATCTTCAATATGGTTATTTTGCAGATCTGTTCAAAATGAAGTGAATTGAAAAAAATTCTTTTGTTTTCTTAGTGTGCTATCATCGCTAATTTTTGTTTTATACGCATCTAGCCTAGTTGTATTAGCATAATATTTTGTTTGAGTACCATTAGAAATGACAAAAATTTGAACATAATCAAAAATTTTATTGTCACTTGAAAAGCTTTCATCTTTATATCTTGATATTTGATTGAATGCCTCTTTTAACGAAACACCCCTTCTTTTTAGTTCTATATGAACTAATGGAAGTCCATTAATTAAGATAGTTACATCATATCTATTTCTATTAACTAAATTATTAGTTTTAAATTGATTAATAACTTGAACTGTATTATTAGACCAGTTTTGTTTATCTATTATTTTAATGTTTTTAATTGAACCAGCATCTGTTACCAAATCATATATATGATTTTTTTGAACTCTTTCCGTTTTATTAATAAGTTTGTCTTGTTTTCTAAACAAATAATCATTCTTTATGTTTTCCCATTCATCCTCAGAAAATTTGTAATTATTCAATTTTTCTAGTTGTACTTTAAGGTTTTTTTCTAAATCGTCAAAATTATGAATTTTTAAATATTCATATCCTTGAGCTTTAAGCTTATCAATAAAACGTTCTTCAAGAGCACTCTCACTTTCAGAAGATACAAGATTTGTTGATTTATTTTGCCTTTTAAATTCATAAACAATAGTGTCTAAATCATTTTCTAGTATTATTTTTGCTTCAGTCAATTTTTATACCTTTCTATATTTTCAATTTATTAGTTTATTTAAATAGTATTGATATTGTTTTTCTCTTAATTCTATTTCTTTTAGTAATCCCTGAGTTGTATCATTTGTATAAGCATTAAATTTATCTAAAATATTCACTATTTCGTTTTGGACTTTTATGGGCAAAATAGGAACTTGCAAATTCATTAAAGAAATCATATCAGGATGCTTAATACCAGCCCCTCGATAAAAACTTGACAATCTTTTTTTATTGCTAACTAAAAAATAAAAAATAAATTTTAAGTTTAATGAATTATCTTTCTTTAAAAGCAATATATTTCCACTATCTATGAATTTTCCGTTTCAATATTTTATATTAGCTTCGCCCCCTGATGGTACAAAAATTACTTCAGAGTTGTTGATTAAGTTTTTTGTTTTAACATTATCGATGCATGTATATGAAAATTCACTACTGGTAGTTGATAATGCAATGTCACCCTTCTCATTTTGTTGTATAGATTTTACGTTTTTTGCCGATGTATGTTTAAACTTTCGCACGAGATTATTTTTATTGAATGGTCAATTATTAATTTTTCTATCCACATTGCAGATTTGGTGCAAATAGTTAGTTGTTTTTTTGTTATTTAATAAATAGTCTAAATAAAATTGATATTGCTTTTCCCTCGCTTTTAACTCCGCTTTCAGCTCCGCTTTAAGTGTAGTGAAATTGTCAAGAATTTTGACAATTTTATCTTGTTTTTCCAAAGGCATATTAGGAATTTTTAAATTTTCAATATCAGATTTAGCTAGTGCAGGAATTCCAGCTCCATATTTAGAACTAATTAATTTTCTTTGATTATTTTTTAAGAAGTAATACAAAAATTTGTAATTAAAATTGGCTTTACTATTCATTTCAACAATGTATAAATGTGCTCCGGCTCAAAAATTTTCTGTTATAAAGTTTACATGCCCGGCTGAACCACCCTGACAAATTACTATCTTGTTTTTTTTAGTATTATAATCTTTATAAAAACCCGATTCCACCACCCCACCATTATAAACAGGATATTTATATTCATCTTTAAATAAAGAGCGATTCAGTTGAGTTCCTTTTTTTAAATAACAAATATCTTTAAAAAGTATGTATTCATTTTTTTCTGTATTATTTTTTTTCATCTAATTATCCATCCTAATTTCAACATCGGAAATACAATCTAAAAAATTATTAATATTATTTTTAAAATCGATTATCTTTATTTTTTTTCATTCTTCTTTATTTACTTTTTCATTGTAATAATAGAACTTAATTTCTCTTTTATCATAATCAATTTCTATTCCATGTGGAGAATGCACTAGTGCATTTCTTACATATTTATATTTTTTTGAAAATTCATCCTCTTCCTTTAATTTTTTACCATAAATTTCATAATATTTTTTCTTTAATTTTTTCATTCAATTAAAATTAAAAATTTCTCTTCCAAATTTTCTATCTTGTCATTTTTTATCCTTTTCAAAAATAGTATTAAAATATTTTTCAGTTCATTTCTCGCTATCTTCTCTTATATTATTTTCTTCAATTTCACTAAGAAATTTTTTTCATTTAATACCAATAATAATTAATCTTTCGATTTGAACCTCAATAGTAGAAACCATTAAAATTAATAATCCAATTCAAGATTCTTGATTATTGCAGTTTATTAAATCTTGATATATGTCTTCAACCATTATTTTTTGATTATTTGCAGCTTGTTTTATTTCTTCTTTTCATAATTCATTGTTTAAAGTAGATGATTGTTTTATTAACTGATCTAATAAGTAGCGTATTTGATCTTTTTTTAATTGCATTGGAATACCAAAACAATTTAAAAAAGTTCTTTTACTTTTTATAGATTGCTTTAAAATTAAATTAAAAACATTTTCTTTATAACAAAACTGAAATTTGTTAATAAAATATTTTAAAATCTTATCTAATTGTTCTTTTGTTAACAATTTAATATTTTCTCAAGTATCAACTATGCAATTTTCATTAATTTTTAATGATTGTGTGTCTTCTGTTAAGATTTTAAAAATTTCAAATATGTCTTTATGAGTTATTTGATATTTCATATACTATTTTTCATCCAACTCTTTAATTATTTTGTCAATTTGTTCTCTTAAATTGTTAACTTTTAAAGATACTACTTTAATTTCTTCATTTAATACTTTTATATCAATAATCTCTTTATTATCCTTTTGTTCAACATATTGATTAACTGATAAATTGTAATTATTTTGAACTACTTCTGCCTTATTAATCAATTTAGAAAAATGTGGTATTTCTTTCTTATGTCTAACGGCATCTATTATGTTAGAAATATTTTCATTTGTTAATTTATTTTTACTATCAATTCTAATAAATTCTTCGCTAGCATCAACAAATAAAATGTTTTGGTTGTTTGCTTTATTTTTTCTAAATACAACAATGCATGTTGAAATTGAATTTCCAAAAAATAAATCTTGAGGTAATTGAATTATAGAATCTATGAAATTTTCTTCAACTAAATACTTTCTTATTTTTTGTTCCGCTCCAGTTCTATACAATATTCCTGGAAATTCAACTACCGCAGCTGTTCCGGATGAAGATAAATGATCGATAATGTGCATAATAAAAGCATAATCGCCCTTAGAATCAGGTGCCAATACTCCTGCTGGTGCATATCTTTCATCAGATGATAAAAGTGGATTCTTTTTACCTTCTCAGCTAACTGAATAGGGAGGATTAGAAACTATAGCATCAAATGGCTTCAAATCCTGGTGAAGAGGCTCTAGTAATGTGTCACCTCTTTTAATATTGAATTTCTCATAACTAACATTATGTAAAAACATATTTATTCTAGCTAAGTTATATGTTGTTGAATTTTTCTCTTGACCATAAAAACCTGTTTTGATTTTATTTGGTCCCAATATTTTAGCAAATTTTAATAACAAAGAACCAGATCCACAAGCTGGGTCGTAGATCTTATTTATTTCAATTTTATCAGTTTTTAATTCCGAATTAAAATCAATTAAAGTCAGTCTAGCTAATAATTCACTAACTTCTTGTGGTGTGAAGTACTCCCCCCCGACTTGCCTGCATTTTTAGCATACATACCTATTAAAAATTCATATGCATCTCCAAAAACATCAATTTCATTATTTTGAATATCTCCAAAATTAATTGAGGCTATATTTTGTAGAATCTTTTTAAAGATTTTGTTTCTTTCTTGAGGGTTTGAACCTAGTTTTGGATTATTAATTTGAATATCAGCAAACAAGTCCTTAAAATCTTCTTCTGAACTTTGGCCTTTTGAACTTGATTCTATATCCTTGAAAGCTTCTGAAATAATTTCGTTTAAGTTTTCATCGTTTTTTGATTTTACAACGTTTTGAAACAAGTGGCTTGGTTTAATAAAATATCCATTAGTTTCAATTATTTCTTTTTTAGTACTTTCTATAACATCTTTATCTTCCCAGTCTACATAAGAAAGACTAGCATCCATTTCTTCAATTCTTTTTATCATTCTTTCTGAAATATAACGATAAAACAAAAAGCCTAAAACATAATTTTTAAACTCTCAACCATCTATATTGTTTCTTAAATCTTCTGCTATTTTTCAAATCGCACTAAATAATTCTTTTCTTTGACTCTCTTTTTTATTGTTCATACTTGCTTTCTCCGTAATAAGTGATTAAATTTATAATTAAAATTATAATTTAAAACTAGTTTTATATCTCCATATTCTAAAAACGAGCCTAAAAGGGTCTTAATGAAGAAAAATATTGCTTATAAGATATATAAATTCAAAACAATTAGTCCTTTTTTATTATCATTAATTAAATAGGAGAAATAAGTATGGACAAAAATAATAATGAAAAAGCTTATACAAATACTTCTTTTGCTAAGATAAAAGCCGAAAGAATAACTTTTATTGAATCAAATTGATTTGAAACTAATCAATGACTCGCTGATAAACTAAATGTTTCAACCAAAACAATTACTAGAACTCGAAACAAAATTAAAGCAGCTTACGCTAAAGGCGAGAATTATGTAAATGTTAGCCATGGTAATAATGGAAGTTTAAATAGCCAAAAATACACAGATGAGTTTTTTGTGTCTTTAGATAGGCAATTTCAAGAATACAAAAAAAATAATGAAGGTAATCCTAATTGCCTTCCTTTTAAAGAATGAGTAAAAGAAGTTTTTGGAGACCAAGCTCCTGCTATATCAACTATATATTCTAGACGTCTAAAACTTAAAACTCAAATTGCTAATGAGCAATCTTATAAACTGAATCTTCGGGCAATAGAAGAAAACACAAAAGAAATAAATTTATCTAATATAGATTTTAAGAAATAAAATATTTATACAAAATAATTGAACAATACATAAAAAGCAGCTATCAAATAATACGACTGCTTTTTATTCGAACTTCTCTTTAGTTAATATTTCTAGTTGTTCATTTGCTTTAGCTAATGTTTCTTTTAATTTGATATGAAGTTTAATATAGTTTGTTTCTTTTTCATTATTGTTTTTGATTTTTTTAATAGCATTTTCTAAAATTTGGTTAGCATTATTTGCTAATTTAATTGCTTTTTGAAAATAAAATTTTGCAATTTCATATTTTTGTTTATTTTTTTGTTTAGGAAAATTTTCCAAACCTGTGTTTAAAACATTAATAACTTTATTTACATATTTAATAAGTGCTGTATTTTGATCATCGATATTAGGATCATAATTTTTGGCCGCTTGTTCTTCATGCTCTTTTATATTAATATGCGGATATACATTTTTTTTAATATTAACAGGACGAGAGGCATAATACGTAACTAATGCACTTAGGCCTATAACAAATGTTGAACCTAAAACTGTGCCTAAAATAATTGCTAATTTTGTTTTATTCATACTAAAGACCTTTTATTTATATATAACTATTATTTTAGTATAAAAATACACCAAACCTTGAAATTTAAGGATTGGTGTTTTATATTTAAGTAATTATTATTCGAAATCGTTTTCTTCTAAATCTTCTGGTTCAGTTTCTTCAAACATTTCTTCTAGTTCTGGGTTTTCTTCATCTTCGATTTCGGTAACATGTTGCGAATCTTCAATATATTCTTGTGTTAAAGCATCAATATCGATTTCATTTTCAGTGCTAGGGTTTTGATCTAGCTCTAGTTCATCATCACTAAAAGTAGTAAAGTATTTAATTGATGGTTTAATTTCATATTTTGAATACTCTTCAAATGAACTTAGGGCAGTTCCTGAAGGAATTTTCTTACCAACAATAATATTTTCTTTTAGACCTGTTAAGTTGTCAGTTCTTGAAGATATTGCAGCATTAACAAGAATCTTAGAAGTTTCTTGATAAGAAGCAGCAGATAAGAATGAATCTGATAATAAAGGAACTTGTTTTGCACCCTTGATAACCACACTACCAAATGCAGGTTTCTTAGATTCAGATAGTAATAAACTGTTTTCTTCTTGATAATCAAAGATATCAACAATAGCTCCTGCAAAGAATTTTGAATCCCCTGGGTCACTAATTACAATTTTAGACATCATTTGTCTAATGATAATTTCAATATATTTATCACTAATTGCAATACCTTGAATTCTATAAATTCTTTGAATTTCTTTAAGTAGATAGTTTTGAACAGTTATAACATCAGTTAAGGCTAATAATTCTTTTAAAATTATCGGTCCTTCAGTTATTTTTTGACCAATCTTAATTGGCATTTTTTGTTCAATTCTTAGTTTTTGTGAAGATTTAACAATAATCTTCTTATCTACTTTATCGTTTTCTACATTTAGTGTTTCAATTGTAATTTGAGTATTATCATTATCAAGTTTTTCAATCTTTTTAACTATCCCTTCATAAGGAGAAATAACAGCTGGTCTTCCTCAAGGTTGCTCGTGAGCATCGATTAATTCAATTAATCTAGTAAAACCACCAGTAATATCTTCTACACCTGCAACACCACCAGTATGGAATGTACGCATTGTTAGCTGTGTTCCAGGTTCACCGATTGATTGTGCAGCGATTATTCCAACTGCTTCACCTGTGTTAACAACGCGGTTTGTAGCAAGGTCGTGTCCAAAACACATCTTACATACACCATTACGTGTATTACATCCTAGAATAGATCTAATTTCTACTTCATTAATTTCATCATCAATTATTTCTTGAGCTATTTTTGAAGTAATTAATTCATTTCGATCACAGATTCTTCTACCGTTACGGTTATAAATTGGTTTATTTGAAAATCTACCTACAATTCTTTCCTTTAAAGAAACAATTATTTGGTTATTCTTGGTGTCAATTATATTTTGAGCAATGTAACCATATTCAGAACCACAGTTTTCTTCTCTTACAACAATATTTTGTGCCACGTCTACTAATCTTCTAGTTAAATAACCTGATTTAGCTGTATTAAGAGCAGTATCAGTTAGACCTTTTCTAGCACCGTGTGTTGATGAATAGAATTCGAATGCTGTTAAACCTTCAATAAATGAAGATTTAACTGGAACTTCAACTGTTGAACGAACTACACGATCGTTTTTAGCATCGGCTTTAGTGGTTTTGGTATTATTTGCCATTAGCCCACGCATACCGGCTAATTGTACATAGTTAGCAATGTTACCACGAGCACCTGAATTAATCATGGTTATAATTGAATTCTTAGGATTTTCTTTAATTATTGTTTGTAGTTCTTCTTGGATTTTTTCTTTTATTTCAGCTCATTTTTTGATGGTTAATGAATATCTATCATCATCAGTAATATATCCAAGATTATAGAAATCTTTTAGTTCCTTAATGTATTCATCACCTTCTTGGATATATTCTTTTTTCTTGTGAGTTTCAAGAATATCTGAAAATGAAATTGAAATTCCTGAAGTAGTTGAATAATCAAATCCTAGTTGTTTTATATCATCTAAAATAGAAGCAACAAAGTTTGTATATCTAAATCAAACAGCATCTAAAATTTTGGCTTTTTCTTTAGCACTAAATGGAACGTAATTATCTGCTGTTCTTTCAGCTGATGATTGAACTATTTTTTGTTTTTCTTCAAGAATGAATTCAGCTAATAAATTAGCATGAGATAAATCTAATGGAGTTTTTTTGTATGTATTTAATCTTAAAAGTTCAACAATGATATCAGAATCAGCTAATTCATTAATTTTGTCAATTACACTAGCCACATTAGCGATACTAATTGTTGCTACATATTTATCAAACATATAACGAATTGTTTTGGCAATATTTTTTTTGTTAAATGCCTCTTGCAATTCTAATGTTTTAATATATTCTGGAATATTAGTACCAGCTTCAATTACATATTTATTATTAAAATCTTTTTGATATTCTTCTAAGCTAACTGCTTTGGTTACTTTGTTATCATAGATAAATGGAAAATCCTTAGGGAAAATATTATTAAAAATAAATTTTCCAACAGTTGAAATCACATATCTTTGACTTGAAGTGTTTGAAGAAAATTGGTTAAAGATTTTTAAGTCTTTAACTTCTTCAGCTGGCATTGCTACACGAGCATGCAAGTCTATTGATTTGGATTCCAAAGCACGCATTAAGTGTTCAAAATTATCAAACACTCTACCCTCGCCTTTAGCGTTTTTATCTTCTAAAGTTAGATAATATAGACCTAAAATCATATCCTGTGAAGGATTAATAATAGGTTCACCATCTTTAGGACCTAAAATGTTTTTATTAGCAAGCATTAATTCACGGCTTTCTAATAAAGCTTGTTCCGAAATAGGAACGTGAACTGCCATTTGGTCACCATCGAAGTCAGCATTAAAAGGAGTACATACTAATGGATGTAATCTAATTGCTTTACCACGTACTAAAACTGGCTCAAAAGCTTGAATTGATAAACGGTGCAATGTAGGAGCACGGTTTAATAATACTAATCTTCCTTTAATGGCTTCAGCCACATGAGGTCATATGATTGGATTTTGATCTTCAATAATTTTTTTAGCATTTTTGATTGTAGTTGCAACTTCTTTTTCAATTAAACGAGCAATTATTCAAGGCTCGAATAATTTAGCTGCCATTTCACGAGGAATACCACATTGGTGCATTTTCAAATTAGGACCAACAACAATAACTGAACGACCTGAATAATCAACACGTTTTCCAAGTAAGTTTTGTCTAAAACGACCTTTTTTACCGGTTAAAGCATCTGAAATAGATTTAAATGGACGGTTATCTTTAGATAAAACTGGATTAGGGGTTCTTCTTTGGTTATCAATTAAAGCGTCAACTGCCTCTTGAATCATCCGAAGTTCATTTTGAATAACTAATCTAGGAGCATCTTTTTCTTGTCATTGTTGTAGACGATTATTTCTAATAATAACTCTACGATAAAGTTCATTAATGTCAGAAGTTGAGTGTCTACCACCATCTAGTTGAATTAAAGGTCTTAAATCAGCTGGAATAACTGGTAAGTTATAAATCAACATATTTGTTGGTGATTGTTTTGATTCTATAAAGGCATTAATTACTTGTAATCTTTTATATAGTTTTTCACGATTTAGTTTAGTAGTAGTTGCAAATTTATCAGGATTATTTGCTTCTTGTTTATTTAGCTCTTTAATTTGATTTGAAACGAAAGCTTTTTCAGCTTGTAAATCAAGATTTTTTAATAAATATTCAATTGCTAGTGCACCTGTCATAATTTTTGCACTTGAGTAGTGTTCAATTACTTCGTTTAACTCATAAAAGTCAATTCCATATTCTTGACCAATTTTTGAAGTAGCTTTTTCAACTAATTCACTAATTGTATTTTGAATATCTTCATAGGCTTCTTTGTCATCCTCGTTTTTAGAATCAAATCTTTCAAGTAATTCTTCTAGTGCATTTCGATAAATAGTACCAGCATCATTAATTTCAATAATTAGGTTTTTAGGTAATGATTTTAGACCACCATCTTCTACAACAATATGATTTTTGTAATAAATTAAATTTTCTAATTCTTCACGTCTAACAGTACCAGAACCATGAATTCTTAAACCTAGTAGTTTATATAAAATTGAATGGTCAACCTTAAAATATCAAAAATGAACAACAGGGCTATTTAATTTAATGTGCCCCATATGATTTCTACGTGCTATTTTAGGTAAAATTTGAACTTTTTCTTGTTTACATAAATCTGTTCTTGTGCAGTATGAACCTTCGTTTATTTTCTTTCATTTGTGGCCACAAACTGGACAACGATAATCAATCATTGGTCCAAAAATAATTTCGTCAAATAAACCGCCACGTTCTGGTTTATATGATTTATAGTTAATGGTTTCAGGTTTAGTAACCTCACCGTGTGATCAGCTCTCCACATCTTCTGGTGTTGCCAAAGATAAAGAAATTTTTGCAATTTTTGATTCATCTAATGAATCATATTTGAAATTATTTTTCATTATTCAGCACCCCCATCTCAATCTTGTTGATATTTAGTGTCAACTCTTTCTAATTCTAGATTTTCATAATCACTAGAACTATCATGTGTTTCGAATTTAATACCAAGTCCTCTTAATTCATATGCTAAAACATTAAATGATTCGGGCATACCTGGTTTTGGTAGTTTTGTTTTTCTTGCTAACGAATTATAAAGTTGATTACGACCCTTTATGTCATCAGATTTATACGTTAATAATTCTTGTAATAAATTTGATGCTCCATATGATTCAATTGCTCAGGTTTCCATTTCTCCAAATCTTTGACCACCATTTTGAGATTTTCCTCCTAATGGTTGTTGAGTTATTAGTGAGTATGGACCAACTGAACGGGCATGCATCTTATCATCAACCATGTGGTATAGCTTTAGATAATACATTATTCCCACTGAAATAGGTTGATCAAATTTTTCACCTGTTCTTCCATCATAAACAATGGTTTTTCCAGAAGAATCAATTTTAGCTTCTTCTAGAATTTCTTTAATTTGATTATGAGTAATACCATCAAAAATTGGTGTTACAAATTTTGTGTTTAATTTTTGTGCAGCTAAACCTAGGTGTAATTCTAAAACTTGACCAATATTCATCCGTGAAGGTACTCCTTGTGGATTTAGAAGTATATCAATTGGTGTTCCATCTTCTAGATATGGCATTTCTTCTACTGGTAGCACAACTGAAACAACACCTTTGTTTCCGTGACGTCCAGCCATTTTGTCACCAACTCTAATTTTTCTTTTTTGAGCGATTGATACTTTAACAATTTTTTCAATTCCGTCTTCTAAAGTATCACCATATTCACGACTTAAAACTTCAACTGCAACAACAGTACCATTATGACCGTGTTTAACTTTTAGCGATGTATCTTTTCTAGAAGCTGTTTTTTGACCAAAAATGGCTGCCATAAGTTTTTCTTCAGGTGTTGGGTTTTCTTCACCTTTCGGCGATGTTCTACCAACTAATATATCTCCTGCTGAAACTTCCGAACCTACTCTAACAATTCCATTTTCATCTAAGAAACGTTTTGAGAAGTTAGAAACATTAGGTATTTCAGATGTTAGAATGTCTTCTCCGGCTTTTGAGTGTCTGAATTGAATAGTTTGTTCTTCGATATGAATTGAAGTATAAACATCATCTCTAACTAGTCTTTCAGAAAGAATAACAGCATCTTCATAGTTATAACCATGTCAAGTACTAAAACCTACTAGGACATTTTTTCCTAGTGCCATTTCTCCATCTTTCATTGAAGGACCATCTACTAATAAATCCCCAACTTTGATTTCTTGACCGACTTTAACTAAAGGAATTTGGTGAATCAATGTTCCTTGGTTAGATCTTTCAAAAGTTCTTAAATAATATGAATCTACTGTTTTTGAGCCTTCTCTTTTAACTCTAACAACTGCAGCATCAACGTAGGTAACAACTCCATTGTATTTAGCAATAATGTTTGTTGAAGAATATTTAGCAATATCAGATTCAACTCCTGTAGCAACTAATGGTGCTTCTGGAAATAAAACTGGAACAGCTTGACGTTGCATGTTAGCACCCATCAGTGCCCGGTTGGCATCGTCATTTTCCAAAAATGGAATTGCAGATGCAGCAATAGAAGTCATTTGGCGACTTGAAACACCTACATAATCAACTTCTGATGCAGGAACTTCTAGATATTCATTATCACGACGAACCATTACTAAGTCATCAATAATACAATCATCTTTGATATTAACAGTTGATTGGGCAAAAGCATAGCTATTTTCTTCAATAGCAGTTAAATACTCAGGTTTTGAAAAATCAACTTTTTTGTTTTTAACTCTAAAATATGGAGTCTTAATAAAACCATATTTATCGATATCAGCAAATGATGATAAATTTAAAATAAGCCCAATGTTTGGTCCTTCTGGTGTCTCAATTGGACAAATACGCCCATAGTGAGTTGAGTGCACGTCCCGAACTTCAAATTGTGCAGTATCACGGTTAAGTCCTCTTGGGCCTAATGAAGTGATACGACGTTTATTAGAAATTTCAGCCAATGGATTGCATTGGTCCATAAATTGTGACAATTTAGAAGTATTAAAGAATGATTTAAATTGATTAAATATTGGTTTATTATTTGTTACATTCTTAGGGGTAATTTTTGTAGTTTCTTTGGTTGAAATTCTTTCTCTTGTATTTTTTTCTAATTTGATTAGACCGATTCTAAATTGGTTTTGTAATAATTCACCAATTGTAACAATTCTTTTATTAACAAGTGAATCAGGGTCATCATCAACACCGATGTTTGATAATAAATTAAAGTAATATGAAATGGTTCCAACTAAGTCTGGAATTAATAAAAAACTTTCGTCAGCATTAGGATCATTACCTAAAACTTGAACTTTGTTTTTATCTTCATTTAAATCGTTTTCAGTTGCATATATTAATACTCTCGGAACATATAAACGATTTTCAAGCTTTTCATTACCTTTAATTTGTAATTGTGCACCATAAACAGAAGCATCAACGTCAGGTAATTTTCATAACGGTAAAATTCCTAGTCTAAATTCTTCGGCAATTTTTCTAGCAATTTCTCAAGTAATAAACAAACCTTTTTCATATTTAACTTCACCTTCTTTATCGATAAGGTTTTCAGCTAGATAAGAATTTGATAATCTTTCAGCAATGTTTAATTTACGGTTTAAAGTAAAACGACCAGTTTCTGTTAAACTGTATCTTTTTTCATTAAACAATGTTTGCGGAATTAAGTTTCTAACTGATTCAGCTGTCATTCTATCGCCTTTTCTAATTAGACGATAAATAGTTTCTTGAGCATCCTTAGTTATTTCTTCATTAGTTGTACCGCTTGTTTTATCTTTTCTTAAAGTTTCATTTAACAATTGGATATCACCAAACATTTTTCTAATACCTTTTTCACTAAAACCTAAAGCTTTTAAAAAAGTAGTTAAAAGAAATGATTTGTTTTTATCAATATGTACCTTAACAGTTTCGGTTGAATTAGGGTTTTTGTTTTGTTTGTGATATATTTCCACTCATGAACCAATTTGTGGAATTATTTCAACTTTATTAAACAAGTCATTTGATTGTTTACTTCTAACGCCAACACCAAAATATGCCCCAGTAGAACGAATTAATTGGGACACAATAACTTTTTCTGAACCATTTATAACAAATGAACCACCATAAGTCATAATTGGGATTTCTGCAAAAACAACATCGGCAGTATTAACTTCACCGGTTTTTTCATTTACTTGTTTTAGTTTTGCAATTAATTTACCTTGATATGATGAACCTTTTTGTTTGGCTTCTTTTATGCAATCAAATTCTGGTTTGTTAGGAATTTCAAATCTGGCAGATTTTTCAACATATTCAATTCTTACTTTTCCATGTGCTTCAATTGGATATATGTTTTTTAGTTCCTCTTCAACGCCTTTTTCTAAAAACTCTCTAACTGATTTTCTTTGCATTTCTAAGAAGTCAGGACATTCAAATTTCTTTTGACTAATTGAATAGTCTCTTCGTTCTGTAATAGGTCCAAATTTTCTTAATATGTATTTTGATTCTTTCATCATATCTAACCTCATTATCTATTTTTAATTTTTAAAATTTAAATTTCTTTACGCATACGCATGCATATTATGTGTGTATATAATAAATAAAAACACAAAAACGGCTTATAGTAAGCCCGTTTTTGTCTAAATTATTTTTAGTCTAAAACAACTTCAGCTTTTACTTCAGCTAGTTTTGCTTTAAGTTCTTCTGCTTCTTCTTTTTTAACGTTTTCTTTTAGTAATACTGGCGCTGATTCAACTAATTTTTTAGCATCCATTAAACCTAAACCTAATAAGTCTTTAACTGCTTTAATAACTGCTAATTTATTTCCACCATCTGATTTTAATGTAACGTTAAATACTGTTTTTTCTTCAGCAGCTTCTCCTGCAGCAGGCGCAGCAGCAGCTACAACAGCAGTAGGATCAATTCCAAATTCTTCTTTTAATCCTTCTACTAATTCCATAACTTCTTTAATATTCATTTCTTTAAGTGCTGAAACGAATTCTTCTTTTGTTAATTTAGCCATAATTTTCTCCTTAATTTAAAATATTATTTTATTCTGATACTTTTCCTTGTTTAACTAATTCATTTAGACCAATTGCTAAATTTCTAATTGGTGCAAGTAATGAATTGCCAAGAATCATAAGTGATTCTTCATATGAAGGAAGTTTTGATATTTCATCCAAAGCTTTAGCATCAACTACTTTATTTTCATAAATTCCAGCTACTAATTGAAAAGCAGGGAATTGTTTTTTGAATTTAACTAAAGTTTTAAGTGAATTTAAATCATCTTCTTTTGCAAAAACAAAAATGTTTTGTCCTAGCAAACTATCGTTTAATGAAGAATGCTCTGTTTTTAGTAAAGCTTGTTTAACTAAACGGTTTTTGTAAACTTTTAACAAAACGCCAATCTTAGCTAATTCTCTACGAATTACTTGTAATGAAACAACATCTAATGTTTTATATGAAACAACATACATAGCTTTTGATTCAGATAAATTTTTAGATATTTCATCAACAACTAAAACTTTAGCATCTCTTAATGCGCTCATTTTTCCTCCTATAGTTTTATTATTGCAATATCTAAAAGTAAAACATACTCGGTAACCTTATTAAGCTTTTGCCGTTACTGTCTTAATATATTGCGCTAATATCTTACCATAATTTTTAAATTTTATATAATATATAAATTTTTTATTGACTGGATATTTAGATAATACAGTTCAAATTAAAAGCAGCCTTTATGTGGCTGCTCATAAATAATTATTGGAATTTGAATTCTTCTGGAATGAATTCGTCTTTTAAACCTTGTTTAAATAAATTGGTTTTAATATTTTGACTATACAATTTGGCTAGTGCTTGTCTGTATGAGTTTTTTTGAATTTTACCACCACCGTAAATTAAATCATACTGTGGTAAATTATACTTGCCATATAAACCTTGGTAATCAAAACCTTCTGATCTTAAAGCTACTGATAGTCCTGCTTTAGCAGCACTATTAGAACCATAAAATACTGATACTAATTCATTCTTTTGGTTTCTTACTGAAGAACCAGAAGCTCCACCAATAGGAGCATAACGACGTGGGCTATAAGCTAAAGCCATATTAACATATCTTTTGCCATCTACGTAATAGAAATCTTGACCTAATTTTGGTACGTTAATAAATGTATCCAAAATTCCTGGTTTATCAATAAAACTACGGTATCCTAGTTGATAAGATAATCATTCGCCTCGATCTAGTTTAGACTTAGGATATGAAGGATCACCAATTTTGGCATCATAGTAATTTGATTGACTATTTATTCATAAACTATAGTTATTATGGTTTCTAGATTCATTTTGTCTTTGGTCATCATCAATATATGGTTTTAAAAAATAATCTTGTCTTGAAGAAGGTCAACCCATTATATATAAAGAATCTTCAGGAGCTTTTGATTTACTTTTTGTAAAATCAATTGCATCATAATCATGTAAATATGATTTTGATCTTAATTTTATATGGTTCTTTTGATTTTGAGGGTTGGCATAATCATTAGTCATTAATTTTGATAATTTTGTAAAAAATTCAGCTGTTTTTTCAATTGATTGTTCCGCTTTAGAATTTGAAAGTGCAAAATAGTCATTTATTTTTGAAAAATCAATTTCAATAACAGCAAAATCAGCAAATTCTTCAACGTCTGATAATTTAGTAGCTTGTGCACTAGTTAAATATTCACTTGGTTTTGAACTTAAATAATCAATACCATCAAATACTTTTCTAATTGCATTAGTATTATTAAAACTGTAAGTAACTATATTGTCATCCATTTGTGAAATACGTAATTTTTGACCTACTTGGATGTCTGGCCTTACTTTTGTTATTGAAAAACCACTTAAGTTATTTGTTATAGCTTTGGCAACGTGAGAGTTAGTTCCAAAATATCACTTTGTTGGATATCAATTTGGATCATCTTTTTTAGATTCATCAATTTGATAATCTAAAATTCACATTGTTCCAGCTTCGATTGTAGATTCTTTTTTAGCATCTGCTCTTTTTTGGTACTCTTCTATTTTTTTAGTTAATATTTTTATTTCTTCAGCACGACTATGATTTTTGAAAAAAGCAATTTCTTTATCATATTTAGCTAATTCTTCTTCTTTTAGTTTAACTAAATCTAAATTAGGATCTTTATTCTTAGCAATTTTTTCATCTCATTGTTTTGTGACTGCTGCTTTTTGAGCTTCTAATTGAGCAACTTTATTAGCAATTAATTGGGCAAATTCTGCTTCATTTTTAGGATCTTTTCAATATTCGATTGATTTTTGAGCCTTAGTTATTTCTTCTTTAAAATCCTTATAATTAGAAAGTTGGATTGAAAATGTTTGCATTGCCATTCTCAAATAATGTTCATTAACTATAACTCTAGCAAGTCCATCAATTTGATTTGGATTAGAAGATAAAAATGTTTCATCAAATCATGAAGATTTTTTAGGCATTTCTGCGCCATCTTTTATTTCAAGGCCATCAATTTCACCGCTTGGTTTATATGAAGGTAAACTAAAACCTTTAGTTGCAGCATTATCATACGATTCTTGACCTAATTTTGCAGCTAATTCATTATATTGGGATTTTTGAGCTTGAGTTATATTTAAATTAGGTCTTAAATCTTTAATTGAATTAAATCCTTGCTGACTTAAATAATTTTTTAAGCCGCTCATGTATTTGTTATTATCAAATTCAAAGCGTTCTTTTTGGCTTTTTTCGAAATATTTTTCTAATTCAGTTTTAGATTGATTAAAACCCTCATTTGGTTTTTTACCTTCATTATCAACATTAAGAGGATTTGTAGCTAAACCAGTTATTACAAAAGTTACTTTTTCAGTTTTATTAGTATCTTTATTTATTAATTCAAGAACAATTTTAGCGTTTCCTGTTTGATTTGCATTATTCTCTAGTATTACTCTAAGAGGTCTGGTTGCGATTTTTTTATCTAAATCATTATCCTTGAATCTTAATTGAATGTGTAAAACATCTCTTTGTAATTCTGAAGCAAAAATTTGATTTTTATTATGACTACCTGCAGATAGATTAAAAGAAAATTCAAAGTATGTATCTAAATCGTTATTTTCTTTTATTTTGTTAATATCTGCTTCAAATTCATTATTAGGATATTTAAGGTTAGGATCTGGTGTATCGTTGTCTTTTTCAGGTGTTTTATTGTTGTCATCTTTTTTTGATTCATTATCTTTGTTATTATCCTTGTTGTTATCCTCTTCTTTTTTATTTTTGGTTTTATCAACACAAGAAATCAAAGTTAACAAAGGTATTGAAATTGCACTAATTCCTAGTAATGAGCTAAGAAGTAGTTTAGTTTTTTTGGTTTTTAGGTTCATATTATTTCCTTTTTTAATCAAATCAACTACTTTCACCACTATTAAATGACACACTGTAACCATTTGATTCTAATTGAGTTTTTAAATCATTTGCTCCTATAGGAACAACGATGTTTCTTGAGATTTTAGATAAATTAACTAAAACATTTAAATTTGATAAAGCTGATGAGCTTAGTTTTGAAGATGTTGTTATTTCAACACCTTGTGTAATTTGGCCGTTGCTAAAAGTAATTTTAGTTGCTGGCATTCCAGGTTCACCTAAAGCCATTACTGAATCAAATTGTGCTCCATCTAAATCAGCTCCACTAATTTTATAGTTTTTACTATCACTAAATAAATTTAGAGATTTTAATTTTCTTGATTTATTTGAAGATTTAATATAGTCATAGAATTTTAGACCTTTTAAAGATCTAATTGAATGTGCTCTAGATAAGTCTAGTCCTGTAGCATAACTATTTCCGCCTTCATTAGTATCTGGTTTTAGACCTGAACCAAATCCACCTTGGAAAATACCTTCGTTATTTCTAACATAGTATGCCATTCTTAAACCATTATTAATTCGAGAATAAATATCAGTTGAGCCTTTTATAATATCTGATTCTTCAAAAGCAAGAGTATTAAATGTAATTCTAGTTGCAATATCATCACCAGGTTTATTTTCAAAGCTTACATTGTAATCAATTGTATTAATTCATTCCACATTTCTTAAAGCTAAAGGATTAATTGATCAGCTATCTAATAATGAATTTCCTAATGTAAATAGTGATAGTTCTTTAATTCTCTTGTTTTCAAGTTCAATTAAAGAAGAAGTATTAGTTGCACGGTGGTCAAAGAATAATTCTAAGTGTGGTAAATCATCAGGTAATGCTTTTAGAATGTCTTTAAATTCTTGATTAACATCCTTTTTACCCATATTTTTAATACGGTAACCTGTAATGGTAATATTTTTTGCTTTTAGACCTTCGATAAGTCCTTTAGTTTTGTTATAACCTTGGAAATTAGCAGCATCGATTTCAACAACTATTCCTTCATTTAATTTATCTTTTTCAGGAACTTCTCTTGTTAGTTTAGAAATTATTATTCCATCGCCATTAGTAATGTTGAAATCTTTAAATTTAGGGTCGTTGGTAATATCTTGTTTTTTTCAACCCTTGTATTCACCATTAGCGATATCACCAGGATTTCTACCAAAGTAACCTTTAATGCCAAAAACTCTTCTTTCAGCATTATCTCTTTCCATACGTGAAGTAACTTTGTTATATCCATCAGCAGGTGAATATGTATATGAATCTAGTTCTCCGTTTTCATTAATGTATGCATTGTCTGGTGATGCAGTTAGACCTTGTTTAAGGTTTTCTTGAGCACCTTTACTTAGTTTTGTAAATTTTGAATAATCTAAGTTTTTAATTAATCAAGCATATTTTAAATTTATACTACTAAATTGTTTTGGTTTTAAATATTCTGCTTTAGCTTCTGGTTTTAAGAAATCAGCTATTTTAGGACTGTCTAGTAATCTTTTAAATTTATCCAACATTTTTTGTCAAATTAGAGGATTTTGTTTAATGTATAACTCTGGATCAAAGTCTTTAGTTTTTTCTTCATTAATAGTGTCGATAAAACCTGGAAAATATGTTCTAAGACCAGAGCCTTGTGAATCAATTAATTTGTCACGAACTTTATTTTTAAGTTCTTCTGTGACTTCAATACTTTTAATATCACCTACAATAATACTTTGATATGGATTACGGTTGGTTATTCCAGCATCAATATCACGTTGATCTAATTTTCTTTGAGGTGCAGGTGTTACTTCTGCTAAAACTTCTACACCATGAATCATTATTTTGATTCTTTGAGTTCCAGGATTTGGAGAAGGTTTTGGTTGTGGTTTTGGAGTTGGATTAGGCTTAGGCGTAGGGGTAGGCACTATTAAAGGTGGTTTAATGGTGTCTTCAGGTTTTGTAACTGGAGGCTTAGGAGCTTCTTGTAATTTTTGATCAGATGACGAAATATTAGCATTGTTTACATCTGCTGCACCTTTATCAAAAATATTTGGATTAGAACCATAAGGATTTCTAAAATCAACTCCGTTTGAATTCTTTTGGCTTGTTGCATATAAGGCTGAACCAATTGCAACAGAGCTTAAAAGAGCAAAACCTGCTACGATTAAAGCTATCTTGTTTTTTCTTTTCTTAAAAAATGACATACTATCTCCCTAAATTGAGTTTTTTACTTAAAATCCACTTAAAAATTTATTTAGAACAAATAAAAATCTAATTCTGCTTATCTAAGTTCATAAATTGTAAACTAATTTGGCATATTTGTGAAAAAAAAAAAAAAACGATTGTTTTATTGAAATTATGCCCTAAAAAGTGCCTAAAATACAAAAAAAGCGCAAACTTTACATTTGCACTTTAATTATTATTTTGAATGATTAATCTTCATCCACTGAAACTTTACCACCACGTTTTTTAATTATTTCATCTGCTAAATTGCGAGGTAATTTTTCATAGTGGTCAAATCACATTTGATATGTTCCACGACCTGTAGTCATTGATCTTAATTGAGTTGCATAACCAAACATTTCGCTCAATGGAATGTAAGATTTAATAACATGAGCTCCATCATTTCTGGTTTCATTATCACGTACTTGTCCTCTTCTACGTGAAATATCACCCATAACATCTCCAAAGAAATCTTCAGGAACAACTACAGCAACATCCATAATAGGTTCTAATAAAACTGTGCCTAATTGTTCACGACCTTTTGTAAGTGACTTAGAAGCTGCAATTTTATATGCTAATTCTGAAGAGTCAACTTCATGGTATGAACCATCAAATAAAGTTGCTTTAATATCGATCATTGGATAACCAGCAAGAATACCAATATCCATTTTTTCTCTAAGACCTTTTTCAATTGATTTAATATATTCTTTAGGAATTTTACCACCAACAATTTTATCAACGAATTCAAAGCCACCATCTGGGTTTGGTTCATATTTAATTCATACGTGACCGTATTGACCTTTACCACCTGATTGTTTCTTGTGAATTCCTTCAACTTCAGCACTTTTGGTAATTGTTTCACGGTATGAAACTTGAGGTGCTCCAACACTTACTTCAACTTTGAATTCACGTTTTAGTCTATCAACAATAATGTCAAGGTGTAATTCACCCATACCAGCAATAATTGTTTGACCAGTTTCTTCATCGGTGTAGTATTTAAATGTAGGATCTTCTGCACCTAAACGTTGTAAAGCTAATGAAAGTTTCTCAGAAGCATCCTTAGTTTTAGGTTCAATTGCTTGAGAAATAACAGGTTCTGGGAAATTCATATTTTCTAAGACAATGTCTTTATGTTTGTCATCGATTAATGTATCTCCTGTAGTGGTATATTTAAGTCCAACTGCTGCTGCTATATCTCCAGTTCTAACTTCATCAATGTCAGTTCTTGAATTAGCATGCATTAATAGAATACGGCTTAATCTTTCTTTTTCACCTTTTGTTGAATTAGCAACATAAGAACCTTTAGAAATAACTCCACTATAAACTCTGAAGAATGTTAAGTTTCCAACAAATGGGTCATTCATAACTTTGAATGCTAATGAAGAGAAAAATCCTTCATCTGAAGCTGGAATTGATAATTCTTCTTCATTTTTATAAGCTTTCATAGCTGGAATGTCTAATGGTGAAGGTAGATAATCAACAACAGCATCAAGCATAAATTTAACACCCTTATTTTTAAATGATGTACCACATACAACTGGGAAATAAGTAGATGTAATTGTTGCTTTTCTAATTGCTTTTTTAAGTAATTCTGCTGAGATTTCTTGTTCACTAAGTAGTAATTCCATAATTTCTTCATCAAAATCTGCTAGTGATTCTGCTAATGAAGCTCTTAATAATTGTGCTTCATCTTTTAAATGAGCAGGAATTTCAATTTCTTTAACGTTTTCATCAATTGTGCCATCAAATTCATAGGCTTTCATGGTAACTAAGTCAACAATTCCACTAAATTGTGCTTCTTCACCAATATTTAGTTGAATTGGATGTGCATTAGCCCCTAATAGTTTTCTTAATGATTCAATTGAAGCCTTAAAATTAGCTCCTAATTTGTCCATTTTATTAACATAAACAATTCTAGGAACTTGATAATTTGTAGCTTGTCTTCAAACTGTTTCAGTTTGTGGTTCAACACCTGATTGTGCATCTAAAACGGTTACTGCACCATCTAATACACGTAATGAACGTTCTACTTCAATCGTGAAGTCTACGTGTCCTGGAGTGTCAATGATATTTAATCTTTTATTTTTTCAATAAGCTGTTGTAGCAGCTGAGGTTATAGTAATACCACGTTCTTGTTCTTGTGACATTCAGTCCATTTGTGAAGCACCTTCATGTGTTTCACCAATTTTATGAATCTTACCTGTGTGATATAAAACTCTTTCTGTAGTTGTTGTTTTTCCGGCGTCGATGTGAGCCATAATTCCGATGTTACGATAATCTTCTAATTTATATTCTCTAGACATAATTTTTCCTATTCTTTATTAATGATAAATATTATCATCTAAAGTGAGCAAACGCTTTATTTGATTCTGCCATTTTATGAGTGTCTTCACGTTTTTTAATCGCACCGCCCATTTTATTTGAAGCATCAATAATTTCATGTGCTAACTTTTCTTCCATAGTTTTGTCATTTCTTAATCTTGAATATTGAATTAATCATCTTAGTGCTAGTGTTTGCTTTCTTTTGGCACTAACTTCACATGGAACTTGATAGTTTGATCCACCAACTCTTCTTGAACGAACTTCAAGTTGAGGGCTTACGTTTTCCAATGCTGTATTAAATACCTCCATTGGGTCTTTATTTGTTTTTTCTTTTACAATTTCAAATGCTTTATATAAGATGTTTTCAGCAACAGATTTTTTACCGTCCAACATAATAGTATTTATTAATTTAGTAATAATCTTTGAGTTAAACACTGGATCTGCTAAAACATCTCTAACTGGTGCTTTATGTTTTCTTGACATAATTTTCCTTTCTTAACTTTCTAATTAATTACTTTTTGGTTTTTTGGTTCCATATACTGAACGAGCTTGTTTTCTGTTGTTAACTCCGGCAGCATCTTGTGTTCCACGAACAATTGTATATCTAACTCCGGGTAAGTCTTTAACTTTACCACCACGGATTAAAACAACTGAGTGTTCTTGTAAATTGTGTCCTTCACCAGGAATGTAGGCTGTAACTTCTTGACCATTTGATAATCTAACACGGGCATATTTACGAATAGCCGAGTTAGGTTTTTTAGGTGTCATAGTAGCCACACGAGTACATACACCACGTTTAAATGGTGCAGGTATTGCTTTTTCTTGCTTATGTAAAGAGTTAAACATTTTACCTAAAGCAGGAGCTTTAGATTTTGTGGTTTTATCTCTACGGCCTTGTTTAACTAATTGAGCAACTGTAGGCATATTTTTCCTTTCTAATTTTGTTTTTAAAAATAATTAAATTAATGGTTAGTATTTTTCAAGTGATACTAAAAATACTTATAAATTATACAACAACTAAACCGGTGTTTCATAATTTTTAAAATATTTTTTTAAAAAATAAAAAGTGGCTATTAAACCACTTGAATTAAGGTGTTTTTGAATCTATCTCGATTTTTTTTAACTTTGTTTCAATAATTAAATTTTCTAAAGATTGAGTTTTTTGATTAATTTCTTCTAAACTCATATTAAATTTTAGTTCTTGTTCATTATTAAAATAAGTTTCAATTTTATCAACTATAGACACGTATTTTGTATTTCTGGCAATGTTTTTTAAAATTCATTTTTGAAAATCTTTAGCTTTGTTAGCATATGCCTCAATAGCTTCAATTTTTTGGGTTTTTGAATCTGTGAAACGTTTCATGATCTCAGTTAATTTTTGCTCAGTTTCTTGTTTTAGTTTTTCAAAAGTTTCTTGTTCAGTAATCCGTTTGGCTTTTAAATCAATTATTAATTTATTAAGATCATTTTTTAAGACAATGATATCTAAGTCATTAGTATTAGGAAAGTATTTATTTACATCATTTATATTGTCTAAAATTTTGGTTTTAAAATGGTTATAAAGCGAATATTTTAGGTTTTCTGTTTTAATACAAGAAACCATCATTGGAGCTACTAGTAATGATAGTGGCATTAACATTAATAATTTATTTCTTTTTTTCATTTTTAGCCTCTAAAGTAATATTTAATAAAAATTTAGAAATTAAAAAACTACGATATTGATTTAAAAACTCAGGCATACTATTTTCAATAGTTTCATTTTGATTATCTAATGAATAATTTATTGTTACATTAGTGTTATAAAATAGATCTTCAATTTCACTATCACGATAAAACAGTCAAGCATTACGAGATGCTGGTTGATATAATGGGTCAATTGAACGAGCAGAATATACATATTCGCTATATTTTTTATCAAATTCTTCTTTTGACATTTTTGAAAGTTCTTCTGTTTCTTTTAAAATTTTAGCCTTTTTATCAGCATGTTTCATTCATAAAACTTCACGTTCAATTAAAGATAATTTTGGATTATTAAAATCATATACTTCAGCTACTTCTCTATTTAATTCTTGAGTTTTTTCTATGTTAGTGTTTACCTCAATGAAATAATTAATTTTAAATAATTGATCTAAAAAGATATTGTATTGTTTTTTGAAAGGAATGCCTTCCATAGTGTTATAAAAACTAGTTCATTTATTAAATAAGTTATGTAATAAAAGGTTAGAAGCTTTTAGTTTTTCTAAGTCTAAGCTAATTGTTTGTGGATATTGTTTTTGTAATTCATTGTTTTTTAGTTCTCTTAAAGAAACTAATTCATTATATATTTCAACATCATCACTTTTGTATTGTGGATAATTGAATTTAACATACCTTAAAACAAAGAAACCTATTATTAATGAACCTAATAAAATTAAAGCAACTTCATATGAAAAAATGAATACTGGAACATATAATTGGTCTATTTCTGCTGCTGCTCTTTTTAAAGCAATGGCTGAAACAAAAATCTGAGCTAATATTGTAAAAATAATTATTAGGAAATTAAAAAATGAATTATTTTTGAAACTTGCGCCTTGAACATAGTCTTTAACTAAATACTCACCTAATACTTTTTGAGTTTTATCTATGCTTTTTCGATAATTAATGAAATATTTAATTAAAAAATAAATATTTACAATCATAAGCAATGTCACGACTAATGAAAAAACTAAAAGTGGTCCTCCACCTTTTCTAGTGGTGCTTGAAGTTGTACTATAGCTAACTTGTGCTAATATTTCGCTACTCATTAGATACCTGCCTTTTTAGTCATCTGTAGGATTTTTTTCATCTTTATCTTCAAAATTTGGATCTTCATTTTTGGTTTCAGTATTTGGTTTTAAATCACTAGATTTTTGATTTTGCAAATCAGTTTCAAAAATTAAAACTATTTTTTCAATTAAATTTTCTCTGCTTAAGTCTTCTGCTCCAAAAATGTTTAGCTTTTTAGCCATCAATACTAGTTTTTCATTATCTAGAGTATTTAGTTGTTCACGATATACATCTGTTTTTGATTTTTCCATAGTTGGCACACCTAAGACCATATTAGGATTTGATTCAGTTGGTGTCATCACTTCTGGATTCATATTTCTATTACCAAAAGGTGATAAAAATTCTTGAGGCATGTTTTGCATTTGTGCTTGCATTTTTACAAATCTAAACATTCTTATTATTTTGGCACAAGGTCAATAGAATACAAAATAACCAATCGGTAATACTATTGTGTACACTAGACTAATCATTTTTTTAACATTTCATGAAGGAATTTGAAATATGCTTCCAAATGATCAAATTAAATTTATAACCATGAAAACAACTAAAAAACCATATAGTGCTGATAAGAAAGGAGAATATAAACTATAATCTTTTTTTCTAATGCCTCTAACTCAATTAATAATATGTCAAATCAAAATTCCTACACTTATAATAAATGTAAAAACAGAAAATAAGGTTTCCCTTAAATATGTTGAATTAGCTGCTGCTACTGTATCATCGGGCTTATTTTTTAGACTTTCAATTAATTCAATATAGTTATTAATGTAGTGCTCTTTTCTAATTGTATATTCGATAACTGTTGAAGCCATCAATATTACAACAATGCCTAAAAACACTGTAAATAAAATTCATCATAAATTAAATTTTTTAGAATTATGTACATATAATTCATCAGTTGTATTGTATGATGACAAATCAATATTTTTCATTCTTTCTCCTTTAGATTGTGAGTTTTTATAATATAAATTATATATTATATGGTAATTTAAATTAACTCTCTGCAATTTCTTTTAACATAATTTCAGGAATAGGGGCTTCAAAATGTTTAATTTCACCCTTATTATCAACAAAATCAAGCTGCATTGCATGTAACCTTTGATTAAAGCCATCTATTTTTTTATTATAAATAGGATCTCCATAAACAGGATGTTTAATATAGTTTAAATGAACTCTAATTTGATGAGTTCTTCCTGTTTTTAAATTACATTTAACTAGTGTTTTTATATCATTACCAATCTTAAAATGCTTTATTACTTCAATCATGGTATAAGCGTTTTTGGAATTTTGTTGAGTTACACTAAATTTTTGGCGATTTTTTTGGTCTCGACCAATTGGAAGATCAATATGCATTTTTTTATTTACAATTTTACCATCTACAATAGCTACATAAGTTCTGTCAATTTTGTGTTCTTTTAATAATGAAGCAAAATAATTGTGTGTAGCATTATTTTTAGCTACTATTAAAAGTCCACTTGTGTCTTTATCAATGCGGTGTATGATTCCAAGTCTTAATAAACCATTTACATTACTTAAATTATTCTTAAAATGATACATTAAAGCATTAACTAAAGTATTATCATAATGTCCTGGTGCCGGATGCACAGTCATACCTGAAGGTTTATTTACAATTAAATAATCTTCATTTTCATAAATTATTTCAATATCAATATTTTGGGCAACAACATTAGTTTGTTTTTCAATTACCTTAATTATTTCAATTTCATCATTTTCATTAACGATATATTTGTTTTTATTTATCTTTTTTCCATTAACAAAAACTGCTCCTTGAGCAATTAGTTCTTGAATATCATTTCGTGTTATTGAAGAATTATTTGTAATGTATTTATCAATTCGATCTGAATAAGTTGCAATCAGCTTTACCATAATTTTTAAATTATAACATTTGATATAATTATCAATATGAAGTTCTTGGAAATTAAAAAATCAAAATTTATTCCCTTTTTGTTTGATATATCTTCAAAAGAAGAAATGAAAAAAATAATTGAAAATGTTAGAAAAGAACACAAAAAAGCAAAGCATGTTGTGCATGCTTTCATTATTAAAAATGATAATAATATGTTAGGCGGTTACAGCGATGATGCTGAACCTAGAGGAGTAGCTGGTAAACCCTTATATTCTTTATTAGAAAATAAAAAGATTTTCAATAAAGCTATTGTAATAGTTAGATACTTTGGTGGCATAGAATTAGGAAAAAGCAACTTATTACGAGCTTATTTGCAAACGGCAAAATTGCTTTTTGAATAAAAAAAAGCCGCCTAGGCTATTTCTTGTTGGGCAACTAGTTGTTGTCTTTTTTGTTTTCTTTCATATGAGATTATGAAGCTAAATTGTAAAGTATAAACAATTGATGATAATACTTGTCAAATTAAAGCACCTATTAAACCATTTAAGGTTGATAGTGATTCTGGACTACTTAAAATTCTTGCTCTTTGAATACTCAAACTAAAGAATATAATTCAGAGTGTATTATTAATGATAAATAAAAACGGCATTCAAGGACTTAAACCTTTAAATTGTTTGGTTTTTAAACCTTTAATTAACTGTGGCATAAATGCTAAGGTTGTAAATGAAGGCGTAATTAAACCAATAACTAAAGAAGTAGTTTGATCAAAAAATGAAATTAAACCATCTTTATTATAAAATGTTCCAGTTTTTAGTTTTTGATCAACTAAAATGAAAAATACTACTGTTAAAGAAATAACAAATAACTCTGTCAAAGCAATTGATACATAAGCTCAAGTTTTTTGTTTTTTATTTAATTCTTTGTTGTAATGATATAAAAAGAACATTGTAAAAGAATAAATTATTGAACAAAATAGGTTTGCTAAAAACACATATCAACCGTCTTCGTTAGGTGTAAAAACACCATAAATTATTCAAATAACTAAACCAACATAAAATATTCAAAATGAATAATAATTTGGTTTCTCTACAACTTTTGTTTTAGTTAATCTTATTAATTGAGGAATACCTAATGAAATGGTAATTATTGCGCCTAGAGCCCCAAATATTTGTATAAATATATTTAGTGTATCTGTCATAACATTAAATATTATAAACAAAATTACTTTTTATATTGAAAATATAAAAAAACACCATTACGGTGTTAAGTCATTTCTGAAATGGTGGCTCCGGCAGGAATCGAACCAGCGACACACGGAGCTTCAGTCCGTTGCTCTACCAACTGAGCTACAGAGCCATGGCGGTCCAGACGGGAATTGAACCCGCGATCTCTTCCGTGACAGGGAAGCGTATTAAACCACTTTACCACTGGACCGTGGTTGCGGAGATTGGAATTGAACCAATGACCTTTGGGTTATGAGCCCAACGAGCTGCCCCTGCTCTACTCCGCTATATAATGGCGGGCAATGAGGGATTTGAACCCCCGCGGGCCGTGAAGCCCCTGGCAGTTTTCAAGACTGCTCCCTTCAGCCTCTTGGGTAATTGCCCAAAATGGTGGACCCAACAGGACTCGAACCTGTAACCGACCGGTTATGAGCCGGTTGCTCTAACCATTGAGCTATGGGTCCTAAATATTTTCAATCCCGTGTGGGTGTTAACATATGGTAGCACCGAAGAGAGTCGAACTCTTGACCTTCCGGGTATGAACCGGATGCTCTAACCAGCTGAGCTACAGTGCCATAATGGTGGAGAGGAAGGGACTCGAACCCTCTACCTCCTGCGTGCAAGGCAGGCGCTCTAGCCAGGTGAGCTACCCCCCCAAAAATTAATGGTGAAGAAGACAGGATTCGAACCTGCGACCGCTTGAGCCCAAGTCAAGTGCTCTACCAAGCTGAGCTACTTCTCCACGCTATAAGTTAATTGCTTAAATGCTTTATTATTATATATTATTTTTTTTATTTGTTATTTTTTTTGAATATTTTTAAAGCGGTGTTTAGAGTTAAAATAAATACTGATTTATGACACATTTCAAATATTTATATTTGTTGTTTGTTTAGTGGTGTAAAATTAAGTAATTTAAGGAGTATAAAATGAAAACAATGATTTTTGTAGTAGACATGGTTAAAGGTTTTTGTAAAAAAGGTAATTTAGTTAGTGAAGATATAAATAAAATTATTCCTGATGTAAAAGAGTATTTAGAAGCTAATAAGGATAACAGTGAAATTATTTTTATCAATGATAATCATCATAAAGATGACATTGAAATGGAAGTGTATCCATTACATTGTCTTGCTAACACTGAAGAATCAGAAGTTGTAGATGAACTAAAATGCTTTGCCAACAAAATTATTAAAAAAAATACAACAAATAGTTTTTTTGCTTTTGAAGATAAAAGTATTTTTGAAAAATTCAATAATTTTGTAATTATAGGTTGTTGTACAGATATTTGTATATTACAATTTGCTTTAACTCTTAAAACTTATTTGAATTTTAAAAAATTGAACAAAGATGTTAGTGTTATTTCAAATTTGGTGGCTACTTTTGAAGCAAAAAATCATAATAAAGAAGAATATCATAATAATGCCTTAAATCTAATGAAAAATGCAGGTATTAAGATTAAATAAAATAAATTTTAATTGATGATTTTATATGCATTAAAAAATAATGTATTCTTTTCCAAAATGGTTTTAACTTGCAGTGAAATTTAAAGAGATGTATAATTTAAACATATTATTGAAGTATTTTATTTGAAATTAAATTACAAAATATAATGTATTTCAATAAAAATAGAAAGGCAAATATGAAGAAAAAAATATTTCAAATAACTATACCTTTTATTTTAACTTTGACACCTTTATCTATGGCAATTACAAGTTGTGTTAATGGTAAAAATAATGATGATAGCATTCAAACTAAAAAAAGACTTGAAAAAAATTTAGTAATTGAAATTCCAGAAATTTCAAATATTGAAATTGATAATTTAAAAAATAAAGATATTAAAATGTCAATTTCAGAACCTGATTGACAATTAACAGTTAAAAAAATTACTAAAGTAAACGAAACAACAGCAAGATTTGAAATTGAAGCTAAAAAAGGTAAAATTGTTCATAAAATTATCAAAGAATTAAGCGGTTTTAAAGTTGCAGATAAATATTACAAAATTAAT
>NZ_JAFIRD010000003.1 GCF_017116825.1 Mycoplasma enhydrae | reverse complement strand
CTAAACAAACTCATGACACAGCATATCAGAATTGAAAAAATACTGAATTAAAAAATGCTAAAAAAGCTGCTGATGAAAGCGGTAATTCAATTGAAAAAATTGAGGGCGCTATTAGTGCTTACGAAAGCGCTTTAGTTAAACTTGAAGCAATTAAGACTGCTGCTAACGCTCAAGAATATCACGCTAATGATGGTTCAATGAATCAAAACAAGACAGAAATAGAAACAGCATTAGTTGAATTAAGAGCCAAATTACAATCAGAACAACATAAAGAAGATAAGCGTGTTGAAAGTCTTAAAAAATTATTGCAAGATCATATCGATGCAATAACTAATGCACAAGCAGATACTGAAGCTCAAAAAGAAACAATAGATCCATTAGACCAAAACTTAGGTGCTTTAGTTAATATTATATCTAATGCTCGCCGAGTTTATAATGCTAATAAAGATGATAAAAACCCTGAAGCACAACAATTAGCTAAACAATTAGGAGAATTAATCGGTTCTGCTAATACAAATGCTGGTGAACTTCTAGAGAAATTAAATCAAAATAAAGCTGACTATCAAAGGCAATATAACAAGGCACTTCAAGCATTTAATGAAGCTAAAACAAATTATGCTGCTGATAAAAATTCAAATAATAAAGCAAAATATGAAGCATTGATGCTTCAATTTGATAGTGTAATAGCAGAAGCTCAAAAGTCGTTGGATAAAGCAACAAGTTACATATATAATCAAGGAACAACAGAATCAAGACAAATAATTGACGATACTAAAATAATGAAAGAATCTATTGATTCTAAATTAAAATTTGAAACCACTCGTCAAGAATATTTAGATATGTTAAATAATCCAAATTCAGAGCCAGTTAATGATAATTTATATTATATATTTCGCGAAGAAAGAAACGGATATGAAGGCAGAATTCAAGCTCTTAATGTAGACAATCATACTATACAAGATATGAAAAACATTATTAATGAAGCTAAAAACGAAAGTAAAAGAATATACGAAAAACTAAAAGATTTTGCTGAAAAAATGAACCATAATTTACAATATGATATTCATAAATTGACCGAGAAAACAAAAGCACCTTTAATTAATTTACTGGGTGCTACAGACGCTTTAAAATTTTTCGAAAAATTTAATCTTGAAGTTGCACATTTCAATATTTTTTTCATAGATGGTTTCAATGAACCTCCAATAGAACCAAAATATATATTTGATAAATTAAAAACTTCAATTTGAGCTCATATATCATCATTAGAATATATTGAAGCCGAAGTTAATCCTAAATATAACACCGCTAAGGCTTGAATAGCATTTTTTGAAAAAGCAAATTACTTTTTAGAAGAAATTGAAAAAATTTCTAATTGAGGAAATATTGGCATATTAGATATTCCAGCTGAATATAAAAAATTTTTCAATCTTCCTTCACCTATACAAAGTTATTTTAATTTAGAAAAAGACTATAAAACAGTTTTAAAAGTGTTTGAAGGTATGTTTTCAACAAATCATGAATTTTTCTTTAATGTTGGTCAGATTAAAATAGATAATAATAGTCATATTTATGAACTAATTAATAAATTAGATCAAATATTAATAGATAAGCCATTTTATAAACTAAAGACCAAAGCAGAATATGAAAATGCTTTGAAACCATATGCTAATAAACAAAAAGAAATACTTCAACAAATTAATCGAATAACAGTTGAAGAAATAACCAAACTTGATGTTAAAATAGTTGACGAATCTAAGTATAAAAATAATATATTTAATCCATTTATTGATAGATTTAAGGCCGCGATTAATCCTGTCGAACTCGATAAACTACACAAAGAAATAGTAATAGATCGCGAAATAGATATACTTATTCAAAAACTAGCAGATACAATTAATAATTCATTGGTAATCGCTAATGAATTAAAACAAAACAATTTACCTTCTGAGTATGGAAAAAATAAACTATTTACCGAAACCAAATTGCAACAACCTCTACCGCATGGTTATAATTTTGAAATAGTAGATCATTCTCCAAATGATAAAACAGGTATTATTAAAATAAAATATCGAATTATAAAAGCAGTTGATGGTTTAGAATATAACAAAACTTTTGAACAAGAAATTTCAGGATTTAAACAAAGGTCACAAGAAAACATTAAATATACACCTTTTTATCCAGTTAAATGAACAGGTTACACAAGATCTGAATGAATTGAAGATTTTGCTGCGGGTCGAATCTCTAAAGAATTAATCGATAAACTTTTTACAGCGGTAAATAAAAAAGATAATAGTTTAGAAATTAATACATCTCTTTATGAAGATTATGAATTTTATAATTTTAGAAAAAATTCTAATGAAATTAGTTTTACTTTTAGCAGAAAAAGAATAATAATTGGTAAAGACAATAGTGGTTATATTTATGAAAATCAAAATCATAAACAAGAATTTAAAGTAGATATTAATCGTTGAAAAACAATACTTAGACGTATTAATGATTATTGAATTATGTATTGATTGTATAATGGTCGAACCATTAATAATCAAAAGAGAAATCAATTTAGGGATAAATGGGCTAGAGTCTATAAACAAAACTCTAATTATTTATTTGATCATACATATCAATGAGAATATGCATTTACACAATTAATAAACAATGAAGTTAATGAATTCCAAAATTTCTTTGAAAATCATGTTAAAAATAATGATAACAAAAATTTTGAAACTGATATTAATATAAGAATGATTGAAGAAGTTAGAAACCAAGTAATGTCAGCAAAATTTGAAGTATATTATTTTGAAAACCCCTTTAAACATTGACTAAAAAATACAAAAAAATATAAAGGCAGACTTTGATAAAATAAACTCAATTTGATATTTAGAATAATAAAACTGAAATCAGGTTTAAATAAATCTGGACCCTTAAAAAAAATATCGAGTACAACACAAAATGTGCTTGATATTTTTATTATAAAATTCATGAAATATTTAAAAAATCATGACAAACATATCATTTATTAGTGAACCTCAATCAAAGATAAACTCAGTTACTTTTATCTTAAATATAAAAAATCACAACACTTATAATTGCTGTTGTGATTTCTGTCTATCATTTATTATGAAAATTTATGCTTCTATATCTTCTAGAGTTATAAACCCGCTACCTTCTACGCCAAATTTTGGTCTATCAGGACATTTTATTTCATAAAGCAATCCAGGAAGGTTTGTTTGGCTGTTATGAGTTTCAAGCTCAATGTCGATTTTGTGACCTTTTAAGTATGCATAATCTTTATCGCTAGGACCTTTATATATAAAATGTACTTTAAATCTTTCATCATTAATACATTTTTCAAATATAGTACTTAAAAGTATACTACCTCTATCAAGACCATTTTCTTTTGGATCATGAGTTTTTTTGATTTCTTTGATTAAATCAACTATTCCTTGTGTTCCTTTTTCATCTCTTAATTTTTTTCCAGCCTCAGTTAGCTTGAAAATAAATGAGTTTTTTATTTCTTGTAATTGAGATGAATCTAAAGGCTTGTTAGGTGGAGTGTAATCAGGATAATTGTCAGTATTTCAATTATCATTATTGTCATTTTCTTTTGTACATGACAAAGTTATAGCAGGTATAAAACCAACCATAATTGACCCTAGTACAAAAAGCTTTTTTTTATGTACATTCATAATTTATATTATATTACTTTTGTAAGTTTCGGTATTTTATTTTTCTAATTCTATTTTGCCAGTACCATCTACTCTATTGCTACTATCTACACATATTACTTTTCATTCTATGTATATAACATTTGTGGCTTCGTCAATTTTTAGTTCAAATTCATAATCATGCGATGAACCAAAACCACCTAAATTATGTTTTTTAAATTCAAAATAGTTCTTAAATTCACCATGATTAATTAATTTATGAACCTTATAAGTTTCATTTCCTGTTTCTTTAATTCAGCGCCTTCAAATATTAGTAATTTCTTTATCTTGAGCTTCTGGTTTTAGTTTAAATATAAATGAGTTTTTAATTTCTTCAATTTGACTAGAAGTTAAAGGGGGGATACTAGTTTTATTATATTCATCTATATCAAATTTTTGGCAAGATAAAGAAATAACTGGAAAGCTAAAAAATGCTAGTGCTGTAGCACTAATTAGTGCTTTATTTAAGAATTGCTTTTTTTTATTCATATTATTTACCTCTTATTCTTATATCTTGAAAATAATTCAAATTATTAGGGCTTAATGGCTTAATAATGTGTTTTTGGTAAACAACTTTATAAAAACTATCAATGTTAATTTGGTTATTAAAATTCAAGGTATAGCTTAATAAATTATTTAATTCATTAATTAAACTAATTTGTTGTTCTTTATTTAAATTATTTAAATATTCCTTAATTACTTTTACATCATTAATGTTTAAAAGACTAATGCTATTGTTATCCAAGAAAGTCTGTAAATTAATCAAATTTTCATATGTATGGTTTTTTAAAAACTCTGCTTCATGTTTTTTAAGTGTTTTTGCAATATCTACTATTCCATTATTTTCATTTTTTAAAACTGAAAAAATATATTCAACTGAATCACCTTGAAATAATCTAAATTCATCATGCTTATAAATAGATTTATTAGATTTTAAATATTCATTATATTTTTCGAAATTATCAACGATAGTAATGTCTACTCTTAGTTTTTTATGAATTGAATTTAAATTATTTTTTAAAACTGCAATTCGATCATTAATAAATTGATTTTCATTTTCAACCACGATTGGTAAATTTAAATAAATGCTTTCTTTATCAGCTTTATTTTGATAGAATTCATCTATTATTTTGCTTAGTTCTTCTTTTATGGTTTTATATCAAAATGATTGCATTTTTTTATTAATATCAATAATTTCAGGGTCTGATATTTTTTGTTTATTTTTAAACTGGAAAGTATCTTTAATTTTATCTAAATTCTTTTTAAATATTATAGGAACTGAAATTGGCACAAAAGCATCTTTTAGTTCTTCATAATTTAGTGCTTTATTTTTAGCCTTTAAATACAAGTTTTGCGGAGCTTGTGATAATCAAATGTCTTTATTGTCTTGAACCAAAGCATATTGGTTAATGATATTATTAAACAAGCTTTGAAAAGCTATGTTAATAGGCTTTAGTTCATATTTTTGATTATTTAGACCGTAATATAGTTCTAGGAAGTATTTATTCATATAAGGACTATTCATATTAGGTTTATGATTAATAATAATATTATTAGCTAGTCTAAAACGATTAAAGTTTTTTTCATATGAAATGTTATATCTTCGATTATTTTTTAAAATATATTTTTTATCGTCAATTGATAATTCTTCATAATTTATTTTAGAAATAATATTTTGTTTGAAAGCATTAATAGATTGTGAAGAATGTGTTTTTTGTGAGTTTTTTAAAGGATTGTATTCAATTTTTATTTGCCTCAAAGCACTCTTATTAACTTTTTTATAGTATTTATTTATATTTAATGTTATTTGATTTGAATTAGAAGCTGATATGTAATAAAAAGAACTAAAAAGTCTGTCTTTAAATGTTTTTCCATATTCAAAAAATCATTTTATGCTTTTTAACGGGTTGCCATATTTTTTAATAATATACTCATATGGTAAAGCATCAAAATAATTTTGAATAATAAATAAATTATTAAATAAGGTTTCAAAATTTACAAAAGACCCATCTATTGTTTCCAAAGTTAGTTTATTTGAACTAAAATCAAGAAGTTTATTTACATTAATTTTATTATTAACTAAAAAGCTATATAAATCAAAGCCTTTAAAAACTGGATTATCAATTTTAGTTGTTTTTAAATTGTTTTTTTTAATATGTTCATTTCTAAAAGCTGGATTTTTTAGTAAATGAGCTAATAATCCCAGTCTAAAAGAATTAATATTTAAAGGTAAATTATTAACTAAATTACCATTGTAGTCAATTCAAATATTTTTTAAGTCTTGAACATAAATTTCAATTGATTTAGCTTCTGATAATGATGTTTTAAAGTCTTTGTGATTAATAGAATTCGTATCCGAAGAAGGAATGTTTAAAAAAGGACTATTAAAACCATTACCCTTATCACGTTTTGGTTTAAAAACTCCCGGAATTTCAACATCATCTTTAGGATTAAAATCAATTTTATCAATTGAATCATTACTAAATTCATAATTTTTAGTTTTTGAATTAACAACTATTTTATTAGCTAATTCAAAATTATATGAAATTGAAGAAGGGACTAAAACAATATTATCTCTAAAATCAATTAAAGGTTGTTGTTCTGATTTTAGTCTAAATAGCTTAGCTGATGTAGCTAAATTAATTGTTCTTATATTGTCACTTGTAAAGTTATGATTTAAATATGCAAAATCGCCATAATCATTAGCAAAGTTATTTTTTTCAATATAGACAAATTTATTATTATTAAAATTATTCTTTATGCAAGATATTGAGCATAAAGGCAATAATGTAGTTGGCATTCATAATAATAAATTTTTGCGCATTTAATTCTCCTATGTATGTCTATGTAATGCTAATAACATGATTGTTAAAATAATTGCAGCTGCAAATGTAATTAAGGTTTTATATAAAACTTTTGTATCTTTATTTCGAATATGAATAAATTCAGGAACTAGTTCAAATATTGAAGTGAAAATGACTATTACTCCACCCATTACTAAAATTCCAGATAAAATTCATTCAAATCTCTTGCCCAAAAATGTACCAGTGTACGCTCCTAAGAATATAAAAGGAATGATCGCTAAAAATGTTAAAAAATTATATAAAACTGCTTTACCTATTTTTTCACCATATTGAATTTGTCTAAAATAAACAATAACTATTTCAAATAAAATATGTAATGTGAATGTCACTAATAACAATGTAGCACTTGAAAAAGAATTACCCTTAGCTACAATTTTGAATATTGTATATCCTATAAAAAAACCATCAATTATTCTATGGCTTAATAACATCAATATAGCTAATCAAGCTGCCTTAGGGTTATCAATGTCTCTAAAAGAAATTAAGTGATCAGAGTGATTGTGTTCTTCATGTTTACTATGAGGATCTATTTTAGATTTTTTTACAAATAAATATCTTCCACCAATAACAATACTAAAACCAATTAATGAACTAATTCCCATAATACCCATAACTGTTATAGTTCTAATCATTTCTGTTTGATTAAAGTATTTACTATGTGTAAAATTGTGAGCCATTTCATAGCCTTCACGCAAAAATCCAAAAGCACCAAGCATTAAAAACATTCCCGTTGAAAACGCATACAAATAAATTAATGATTTTTCATTTGATTTAATTTTTTCGGGTTTAATTAAAGCTAAAAAACCCATTACAACTAAAGGCAAGGCAACTAATATTAGTATATATATAATCAGATTAATAAATAATATTAATTCAAAATTATTTTTTAGAGTCAAACCTAGCAGTTTCTCATTAATAATCATTTTAGTTCACCTCCCTTATCTTAATTTAGTTTTACAATCATTTCACTTTAATTTTTGTCTTAAACTATCTAGTAAATAATGTCAATATTATACAATATTTTTATAACTATAATAATAAAAAAAATGATAAAATTTAATCATGATAAATAAAAAAAGAATTTTTTTTAGTGCTCTTAGTTTGGCAAGTGTTATAAGTTTGCCTGTAGTTAGTTTAAGCTGTATAAGAAAAAAAGAAGTTTATTTAGATATTAATAAAATATCTAGAGTTTTTTTAAATCGATTATCTTTAAATCAAATAGCTTCAATTGAAAATGATGAAAAAATATTTTATTACTTTGAAAATTCTAAAAAACATAGATTTGAGGGTGTTAAAGCCTCAGATGGAAAAATGTTTTTAAAAAAACAAGACACATGGATAGAATATAAACCTGATTTTCCAGTGAGAAACAACTGAAAACAAGAAATTTCTAAAAACGATAATATTAACATTTTTGATTCTAATAAAAAAAGTGATATTAATAATTTTTTAAACGATTATAAATTCGAAGATATTGATGAAGCCGGAGATTTCAATGATGATTGATTTAGTACTTTATCAGAAATTTATAAAAAAGATTTTAATAGAAATGATAATCCATATTTTGAAGACCTTCAAACAATAATTTTTAGAATTAATTATGATATAAATGCTAACAATTCAATCATGAATAAAAGATATATCAAAAATGCTTATACAAACAAACAAGCTTTATTTTTTGATTGAATTGAACCTCAGTATATTCAATCAAAAGTATTCTTATCAAAAGAATTTAAAAAACAAAGACAAATTTGGATAAATTTAATGAAATTATACTTAAATCGCTTTAATGTTGGCATATCAGAAATTGAAATAGATTGAAATAATGCAGATCCTAATGTTAAATCAATTTCAAATGATACTAATTACATAAAATTTCAAATAAAAAGCATCAAAGATTGAGAAGGTAAAGAACTGTTATCAGAATCAAGAAAGAACACATATTACTACATTAATGGATTTAGAAATTATGCAATTAATGGAAAATTTGGCATTGGAACAAAAGGTTTAGATGAAAAATTGCCATTATTTACAGATTATATTCAAAACCCCTTGTTATATATTGATGGTAAACAATATATAACTGTTATTGATAATATTAACCATTTTATTAAGGGTTCTACTTCGCCTGAATATTGAAATACAAAGGGCTTAATGTATTTATTTAATACTTTTAAAAATGAAATATTTAAAATTAAGATTCCAGATTATCGAAAAAATGAAGATTTGGAATATAAAATTATAGATTTCAAATTTAGTGATTATTTTGATACAAACCAAATATTTAAAGCAATTGTTAGAGTAACAAAAAAAGATAAGTCTACCAAAGATTATGTTTGGTTAAGTTCAAACTTTGATGACCATGGACACCGTCTAAAAGGACTAATAATGAATAATATAGATGAATCTAAGGTTAGTCCCCAAGATATTTATTCTTTCCATCCGAACAATAAAGGAATTTCAGAAGGAATCTCACTTGAAGATTTCGTAAATAATTCATTAGATTTACCCTTTATGCAAGCTTTAAAAAGAGCTGCCAATCATATGAATATTTCATTTAATTATTGAAATAATAACAGTAGACAAAATTTTGAACCATATTTATTAAATAACGATTCTTATCAAATTCAAGTATTTAATTCATATATTAATAACTATATGTTGGCATATGCACTGGAAAATAAGGCTAAAAAAACCTTAAGTGGAATTAAGAGAATAGATATAGAACTAAAACCAGAAAAAAACAAACTAGGAAGATTATATTTTGAACTAAAATTTATAGCTTTTGGCGATAATGATTACGATTTTAAATCGTCTAGTGAAAAACAAGTAGCAAAAGTTAGTTTATATTGAAACAACTTCAAAGGATATGATAAATCAATTGATGTTAATGATTTTAGCTTAATTAAATTTGAAAGGACTAGCTAATGAAAAAACTAAGTTTGTTTAAAAGTATTGCAATAATAGCTCCCATTTGTTTACCTATAGCTAGCATTTCTTGTAATTATCCCAACGATACAGAAAAAAATTCTTTAGATATTAGAAAAAAAAGAGATAATGATGCCAAAGAAATAATCTTTAAGAACCAAGTTACCAATGATATCAAAACAATATACAATGAAGAAATTGGAACATTATTTTCTGATATTAAAGGAATTTATCGAGCTTATAGAAAAAAATATTACAAAATAGTAAGAAAATTAAATTCTTTCGAAAATAAAATTAAATCATTACGCGGTCAAGAAATTGAAGAAAATCAAAAAAAGGTTATTGAATTTTATGAGAAATGACTAGACGACAAATCTTCAAATAGAGCAAAACTATCTAAAATTTTTGATAAATTTGAAATTATTTTTAAAGATGTTGATACAGTTTTGAAGGATGTGAACATTGTATTTGAAAACCAACGATTTTTAGAGTTTATTGAAGTAATTGATAAAAGATTAAGCGGAATTGATATTAATCTTGGTCAAACACAAGAAGCTTTAAATGGATCATGAAAATTTTTAAGAGATCATGTTTTTAATGAAAATAATATTACTAAAAAAGAAGATATTGAAAAAATAAATATTGAAGGTGATAAAAACTCTCATAGCCATTCACATGCAATTATTAATTTAATATATGAAATGGGTCTTTGACATTTATATTTAAAAGATAATGTTGAAAATGTTACTTTAATTCAAGAACTAAAAGATGACTTTAAAATTTTAAAAAATAATATTCATGATAATATAGACCAACTAAATTATGAAAAAGATTTTAAAGATTTAATTGACCTTTTCGAAAAAATGGAACTGGACCAAAAAAACAATCTAGTAAATATTGAATTTCATAAGCGTGCTAAAAAAATAGTAGAAAAAGTTAGAAAACTTTTAAAGAATATTGCTAAAGATCAAGGCATTAAAGAAGTTAATTTGGAATTTTAAAAATAGAACAGAGCAATTATCTGTTCTATTATTTTGTCTTCGGATTATAACAGTTAGCCAAGCTTGAAGATAATAGTTTGAGAATTAAACAAAAAGCAATTATGTAACTTGAAACAACAATTAAATAGCTTGGATTTTCTTGTGCTAAACCAATTGCTTCTTTTAAAACAGAACCAATATTAAGATTATTTGTATCATTTATAAAATCTAAGAAAGCCAAAGAAGAAGCAATTAATATATTAATTGAAAATCTTTCAACTAATAAAATTAAAAAATTAGGCATTAAACGTTTAAAAATATGAAAATATGCCAATCTATATTTTGAAGTTCCAATTGCAATTGTGGCAATGATATATTCTTTTTTTAGTAGAATATTAATTTCGTCTTTGGCAAAATTGTAATAAGAAATTCAACAAACTGCTGATAAAGTAATTAATAATGAATATCATTGTGTACCGATAAATATTGAAAGTAAGAAAACTCAAACTATCTCTGGAATAACACTAATTGATGTAATAAGTTTGTCAATAAATCTAAAAACGTTTTTTGAATAAAAGTTATATATAATGGCTAAATTAAAACCTATTAATATGTTAATAACAATTGCTATTAAAATTACAATAATTGAAATTCATATTACTGATATAGATCTTGAAAAAATATCAATACCTTGGTTATTTGTACCTAAATACAAGCCACTAGGAATTTCTATTTTGCTATCAAGATTTAATAAATTTATAGCTTTAATTAAATCATATGGATTGTAAACTAAAGTTACAATGTCAGTGTGAATGGTTTGTGAGCCACCTAAATGTTTAGCAGAATCATACAGAATTTTAAAAATAGGTTCCCTATGATTTTTTAGAGCACTTAAATTTTCTAATTGCTCTATTTTACGAATAAAATCTAATTCTTCGCCTCGATTAAAATCTCTAATAATAGTTTGTTTTCAAATTGAAGGTAGATTGTTAACCAAAGTGGTATTTTTGTTAATTGAATCAAATGCACTATTTTTAATAAAAAAAGCGGATATGATTAAAGCTAAAATTAAAAGTGCAAACAAGCTAATTCATACAATATTTATTTTGCTTGAAAAAAATCTTTTTCAGTATTGTTTTATTGAATTGGTATGAACTACATAAGAATTATTATTGGAATTCTTAACTTTTGCAAAAGAGTATAAATTATTTGACATCTAATTTCCTCCTTGATATTCTTCAAAAAGGAATTAGCTGACTTTGTTTTTTAATTGTTGGGTTCAATTTTTTAATAATAAAACTATTTATAACTAACAATATTGAAATGAAAATAAAGTTAAAGGTGAAATAAAACATAATAATATCCAATTCACCTTTTTTGAATGCAAACGATATTAAAATACTTTGCCCTGGTATTGAAAAAATTCTTTCAATCAAAATAGATATAGTAAATAATAATATGTAAATCATAAAAAACATGTTTAATTCAGAAGCAATCACATCTTTTATAATGATTTTTCTTAGTAATTGTCTTTTGGTTTGTCCCTGGGTTTTAGCAAATAAATAATAATTAGATTTCAAACTTTCAAATGTCACTTTTCTCGATTTTGAAAAAAATATTGCAATTGTTGAAAATGATGAAATTAAAATCGGAACTAAAAGTGAAATCAAACTTAATTTATTATTATTAATAAATTGAGAAGGATATCCAAATAAACTCGAATTATTAAGAGCTAAAATAGCAATAATTAATAATGGTAGTGCTCCAAAGAAAGAAGCTAAAACTGATATTGTGATGTCATAAGATTTATTGAATTTATAAGCAGAACTAATTCCTAAAACATTTCCAATTACAAAACTAAAACTAAAAATCAAGGCACTAGTTAGAATTGTTCATCTAAATTGTTTGAAATATAAAATTAAGATATTAGATTCTGCTGAATATAATTCATATGAATAAATCTTGCCAGGATTAAAAGCAAATAAGTTTTTAAAAAATATTCCTAGTCTAGAACCATAGTTTTTAGGAATGGAACTATATACAGCTAAGTTCTTTTTAATTTGTGGTTCCACTAAAATGTTAATGGCAAAAAATATAATGATTAGAGCTGCAAAAAATATAAAAAAATAAAAGGCAATATTTTTAAATAAGTTTAATAAACTCTTATTCATATATTGCCTCCTATTTAAATTCTAATGGTGGTGGTGTGCAAATTTAATTGTAATAGATTTAGTTTCAATAACTTTGTCTTTTTCAGTTTTTTTGTAGATTTGAATTTCTAGGATTAATTTTTCATGTTCAATTTTTGAATTTGCTTTATTAATTTTAAATTCAATATCACTAACTTTTTCATCAACTTGATTGAACACTACATAAGTTGCTAATTTAGTTTTTAAATCATCGAATGATTTGTTTTGCGCAGCTTCTAACTCATCAATAAATGTTGCTTTAGGAGCATCGTGACCTTTTCCGTGTAATCTAAATTCTCAATTGTTAACTTTTTCTTTTTTATGAGGAACTTTTTCAAATCCTTTAACTGTAAAACTAACGTGTTTTTTTTCTGATGCTTTTGAAATTGAAATAATTAAATGAATTTCACCACCATGTTCATGTTCGTGCGAACCAGGGTCTAGAGAAATGGATCAGCCTTCTAATTTAGTTTTGTCTTCTTTAATTTCAATATTGTATTTTTTTAAAGCTGCTACAACACCCTTTCAATCTGTTGCTTTTTTGATTTCTTTAGTTGCTTCTGAAGCTTTAATTTTTTCTTGCCCAGCTGCAAATTTATTTATGCTGAAACCATCTTTTTCTTCAATTAAAGATTTAGAAATTTTTTCTTGTTCTTCTTTAATTTCTTTAATTACATCTTCAATTTCTTTAACTGAATTTTTGTTTGTTAATTTTTCAGCTTTAGTAATTAATTTTTCAATTTCGCCATGTTTAATTGGATCTACAGCCTTTAGAGCTTCAATATTTTTCTTAATTTTAGCTATTTCTGACTTCATTTCCTTAATTTTAGCTGATTTGTTGTCACATGAAATAGCAATTAAAGGTGTTGCTATAACACCAATAGGTGCTAATACACTTAAAAATTTTAAATTTTTTTTCATATTTGGATAGCCTTTCTTTGTAATTTTTAATATAAAATTTTAATTTAACACACAAATTATAGCACAAAATTTACTATTGTATTTTTATTTTTTTTGTTAAAAATTGAAAAATCCTATTTAATTACTATTTTTTTCTTGCTTGTTTTATTAAAAAAAATAATTTGCGATAATTTATAGTAATATAAATTTATATTAAAATTTTATATATAGGAAAACATTTTGAGGATTTTATGAATTTAGAAAACTTAAAAAATATTGAACAAAAAACCACTAACTGTATGACGTTTGGTCAATTTTTAAAAGCAATGTTGAAAACCCTAAATATTAATGCTACTAAGGTTGCTGAGGACTTGTGCATAAATAAGAAAATTTTGTCAAAAATTATAAATGACAACAAAAAAGATATAAATTTAAATTTAATTCAATCTCTTGAAGAATATTTTAATTTAGAGATTGGCTATTTAACAAAGAAGTGATACTTCTATAAAAATAAAAAGTTATACGATTATGATCTTAATGAATCGGAAAGTTTAATTAAAATGTTTGGTTGAGAAGTTTTAGAAAATAATCCACAACTTTTTGATACTATAACTAACTTTGAATTAAGGCAAGAATACACTATTGAAGAAAAAATGAATCTAATCAAAAGATTTTTTGGGACATTAGACCCACAAAAATACTTAGATGATATACAAAAACACATGTACCTTCACAAATGCAATATTTTTAAACCATATCGGCTACCTTTTATTAGATATTGTGAATTATTTATAAAAGAGTGCTATGGTGATTTTAATGGCAAGAATTTTAAACCCGAAAAAAACATGACAAAAGGGCTAATTATGAAAGTTTTTGCTATTCTATTTAATAATAATTATGAATTCTATGAAAAACTAGAAAAAGTTCAAGAAATACTTTCAAAAACAGGAACTGAGATTATAAAAATTCCATATGTCAATAAGTCATTCACTAGAGCAATCAGTTTTAATTATGGCAAGAAAAAATATATTATTTTAACTGATATGTATAATTCAGAAATGCTTATTTTATATGCATTAATGCGTGAAATATTTTCTTGATTTTATCCTGCTTTAACCAAAGATGAGTATTCGGATATATTTAAAAAATACTATAATTTATGAAAAAACAGAAGTCGATCAAATAAATCTAAAATGGCTGATGATATTGTGGATTTAATTGAAAGAATATCATTATTAGATAAAAAAGCACCTGATTTTTATAAAAGAGCTTCTATTCTTTACAATGAAACAACCAAAAAATGAAAAATTATTAGATTTTAAGGAGATATAAAACTATGGAAAACAAAAAAATAAAAATACCACCTCGAAGTCTATTTAATGGACAACATTATTTTGTAGATGAACAAAAAAAGGTTGTTAAATTAGAAGAAAACTATCATAAAAAATTGTTATCCAGAAAACCTGGTTCTTTTGGTTCTTTTAAGAAATTATCAGGAACTTATTTGGGTGATGTTTTAGAATTAAGTCCATTTCATAGCCAATTTAGAGCATTTGCAAAAATATCTGGATTTGCTATGCCTATATTAGATCCAAAATATGTAAATGCCGGAAAAATACTAGAACCTAAAATAATCGAAAAAATAGAAACTAAACTTAAATCTAAAATTAAAAGATATGATGCCAAAGAATACAATTATGATGCTTTCAAAGAAAATCACTTGTTTGGTGGGTTACCTGACGGTTATGTTGAAGACAAGAACTTGATAATTGAAATTAAAACAGTGAATAAAAAGAAACTAGAAGCTTGAAATAATGGCGAAATTAATCCTGAGTATTTAAAACAATCTCAATTATATTCATATTTAATTGGAGCTAATTGATTTACAATAGTCGCTTGCTTTTTAGAAGATGAAGACTACGCAAAGCCAGAATGGCTTGATATAAATCAAAGAATACTTAAAAATTGAAATTATGAAGTTAATAGAGCTCAAGTGGAAGATGATATGAAAAAATGTGAGGAATGATATAGAAAATATACAACAAGTGGTGAAAGCCCTATTTGAAATAATTATGTTGACGTTGATTTAGTTAAATATCTAAAGTGTAAAAATTTTGAGCAATGACAAAATTTATATCTTGAATGAGTAGAAATGGGAAAAGCTGTACCTGAATATGAAGAAGAATAAAACTAAATATACATTTAATGATTTTGTAATTGCAAATAATACTCGACCATGATTTATTTTCAATGAATTAAGCGATGAACTTATTAAACAGGATCATAATCAATTAGTAAATATGATTGAATCTTTAGAAGAGGATAATGATGATTCAAAGTTTAATTCATTAGATTTATTAGATTTTAATCTAGATAAAATTGATTCTATTATCGATGAATATGTTGTTCCTGTTTTAAAAGAAAAGCAAGCTACAGAAATTAAGAAATTATCACCATATGATAAACTTGGTTTTTTAAAGAAAGAAATTGCAGCGGACGCAATTCTTCAAAAGAAATTCGATGAAGAAACAGAACTCAAGAATATTAATTTTTTATTTAACATGTTTGGGAACGTTGAAATAATTAATAGTGGTTTAAATTTAGTTGTTGAACAGGCCACTAAATTTTTAAAAGATTTTTATAAAGAAAATTTTAATTTTGAAGATTCGGAAATTAAATATATTTCAGACAGTCAGACTACTGAAAACAAAATAAAAGAAACACAAGCGGCTATAAATAATAATGCCAAACTTATTATAAATGCCCATTTTGAATATAAATCCTGTGTATCCAAAGTAACATATTTTGATTTAAAAAATGGTATCTTTGGTAACTTAAATTATTCAATTAAAACAAAGAGAAAGAATTTATTAAAGTCCTATTATGATTATCAAATTATTTCAAATTTTCTTGAAATAAATAAAATTACAATTTTGAGACCAAAATATTTAGATGATCGAAAAGTAAGAAAAGGAGTTTTAAAATTTGAGTTAAATGAATATTGTTCAGTATCCAAAGCTGGAGTTACTTCCAGTTCATATAAAGACTTAAATTCAGAATCTGAAATTAATGCAATTTTGATTGGTAATCCGAATTATGAATACACACGAAAGAAACTAAAAAATAAAAATGAAACAATAATTCAACATGTTAAAAACGAACTTTCAAGTGCTGGTTATAATTTATCTGAAAAAAAATCAGCTGATAAGAGCAGTAATAGTTGCTATACATGCTCATTTAAAGAATTTTTAGAATTAATTGATTCAAAAGAAGAAATCGTTGAAAATTGGCAGTTAATCGAAGATGATTTTAAGGATAATTTTTCGCCAAGTTGATTTAGTATTTTGATTAAAAAAATATATCCTCAATATCCTTTTGGTTCGAAGAAGTTTTTTAGACTGCTATCTGGAAATTTCCAAAATGAAGGCTATGCTTTAAACAACACTTGATATACCAAATCTGTTGAATTTTTTAATAATAACAGGGTTGCTATAGATAAAAAGATTTTTAAAGAAAATGTATATAAGGCTATAAATGATATGGAAGCTAAAATAGCATGATTTGATTTTGAAGGTGTTACATTACCCGTTCCTCTTGTTGATTATTTAAAAGCATGAAATCAAACCATTGCACAGACATCTATAATAAAAACCTTAAATAATGAAATTTATGAAAGTAAAGATTATGTTTATGACCCATTAAACATGAATATTAATACATATAAGAAAATAATAAATGACTTATATGATGAAGAAATCAAATATTATGTTGTTTATAATCAGGCTTATGAAAAATCAAGATTAGAAGAACTAAAAAAACGTCTAGGATATTATTGCGAAATTAATCAATTGAGTGATGAGGAATTTAATGATTATAAACAAAAACTTAATTACATTATAGAAAAAATAGTTGATTTAGCCGATTTATTTAAAACTGCTAAAAACAAACCACCCATTATTAATGATAGAATAATAAATATTGGTTATATAAGAGGCAATTATTCAATTAAAAAACTAGAATATTATGTAACTCAAAATAATCTTTCACAGCATTTGAAACACAAAATAAAACCATATTCAGATTTAAATGTTAAAAATGGTTCTGCAGCTTTATCAATTGCTACTACTAGAGCCTTAGACAAAATTGGTCCTAATGAATGAGAAAACAAACAAAAAGATTTAAAAGAATATTGCCACAACGATGTTATGGCGATGTTGATGGTAGCCGATTTAGTTAAATATCTTGTTAGAGATGAACAAAATTTTAAGAATTTTGAAGAATATAATTTCTAGCTAAAAATACGTGAAAAAGTAGGGAAATCTTCTCTGCTTTTTTATGTTTTAATTTAAATATGAGTAGTTTACATAAAAATAGAGGAATGCTATTAGAAACAATAATAAACCAAACTAATCAATATTACTTGACAAATAATATATGCCTAATTCATAAGAAAAATCTTGATATAACTTTTGAATCAATTGATTTAAAAGACAAAAAGCTAAAACTTAAAAATGCTTATATAAAAAACAAAAGTTCAGTTGATTATTACGGAGTTTATAATGGAAAATTCTTGGCATTTGAAGCCAAAAGCACGGAAGACAGCATTTTACCACTTGCAAATATTAAAAATCATCAAATTGAATATCTAGATCTAATTCAAAAGCATCAAGGAATTGCTTTTTGAATAATTTTTTATAAAATACCTTGTGAGTTTATTTTGATAATGCATGAAGATTTTAAAAAATTAATTGCAAATAAAAAGGCTCTTCATTATGAAGAAGCCATATCTAGAGCTAAAAAGCTTATTTTATTATTCCCTGGTATATTAAATATCATTGAAAATATTATTTTTTAGTTTTGTGAAAATAATCATCAACCCTTGACTTTAAAACATCTGAAAATTTAAAACGTGGGTCCATTTTTTCAGGAACTTCAATATTTTCCTTTGTAATATTGTGTTGTTGAACCTTGCTAGGAACATATTTTGAAGAGAAAACTCCAAAACCTGAAATAGAAACTTGTCTAGAGTTTGCAATTTCTTCAGTAATTATATTTACCATGTGGTCAAATATAGATTCAACCATAGCTTGTTGAAATCCTGTTTCCTCAGCAGTTTTCTTAATTAATTCTTTTTTTGTCATAAATTCTCCTTTATAGGCTTAAGTAGCAATATTATATGCTTTTTATTAAGTCTTCTATTATTTTTTTGGGGTTTTCCATATTATATACTATTTTATAAAGTCCATTAATTAAAGGTAATTTAATTTTCTGGTTGTCTTTTATTTGGTTATAAATATGCTCCAAAGTCCTTAAACCCTCAACTGTAATGTTTTTAGAATCATTTTCTTTATTAAAGAAATTCTTTCCAAATGTGTAATTTCGTGATTTTTCTGATAATCCTGTAAGTATTAAGTCCCCAAGACCGCATAAATCATAGACAGTTTTTGACTTGGCTCCTAAAAATTGTGCATATTTTTGCATTTCCTTTAGTCCCATGGCTAAAAGTGCAGCTTGTGTGTTAGTAGAATATCCTAAAGCTTCTGCCATGCCGGAAGCGATAGCTAATACATTTTTATAGGTGGAACCAATTTCTGCCCCAATAACATCATCGTTTAAAACGACTCCAAATCATGAGTTTGCAAATATTTTTTTTACTTTTAGAGCTAAATTAATATTTTCACAAACACTATTAATTATGGTTATATTCTTATTAATAATATCTACAGCAAAAGAAGGACCTACAAGTGATACAATTCCTTCGATATATTTGTTGCTTTTAGCATATTCTGCCATTTTTGCGTGCACAAAATCATTTGAATTGGGTCAAAATCCTTTTGCGACGTTAATTATCACTGTTTCATTTTTAATTTTGGAAACAAGCTCTAAAAAAACTTCAGGAATGAATTGGCTAGGAATAGCAATTACAATGAAATTTGCATTTTCTATGGCTTTATTTAAATCATTAGTTACATCAAATTTACTTATTTTACTTTTGCCAAAGTATTTTTTATTAAAACCATTTTTTAAATCTTCTAATTCTACATTATCAATTCCATATATGATAACTTCATGATCATTTTCATTTAAAATGGTACCACAAGCCGTTCCCATTGCTCCACTGCCTAATATTGCAATTTTATTTTTCATTACTCGCCTCCTTTTTTGTTTTTGTTTTTTAGTACCAAATTAATAGGAGTGCCTGAAAAATCATAATTTTGGCGGATTTGGTTTTCAATGTATCTTAAATATGTAAAGTGTGCACAATTAATATCATTAACAAAAAGCAAGAATGTAGGAATTTTAGCTTCAATTTGTCTTGAAAAAGTTATCGAAAGTCTTTTTCCTTTTATAGGTGAAGCTGGTTTTATCATTTGAGCACTCATCATTAATGAATTAAGTTGGTTAGTATTAATTTTTCTTTGCATATTGTTTTTTATGTGAATTATTTCATCTTTAAGTTTATTAATTCTTTGTTTGTTTTTAGCTGATATAAAAACAATTGGAGCTCAGTCAACAAATTTTAATTTCTTTGCTAGAGATTTTTTATACTCATACATAGTGTTAGTGTCTTTTTCAATTAAATCTCACTTATTAACAATAATAATTAAAGGTTTTTTTAATTCATATGCTATTCCAATTATATTTTGGCTAAAATGGCTAACTTCTTGTGTAGCATCTAACATTAATAAACATAAATCAGCTTCTTCAATTGAACTATTAGCTCGCATTAATGAATAATGCTCTATACTATCAACTAATTTGCTTTTTCTTTTAATTCCGGCTGTATCGATTATTTCAAATTCTTCATCATTAATTTTGATAAAAGCTGAAACTGAATCTCTTGTAGTACCAGCTATGTTTGAAACAATTGATCTTTCTTCGTTGGTTAGTGCATTTAGAAGTGTAGATTTACCAGCATTAGCAGGGCCTAGTATGGTTAATTTAAAATTATTATTTTGCTCTTCAGTTTTGAAATTTAAATTTGAAATAATTGCATCTAATAAATTTCCAACTCCATCGCCATGAATGGCACTTATTGGAAAAATATCATTAAAACCAAGTTTATAAACTTGGCTGTCATAAACCTGATAATTACTAGATTCTAATTTATTTATTGCTAATATAATTTTTTTATTTGTTTTTCTTAATAAACTAGCAACAAAAAAATCCTCAGTTGTTAAAGCATTTTTTCCATCAACAATAAAAACAATAATATCAGCCTCAGCTATTGCAATTTCAGCTTGTTTTTTAATTTGTTCCTTAAAATCTTCGTTTTCCTGTGTTATTCCACCTGTATCAATAATTTTAAATTCGTGACCAGATCATTTAGCTGTATCATAAATTCGATCTCTTGTTACACCGGGTGTATCATAAACAATTGATTTTCTTTTATCAATAATTTTATTAAATAAAGTTGATTTACCTACATTAGGTTTACCAATAATAGCAACTACATTTTTCATTTATGATAACCTCTTTATAACTTCATTGTACATAACTCTAAAGTTTTCTTCAATACTTAAATCAGAAGTATCAATTTCAATGCTGCCTTCGCTTACTTTTAAAGGATCAACATCCCTGTTCATATCATCGTAGTCTCTCTTTTTAATTGATTCTAGAATTTCTTCATAATTGGATTGAATACCTAATAAATTGTTTTGCCTCACACGTCTTTGAGCCCTAATTTCAGGACTAGCTCATAAAAAAAATTTAACTTCAGCTTTAGGTAAAATTCGATAAGTAGCATCTCTACCATCAACAATAATACCCTTTTTTGTATCTCCAAGATTTTGAATATATTTGTTAACCTTAGCTCGAATTGATGAAAATTTAGCAATGGCAGAAGCTGCTAAAGAAATTCTATCTTCCCTAATTTTTACAGTAATATCTTCGTTTTTTAAAATGACATCATTTTTTTCAGTTATCAATAAATCATTAATATCTCAAGCTTCATTAATTGCTTGTTCATCACTAAGATCTATATTATTAACTAAAGCATTGTAAGCAATCGCACGATATAAGACACCACTACTAATAAATTTGTAGTCTAATTTATCAGCCAACATATTTGCCATGACTGTTTTTCCTACACCAGAGGGACCATCAATAGCTATATTAATTCTTTTATTATTAGTCATTTCAATCTCCTCAATTCTTTTTAATAATTTCTTCAAATTCTTTATCTAAATCAAGACTTTTTTTATTAGGTGTCTTCAAATTTTCAATATTTGTAATTCTATTAATAATTTTTTTTAATTCCTTAGAAGTAAAATGATTTCCACCTTTTCTGCTTTGAATATACACTTTCAGCTCATCTATTGAATTCAATTTATATTTTTTGGCTAAATCAATCAAAAACTCTATCTCACGAATGCTATTTTTTCTAACTGTTTTTAAGTTATTTTTTAATTCTTTATTAATATTTGTCATTATTACACTTCATTCAAATTAAAAATTTTAACTCTGCCATCACTGCTTTGTTTATTATCATTTTTGTTTTCAAATTTAAATTTAATTTTTAGTTCATTTAAATTTTTAGTTGGAATCCAAGTAACATAAAATTCATTTTTTTCAATTAATGGAACAATCTTGGATTTATCTTTTGGTCAAGTATCTGGATAAGCATTAGTTTCATCAATAACTTCTTCAAATCATTTAAAAACTTCCTTCTGGAATTCTTCTGATTCAAAAAACGTTTTTAAATCAACTGTTATTTGTGCAATTTTTTTAGTTAAATCCTCAATTTTGTTCTTGTCATCTTCAGTTTGATTAGGCTTCTTTTGAAGTTCACTTAGTTCAGCATTTCATTCTTTTAATACATTTTCTTTTTCGCCTTTTTTCTTATTATATTTTTTAATAATATCAATTATTTTTTTTTCATTTTTAGGTCAAGATTTATCAAATTCAGAACCTATTAAATCATTTAATTCATCAGACAAAAAATTCACATTTTGTGATGAACGGTAATAGTATTTAGAATTAGATGTTGATTTTATTTTGTTTGATTCAAAAACACCATTAGCATATTCATAATTCAAAAACACTTCAAAATATACTTTTAGTTGTTTATTGTTTTCTTTAACTTTTTCAATATCAACAAATCTAAAATTTAAAAATTTTGTTTTATTAAAATCTAAATTGCTATTAATATAATTCTCTAAATATTTGTGTGTATCAAATAGCTTTGGTTTATCTTTAAGTATTTTTGCTTGTTTCGCTTTTGATAATTTATTTAAATTTGGATATTTTTTATAAAAGTTTTTAAGAGCTTCTTCTGAAAAAGATTTTCTACTCTTAAAATCCTTATAGATATCTTCAGTTAATTTTGAGCTTATAACTTCATTTTTAATTTTAATTTCTTTAGCAGCTTGTTCAAATTTTTCTACACTTCAAAATTCTTTTTGAACTGGTCTTGAATTTTTTGTAAAGTAATAAATAGCACCACCAACAGATGCAATACTAAAAACAGGAATTAAAACCGTTGCCGCAATTCCAAAATTTTTTCTAAAATTAGTTTTTTTAGCTTTCATGTATGAAATTGTACTTTAAAAATAAATTTTTAAAGAAAAAAAATAGCTTATGCATACTCAAGACTTTTGAAAATTAAAAGTTTGATATGTAAAAACTATTATTTTAAATCTTTATTTTGCTTTAGATTTTCTAAAAAATCTCCGATAAGGTTTATCTATGTTTCTAATATAATGACACTTTGGAAAAGCTGAACAACCAATGAATTTTTGCTTTTTAATTTTTGTATACCTGTAAATTAGATTAGACCCACATTCTGGACATTGTTCATCTAATTCATCGTTTTTTAAAATTGTTATTTCAATAGTATTTTTAATGAAATCATAATGATCGTTAAAACTATCTCAAAATTTTTGCATTACATTTTTATAATCTTCGTTTCCTTCTGAAATTAAGTCGAGTTTTGTTTCAATTTTAGCTGTATATTCTTCATTTATAGTTTTAGGAAAACTAGTTAAAAGTTTATAAAGAACAACATTACCAAATTCTGTAGGATGCAAAGTTCCTTCTTTTAATTCAACAAATAATCTTTGTTTAATTACTGAAATTGTTGAAGCAAAAGTTGAAGGTCTACCAACTTTTATGTCATCCAATTTTTTTATTAAAGAACCTTCGTTATATCTTGAAGGTGGTTGAGTTTCTTTGTCTTCTTTTAAAAATTCTAAAACTTTTATTTTTTCACCAATTTTATATGAAGGAATATTTATTATTTCTTGTTTGCCCGAATGAATGTAATAACCATCAAAGATTACTTTGCTAAAAGAAAGTCTAAAATTATGATTATTATTAATTAAATTAAAACGATAAATTTCTTTTAATGGGCATGTCATTAGTGACATTATAGTTTTGTCATAGATTAATTTATATATATATGAATCAATTTGATTTAATTTATATTCTTTTGTAGCTAATTCAGGCTCTAGTTCTATAGATGTAGGTCTAATTGCCTCGTGAGCATCTTGTGAGCCCGCAAAACCCTTAATTTCTTTAGCAACATATTCTTTGCCATATTTGGTTTTGATATAGTTTTGTGCTTTATCTACAAATGACTGACTTAGTCTAGTTGAATCGGTTCTAGGATAAGAAATTAAACCAATTTCAAACAATTTCTGTGCCGATGATTGAACTGTTTTAGAAGCATATTTTGCTTCTTTATAAAGAACAGATTGCTTAAATGGTACATAAGCACTTTCTTTTCTTTGGCTTATGGAAATATCATTAATTTCTAATTCCTGTTTACCGTTCAATAATTCATTATAAATATTAATAGCTTCTTCACGATTTAGTCATGTATTATCTTCAAATTCTTTATGATCTTTTAAATATAAAGATGCTTTTAATTCATTACCTAAATCAGCAAAAATTTTTGAATATAAAACTGGACTAAATTCTTCAATTTCCTTTTCACGATCACACACTAATTTAAGAGCAATAGACTGAACTCTACCAGCTGAAGGATTAGTAGGAGCATTTTTTACCTTTTGTTTCATTAATTGTGAAAGTCTAAAGCCAATAATCCTATCTAACATTCTTCGAGTTTTTTGGGCTTTGACTAAGTTTTCATCTATTTCCAAAGGATTATCAATAGCAAAATTAATTGCTTCGTTAGTTATTTCATTATATTTAATTCTTTTATATTTATCTTCTATTTTTAAGGTTGTTATTAAGTTTTCAGCTATAGCTTCTCCCTCACGGTCGGGGTCAGTTGCAATTAATACTTCACTAGCATCTTTAATTGTTTTTTTAAGATCATCAATTACTGCTTTTTTAAGAGGATCAGGAATCATTTTAGGCTCTCAATTTTCAAAATCAATTCCTAAATTATTTTTACCTGTTGTTGATAATTTTAGAATATGTCCTACACTGGCAATAACTTTAATATCTTCTCCAACTATTTTTTGAATTGTATTAACTTTATTTGGTGATTCCACGATCATTATTCTATTTTCAGACATAGTTTGCTCCTTATAGAAATGGAAATTTTATGTATGTTTTAATATGTTAATAAATAATAACACAAAACGATATTAATTAAAAAAAACGCTAAAATTGCTTTAATCAATTTTCACGCTTTTTATCGTCTTTATCTGCCATTATTTTTTGCAGTTGTTTATTTTCTTCTTTGTTTAATTTTGGTATATATACATCTAATTGAACTACAAGATTTCCTTTTTGTGATGAGTTTTTATATGGATAACCACAACCTTTAAGTATTATGGGTTCAGTTAGGTTTAAGTCATTATCCAATTTAAAACTTTTGTATCCGTATGGAGTGGGAATTTCAATAATTTCTTCAAGCATTATGCTTTTAATTGATAAAGGCATTTTTATATATAAGTCATTATTATTTAATTTTTTATAAACTTTACTTTCTTTGACATATATAACAATATATAAGTCACCATTATTTTTACCAGTTACAGGTGAAGGATTACCAAAGCCTTTAAGTTTCATGGCGTCTCCATTTTCAACTCCAGGCATAATTTTAATTGTTTGTAAAACTTTTGACTTAATAGTTTTTTTACCATGACATTTGTGACAAGATTTTTTAATTATTCTTCCTTCACCTCTACACGCAGGGCAAGGTTTTATGGTTGAGAATATGGCAATTCTTTGTTTAATTTGTCCAGAACCATTACAGTCATAACATGTTGAAAAATCGTTTTTAGATTCTGCACCAGTACCCTTACAAAAATCACAACTTTCATATTTGTCTAAATTTAATGTAGTTTCTGTGCCAAAAATTGCTTGATTAAAATCTAGATATATGGCTGTTTGTAAGTCTTCTCCATATTGGTATTCATTAGAAGAACCACCAAAACCTGAACCAAAAATATCACCAAAAACATCCCCTGAACCAAATCCAGTACTAAAGCTTTCAAAAAAACTCTTGAATATATCTTCAGAATCACCAAAAGAATATGAATTTGGATCAAATGCATTGTGTCCAAATCTATCATATTTAGCCCTTTTATCATTGTCTGATAAAATTTCGTATGCTTCTGATACTTCTTTAAATTTTTCTTCAGCATTTGGTGCGCTATTTCTATCAGGATGATACTGCATTGCAAGTTTTCGATATGCTGACTTAATTTCTTTTTCTGTAGCGTTTTTAGATACGCCTAAAATTTCATAATAATCTTTTTTGTTTGCCATAACATATCAATTTTAGCACATTTTTAATTAGAGTGCTATTTTTTTAAATCATTGTATTTTAATATTGCTATTCGATTTTTTTTGCTAATATCTTTTTTAATTATTATATTAGGAAAATTGTTAATTAATCAGTCTTTTGAATACTCATCAATCTCAAAAATCAAGTAGCCATTTTCATTTAGAAAATCACTTGCCAGCTCTGTTATTTTTTTATAGAAAAATAAACCGTTATCTTTGGCATACAATGCTTTTTTAGGTTCCCATTTTAATGATTTTGCAAATTTGTGGTTTTTATTTAAATAAGGAGGATTGGAAATTATTAGATCATATCTTTCATTAAGATTAGTAAATAAATTACTTCTAATTGTTTTACAATTATTCAAATTATTTATTTTTATATTTAATTTTGTTTGCTTGATAGCTTGTTTTGATATATCTGATAATGTTACATTACATCCAATGTTTTTAGCTATTGCAAGACCTATAAAACCACTTCCACAGCATAGATCCAAAACACTAGAGTTTATGTTTATGTAGTTATAAGATTCAATAATTAATTCTTCAGTTTCATATCTTGGTATTAGCACATTATATCTAATGTCAATATGGACATTTTGCATTGTCTGATAGCCAATTATTTTTTGCACAGGATAATCTTTTTTCAATAATTTCAGTTCTTTTTTAGAAATAAAAAGAGGCTGCTCATACCTTCTTTTTTCTTGTAGCAATACCTCTTTTTCAATCATTATAAACCTGCCTCTTGAATTTTTTTAGCTTTTTCATCAGCGATTAAAGCTTCGGTAATTTTATCAAGTTCACCTTCCATAATTATTTTAAGTGAAGTAGAAAAACCTATACGATGATCGGTAACACGATCCTGAGGGTAGTTATAAGTTCTAATTTTTTCGCTTCTATCTCCAGTGCCGGCCATTTTTCTAAGTCCGCTTTCTTCTTCCTCTCTTTTTTGAATTTCAATTTCATATAATCTACTTTTTAAAACTTTAAGAGCAGTTTCACGATTTTGGATTTGACTTCTTTCATCTTGAGAAGTAACAACAATTCCTGTTGGTTTGTGAGTTATTCTAACTGCTGAATCAGTGGTATTTACGGATTGCCCACCGGCACCTGAAGATCTAAATACATCAACTTCAATATCTTCTGGTTTTATTACAATATTAACATCATCATCAACTTCAGGTAGAACAGTAACAGTAGCAGTTGAAGTATGAACACGACCTTGTGTTTCTGTTTGTGGTACACGTTGTACTCTATGAACTCCACGTTCAAATTTCATTTTTGAAAAAACTTTTTCGCCTTTGATACTAAAAACAATTTGACTATAACCACCAGCAGACCCATAAGTGTAATCAATTACTTTAATTTTGAAATCTTTGTTTTCACAATATTTTTGATACATCTTAAAAAGATCTCCAGAAAATATATTAGCTTCATCGCCACCAGCTGCCCCTCTAATTTCTACAATAACATCACGTTTGTCGTTTTCATCAACTGGTAATAATAATTCTTTAATTTTCTCTTCCCAATCATTCATTTTTTGGATTTGATTATCAAGGTCATTTTTAGCCAATTCAATTAATTCATGATCTTTTTCATTTGCTAATATATCTTTCGAAAGTAAATGTAATTCTTCGATTTCTAAATACTGCTTAAAAGCATTGTAAATATCTTCAAGCGAAGATTTTTCTTTAGAAATTTTTGTATATTGTTTTATATCATTATATATTTCTGGGTCGTTTAATTTCTTTTCTAATTCCCGATATTGTTTTGATATCGAAATTAGTGATTCTCGCATTGTTTTTTCCATGTATATAAGTATATTTTAATTCCCAAAAAAATATAAAAAATAATGTAATTTTTAATATAATATTAAACATGCCGTCATAGCTCAGGGGCAGAGCACTTCCATGGTAAGGAAGGGGTCGCTGGTTCAATTCCAGTTGACGGCACCATTTATTTTACAAATACCAAACTTAGCTAGCCTAAGTTTTTTATTTTGCTTAATTATTGCAATAAAAATAAAGAACAGAAATACTGCTCTTTATGATCAAAATGATATGGCACGGGTAGCAAGACTCGAACTCACAACACACGGGGTTGAAGCCCGTTGTTCTACCATTGAACTATACCCGTACAATGATACGTTAAGTATTTTACCTTATTTTTTTTCATTATTTTGTTTTTGGTCAATTATCTTAACAATATCATCTAGAGTTTTTAGTTTAATTAATTCTTCATCGCTAATTTCTATTTTTAGCTTTGTTTCTAGATCAGAAATTAAAATTACCAAGTCTAAACTATCAATTCCTAGTTCCTTGATATTTGTGTTTAAATCAAAATTATTTTTGGTGTATTTTTTAATTTCTTTAAATAATATATCTTTTGAATTCATAGAATATATTATAACTTATTTGTATTAATCTTATAAGTCACTACACTTTTTTCTTTTTGATTATTTCATTTGAATGTAATTAATAAATTTTGGTCATCTAATTGTTTATAAGCATATTTTACTACACCGTCACTAACAAGCATTCTGTTAAGAACATCTTTAATTATATAAACAATCATATCTTCATCGATTCATGCTTGTCCATTGCGGTAATTTAGTTTATCATAATAATCACTACTTTGTATTTGTGGAAATATTTTTTTTCAATCTACATCTTTAGCGTTTAATTCATTATTTTCTTCTTTATTATTAGTATCTTTGTCATTTTCTTCTAATTCATTTTTTTCATTTTGAGATTTATTGATATCTTTAGATTCATTTGATTTTTTATCAAGTGTTTTTTTATTGGCTTTTTGTTGCATAATTGCAAAAGCTGAAGTAGCTGCAATTGAAGCTGATAAAATTACACCAACACTTGACCATATGAGTATTTTTTTAGTTCTTTCCTTCATTATTTATTACCCATTCTTTCTATTTCTTCTAAACTATTGGCCGATTTTATAATGTTTGAGAAATTTTTATATTTAATTGTGTGTCATTTTTCATCTGTCAATCATCCCTTAATGGATTTAGTGTTCATTTTTATTAGTCCTTCATTAAGACCAAAAAATGGCTTTATGATGTTTTGAATATATATTAATTTAAAGTTTTTAAGATTTTTACCAATATCAAAGCTTAATGTATAGCCAAAATCACCTTTTAAATTAAGTGGTATTAATATACCTTGTCTTGCTTTTGAGCTATTATTTTGAATAATGACTGAATTTGTGTATTTATCATAACGAGAATATGAATCAATCATTACTGTCATTTTGCCAAAATCCTTAACGTGTAGTTTTGTTTCATATTTAGCTTTTTCATTATCAATCAAAACTAATGGCGCAACTTTGAAGTCATATATATCTGAATTATTTAGTTCTTCTATTGAATTATCACTGGTATTTGTTTTATAAATTTTGATATCAAAAATTTCATCATTATGTTTACCCTGAATCAATTTTTTAGGACTAAATTCAATGTTTACATATTTAGTGTTGACATCATGATATACAACATGACCATTAATGCGATCTGGCAATGTATTTATTTCGATTTCATTTAAAAATCTAACGACAGCTTTTTCATTGGTTACAATTTCATTAGGCTTTTTATTGGCTTTAATTCAATAAGTAAATCTTTTTGTTTGATATCATCGACCATTAACCAAGTAATGTATTTCAAAATTTATATTATTTATATCTTCAAAATCCATTTTTTTGCTAGCGTTAGCATTATTATAAGTGAGTTCTATTTTTCCAGTTTTTTCATTAAAAGCTGGTTTTAGTTCAATGCTAGCATTATTTAAAAAAGCATCAATTTTAATTCTTTGAATTTCACTAAGATTATTAATGTGTTCGAATGTGATAATAAAATTATCATCCTTAATAATGCGTCGAATTTTTAAATTGGTTACTTCATTAACGGTGAGTCAATTGTCTAAATAATTTTTTCTTTTGGAAGTTATTAAAAACTCTTCCCCTCAATTTTTAATAACTTCAGATTTTTTGTTTTCATTGTAATTTTGATTAAGTGAAATGTACATAATCAATAAATAGGTTAACTAAATAATTTAGTTTCTTGTAATATGAATTTTTAGATCAATTATCTAGATATCAATATGGGTTAGGTTCTTTGTGAATAAAGTTTTCATAAAAAATTTTTCTATAATCCTCATCAAGAGAATCAATAAAGTAATCTAATTTTGATTTATGTTTATTGTTTTCCTTAAATAAAAATTTAGAGTTCTTAAGTCTATCAATTAAACAGTATTTAGCAATAAAATCTTTTTTTCTTTGCAAGCACATGTTTTTTAAAATCATTATTTTTTGTTCATTCATTTTTCCTCCCAATTCTTATTTAATATAAAAAATAAGAGAAATGAATTTTAATGGTACTAATTTGAGGACAATATTTATATATAAATATTAGTTTTTTAAAAGTTTTAGCGCAGTAGCATTTTTTTTGTATAAAATAAAACTAAAAAACGCTAAATTATCTATAAAATTTAATTATTAGGAATTTAGAATTATGGAAGAAAAACTAAAAGTTCAAAAAATAATTTCAGATTATGGTTATTGTTCAAGAAGAGAGGCTGAAAAACTTATTATAGAATCGAGAGTGTTAGTTAATGGTGCTCTAGCTTCTATAGGCCAAAGAGTTAGCTTAGATGATGAAATTAGAATTGATAATAAAGTAATCAGTAATAAAACTTCGAAATTTTATATTTTGCTTAATAAACCACAAAACACTATTTGCACACTTAAAGATCCTCAAGGCAGAAAAACAATTTATGAATGAATTAATATAAATAAATATTGCTATTCTATAGGACGCCTAGATTACAATACAACAGGAGTTATAATAATAACTAATGATGGTGATTTTGCTAATATATTAGCTCATCCTTCTTCAGAAATTGAACGTGAATACATTGTTACGCTTGAAAAGCCCTTATCTGACAAAGAATTAAATTATTTAAATTCAAATTTTGTAAAACTAAATGGTGTTTTTTCAAAACAGAAAGTTACAAAAATCAAGGATTTAGTTTATTCAATTAAATTAAATGAAGGTAGAAATCATCATGTTAAAAATCTATTTTTATTGGTAAATAATTATGTAAAAAAATTACATCGTAAAAGATATGGTATTTTAGATGATACAAACCTTAAAATTGGCGAATTTAGAGAAATTAAATCTAGTGAAATAGAACAGTTTAAAAAAGAGACTAAAAAAATTAGGCAACCCTAATTTTTTTTGCTTATTATACTTTTAATAGTTTTATCAACTAAATTAAAATCAGATTTTAATTTGTTATTTGAATTATTAATATTTAAATTAAATCTAGCGTATTTCATTCAACCTTCGCCAATATCTTTGCTAAAAGTAATGGCGAATTTTTTATTATATGAAAGTTTATCTAAATTTTCTTCATTAGAAATAGAAATTAAATTTAGATTATTTTTTTCAGCAATTTTATGAGCTAATTTCATATCTGAACCCTTAGCTAATAATGTAAATTCTGAATTATTTTTTAGTACATAATATGCACCTGAAATAAAGCTTTGTTTTGAAGTGTTTTCACAAATTCAACTACTTGCAAAATTACTAATAATCACGACTGGCCCGCTGGCTTTATTTAAATAATATTCAATGGCACCTAATAGTTCATATAAATTAGATGGATATAATATTGTTAGTCTTTCGATTGAATTTAGAATACTAATTTGTTCTTCAGGTTGATATGAAACTTTTGAACTCTTAGCACTATTTATATCATTATCTAGTAAATATAAAATTTTTAGATTGTCATCAACAGCTTTTCTAATTCCACTAATAAATAAATCAGCTTGAAGAAGGTTATTTATAATAAATGGCTTGAAATTAGAATGCAACCTAATTGCGTTTGCAATTAAAGCTGCTGCCATTCTTTTAGGTCCATATAATAAACTTCTTCCTTCTTGATTATTATTAGCAAAAACACCATTTGAAGATTTTATTTTAAAAAGAGTTTTTAGAGTTGAAGATAAGGCAAATGTATTTTTATACTTATCAAAGATATTATTCATTATTGTAAACAAGTTTGTATCGATGTCACAACCACTTGAAAGAAAATTGTCATTTATATTTTCTTTAAGCTCTTCATTTAAAAAATTAAGTAACTGATCTGAGGGAGTTCATTTTTTAAAAATATTGTTATTTCTTTTTTTAACTTTAGCATACGAAGAAACAACTTCTGAATAAACATCAAAAAAATCATTTTTCTTAAAGTTTAATGTTTCTTTAAATTCATCAATTTCTTCAAAACTTAAAATTTTGTTTTTAACTGAGAAGTTTTCAAGAATATTTAAATTCAGTTCTCCCAAAGTTGTTTTAATTTCAATAAAATTAGGTTTCTTAGATTTTTTAGCATCACCAATAGCGCTTGAAATTGATTTATAATTAGCTCCTTTAATTCGATGAAATTTAAAACCTAATGCTTCATATTTTTTTCTAATATCAACATTACTTTTTTTGTTTTCTTCCGAATCACTTAATAATGAGTTTGAATCATATAAAACAATTAGTTTATTTAAATTAAGATTACCAGCTAATTCAAGCGCTTCATAAGCTAAGCCTGTTTCTAAATCCTTACTTGATACAAATACATATGTATAATGAGATATTTCTTTAAAACTAGCTGATAAATTAGCTTCTGCAATTGCAAAACCTACTGCTTCAGCAATACCTTGACCCGCACAACCTGAAGAAACTTCGATTCCCAAAGCATTATTCTTTTTTAAGTGATGAGCTAATTTACAAGAAGGTTTATTTATATTTTGTAATTCTTCTTTGGTAATTAGACCCAATAAATATAAAACTGAATAATATGTAGGAATAGCATTTGCATCACTTAAAACAAATCTATCTCTATTTATTCATTGAGGATTTTCAAAATCAAATTTGTAATGAAATGCAAATAAAGTATGAAAAATCTTGGCAGCACTTATATTAATAGGAATATTTCCAACTTTTGCATTAGCAATTTGAGCCAGGGCATTAATTTTAATATTGTCTATTGCTATTTCATTTATTTTTTTAGTTCTAAACATTTTGAACACCTTCAAAAACTAAGTTAATGTTTGTTGGTTTAACATTAATTAGCGAATATATTCTTTGTTCAATCATAAATATTAATTGTTTTGTTTGAAACGAAAGAACATTATCTTTTTTTAATTTGTAATTTATAAAAATTTCAACATTATTTTTTGAAGCATTAACAACAATTTGAGGAGCAGATGTTAATATAATATTATTTCTACTTTCAAACACTTGCTCAATTGTTTTTTTAATTGTTTTAATTTCAACCTTAAAGTCAAAATTCATTTTTGTATTAACTAATATACAATCACTCATATTAAGCTCTTCCTACGTATTTTCCTGTTTCTGTTGATATTGAAATCATTTCACCTTCTTTAATAAATAAAGGTGTTTCTAGTACATATCCTGTTTCTACAGTGACTTTCTTTTGGGCTGCTTGAGCTGTGTTACCCCTAACTGCATCTGGAGCTTCTGTAACCAATAATGAAACATTAGCAGGTAATTCGATATCTAACACTTCTGCTTCATATTTTCTAACAACAACTTTCATACCTTCTTTTAAAAAGTTAAGTTCTCATTCAATACTTGCCAAAGGAACTTCAGTTTGTTCAAAAGTTTCCTGGTCCATTAAAACAATAGCCTCTCCTGAATTATATAAATAGTCCATAGCTATTTTATCAATCATTGCTTTTTCAACTTTATCTCCACCAGTAAAAGATTTAATAGTAGTTGAACCTGTTCTTAAATCTTTAGCTTTAACTTTAACGTTAGCTTGTCCTCTTCCTTGTTTAGAATGTTGTGCTTCTAAAACCACATAAATATTACCCTCTAGTTTAAAAGTAACACCAGATTTTAAATCATTTACATTAATCATGTTGTAATTCCTCTCTTTAAAGTTTTTAATTTTTAAATTATAAAAAATTATAAATAAAATAAATATTATTTATTCATTTAATAAAAATATAAAATTATAAGTATGCATAAGTGGTCAAATATAAAACTAAATGATGAAGAAAAATCTTTTTACAATAAATTAATTGTAAAAATTCAAAAGTGAATAATCAAAAAACTAAAAGAAGCAAATAGCATTGGTGTTGTTATAGGCGTTTCAGGTGGTGTAGATAGCGCTGCACTTTCTATCATTGCTAAAAGAATATTGGGTTCGAAAGCATTTTTATACTATTTAGAAACTGATGTTGATAATGAAACAAGGAAACATGTTTTTGAATTAAATAACATAGTTAAGGACATTCAATTTATTAATTTAAAAGAAGAATTTGAATTACTCTCAAAGAAAATAGAAGTAAAAAATGATTATGTTAAAGCGAACTTAAAATCTAGATTATTTATGAGTGTTTTGTATGCCAAAGCACAAGAAAATAACTCTTTGGTTTTAGGAACTGATAATTATGATGAATACTATTTGGGTTATTTTACAAAATGAGGTGATGGAGGCTGCGATTTATTGCCTTTTGCTAATTTATTAAAGAGTGATATTTACAAAATGGCTCATTTGTTAAGTGTTCCAGGTGAAATAATCAAAAAACAACCTAGTGCTAATTTAGTTAACACTAAATCAGATGAAGAAGAATTAGGTTTTAGTTATGAAGAATTTGAAAAATATCTCACAAATGAGACACTAGTTTCAAAACAAAAAGCTTTAAAAATTAGGAATATACATCTAAAAACTGCACACAAAAGAAATTCAATTCCAAAAGGACCTAAAAAATAGCACTATTTGTTATGCAAAATAGGGCATTTTTTATAAGTTTTTTACTTTTCAGTCGTCATAATATAAATCTTCTTGTTCGGTAGTTAAATTTATATTATTGACATGTAACTTAATTAAAGCATCTCTAGAATTAAATAATCTTTTAGTAAAAGAATCTTGATATTCTATGTATTTAAAATCATCAATTAAATTTTGTTTAACTAAGAAATCCATTTTGAATGCACCTTCATGTACTAATGGTAGATGATAACCATACATATCAGAATTATTTGCTGTTATAAACTCTTTCTTTTCTTTATTTCAAATAATAGGGTTATTAATGTAATATTCAATCTTTTGTTTATATTTATTAATTCTAGTAAATGAACTATAAAGTTTATACTGTTTAGTACTTAATGAATCTTTAATGTTTAGTGTATCTGCAAATTCAAAAAAATAACGTCTATCTGGCTTGAAGTATTTATTTGGACTACTTAATTCAATTTCTTGTTCAAATACCTTATGTAATGGTTCATTTTGTTTTAAAGTATTAAATTTTAGACGATAATTTAATCTGTTAATATAAGCTGTATTATTTCTTAAAGGATTTGAAGTGGAAACCGAAGATCTTCTAACATTTAAATTAATAGATTCCATAAAATTCAAACCTATATTTTTATCTCTTACATTTAAATATGTAAAATTTTTCTTTTCTGTCTTAATATCAAATAATATTTTAAATGCGAAATGTCAAATTCTTTCTCTTTGCCAATGACTATAAAATTGAAATTCTAAACTTTTTAAATCACTAAAATCAATATTTGTTCCATTTTCATATTTATCAAATTGAAATCTAGTAAGTCCACCATCATCTTCTAATTTTTCAACTTTAATTTTTTTATCATTCAATAAAACCCTTTTTGTTTTTGGTAAGTGATAAAGATGCTTAGGCATTCTTACATGAAAAACTCACCTATTGCTTTGCAGTTCTCTTAAAATGTTTATATCCACACTTGAAGAACCAAGTTTACTATTGTCAACTATTTTACGCCTAAAATATATAGGCTCAATTTTAATTGCTACATCTTCCTTATATGTTTCAAATTTTTTATTATCAATTTTTGAAACTTGTTGAATATCATTGTATAAAAACATTTTACCTCCTAACAGTCTTTATGACCTAATAAAAGTACACCAGAAAGAGGATTAAAATATGTTTTTAAAGCACTAAAAAAATCGTTATTTATATATAAATAAAATAATTTAAAGTCCCATTAATTAATAAGACATTTTTATTTGTAAAACAAAATCAAAACTATTTACATGACAATGTAAATATTTGATTATTTAATTCAGTTTTAGATGTTATTTATTCAAAAAAACACCACTTGAGGATTTTTTCAATGAATTTAATTTTTCTATAAAAAGTTGATTTTGAAATATTAAAAGTTTTTCAAGAAATATTACTTAAATTTCTTTTAAATATAATAGTTAATAAAATTGATTTATCGATAGATTGTAAATTGTTGATTGCATTTAATAATAGTGTTTTATAGTTTTTATCAATAATCTCTTTTTGCTTTTTTAGGTCTTTAAAGTTTGACATTTTTATTGAAAATTCTTTTTCTAATTCACTGTTGTTATTTCTTAAGTCTTTAGCTTTAATTTGCTGATCCGTTAAGTTTTTAGGTCTATTACCAAGACATCCTTGTAAGACCGAGCTAACAAAAGGTCTTAGAGATATTAATTCTTTATACTTTCTACTAGCCATATTTTTTTCCTCTTTTTCATTTTATGAATATTTCTAGACAAAAAAGATTTTATGAGACTTTGAAAGTAGTTTATATATTAATATATAAACAATTAGTTATTGTTTCATTAAAATTAAAAAATTGCTAAAAAAAGCAGCCTTAAAAAAGGCCACTATTATCTATAGATATTTATCTGGGTGCAATTTTTTCATTTTTTTAATAAATTCTTCTTTGTCTAATGAACCATATTTATTCATGAGTTCAACACATTCATTGTATTCTTTAAGGGCTCACTCGATACCTTCAAATCCTGTAACATCAGTAATATTAGGGCCTTTAAAGAACTTATAATTTTTAAAGAATATTTCAATTGATTTTAATCACATTTTGTCAATATCATCAAGACTTTTAATATGTTCTAAACAATAATCATCAGCATGAACAGCAATTAATTTGGTATCAGTTTCTCCAGAATCAATCATTTTCATTGCACCTATTATTCTCGCTTCTACTAATGTTCCAGGCATAAATTGTTCAGGTGAATAAACCAAGACGTCTAATTCATCACCATCTCAATCTAATGCTTCTGATAAATATCCATAGTTAGCAGGGTATTTAAAACCCCCTCTTAATATTCTATCTACTTTAATTTTTCCTGTTTTTCTATCATATTCATATTTAATACTAGAATTCATAGGAATTTCAATGTTTACTAATATATTTTTCATATTTTAATTTTACCAATTTTTATTTTTTCTCAATAATTTCATCAGTTTTTCATTTTCTTAATCACGATATTTTTTGTTGTCTTATAGTTAATTTTGGAGGAAGAGAAAATGACAATTTATTTATATGGAAAAATCGTACACGTTAATACAAATTACCTTATTTTAGATCACAATGGAACAGGAGAATTAATTTATACACCCAAAATTGAAAGATTTAAGAGTGGAGAAAATAAAAAAATATTTATTTCTCAAATAGTTAATGAATATTCAAAAGTTACATATGGCTTTGAGAGTTTTAAAGAAATGGTGGTTTTTGAAGATTTAATTAGTTTACAAGGTTTAGGACCTAAAACAGCTATTTCAATATTAAATGTAGGTTGAGAAAATGTTATTCATTATGTTGCTAATGAGAATAGAGAAGCATTAACTCAAATATCATATGTTTCTAATCGAATTGCTAATGCAATCATCTTAACTTTTAAAGATAAATACATCAAATTTATTGCTAAAATGCCAGAAGAAGATTTGGCTAAATTTAACAATAAAACTAAGCAAAATTCTCATTTAAAAGAATTTGAAGAGACAATGAAAATGTTAGGTTTTAAGAGTAGTCAAATTAAATTGGCTTTAGATAATATGGAATTAAGTTCTGACATTGAAGAATCAGTTGAAAATGCTATAAAAATTATTAGCCAAAAACAAAATGAAGCAAGAGTATAGAGTTAAGAGCTTTGAAGATTTTATTGGTCAAAATAAAATTACATCAACTTTAAAAATAATGATAAATTCTTCAATGGTTCAAAACAAAGCAATTGATCATATTTTGTTTTATGGACCTCCAGGATTGGGCAAAACGACTTTAGCTCAAATAATTGCTAATGAAACCAAAGCTAAAATTGTTTATGTACAAGGGCCATTAATTCAAAAAAGAAGCGATATACTAACAATATTTTCATCATTACAAGAAAATGACATTTTATTTATTGATGAAATTCATGGCATTAACAAAAACGTTGAAGAATTGTTGTATTCAGCAATCGAAGATTATGTAATTGATTTACCAATTGGTGTTGAAGGTGATACTAAAATAATGCGCCTGAATTTAAAAAGGTTTTCATTAATAGGAGCGACCACTAAATATAATTTAATTTCAAATCCACTAAAGGATAGATTTGGTTATATTGGTAAACTACAATCATATACAATTGATGATATTAAAACAATTATTAAAAATTCAGCAAAAAGAAATGATATTGCTATCAATTCAGAAGCAATATGTCTAATAGCTAAAAATTGCAGATTTACACCTAGAATAGCTAATAATTTATTAAAAAGAGTGCATGATTTTGCGATTTTTAATAATGCTGTTGAAATTAATGAAAATATTGTTAATCAAACATTTAATTATCTTGAAGTTTATCCGGGAGGTCTAAATGTTCCTCAAATTGAGTATTTAAATGCTTTAAAAAAAGTTTTTAATAAAAAAAGTGCTTCATTAGACGCTTTAAGTTCAATAATTAAAGATGATAGAATGACAATTGTTAATGAATTAGAACCCTCTTTGTTAGTAAAAAAATTTATCGAAAAAAGTCCTAGAGGAAGAAAAATAACTGAAGCAGGTTTAAATTATTTAAATGGTCTTGAAGATAAAAAAAGTTTCTAAAAACTAGCGATTATATATTTTTAAATATATTGCTATTTAAATTCAAAAATTTTAATATAATTTTAACCATGAATAAAAAAATAAGAATTAGTCCAGCTTTAAAATGAGCTTTTAGTATTTTTATAATTTTTGCTATGCTTATTTCTTTAATTTTTGGTTCAATATTTTATTTAGGGCCAAATATTAAAAAAAGTAATATTGTAAATAACCAGATTGTGGGCTCAAAAGTAACCCTTAGAATCGATGAGGATAAAAATTTAGTTAGTCCAAAGGAAAAATTACAACCAAGTCAAATAGCAAATATAGTTAAAAATTATCTACAAGAAAAAAATGATAAGCTAACATCAAACTTTGATGTTGGTTTGTTATCTAGTGATTTATTAGAAGTGAAGAGTTTATTAGCTACAAATGATAAACTGCAACAAGAATTAATTTCTTCACTTACTAAAAAACCATATTTAACAATAACAGACCATAAAGGTCAACCCCTATTTTATAAAGGTCAATATCAAGGCCAAGGTGCTACAAGTCATGGACTAGATGAATTAATTGCTGAAGGTGCTCAAAACTTCAACATGGATTTAGATGCAAATCCTGCAATATCAAAAATTCCGCAAGGTTATGCAGACAGAATCCAAATTAAATTAAATGATTATGCTTGAGATCAATTTACAAGATTAGCTTTTGATTATTGATTAAAAAGTTTTCAACAAGGTCAAGGTGGTCCAACTCTTTCACAAAACAAAATTTATTTTTGATTAAATATTGATGAATTCATACATAATGCTCAAACCAATGACAAAGAAGGTTGAGAAAAAGCAGGAAAAAATCCTGTTAAATATGCTTATGTAAATAACAATCCTGATGTTGAAGAAAAAAAGGATAAAAAAGGTAATGTTATTAGCTCGATTGATCCTATTTTAAAAAATTCAATAACTGCACAAAAATATTTAATATCAGCAACTTCACCAATCTCTTTAATTTCTTCGCAAAAAAGAGACTCAGTGTTTTATTTAATTAATAATAGTCCAAATGGATATTCTAATAGTCAATTAGCTTCTTTAATTAACTTTTCATATACACCGTTTACATTGACTAAACAATTTTCTTATTATGAACTAAAACCAGTTTACAAATTTGATTCATTTGTCTTAGCAATAGTTATTTTATATACCACATTAGCACTATATCTAATAATTAAACATAGAATGATGGGTGCTATTTCATCAATTGCCATGGCATTTCTATTATTTGTATTCTTATCAATAATTACTGCCTTTGGATTAGCAATAAACTCATTAGTTGTTATTTCAATTATGTTAATCATGTTTGTGGCATTTAACATCATTGCTAAAAAACTTCAAATCTTTAGTAAAGAAATGTTAGAAGGCGCAAATCCTAACAAAGCAATTAATAGAGCTACCAAAAAAACTTTTATCTCTGGTTTAGATGTAGTTGCAATTATGGGTCTTGGTGCAATAATTACTTATTATCTAAATGTAAACCATTCTTCAACCATAGGTGCACTAGTTGGAATAGGTGTATTATTAATAGGTTTAATATTAATAGGTTTAAACACCATTGTTTTAAGAGCTTTGATACAAACTGAATCTTTTGATAAAAAAACGAATTGACTTTTAACTAAAAAAGTTCCTAAGTGCAAACTCTTAGCAAAAATTGAAGTTTTATTTAAAGCTAAATATTTTATTATTCCTGTAATTGTATTTTTAGTTGTGGGAATAATTGTATATGGTTCTTTTGCTATTAAAGAAAATCACGGTTTTGCTGGTTTAAATGTTAATTCAGAAATTTACAATAATCACATATATTCAATTGGTATTAATCTTAAAAATGAATCTAACTTAGAAACACATCAAAAAATATTACTTGATTTAAACAGTTATATAACTTCAAACCACCCTGAAGCATTAGTTAAATTAACCTTAAATAGTGAAAAAGGTTTTAATGAAATTATTGTTAATTCTAAAGTTAATTTAAATGATTTTATGGATACTAATTTAGTTGGTTACTTTAATTCTAAAGGTTACACCGATGTTGAACTAGTTAGAAGTGCAAATGTTTTAGGAGCAACTAACATAGGATATGCAATTGGTTGAAACACTTTATTACTAGTGCTTATTACGATAAGTAGTATTATTTATTTATCATTTAGATATTCATTTCAAGCAGCATTTATATTCTTTATTAAACAAATTTTACTAATTGGCATTTTACTTGCTTCATTTGCAATATTTAGAACCAAAATGAATGTTCAGGCTTATGATTCACTAGTATTAATTTCATTTATTAATATTTTTGATTCTGCAATTAATGCATCTAGAATTAAAGCGGAAACTAAAAAGGATTTAAATACAAAAAATTACATATACACACCAGAACAAGTTCATACTATTTTTAAGGTATTATTAACAGATACATTACCAATTCAAAGAATTAATATGTTAATAGCAATCGGCTTCATGATTTCTGCACCATTCTTGTTGGTAACAATATCATTTAGTGCAATCATGGCAATTGGTGTAGGTTTCATTGCATTGTGATATTTAAATTTATTCATAATGCCAAAAATATGAGAATCATTAACCAATTTAAAATATGCTAATAAGCTAAAAAGAATTCAAAATGATTTTTGAAATACAGAAAAAATTCAAGAACAAACATTTATTGGTATAAATGATTTTTCAATATAAATATAAAAATATTAAATTAAATTATGGAGGTAAAAGATGTTTAGTAGGCTAAAAGGTACAAAAGATATTTACAATAATGAAGCAAAAATTATCGATTTCATTCATAAATCTTTTGAAAAAGTTTCATGAAGATATAACTATAAGCATCTTGAAACTCCGATTATTGAAGATTATAATTTGTTTGTTAGAGCTACAGGTGAAACAAGCGATATTGTAACTAAAGAAATGTACGTTTTTAAAGATAATGGAAATCGTACTATTGCTTTGAGACCAGAAGGAACAGCTGCAGTCATTAGAGCTTATATCGAAAACAAAATTAATAATTTAGAAAATGCAAAATTATACTATTTTGGTCCCATGTTTAGATATGAAAGACCTCAAAAAGGTAGATATAGACAATTTATTCAAGGTGGAATTGAATTAATTGAACCTAAAAGTGTTTTGAGTAATTTTGAGATTATAAAATTGGCATATGATTTCTTACAAGAAATAAAAGTTGAAGACTTTGTACTAGAAATCAACAATTTAGGTAATTTTGAAACTAGAAATAACTACGTTAATAGTTTGAAAAAATATTTTTTGGAATATAAATCACAATTAAGTGAAACATCACAAATCAGACTTGAAAAAAATGTTTTGAGAATTTTAGACGATAAAGATGAAATTGAAAAAGATTTTGTAAAAAATGCTCCAAAACTAGTGGATTTTTTAAGTCAAAAAGAAAAAGATGATTATAAACAACTGTTGCAATTATTAGATAAAAACCAAATTAAATATGTTGAAAATCCTTATCTAGTTAGAGGATTAGATTATTATACTGATATAGTATTTGAATTTGTATCAACTTCAAAAGCTTTAGGATCAAAGTCGACCATTCTTGGTGGTGGAAGATATGATGGCATGATTAAGTCATTTGGAGGACCTGATATTGGTTCAATAGGTTTTGCTTTTGGCGTTGATAGACTTGTTGAAATCATTAATTATAATTTGGACAAATACGATAATTTAAAAGATAATCTAGAAATTTTAGCTGGTTATTTGAATGAAGATGAAAAAGATGAAATTATTAAAATAGTCTATGACTTGCGTAAAGAATTTAGTGTTGAATTTCAGAATTTTAAAATAAATATAAAACAACTTTTTAAGCTTAATTTTAAGCACAATCCTAAGATATTATTATTTAAGGAATTGAATTCAAAACCTAATTACATAAAACTAAAATCTAAGAATAAAGAACTTGAATTTGAATATACTGGTTTAGAAAGCTTTAAACAAAAAATAAAGGAAGTATTATAATGAAGCAAAATTATTGTTCTAAACTAAATATTAATAATATTGGTCAAGAAGTTGAATTATTTGGCTGAATTGCTAATAAAAGAAAATTTAAAGGCCAAATGTTTATTGATTTGAGAGATTCAAGTGGAATTGTACAATTGGTTTTTCAAAATATAGTCGATCCTTTATTAACCAAAGAAAGTTGTATAAAAGTTAAAGGTTTGGTTCAAAAAAGACTTGAAGCTAATAGAGAATTAGAGTCAGGAGAAATTGAAATCTTAGTTGAAGAATATGAAATTTTAAATTCTTCAAAACAAATTCCTTTTGATATTAATGACAACCGTGACAATTCAGCTAATGAGGACTTGCGACTGGAATATAGATTTTTAGATATCAGAAATGCTAAAGTTCTACATAATTTGAAACTAAGACATAAACTTTTATTATTAATTAGAAACTTTTTTGATAAAGAAAATTTTATTGAAGTTGAAACACCAATTTTAGCTAAATCAACACCTGAAGGAGCAAGAGATTATTTAGTTCCAACAAGACGAAAAGGTAAGTTTTTTGCCCTACCACAATCGCCTCAATTATTTAAACAATTATTAATGGCAGGAGGACTTGAAAAATACTTTCAATTAGCTAGAGTTTTTAGAGATGAAGATCTAAGAAAAGATAGACAGCCCGAATTTACACAATTGGATATTGAGATGTCTTTTGCTAATCAAGAAGATATATTCAAAATATGTGAAGATATGTGAGTATATGTTTTAAATGAATTAGGTTATAAAATTGAAAACAACTTTCCTCGCATGGATTTTGATTATGCAATGAAACACTATGGAAATGACAAGCCAGATACGCGTTATGAATATTTAATTGAAGATTATTCAGCTGAATTTAGTTCAAAGTTCAAAAAGAAATATGTTAAAGCAATTATATTTGATCGTGATGTAACTGAACACATCAAAATAATTAATGAAACATTTAAGAAAAATAATGGAGATTTCTTTGAAATTTTAGACTTAAGTTTTCCTAAATGTGATTTTAGTAATCATCTATCAAGTATTTGTAAATCAAAAACTTCAAAATTTGGTCTTGTATCAGCTTCTGATGATGAAGAAGATGCTTTAAAATCATTAGGTGCAATTAGAACATTATTAAATGAAATTTATAATTTGGCCGATCCTAATAAATTAAATTTTATTTGAATTGTAAATTGACCTATGTTTGAATATGATAAAGAAAACCAAACTTATGCACCAGCACACCACCCATTTACACAATTTGAAGAAAATACACTTAAATATCTAGATTCAAAAGAATACTCAAAAGTTAAGGCTAAATCTTATGACCTTGTTTTAAATGGCTTTGAATTAGGATCTGGCTCAATTAGAATTTATGATTTAAAAACACAAAGAAAAATGTTTGATATACTAAATATGTCAGAAAAGGAGCAAAATTCAAGATTTGGATTTTTCCTAAAATCATTTGAATATGGTCTTCCTCCACATTGTGGCATAGCATTTGGAATTGAAAGAGTTTTAATGATATTAACAAAATCTTCTTCAATTCGAGATGTTATTGCGTTTCCAAAAAATGCAAAAGGTGTAGATTTATTAACTTCAGCGCCTTCAGAAGTAACTAAAGAACAATTATTTGAATACGGATTAGAAATTAAAAAACAAGGAGATAAAAATGAGTAGTGCCGGTTTATGAGTATTAGTATCTATAACAATATTTATTTCTTTAGCAATTGTGGGTATTTCATTTATGATGGCTCCAGATTCAAATAGTTTTAGTGGTGCCTTAGTTGGAAGCAATGACCTTGATTTATTTAAAGTATCAAAAGAACGTGGAATTAAAAAGGTTTTAAAATGATCTATGATTTCTTTGGGAGTGTTGTTATTTGTATTTGCAATTGTATTAAGAGTGCTTATACAAAGAGGCTAACAAATGAAATTTCAAAATAATAAAAGAAAAAGTTTAGACTCTGAAAGCGTTTTGAAGTTTATTCAAAATCACAAATCAGGTCTAAATTTTTTACAAATTGCCAAAAAATTACAAATACATCATTCACAAAATTATGAGCTATCAACACTTCTAAAAATTCTTGTTCAAGAAAATAAAATTGATATAAATAAAGAAGATAAATACTTCCCTCTTTATTTTCTTAGTGAATTAGAAACAAGAATTTCGATTACTAATAAACGCCTAGGTTTTATTGATTTTGAAGACCAAAGAAATAATGAACTTAAATCAGCAATATTGTTTCCATTTCAAATCAAAAATATATTAGATGGTGATTTAGTGATAGCACAAATTTTTGCATATTATAATGAAGAAAATCAAGAATTATATCGAGCTAAAATTGTTAAATTAATAGAACACAAAATTAAAACAATTACTGGTTCTTGAATAAAGAATGAATATTCTAAATATAATTTTGTAGCTTCGAATGAAAAATCCTCAGCTAGGGTGGAAATTTTAAATTGAATGCAAATTCCTAAGAATATAACTGAAGATCAAATTATTAAATTAAAAGTTTTAGAACCAAATGATAAAGCAGTAATAGCTAAGTATGAAGATATATTAACAACAAAAAGTGATTTTGAATATCCATTTAAAAAAATATTAGCCGAAAATGAAATTGACACTTCATTCAACCAAGAAACTCTAGTTGAAGCATTTGAATTGCCTAAAAAAGTTAGTGCGACAGAGATTAGCAATAGACGTGATTTAAGAAATATATTAACAGTTACTATTGATGGTCTTGATACAAAAGATTTTGATGATGCAATTTCTTGTTTTAAATTACCAAATGGTAATACAAAACTATTTATTCACATAGCTGATGTTTCGTATTATGTTCCTGAAGATAGTGCAATTGATAAAGAAGCGCTAAAAAGAGGAACAAGTATCTATCTACCAGACAAAGTTATTCCGATGTTGCCAACTGAACTATCAAATGGAATTTGTTCACTAAATCCTAATGTAGATAGAAATACCATTACTTTGGAATTAGAAATAAATCCTATAGGTCAAAATGTTAAACAAGAATTGTATGAAAGTGTTATTAATTCAGATTATCGACTTAATTACAAGGAAGTTAATGAATTTTATGATAAAAAAATATCATTGAAACCTGAAATTGAAAGTATGCTAAACATAGCTAGGGATATATCTAAACTTATTAGAAAAAATAAAATTGCTGAAGGATATGTGAATTTTGATATTAAAGAACCAAAAATTGTAATGGAAAATGGCTTTGTAAAAGACATTATCATTCGCGAAGAAGGCGAAAGTGAAAATATGATTGAAGATTTCATGGTTAGAGCAAATGAAACAGTGGCTTCCATGATGACAGAAAACAAAATTCCTTCAATTTATAGAATTCATGATAAACCATCTTCAGAGAAATTACTTGAATTACAAGAATTAATCAATTTTTCGGGTTTAAAACATATAAAAGTTCCTTATGATGGTGAGCCATTAAGTTTTGCTAAAATGGTAAATGAAATATCAAATAATACCTCTAGTGAATATATGAAAAATGCCTTTTTAAGAACAATGCAAAAGGCAATTTATTCTTCTGATAACATAGGACATTTTGGATTGGCTTCTGAACATTATTCTCATTTTACCTCGCCAATAAGAAGATATCCCGATTTGTTATTACACCGTATAATTAAGAAATATTTATTTAATAAAACTAAAGCTCAATTTAACATTAATGATTTTAGTGAGCTTAAATCTAAAATTTCAAGCATAGCAGCGTTAAATTCAGAATCTGAAAAAATAGCTATGACTATTGAAAGAGATATTGTAGATATAAGAAAAGCCGAATTCTTTAATAATTTAATTAATAAAGAATTTATTGCAACTTTAGTTTCGATTGAGAAATTTGGTATATTCTTTAATATTAATGAATATCAAACTAGTGTTTTAATTAGATTTGAAGACTTAAATGATTATGTACTAAAAGTATCTAATTTTGAAGCTAAGGGCCAACATTTAAATTTTAAAGTCGGTGATAATCGCAGAATTAAAATTGTAAGCATCGAACGTGAAAAAGGTAATATTAACGCTCAATTGTGTTAGTATTTCTTTTTTTATATCTTATAATTTAACTTATGTCAAAGTTAATAGTTAAAAATAAATTTGCCAAATCTGATTATGAAATTCACAGCACATATGAAGCCGGCATTTCATTACTAGGATGAGAGGTTAAGAGTTTAAGAGCAAAAAACGTAAAATTGGATAACGCTTTTTGTTCAATTAGTACTAAAAATGAACTTTGGCTAAATAATGCTCACATATCTCAGTATATGTTAGTAAAAGGTGATTTAGACCGTTCTCGAAAACTTTTAATGCACAAAAATGAAATTTTAAGAATGAAAAACACTTGTGATCGTTTATCGTTGATAATTATTCCGATTTCTTTGTATTGAATTAATAACAATATAAAGATTGAAATAGCCTTAGCTAAAAAGTTAAGGAAATATGACAAACGTGAAAAAATTAAACAAGAAGACTTGAAAAGAAATTTGAAGACATTATATTAATACAAACGGGGGTGTAATGGCTTCGACAGGCACTCGAATGCTTTTGTAGCAGTGGTTTTGTAGACCATAATACTTTCTAGGCTTTTTAAATGCAAACTTAGAAAACAAAAAACAAGAAGAATTCATGATGACAAATGTTATGATGAATCACTCAAACCCAGTTTACGCTTAATTTGTAATTGGTCAAACCCTTGATTAGCCCGGTTGAGGAATGTTTGTTGGAGGGCTTTGATTTAGTGACTTTTTAGTTTATAGCTAAATGACAAAGCAAACTAAAACTTGTTATGATTTTTGTTTATTTTAAAGTAGCAAGTTAATCAAAAATAAACTAAACTGTAGAATCAAATTCACTAGAGTGTGTGGACCGGGGTTCGATTCCCCGCATCTCCACCAAATGATAAATCGCCAAATTGGTACTTAGAAAGTGCCAATATTTTTATTTTTAGCAAATCGAAATAAGAACCAAATAATTTTTTAATTCGTTAATTAATCATTGAATAAGGTCAGATTAAATCTTTATATAATTGTTTTTTTAAAAAACAATCTTATTTTCTAAGAAAAACGGACAATTAACTTATAATTTATTTAATAAGTTTCAAATTAGTAATAATGGAGGCAATTTGTGGCAGTCAGATTAATAGTTAACCACCCCGATGGTTGAGCAGTAAAAAACCCAAAAGGTAAGAAAGCAATTAGAATTTTTAAAACTCAAAAAGAAGCAATAGATTATGCTAGATCACTAAAAGATACAACAGGCACCAATGTACAAAGCAGAAAAGGTGCATTTAGAAAAGCATAATTTAAATGTATAAGATTTTAGATGGAAAAAAGACTTCTGAAAAGCTAAAAAATAGGATTAGAGATGAACTTAAAAAATTGGCATTAAATAATATGCCAATTTTGGGCATTCTACAAGTTGGTGATTTGGAAGAATCTAATATTTATATTAAGCATAAACTAAAAGCAGCACATGAACTAGGTATAAGCACAGAGTTTATAAAATTATCTAAACGTTCAACTCAAGTCGAAATTATTGAAGCTATTCAAAAACTTAATGAAATAACAACAGGTTTTATAGTCCAATTACCTATGGACGCATCAAATAAAATTGATGTTGATGAAATACTTAATAAAATTCCTCAAATTAAAGACATAGATGGTTTAAATGATGCAAATCAATCATCTAATTACATCTCTCAAATTGAATCATTTCTTCCTGCTACAGACTTAGGCATATTACTTTTATTAAAAGAATATAATATTGAATTTAAAAATAAAACTATAGGAATAGTTGGTCAAAGCAAAATAGTAGGCAGGCCTTTAGCTAATTACTTTGAGCAATTAGGATTAATTGTTAATAGATATGATAAAAATACACCAAAAAACAATATGACTAATAATGATATAGTTATAGTTGCAACAGGCACTAGAAATTGTTTAAAAGACATTAATTTAAAAAACAATGTAATTTTAGTAGATGTCGGAATTCATCGAATAAATAATGATATTGTTGGTGATGTTGATATTAATAATATTAAAACACCTATTTCATATTTAAGTCCTGTACCTGGGGGAGTTGGCCCAATGACTATTATTGGACTAATACTAAATTTAATTAAGTCATATGACATTCAAAATAACAAGAATCTATATGAAAATATCTTAAAAAACTACAAAAAACAGTTTTAAAAAATTTGCTATTTATGATGGCAAATTATTTTATTACTTTTTATGATTTTAAAAGAAATTTTGCCAAAAATTGATTAAATTATTTTAGTTGTTTTTTTGTACAAAAAATAGTACTTTATAACTTAAAGTTTAGTAAAATAATTTAAATAAATTTTAAATTAAGAAGGAGTAATATGATAATTGGCATAAGCGGCATGATAGCTGCCGGCAAAAGTTCGCTATCTAAAAAATTAAATGATTCATACCCAAACTCATTAATCTTGCATGAGTTTGATGAAAATGATGAAGTTTTTAATACTTTTTTAAAATGACTTTATGAAAAGAAACCTAATTTAACAATAGGTTTTCAAAGCTTTATAATTGAAAACCATAGCGCAAAATTTGATGAAATATATAAAGAATTACTTAAAAAAACAGATCACAATAGACACTTATTTTTAGATCGTTTTTCAATTGAACACTATATATTTGCTAAACTGATATTAAAAGAAAAAGAACCTAAATATTTAGAAGCATATGATGCTTTATTTTCTAAACTTATAACAAAAAAAGAATTACCTGATTTAGTAATCTTTTTGGATATAAATTTTGACACATTCAAAAAGAGAATTTTTGAAAGAGGAAGAAAAAGCGAAATTGAAAACTGAGATTTAAATTACAACTACTTTAAAAATTTACATGAAAATTATTTTAAACTTTTTAAAGAGTTGGCAGAAACTTACAATTTAAATTTCAAAATATTAGACACCAACGATTTAAACGAAGAAGAAGTTTATAATAGAGTAGTTCAAATAATTGATGAAGAGGAAAATAAATGCAAAACCAAAAAATAGATAACCGAATTGAAAAAGTTTTATTTTCCAAAGAAGAATTAGAAAATAAGATACATGAATTAAGCCAATGAGTTAATGAAGAATACAAGCATTCCAATAACTTAATAATTGTCGGATTATTAAAAGGTTGTCTTCCTTTTTATGCTCAACTAATTAAAAGCATTGATATTGATTTTGTTAGTGATTTTATGATTACAAGTTCATATGAGGGAACTGATAAATCTTCCGGAAATGTCAAAATAATTTTAGATTTAGTTAACAATATTGAAGATAGAGATGTTTTAATTGTTGAAGATATAATTGACACAGCTAGAACGATGACAAAAGTAGTATCAATTCTAAAATCTCGAAACCCTAAGAGTTTAAAAGTTTTATCACTTTTAAATAAACCTAGCGGTAGAATAGTTAAATTTGAGCCAGACAATTTTGGGTTTTTAGTTAATAAAGATGACTTTGTTGTAGGCTTTGGCTTTGATTGAGAAGAAAAAATGCGCCAATTACCATATATTGGAACAATCAAAAGAAACATGATTAAAAAATCGGAATAATGATTTCCCGATTTTTTGTTATTTAAATTATGGTAGATTGAAGTATCATGAAACACTTTGTTCTTTTTCTACAAAAGGTTTTGTATGAGAGTTAATGTTAATTCTAAGATCATAATTTAATTTAAAATAAACTCTATTTGATTCTATAGATTCAATTGTAATGTTTTTAAAATAAGCATATAAGTTTACAATTTCGAATTCTGATCTAGCTCCAGGTCCCTTTAGTTGTGTATTGTTTTGTATTGCATTTTCAACAGTTTCTCCACCTAGATTTAGTGTTAGTATTGAACTTTTTTGATATTCTAATTTATTATGAGGATGAACACCAACGGTTCTTAGAAATTGTTTTTCATATCCAAACATTAAATTTGTTCCCACTCAATTTTTATCTAATGTAAAACCTTGTCCTGGATTCTTCTTATATTCTGCCTTTATTTTTTCAAAAAAGTTTTTGGCATTATTCTCGTTTTGATTAAAATTTAATTGAAATTCATCTACAATTTTTTCATCTAATTTTTTAAAACCTAAAAATTCAAAAGTACGATATTTTGATAGGTGAGTTTTTCCATCAATTGTGACCTTTAGGTTGAAAGTAAGTTCAATTTTTCCTAAGTTATCATCAATTTTGAATCAATTTTCTTGAGTTACAAACTCAATGGCTCTTGAACCATTATCTCAATAATCTTGTTTTTTATTAACAACAAAATCAGAAGCAATTTGATCTAGAATTCTGTTCCTGTATAGATAAGAAGAAGCATATTTATCTTGCTTGTTTTCAATGTCTTTTTCTTCAATTTCATTATCGATTATGTAGTTCAAAATTTCTTGTACTTCAATTTTACTTTTTAATATTTCTTTAGCTATACCATCAATTTTTTTAACGACAACTTCTTCTGCTTGAGCAGCACTAGTTTTCTTTTTATATCTTGTTTCAATTTCGAAATTAACTTTTTCTTTTTTATTATTTGTAAAAGTAATTGCTTTTGTTACAACATAATTATTTGGATATTTCTTAGTTAAATCTAAAATATTAACATTTTGATTTGTTTCATCTTTAGTAATTAATTTTAAGTATTCAGATAAATTATTGTTTTCAATATCAGATATTTGTTTTTTTTCTTTAATTAGTTTGTCACGATATATTTCTACATTTATAAGACTAATATCAAATGATTCAATCTTTTTAAAACCAAAAATAGATACTAAACCTGTGTTTATTTTGTTGCCTTCAATTTCTAAATCAAATTTTAATTTTAAATTACCATTACTTTCATCATATTGTTCAAAAACAACATTAGATACTTTAATATTTCCAGAAGTTTTATTGTTTTTTAGTATCTCTAAAGCTTCTGAAACTGTCATTTTATTGTTAATGTTATAAAATGATCCTAGTGCAGAGTATTTATCAAAATTTAATCCATTTACTTCTGCTGGAGTGTCTTTTCATTCACCTAAATTTTTAATCTCAAATAAAAATTCTTTTTCAATTTCTTCAGATTCAATTTTTGGAGTGCCCGGTTTTATTATCTTATATTTCAAAACAATAACTGTGCTAGATTTTTTAGTAATAGTAGCTTTTAGTTTATATGGATGCTCTAGTGTGTATTTGTAATTTGAAATACTTAAAGCATCATCTATTCCGAATTTTTTATCTAATGTAATGCTTAGATTTCTAGCAATTCTATTAATTTTTTCTTGCTCTGTTTCAGTGTGTGGATTAACAAAATTAGAAAACTCTTTTTTATAAGGGTTTGATGAAATGTTGTCTTTTATTGATTTTATTGTATAAGTTAATTCAACTTTATCAGTACCTTTTTTTACAATGTTAGCTTCCAATTTGTATTCTTTAGCAAGTGTAAAAGTATATTTGTTAATATCTAAAGCTTCTTCAATTGTATATTTAGTCGAATCAATATTTATATCAAGATTTTTAGCTAATTCGTTTAATTCTTGTTTAATTTGCTCTTCTGTTTTTGTATTTGGAACTTCATCGTTTTTACATTTTGCTGAAATAGCTGCAATTGCAGGAACTAGCAATGCGCTTGAACTTAAAATCAGCATAGTTTTTTTGTTTTTGTTCATATATAACCTCTTGTTGTTTGATATAAGGTAATTTTAACACAAATTTAGGTTTTTGAAAAACTTAAACTTTTTAGTTGTTTACACAAACTTATTAATACATTAATAAAAAGCACAATTTTTCCCTCAAATTGTTTTCCAGTTTAAACTATATTTTTATCTTTTTAATATAATATAACAATATGATTGAAATAAAGAAGTTATGTTATAAATACCCTGGCGCACCTAAGCTAGCATTAGACAATATTAATCTAACGATAAATGAAGGCCAATATGTAGCAATACTAGGTCACAATGGTTCGGGAAAAAGTACTTTTTCAAAATTATTAGCTGCTATTTATAAGGCAAGCAGTGGAAAAATACTTATTGATGGAATTGAAATTAATTCTGAAAATCTAAAAGAAATTAGAAGAAAAATAGGAATTGTATATCAAAATCCTGACAACCAATTTATTGGTTCAACCGTTGAAGATGATATTGCTTTTGGTCTTGAAAATAAAAACATGTCTCATGAAAAAATGGAAGAAATTATTAAAAACTATGCTAATGAAGTTGGCATGGGCGATTTTTTAGACCATGAACCTCAGAATTTATCAGGTGGCCAAAAACAAAGAGTTGCCATAGCGTCAACCTTGGCACTAGATCCTAAAATAATAATTTTTGACGAAATAACTTCAATGTTAGACCCTAAAGGAAGAAATGATATTTATAAAATTATTCATGATTTGCATGCTAAAACAAAAAAAACATTAATTTCAATCACTCATGATATGGATGAAGCATTATTGGCAGATAAATTGATTGTTTTTTCAGGAGGTAAAGTAATAGCTCAAGGAAAACCAATTGAAATTTTAAATAATAAAGAAATTATTGAAATAGCTAAAATAGATTCGCCTTTCATTTATAAACTAAGTCAATTAATAAATGGCGTTGAGCCCACTTACGATGGTAAAGAATTATTGGAGAAATTATGCAAATTAAAGTAGATAAAATAACTAAGGAATACAATAAAAAATTACCAACTTATATAAAAGTTCTAGATGAAGTAAGTGTTGAATTAAAAGAAGGCGAAGCTATTTCAATAATTGGACCTACTGGTTCAGGTAAAACAACTTTAATTGAACATTTTAATGCATTATTAATTCCAGATGCTGGCCAAATTAATTTTTATGATGTTCCAAAAGATAAAAAACGTTCAAGACCATCCAAACCAGATAGAAAAAAATACGAATCAGAGGAATTATATAAACAAGATTTTCAAGATTATTTAACAAAATTATCTGAATGAAAATCAACCCCTAAAAAAGAAAGAATAGAAATTGTATATACAGACATAAATGTTAAAAAAACAAAGTCTAAGATAAAAAATATAAAATCATTAAGAAAACAAGTAGGTGTTGTCTTTCAGTTCGCAGAATATCAATTATTTGAATCAACAATTGAAAAAGATATTATTTTTGGTCCTGTATCTATGGGTGTTAAAAAACAAAAAGCTAAAGCTTTGGCTGCTAAATACTTAGAATTAGTTAATTTACCCTTAGATTATTTACAAAGAAGTCCCTTTAATCTTTCTGGAGGTCAAAAAAGAAGAGTTGCACTAGCAGGAATTTTAGCCATGGAACCAAAATTCTTGGTTTTAGATGAACCTACAGCCGGGCTAGATCCTCAGGGTGTAGAAGATATGTTGCAACTGTTTTATAACTTATATAAAAATGGAACAACAATAATTATTGTTACTCATGACTTAGATAATGCCTTAAGATGAACAAATAGAACAATATTTGTAAAACAGGGCAAAATTATTAGAGATGGCAATACTTATGATATCTTGAATGATAATAAATTCTTAATTGAGAACAATTTAATTCCTACCAAACTGCTTTCTTATGTAGAAGAGCTAAAACAAAAAGGTTTTAATATTGGAAAAGTAACAAATATTAATGAACTAGCAAATGAAATTAATAAACAAATAAGATCTAAAAAAGGAGCAAAATAATGAATAAGTCAATTATTGGTAAGTACTTAAACATTGATACTCCAATTCATAAATTAGATCCTCGTCTAAAATTTTTAGGCAACATTTTATTTATTGTTTTATTTTTTCTAGCTGAACATTATTTAACCTTAGGAGTTTTAGTAATTTTAAGTATGGTAATATATATTTTGGCAACAAAATCAGTTAAATCTGTATTTAAAAAACTAAAGTTACCATTATACATTGCATTATTTTTATTAATTATTAACATGTTTACAGTCAAAGGTGCTGTTATGTTTAATGATGTTGATAAATATATTCCCCTTTCTTCAGAAGTTAATGCTGATGCATATGTTATTTATCGAGGAAAACTAATTGTTAATGTTACATATTTGGCCCCTAAAAATGATGTAAAATCAATTTTCCAATTAAATTTGTTTACAATTCATCGCTCAGTTACCATCTTTTTAAGAATATACGGAGTTATTCTAATAACTACATCTCTAACAGTTTCAACAAAACCTGTGCTATTAACTAGAGCAATTAATGATTTGTTATATCCCTTGAAATTAATTAAAATTCCAACAGAAATAATAACTATGATTATTTCAATTGCTTTAAGATTTATTCCAACATTACTAGATGAAGCGGGAAGAATTATGAAAGCTCAATCTAGTCGTGGAATAGATTTTAAAAATGGAAGTTTTAAAGATAAAACAAAATCTTTTATAGTTTTAATGATTCCATTGTTTGTTTCATCATTTAATAAAGCAAATGATCTAGCGGATGCTATGACTTCAAGAGGATATGAACCATATTCAAAAAGAACACATTATCGTGTTTTAAGACCGAACTGAAGAGATATTATTACAACTATCATACTTGTAGGTCTAACATCAATGATTATAGTTACTAAGATTGACCAAGTTTATTTACCTTCTTGATGATTATTAACATTCCAAAGAGTTTAGAATATGACTAATAAGACTAATAATGAAAAAATAAAATTAGAAATCAAGCAATTACAAGACAAAATTAGTTTATGAGATAAACATTATTATGATTTGGACAATCCGATTGTTAGTGATGAAATATATGATATAGAGTTCAATAAACTAAAAAAATTAGAGCAAGAATATAGCTCTCTTTTTAGTGATGAGGAACTAGAATTATCTCCTACTAATCGTATTAATGCTCATGCTGCTAAAATATTTAAAAGAGTATCACATGAACATTCTATGCTTTCTTTAAATAAAGCATACAAAATTGAAGAAATTATTAAATTTATTGAAAATATTAAGAAAATAGCCAAAAATTTTAGTTTTTTTATAGAACCTAAAATTGATGGACTTTCAATTTCAATTAAATATAAAAATGGTAAATTATTTCAAGCTTTAACTCGAGGAAATGGTTTAGTTGGCGAAGATGTTACTCAAAATATATTGCAAATTGAAAATGTTCCTAAAAATATTAATTATTTCGAAGATTTAGAAGTTAGAGGCGAAGTATTTTTAGCTTTAGATAAATTTGATGCTTTGAATAAAAATTTATTAGCACAAAATAAACCCGCAATGGCCAATCCAAGAAATGCAGCTGCTGGGACATTAAGACAGCTTAACCCTGTTATTGTAAGAGAAAGACAATTATCTGCGTTTTTATATTATGTAGTTTTAGCTGAAAAACATGGGCTCAAAACTATGGAAGAATCTTTTAATTTTCTAAAAAAATTAGGTTTTGAAATTACAGCTGAGTCTCAAAAAGTTCATAGTTTAGAAGACATCGAAAACTATATAAAGGAATTTAAACAAAAAAGAAAACTCTTAAATTATGAAACAGATGGTATTGTAATTAAATTAAATGAGCTTAAATATTACGAAAAACTTGGAACCACTTCTAAATTTCCTCATTCAGCCATTGCTTTTAAATATGAGCCTGATATAGCTTCAACATTATTGAAAGACATTTTTATTACAGTAGGTCGAACAGGTTTAATTACTTATAACGCTTCTTTAGAAGAAGTTGAAATATCAGGCACCAAAGTGGCTTTTGCAACATTAAACAATTTTCAATTTATAAGTGATTTAGGCATAAATATAGGCGATGAAGTTTACATTCAAAAGGCCGGTGAAATAATACCTTGTGTAATTGGCATTGCTAACAAAAATAATTTAGAACCATTCAATTACTTTAAAAATTGTCCCTATTGTAATAGTGAATTAGTTTTTAATGAAACTTTTTTAGAACAATATTGTAATAATGAAAACTGTTCTGAAATTAAAGTCAAAAAATTGATACACTTTGCTTCTAAAGAAGGTTTAGATATAAATACATTAGGCGAAAAAAATATTATCACTTTTAATAAATTAGGTTTTATAAAAAATGTTGTAGATATTTTTAAACTAAAAGATCATGAAGATGAATTAATCAAAATTGAAGGTTTTGGAAAATTATCAATTTCAAAAATGCTATTTTCGATTGAAGAATCAAAGACCAAATCCTTAGATAAGCTAATTTTTGGCCTTTCAATACCGTTAATAGGCGCCAAAACAGCAAAATTTGTTGCTTCTAAATTGAAAAAATTTGAAAATGCTTTAACTTTTGATTTTAGTATATTTAGTTCTTATCATGAATTTGGCTCTAAAATAACAAATAATTTAATTGATTGATTTTCAAACTTAGAGAATCAAAAATTAATTAAGAATTTAATATCATTAGGACTTAATCCAGAATACAAGGAATCTAAAATTAGCAATAAATTAGAAAATCTTAGTTTTGTTATTACAGGCAAGCTTTCTAAACCTAGAAATTATTTTGAAAAACTTATTATAAGCCATGGCGGCCAAGTTATTTCTAGCATTTCATCAACCACTAAATACTTATTAGCGGGAGAAGATGCGGGTTCAAAATTATCTAAAGCTAAAAAATTTTCAATCAAAGTAATTGATGAAAATGAATTTTATGAATTAATTAATGAATAACGTTTAATATTTGGAATTGCAAAAATTTCAAATATTTTTATTCTATTAATAATCAACACTCAAGATATAAGTAATATACAAATTTCATTTGAAATTTTGAAATATCAATAAAAATTAGAAGTGTTAAGTAAATTTAAAAAACTATCCATCATTAAAATAATTTTTTCAATTAAAAAACCTGTTTTAAATAATAATATACTGATAATAAAATTAAATGATATTCAAGGGGCTACTAAAACTTGAATAAAAATTGAAAAAATATTGTACTTATCACTAAAAGTGTGAATAATTAGAGTCGAACTCAAATGAGCAACTAAAATAACAATAATATTCTTGGCATAAATATTTAGTTTCTTGCACAAATCATATGTAATTAATATTAAAAGTGTAATTATATATGAAAGAATAAATGAATATGAAAAAAATTCAAACGGATTATATAAACTCATTGTTAGAGCACTAATTGCTAGTAATGATATTTTGCTAAATTTTGATTTTAAAAAGTTTTTATTAATAAAATTTATTAAAAGAAAAAGCATTGCTCTTATTGCGCTAATTTTGTGACCTAATATTATTAAATAAACTAGCAAGAACATTAATGATATTAATTCATTATATGGTTTTTTAATTTTGATTTTTTTAAAAATGAAAGATAAAAAAGAATATATTAAACTAAAATGAAACCCGCTAATAGTAAAAAAATGAATTATATTTAAATCACTTAATTTTTTATATATTGAACTTACATATGAATATCTATTTAATACAATAATATTTAAATAGTCTTGCACAATTTCATTAGAATGATAAATAAAATTGCTGTTTGGAATTTCTTTTATATATGCTAAATTTGAATAATTAAAATTGTAAAATATTTGATTTCTTATATTAAATAAACTAATTTCATTCAACTTTTGCATTTTTCCTGACACATAAAAGAGAAGATTGATTTTTAAATTTTCATTTAAATTAAATTTATTATCCTTAATATTTACTTGAAAATTAAATTGTTTATATCTAAAAATTAGTTTATTTTTGTATTTCTTGATTAGTTCATAATTTCCTTCAATTTCTTGACCGTCATACTTTTTAAATAAAAATTGATATATAAGCAAACTAATTACTAAAATAACACTAAAAAATAAAAATAAATTTCAAAACTTTAAATTTAGACTATTTAAAAAGCAAACAACAATTAAAAGAGGAATAGTAATAAAGTAGCTGATTTTTAAAAATATACAAACAACAAGAAAACTAGCTAAAACACTAGGAAAAATTGAATTTATATAGCTATATTTTTTGTTAGTAATAAATAAGTTTTTTCACCAACTCCTGGTATTTTTAATACTTCATCTCAACTTATAATTTTATTATCCTTTAAATAATCAAATACTTTTTTAGCTATACCAGGTTTTAGTCCAATTTTAATTAGTATTTCAGCATTCGTAATATCGCTAAGTTTTAGCTTTCTATCTTTTAAAAATGGAATATAAATATTCTTATTTTCTAGCAAAACTTCTTGTCGATTAATTCCACTTAATTCAGCGCCCGATAGTAATATGCATTCTTTAAAAACATCTTGATATGTTGAACCTTTTTTAATTGAATATTCACCAGGATACTTTATTGCTCCTGAGACTTTAACTGTTATATATTTGTTTTCAATTTCTTTGTTTGCATTTGGCTTTAGTTTATCAATTATTTGTGTTTTAATAATAATGCCTCCAATCAAAATTGATGATGAAAGCAAAAATAAACTTAAGCCTAAAGCGAGTTTTTTCTTGTTTAATTTTATTTTCATATTTTAAATATAAAAAAAATAATTTTAACTTTATGTTTTTGAAGAAAAATAAGAGAAAAAAATAATCCTAGAAATTTAATCTAAGATTAATCAATTTTTTTGCTAATTATTTTATTCAAAAATTGCATTGTGTCAAACTTCTTGAATATCTTCATCGTCTTCTAAAAAATCTACAAATTTTTCTAATTGTTCTGCTTTTTCTGCATCAATTTCTATTTCTGAATTAGGAATATATGTAACTTCAGCAGTCGAATAATTTTCAATTGCCAAAGCTTCATCCAATGCTTGTTTAACTGCTTGAAAAGAAGAAGGTTGAGTTGTGATTATATATAAATCATCTTCCATCTTAAAATCTTCAGCACCGGCATCTAAAGCAATCATCATTACTTCTTCTTCAGAAGCTACATCTGAAGGAAATTCAATTAAACCCTTTTGGTCGAATACATAAGGTACTGTTCCTTGTTTACCTAGTTGACCATTGTATTTATTAAAATAATGTTTAATATTAGAAGCTAGTCTATTGAAATTATCAGTTAGACAGCTTACAACAAAGTTAATACCACCAAAAGCTGTACCTGAATATAAATACGCTTGAAAATTAACAGCTTCCTTAGATGCGCCAGATACTTTAGCAATGGCTTTTTCAATATTTGCCTTTGGCATAGATTTAGCTTTAGCTTTAGCAATTGCTAATTTTAGTGAGGGGTTTGAATCAGGATCGGGTCCACCTAAAGACGCTGCAACAATTATTTCTTTTGAAAATTTTTGAAACATTTTTGCTCTTTTTGAGTCCATTGCAGCCTTGCGATTTTTAGTTGTAGCTCATTTTGAATGTCCTGCCATTTTTGCTCCATTCTATAAAAATAAATTTAGTAAATAATATTTGTTCATTATATCAAAAAATAAAGTCTTTATAATATAATACATGAACAATATGTATTTAATTAGAGGTGATGAGCAATATTTTATTAACCAAAAAATTGATGAAATATTAAATGCTGAAAAACAGGCTATTAAAGAAGAAATAGATCTTATAAAGTTCTATGATTTTTTTAGTATTGAAGAGTTTGCTGAAACATTAAGTAATCTAGGATTGTTTAGTGCTAAAAAAGTTGTTATTATTAAAAATCCATATTTTTTCAATTTAAAAAATAAAATTTCTAAGAGTGTTATTGATGAATTTGTACAATTAATAAAACAATTGAATAATGCTGGAAATTGCACATTCATTTTTAGTCAAGAAATTTATAAATATGATACTTCTTTTAGCCCCTCGAGCGCATATTTATTTGTATCTAAATTTTCTAAAATAATAGAAGCTAATAAACTTGAAGAACGTGAATTATTTGCATTCGTTTATAAGATGATAAAACAAAAAAATGCCACCATTTCAGAAATTACTTTGGCCAACTTCTTAGTTAATATGCCTAATAATTTAAGCTTAATCGAATCTGAAATAGATAAATTAATTTTAGTTGATAAAAATATTAGCCAAAAAATGATTGACGACAATAATTTTTCAATGTCTAATAATATTGATTTTGCTTTAACTGAAGCAATTTTAAAATGAAAAAATCCCCAGGATATTGTTAAAAAGATTCAAGAACAATTAAACTATGGAATTGATTCAAATCAAATTCTAAATCAAATTGCCTCAATTCTAATTAATTCAAAAAACATTGCAGTTTTAAAGAATACAAAACCTACTAATGATGAAATTTCGAAAGTTATTAATATTCATCCATATCGAGTTAAATTACATAGAGAGTTTTTAAATAAAATTGGTTTGAAAAAACTAGATAGTCTAATTACTAATATTGCCAAAATTGATGTTGAACTAAAACAAGGCAAAATTAAAGATGAAATATTTGTTGACCTGCTAACATTAGAATTTATAAAATAATTGGAGAGTACATTTATGGATTTATTTACTAAAAGAATAATATTGTATGAACTTAAAATAAATACATTTTTTGATACTAATGATAGTGGTGTGGGTGACTTTAATGGAATTTTAACTAAACTAGAATATTTCAAAAAATTAAATGTAAATTATGTAGTTTTGGATAATGTACTTAATCAATATCAAAATGAGTTTAATTTAGATGTTATTAGAACAAAATATGGCTCAGTTAAGGATTTTGTAAAACTTGTAAGAAGTTTTTATGAAAATAATATTAAAATAGCTCCAACTCTTGATTTAGTTTCAGTTAAACAATCATATATAAACTGATGCAATATGATGAGTTTATATAACTTAGATAAAGATAAAGAATCGCCTCAATATTTAACCAGATTAGATCCTTATTTAATTAATAAAGATATTCAAAAAATTTCATTGTCAGAAATTGCTAATTTCATTAGATACTTTGAAGAAATTTTAGATTTTTATTTGAAACTTGATATTAAAGCAATTGTTTTAGATAATTTTGAATTTTTAATAAAATCAAATTTGAAAGATGAAATCAAATTTCAATTTTTAGAAGATTTGTACAAAATTATTAAAAGAAAAAGACCTGAGATAACCATTATCTTAAAATCTAATACCGATAATGTAATATTATTAGAACAATTATTGCTAACTAAAAGTATTTGTTTTGACTATTTATATGTTAATTCGATTTCAACATTAAACAATAAAGAAGACCTTAAACATAATAAAAAAAATAACTTAAATTTTCAGCAATTATTTAAACTACTCGAAGTGCTGCTGAAAGATAAACGAGCAATCATTTCTCTAGGATCTGATTTGTCAGGAAGAATGATATCTAAATGAGGCAATGAAAAAGCTTATTTTAATGAATCGGCTAAATCTTTTTTTAGTTTATTGTATGCTGCTAATAATTCTATTGGAATTTATTATGGCGATGAAATTGGAATGTTAAGAGCAAAAATAAATAATAATTTTGATTTTAATAATGAAGATTACAATGAAGAAAAAAGATACTATCAATCTAAAAATATCAATTCTGAAGAGTATTTTAAATATCAATGATATTTCAATAAATGAACTTCATACACTTGAATGTCTTGAAATAACGATCGTTTTGCAGGAGCTACTAAAAGCAATCCCCAAAAAGTCCCATGTGCCCTAAATTATTCATATATCAATGTAAAGAATCAATTAGATAATAAAGAAAGTTCACTAAATTATGTTTATTTTTTAAATAAATTTATTTTTGATTCTGATTACACAGAATTTCTTAATTCAGCAAAATTGAATATTAGATACAATAAAAAAGGTATTTTTAAAATTACTAAAAAAAGTCGCAATAAACGAATTACATTTTTAATTAATATTTCTAATAAACATAACAAAGTTGTACCCTTAAATGAATATTCAATCTTATCTTCAACCTATGCCAATAAATTCTATTCAGACACACCTAAAACTCTTGGACCCTTTGAAAGTTTGATTTTATTTAAAGAATTTAAAGATCAAAAGTAAAAAGTAATTTAGCAAAGTATAATATACTTATTAAAAACTATTTAAATAGTATAATTTTGATATAAATTTGGCTATTTTATTTTATAAAGGAGAAAAAAAGCAATGCAGTCAATAATTTATGTTTTACTTTCGATTATATTAGCTTTTATTATTGCTTATATAATTTGAAAGTTTACCAAACCAAAAATAATAAAGAGAAAACAAGAAAAACTAGAAGCCAAGAAATTAAAAGAAGCATTGTCTTTATACTATGAATTTATTTTGACATACAATTTAATCATTAATTACACTGAAAATGAATTAGCGAAATTTGAAGCTAAAACTACAGATTATAAAATGGGTCAAATCAAGTTAGGTGCTAAAAGATTATTAAATATTCTAATTTCCAGAGAAGATTTTGCAATTCATTTTCATGGTGATAAAAAATATGAGGAATTTGTTACAAATGCTGAATTAATTACTTTAACTCAAGCTAATTTATGAGCTAAAAAAATTCCCAATGTGATTGATTTTTTTAAAGATCAATATAAACATGTTCCTGAAGGTGAAAGAAAACATGAATTAGAACAACTTACAAACGAATCAATAGAAAGAAAGTTTTATGAAGAATAAAAAAAATAAGAAAGATATGACACCAAATACAAATAAACCATTAAAAAAATTTGGTGTTGCAAACTGATTAACAGTTTTGAGAATGGTGCTAATGATACCATTTATTGCTTTGATGTCATCTGCATTTATTATTATGGTGCGTTTTGGTGGCACATTTTGATATGACAAAATTACACTAGTTGGTGACCAAACTTATAAAGTAGGTCTATCAGCCATTTATTGAGTAAGTGTAACCATTTTTATATTAGCAATGATTACCGATTTTGTAGATGGACACATAGCCCGAAAAACTAAAACAGTATCGCAATTTGGAAAAATATTTGATCCAATTGCTGATAAAATTGCTACTACTTTGATGCTAATATTTTTATCAGTAATGAACTATAGCTATTTACCACTTGCAATTCTATTTATACTAAGAGATATTTTAGTAGATGGAGCAAGAGTTTATGCTGTTAAAAAAGATATTAAAGTAGCTTCGAGCTGATGAGGAAAAGTAAAAACTATCATTGTATCATTTGCTTTAATAACCGTTGCTTTTTCAGCACCTTGAATGGTAAAAGAAACCAAAGAAGGTTCAGGTGAATGAATAGCCAATGATTTATTTATTTTATATGTTAATATACCTTTAATAATTGGTTTAGTGTTTTCTTGAGTAAGTGGAATTATATATCTATCTAAATACTTAAAAGGTATTTCTAAACAATATAATATTGATATTAGCGAACAAAAAGCTAAAGAAGAACTAGAAAAAATGACTAGTGATTCAATTCAAATTCCAACAGACTCTAATATTGAAACAGAAATTGAAATCCCAGAACAGCAAAATGAAAATAATCAAATATCTAATTCACAAAGAATTGAAAACGAAGATCCATTTTTTGAAAGCTAGAGCCAATCTAGCTTTTTTATTTAAAATTGAGCATTTAAAACTTACTAATAAAATGTAACATTATAAGCATTTTTAATATATAATTTATTATTATTTTTAATGCATATAATTGAGCATTTTTAAACACAGGAGGAACTATGCCTAGAGAAGGTTTAACACTAAGATGCGAAAAGTGTAAAATGGAAAATTACATTACTAAAAAGAATAAAAAATTACATCCTGAAAAAATGGAAGTAACAAAATATTGTTCGAAATGTAATGCTCATACAGATCATAAAGAAAAAAAATAATCAATAAAATTTAGGAGATTTAAATGTTAAAACAAGAATTAAATAAAATATTCGAAGAATCAAAATTAGATGCAATTATATCAGAGGCTCCACAAACAAGATTGTGATATGCTAATATTCAAACTTCAGATGGTTTTTTGGTTATTGAAAAAGATAAAGCGTTTTTATTTGTAGATGGTAGATATATTGAATATGCCACCAAAAACGCTAGAAATGTGGAAGTAATTTTATTAGAAAAAGATTCATTAGGGAAATTTTTAGCAAAGAAAAATTACAAAACTATTGGTATTGAAGAAGATTATTTACAAGTTCAAACTTTAGAATACTTCAAGACTTTATTACCAAAAGCTACAATCAAAAATGTTAAAGCAAAACAATTTAGAATTAAAAAAGATGAAGAGGAAATAGCAAAGATTCAAGAAGCTTGTTTAATATCATTACAAGCATTTGAAGAACTAAAGAAAATTCTAATCGAAGGAATGACCGAATTAGAAGCTTCTAATAAATTAGGATATTTAATGCGTTTATTTGGCGCTGAAAAAGAAAGTTTTGATAGCATTATTGCTTTTGGCTCTAATGCCGCTGAACCACACCACCATCCAACAAATAGAAAACTAGCTGATGGAGATATTGTCAAGGTTGATTTTGGAGCTCAATTTGAAGGTTGAGCAAGTGATATTACTAGAACATTCTTCTTTGGTAAACCAAAATCACAAGAATTGATTAATATTTTAGAAATTGTAACTGAAGCTCAAAAATTAGGAAGAGAAGCTGTAAGACCTGGAATTGAAAGTTCTGAAATTGATAAAATATGTCGTGATTACATTGAATCAAAAGGTTATGGTAAATTCTTTACACACTCAACTGGACATGGTGTTGGTATTGATGTACATGAAATGCCAGGTGTTGGTAGAAGAGCAGGTAATGTGGTGCTAGAAGAAGGTATGATAATTACTGTTGAACCTGGAATTTATGTTGAAGGTCTAGGTGGCGCTAGAGTTGAAGATACAATTCTTGTAACAAAAGACGGAGCTAGAGTTTTAAGTCGTCCTGAAGATTATAAATAAACTAATACCAAGATTAATTTAAGATCTTAAAAATACAAATTACATTCAAGCGCAATTAAATAATGCGCTTGATTTTTAAAACGAAAAATACTTAATATATTACAATATATAGACTTATATAAGGAGATAATAAATGATATCTAAAATTTATTTAGCAGGAGGCTGCTTTTGAGGTTTACAAGCATATTTTTGCAAAATTAAAGGAGTTATTAAAACTACAGTTGGTTATGCTAACGGTTTAACTAACAATACTAGTTATTATAACCTTAAAAACACCGATCATGCCGAGGTTGTTGAAATTGAATATGACAATAATATTATTAATATTGCTGAAATTTACGAACGTTTTATGCTTTTAATAGATCCTTATTCTCTAAATAAACAAGGAAATGATATCGGCAGACAATATCGCACAGGTATATATTATCTAAATGACTATGATCGAAAATGTGCCCTTTTAACTATAAAAATATATGAAAAAAATCGCAATAACAAAAAAACTGTTATTGAGATACAAGAATTAAATCATTTTATAAAAGCAGAAGAATATCACCAAGATTATTTACAAAAAAATTCATCCGGATATTGCCACATAGATTTGGCAATTTTAAACCAGCCATTGGCAAAATTTAGCAAACTAAACCAAAAGGATATCGATTCTCTTAATTTAGATGATTTAAGCTTAGATATAATGATAAACAAAGCAACAGAACGTCCATTTAGTTCAAACTTGAATAACAACACTGAATCTGGTTTATATGTGGATAAAATTAGCAAAGAGCCTTTATTTTCTAGTGAAGATAAATACGATGCGGGCTGTGGTTGACCTTCTTTTACAAAACCTATAATTACCGATTCAATAAAATATGAAATTGATAATTCTCATTATATGAAACGAACTGAAACTCTTTCTAATATTCAAAATTCGCATTTGGGCCATGTTTTTAATGATGGTCCTAAAGATAAGGGTTCATTAAGATATTGTATTAATGGTGCTTCTTTAGAATTTATTAGTATTAAAGATTTAGAGAATACAATATATGAAAAATACTTACCTTATTTTAGAGAAATAGTAGAATTGCAAAAATAAAAAAGACACTTAATGGAAAAAAATGTCCTTAAGTGTCTTTTTTAGTATTTAGAACAAACTAGGTTCTTTTTTGTTTAATAATAAAGCAATTTCTTCTTTGTAAGGAGGCTTATTATTAATATAAGGTGTTTCTAAGATGATAGGAATATTATCAAAGTCTTTATCATAAATGAATTTTTGTAGCGCTTCTAAACCAATGTAACCCTCACCTATATTTTCATGGCGGTCTTTTTTAGAATTTAAAGGATTCTTAGAATCATTTAAATGAATTACTTTAATCAATTTCAAAAAATCATTCTTAATTAAATATTGTTTAAATTCTTGGTATTGCTTAATGTTGTAATTAGCATCCCAAATGTGACATGTATCTAGACAAATGCACACTCTATTATTATCTATTTCATTAATAATATCTCTTAGTATTTCAAATGTATTGCAATAATTTGAACCGTTGCCTGCCATCGTTTCTAAAGCTATAATAACATCACTAGTTCTATCTAGGATTTTTTTAATAGAATTAATCAAACTGCTTTTAGCTTCTTCAATTGTATAAGTGGTGTGAGCTCCGGGATGTAAAACTAAATATTTAGCACCAATATAATTCATTCTTTCAATTTCAGAAACTAAAAATTCAATTGAAAAATTAGCTTTAGCAGGATTTGAAGGATTAACAATATAAGGAGCATGTACAATAATATCTTCTGGCTTAATTTTAGAAGAATATAATCGCTTGTATTCATCAAGTTGATAGTTAGCTTTATCTATCCTAAAAGTTGTCTGTGGTGCTCCTAAATATATCATCATACAATTAGCTCCATTTTCAATAGATTCTCTAGCAGCTTCTACTAAATAACCGGGCTTTGAAAATGAAATGTGACTTCCGATTTTAATCATAATTAATATCCAAATTTCTAGTCTAAATCGTAACTTTCATTCATATAAAATTCTTTTAATCTTTTACGCTTTTGTGGGTGTTTTAGTTTTCTTAAAACTTTTGATTCCAATTGACGAACTTTTTCTTTGCTAATACCTAATTCTTTTGATAATTCATCTAAAGAATGAGGACGATATTGTTCACCATTAGGGTCAGCTACTCCATATCTTTTTCTAATCAATACACGATCAGCTTCATCACTTAAAGAATTTATCATTTCATTTAAAATAACACTAAGTTCTTCTTGACTAGCGAAATTTGTAGGGCTAATAATACTTTCATCCTTAACAAAGTCTGAGAAGTTAGAATTTTCTTCTTTACCAATATTTTTATCAAGTGAAATTGGATCAATATTTATTTTTCTAATATATCTAACTCTTTCAGCAGTGAAATCTGGACCATAAGCTTTCGCAATTTGTTCATCAGTAGGAGGATAACCTTGTTCTTGTTGTAGCTCACGTTCAATTTTTAAGATTTTATTAATTGTTTCAACCATATGAACTGGTACTCTAACTGTTCTAGCTTGATCTGCTACTGCTCTTGTAATTGCTTGTCTAATTCATCAAGTAGCATAAGTTGAAAATTTATATCCTGTTTTATAATCGTATTTTGAAACAGCTTTCATAATTCCTAAATTTCCTTCAGAAATTAAATCAATAAAACTAAGCCCTCTATTTTTGTATTTTTTGGCATTATTAATAACAAGACGTAAGTTTCTATTTACTAAATGGTCTCTAGCTTTTTTGAACCGATATTCATTACCTGCTGCTTTAGCATTTTCCATTTTTTCAGCTAAATCGCGTTCTTCTTTAGCAGTTAGTAATTTACCATATTTACCAATTCAACGCATGTATCACTTAACAATATCATTAGTTTCGGTTAATCTATTTGATAAATTGTCATTTTCAGAATTACTTTTTTTGCTATCTATTCTAATTTCCTGATTCTCAAAGTTTTTTAGTAATTTAGAAGCATCAAATTCATCACCCTTTTTATTTGATTTTCAAGGTAGTTCATCATAATCATCATCGTAATCGTCAAGTCCATATTCACTAAATTCATCGTCATCGTCATCAGATAAATGTAAACTATTTGAAATATAGTCTTGGTCTTCGTCGTATATTTCTTCTTCTTTTGGATTAATTGGTAAATTATCACGTGGGACAACAGTAGAATCGTCATATTCTGAATCTACATCAATTTCTTCATTATCAATGTCTTCACTATCTATTTCTTTTAAGTCTTTTTCATCTAATAACGAATCTTCTAGCAAACCAAGAACATCATCTTCATCGCCCTCATCAACATCATTAACAACAATTTTTCTTTCAAGTAATTTCATTAAAAGCAAATCAGATTCTTCTTCATCTACAAATAATTTTTTCTTTTCGATAATGTTAAAAACTTCTTCTTGAGATAAACTCTTTTTTGAAGCATTCTTTTTTTGAAGTTTTTTAAGTTCTTTTTCGATAATTTGGATTGTTAATTCTATTGAATTCATTAAGTCTTTTTCTTCCATAATTTATCCTTTCTTTGTAATCAATTCTTTAGGATTATGTTTGTGTTTTTGTTCGATTAGTTCCTTGATTTTTTGGTCATAGACATCTTTTTCAAGAATACTTTGATTATTTAAGGCTATATTTTTTAGTGTTTGAGCTTCAGCTAAGTATTGGCTGTATTTATTTTTCAATAAATCATTAGTTGTTTTTTTAATATCTTCTTCAAGAATTGGAATAATATTATCAATGCTAATTTTGGTGCCTTTTTTCGATTTAGCAATAATATAAGAAATAAGTTCTCTAGTAGGCTGAACTATTTCATCAAAAGTTAAAAAATGAAACTGTTCATTTGTAAAGTTTTGAGCAAAATTAGGTTGACTTAAGGTTGCTATTAAAATATCATTTAATAAATTTCAATGTGGACTTAAGCGTTTTTTTAGTTCTATTGATTTAAATTTTAGGTTATTTAGCTTAGGATCATTAATTTGAGCATTAGGTGTAAGTGCTTCAACATTTAAATTAGTTGCATCAACATTAAAATATGAATCAATTGAATTTTGTTTGGTTTGTTTTTGTTCAGAACTTGATTTTTTATATTCTTTTAGCTTAGAAATAAAATACTTATCTGAAGGAAAATTTGGTTTAGCAAAATCTTTTAAATATGATTCAAATAGTTTAGATTCAATTATTTTATTTTCAGCTAGTTTATTTTGCAATGTTATAACTAATTGCTTATTGATGTAATAAATATATTCAAATAATATTTTATATTTTTCAAATTTTTTAGATTCTGAAATATTTGAATCATGTATTTTTTTAAAAGAATTATATAAATATTCAACAATATCAATTTTATTAAGTGCAATTTGCCTTAAGGTTTTACCTTCATATAGTTTATATAAATCATCAGGATCTTTGTTTAAAGTGTTATTTATGAAATTAACATTTAGTTTATAGTCTTGGGCATAGTATAAAATAATTCTTAAATTTTTAAGTGTCGCATTAATACCAGCTGTATCATTATCGAAAAACAAATTAATTGTTCGATTACTTAATTCTTTTAGATGAATAGCAGATAAGGACGTTCCCATAATAGCAACAGCATTTTTAATGTCAATTCGATATAAAGCGATGCAATCAAATTGACCTTCAACCAAATAAACTTCGTTAGTTTTAATTATTTCTTCTTTAGCATGATAGTAATTGAACATTACTTCATTCTTTTTAAAAACAATTGTTTCAGAGCTATTTAAATATTTAGGATCTGATTGATTGGTAATATCTCTTCCCGAAAAAGCTACAACGTTTCCAAATTTATCATGAATTGGAAATATTAATCTATCATTAAAAAAATTAACATTATCATGTGAAGAAATTAATGATGAATTAAAAATAGCAAAAGATTCAAAATTTAATTCTTTTAATTTATCATAAATTGATTTATTCTTAGGTGCAAAACCAATTTCAAATTCTTTAATAATTGATTTTGTTAAATTTCTTGAAGCTAAAAATTCATCTAGTGCCCCATATTTTTCAAAAGTAATTTGATATTTAAAAAAATCCAAAGCAGCATTATTAACTTCAAATATTTTGGTGTGTTCTGAAGAAATATTTGAGCTATTTAAATAACTACCAAATGCACTAATATCTAAATTATTTTTATGTGCTAAAAATTTTAATGCTTCAATTCCTTTTAAATTTTCGATTATTTCTATAAATTTAATAACATTTCCGCTTTTATTGCATCCAAAACATTTAAATATTCCTTTATCTTTGCTAACGATAAAGGAAGGGGTTTTTTCACCGTGAAATGGACAACAAGCCTTGTAATTTTTGCCTTGCTTTTGAAGTGATACATATTCACCAATTACACTTATTATGTCTACATTAGATGTAATAAATTCTCAAATGTTTTCTTTTGTCATTAAACCTATCTTCTTTTAGAACCATTATTTCTTAGATATTGTTCAATATTTTTTATAGAAACAACATCTTGTTTCATGGTGTCTCTATTTCTAATGGTTACAGTGTTTTTTTCTAGAGTATCAAAATCAATAGTTAAGCAATAAGGTGTTCCTATAGCATCTTGTCTACGGTATCTTTTACCAATTGAACCAGTTTCATCATAAGTTACTCTAATATTTGTATTTTCAATTAAATTTTCAAAAATTTCCTTAGCTTTAGGTGATAGTTTTTTCATTAAAGGCAAAATAGCTAATTGGTAGGGCGAAATTTTATAATCTAATTTCAGCACTACTCTTTCATCTTCTTCTAATTTTTCAACTTCATAAGCATCAATTAAAAGAGCAAATAATAATCTATCAAGTCCAATTGAAGGCTCAATTACATATGGAATAATTTTTGAACCGTCTTCTTTTAAGTATTCCAATGATTGATTTGAATGCTTTATGTGTTGACTTAAGTCATAATTACCACGATTTGCTATTCCAAGTAATTCGCCTCAACCAAATGGAAATAAGTATTCAATATCACTTGTTCCTTTTGAATAATGGCTAAGTTCCTCTTTTTCATGAGGACGAATTCTAATATTTTGTTTTTTTAAACCCAGAGAAATAACTAGTTGCTCACATTTTTTTATTCAGTATTTATAAAAATGGTCACTATCTTTTTCTTCACAAAAAAACTCCAATTCCATTTGTTCAAATTCACGAGTTCTAAAGATGAAATCACGAGGTGTTATTTCATTTCGAAAACTTTTTCCAATTTGACCTATACCAAATGGTAATTTAGCTCTTGAAGTTCTTGTTAGGTTTTTAAAATTTACAAATATCCCTTGTGCAGTTTCAGGTCTTAAAAAAGTTTCAGAAGCATTAGTATCAATAGCGCCCATATGAGTTCTAAACATTAAATTAAAAGGTTTGATTGTCCCTCAATTAGTTTCTGAACCATCATATTTTTTAACTTTTTGTTTTATGATTTGTTCTAAATCTTCAAAGCTACACTTTTCAACATTAATATCTGGAAATAAGTCTTTAACAATATGATCAGCACGATATCTTTTATTGTTAATTTTATTTTCAATCAAAAAATCTGAAAAGTTATCAATGTGACCACTTGCTTTTCATATATTTTTATGCATTATTATTTTCGAATCAATTTGATAGTTTTTTTCTTTTCTAATAAAATCATTAATTCATTGTTGTTTTATTTCTGACATCATTGCTGTTGCCAACGGACCATAATCTCAGGTATTAATAACTCCACCATATATTTCTGAATTTTGAAAAACAAAACCTTGATTTTTTAAATGAGCTATCACATCTTGAATATTTTTATTATCATTATTAGTCATAACCCTCCAAGCTAATATATTTTTAAAATTAAATCTAAAAATAATAATAAAATTTTACCAAAAAATAATTTTTTATTCCATTTTTAATATATTTATATTAAATATTGAACGTTAATATTTAATTATTGGACAAATTGACCTTTTTAGTAATTTTTTAAGATTTATACCTTTAAATTAAACCAGGAGCTTTAATTAATATTAATTAAAGTATCTTTGCTATAATATTTAACATGTTAGATTTTATACAAAAAAGAATGCAAAAATCAATGGATAAAATTAATAAAAAATTATCTATTAATGAAGAAGATATACTTGAAGTATTGCGTGATGTGAAATTAGCGTTGTTGGAGGCTGACGTTAATCTTGTTGTTGTTAAAAACTTTATTAAACAAGTTAAAGAAAAAGCAATTAACAGTCAAATTATTGGTAAATTAAATCAACAACAAACAGTTTTAAAAATATTTAAAGATGAGTTAACTAATATATTAGGTCAAAAATCAATTGATATTAAGCCTAAATCTTCAATAACTAAAATTATGATGGTGGGCTTGCAAGGTTCAGGTAAAACAACAACGGCTGCTAAATTATCAGTATTTTTTAAGAAAAAAAATACTTTCAAAAACACATTATTAGTTGGGGATGACATTTACCGTCCTGCAGCTAGAGAACAATTGGAACAATTGGCTAAACAAACTCAAACTGATTTTTATACTCAAAAAGAAAATGATGCTGTTTTAATAGCTCAAAATGCAATAGAACACGCTGAAAAAAATAAAAATGATTTAGTGATTATTGATACCGCAGGTCGTTTGGCAATTGATGAAGAATTAATGAATGAACTGAAGAATATCAAAAAATATACTAAACCAGATTATATATTTTTAGTAATTGATGCAATGAGTGGTCAAGATGTTATTAACACTGCCAAAATATTTCACAAAGAGCTTAAATTAGATGGAACAATAATAACCAAATTAGACTCTAATGCTAGAGGTGGGGCTGCATTAAGTATTACTCATTTATTAAATATTCCAATAGTATTTATTGGGGTTAGTGAAAAAATGTCTGGATTGGAAATATTTTATCCTGATCGAATGGCAGACCGTATTTTGGGAATGGGAGATGTTTTAACATTAATTGAAAAGGCCTCGGAAGAAGTAGACGAAAAAATGATGAAAAAAATCGGCTACAAAATGATTACTGGAAAGTTTGATTTGAGTGACTTAATGAATTCCTTAGCTCAAATTAAAAAACTAGGTAAAATGAAAGCTATTTTAAGAATGATTCCAGGAATGGCAGATAAAATTGATGATAAAAAAATTGAAGAAGCTGAAAGTAAATTCAAAATATATACTTTTTTAATTAATTCAATGACAGAATTAGAAAAAAAGAACCCTAAATTATTGAAGAATTCAAGTAGAAAAGAACGAATAATTAAAGGCTCAGGAAGAAGTGCTAGAGAATTTAATATGTTAGTTAGTGACTTCGAAAGAATGTCAAAACAAATGAAGGAAATGGCAGCTAATCCTCAACTAAAAAAAGGTATTATGGGATAATAAACCCTGAAAATACAAAGGGTGATAGCAAAAAATAAAGGTTAAAAAAATGACATCTATACTGCTTAGGTGTCATTTTTTTTCAGTTAACTAATGTTCTATATATATATATATATATGAATAAAGCTGCATTACATTATTTTGTGAATTTTAGTCTATTATAAACATTATTGACTTTTAAAAATCAACTTTTAATGGCAAATTGTGATCCAATCTATATTTTTCTCTTATATCCGAAATAGACACATTATTTCCATTTCTATTAACAAATAAATAATCATATGCATTAACTCTATTTTTTCTATTCATCATAGCAGAAGCTATATCATGCATGGAATTTATATTGCCATTATATTCTAATTGACCCTTGGTATTTACTAATCTTGCTTGTTCGCCATTTTTGTGTATAAAAAACTCATTTAATTTTAAATATCCTTCTTTTACTAGGTCTTCTATTTTTATTCTAGCTGGTTTTATATCATAAACACCTTTTTGGATGTCACCAATATTTGGTTTAGTTTCATCTAGTCTTTTTTGGCCATATTTTATATACTTTAGTTCTCGTTCTATTAAAGTATAATTTCTACCAGCTTCTTTAGCAGATACACCAGTAGTCATTGTTCCGCCAAAGGGATCTAATATTCAATCACCTTGCTTGGTAAATAAATAAATGATTCTATCAATAAGCTTTTTAGGTTTTTGTGTTGTATGAACCTTAATATTGTTTTCATCTTTTAATCTTTCTTTTCCAGAACAAATTGGTATTTTTCAAACTGAACCCATTTGTTTGCCATCGTTTAAAAACTTTCCTGTTTTATAATTAAAAGTAAATTTGGCTTTCTTAGATTTTGCAGCTCATATTATTGTTTCATGGCTATTGTTAAGTCTAGTGCCTAAAAAATTGGGAGTAGGGTTGGTTTTTTGTCAAATAATATCATTTATTATTCAAAAGCCCAAGTCTTTTAAAATGCTGCCAATTTCATAAATAGATTGCATTCCAGAAATTACACAAACAGTTCCATTTGGTTTTAAAACCCTTTTTACTTCTGAAAGTCACAAATGTGTTCATTTTTTGTATTCTTCCATCGAAGAAAACTTATCTCAATCATCATCACAACCATTATACTTAGAGCCTTCCACTCTATAAAGTTCTTTATTATTGTCTATTTGTAAAAAATAAGGAGGGTCAGAAAAACAAAAATCAAAGGTTTCGCTTGGAATTTTTGAAAGTTCCTCGATTGCATCACCTTTTATAATTGAGTTTTTAATATTCATATTTAACCCCCATTTTTAGTTTGATTTCGTATTATTTGTATTTTATTAAATAAATCCTCATTTTTAAATAAAGATTTACGAAGAGTTACATATTGTTCATCATTTGATATTAATTTATTTCAATATTTATCTGGTAATTGTATCATTGCTTCATATATTTCTTTATTATTATCAAAGTCAATGATTTTTATATTTTTAGTATGTGCCTCATTCTTATATTTTTCAATATATGAAACAAGTTCATTTCAAGGTTCTTCGTTATTGAATATCTGAACAAAAAAATCTTTTCCATAAAACAAATAGAAAGCACAATTTGGTGTTTTTTCATCAGAAATTTTAGATAAATAATATTTTTTATTTTTTATTAATGAGGAATCGACAAATCACATTATTGCATTAATTTTTTTATCGACATATTTTTTTGTGATTAATTCAACCTTGCTTTTAAAATTTAAATATTGGCCTCTCTTTTTTGAACTATCATGGTCATCTCTTATTTTCATTTCGACTAAAAATAATTGTTCTTTAAACACAAAAAGATTGTCAACTAAAAAATTTTCCTGCTTTTCGTTTTTGCCAATATTTTGCTTTAAAATTTTTCCACCCGATTTTTCTATATATTTAGATACTATAGATTCAATGAAGCTACCAAATTTAATTTCTCGGCTCTGGGAAATGTTTTGTACAATTTTTTCATTTAATGTTGTTAGTCTAAATGACCCTAAAAATCTAGAAGGTTTATCAATCATTTTCTTTAATAAATTCAAATAAAAGTTTTGTCCTTCATCTATAAAATTAGTAATTAAATCACAAAATTCTTCATATTTTAAAATCATATTTTTTTCCTTATTTGCATTAAACACTTGTTATTTATATTGATATTGATTATATATAAAGTGTATCATCTATTAATATTTAATAAATATTAATAAGAAAAATAAGCGAAAAATAGAATATTAATAATTATAGTAAATTATATCGATTGACCTAAAGTGTGTTCAAGTTTTTAGGTTTTATTATTTTACAACTTGTTTTTTGAAATTATTAGTTGGATTGTAATTAAGTGTTTAGCTACTTTTAGGCCTATAATAAAGAAACTATTTAATGAAATGAATTTAATTCATTTTATTTTTCTTTTTGAGGTTTTTGATTTTGATTTAAACACTAAATTATAAAGTGAAACGCTTTTAATCTTATCTAAGAATCTAAGAAAAATATTATTCAAGTACTTAGGATTATTTTTTAAAATTAAAAATATTTTAGTAATAGCATTTCTGAAATTTTTATAGTCTTTTGCATTTAAGTGTTGCATTCTAATAGAAGTTTGAATGGTTTGAATAACAAAATCAATAGTTTTTTCAAAATTATTTTCTGATGATAGTTCCATAAACATTTTGTCAAACAGAAATACTAAATTATATTTATTTTTAACAATAAAAGAAGCTCAAAATTCGTCAAAATTATTTAATTTAACATAAACATCAGAATAATTAATAATTGATTCAACTAAAAAATCAATAAATTCTTTAAAAGAATCTAAACTTGAAAGATATTCTCTAACTTTTTGGAATTTTTTATTGTTTTTGAAATTAAATAAATAGCTTAGCAAGCTTGTATTTAATGCTTCTTTAATTGCAATTTCAAATATTTCTTTTATTTCAGTTTTAGATTCATTAATTAAACCTGAATTAAAGAAATATTTAAGCACGTCATAAACTAAGTTTTGATTATTCTTTAAAATACTATTCAAATTGTCCTTCATGTCACTGAAAGTAATAGGACTATTTTCAACAATAGATTTTTTAAATAATTCTTTTTCTAAAATAAATAATATATTATCTATTTTTCTATCTTTTAATAAAGTTAAAGCTACTTCTTTTGATCTTTGTTCATTATTTAAAAACTCAATGATTTTATCTACTGTCTTATATTTTTCAAATGAGTGTGAGAACTTATCTAATACAACTTTTTTAGCTATTTTACTTATTGGTGTCTTGCCATATCTTATAAATAATGAAACAAAATTGGCCAAATTAATGCCCGAATCTAAATATGTTGAATATTTATTTTCATTATCACTATAAATATAGATTTTTTGGTTTTTATTAGAACCATAAACCTCTTTAAAAAGTTCTAGATTGTTTGAATTATTATCTATTGGTTGATATGTGACTAAATTATTTGTTCAATACTCTTCATTAATAATATATTTTGAGCTAAATTGATAGTTTTGCAAATCGTTTTTAAGTGTTTTGGTATTTATAAATAATTTTGTATATAAATCACTAGCAATTTTTTTGTATCCTTTTTCAGTTGGATATAGAGATAAAATATTTTCAAATAAATAATTTTTATTTTTAGTTCAATATTCTTGATCATTAATATCAACGTAATCAATTGTATACTTAGCAGCAGCGTTTTTAATTGCTTCATTTAAAGAAGCTAAGATAAAGTGATATAAATCAAATGTGTTCATTTTAGTTACATTTATGAATGAATTAATTGCTTCTTTTAGATGAATTAATAATTCAGGGTAATTAGTAATTACAATTTTAGCTTTAGGATTAATGTTTTTAATTTTGCTAATTAAATTCATTAGTTGCGATTCAACCTTTATTTTTACTGTTGAAATTAATTTCTTAATATTTTTTAATTTTTCATCTCTAATTTCACCAGTTAAATTGTGAAGTGATTTAATTTCATAAAAAGGAAGCATTGATAAAAAATCATATAAACCAGCTGTTAAAGTAATTAAATTAGCTTCTTTAATTCTTTTTGAAATAATTTCAAAGTCATTATTACTTATATTTCATTCTTTAAATAGTTGCGAAAAATAATCCTTAAAGGGATTTAGTGAATATCAATCTAATGATTGTAATAAATCAATTTTATTAATATTTTGTTTTAAAGCTTTTTTATCATTTGTAAATAAAGCAGAAAGAAAATCAGTTGAACCAGTTATGATACCTAAATTATAAAAACTTTCTAATTCATATTTAGGATTATTTTTTATTAAATAAGCCAAAGAAGAAGGATAACCTAAACCATTTATTGTTTTATCTTGGTTCATAAGCCCATTAGTATTAAATCCTATTTTAGAATTAAATCCGGCCACTAAACCATCGCCTAAAGCAACGTATTTTATGCTTATTTTTTCTGACATAGTTATTTCCTTTCTTTCTTATCTGTATCAAAAATCACATTATTCATGTTCTTAAAATAATTGATAAGTGCAACACTAGCTTTATTTGTATCATATAAGCCGTCTTTTAATAAATAATTATTAGCTTTTGCATATTCATTTAAATTATTAAAAATTATTGTTTCTTCTTCAGAAGGATCTAAACCTAATTCTTGAAGTCTTGAAGGATAATATCTAGTCATTAAACGATATAGCGCTAAAATCAATTCATTTAAAGCAATTGCTTCTTGTCTAATTGAGCCTACTAGAGCAAGTTTAGCTCCAATTTCATCACTTTCAATTTTAGGCATTAATAATCCGGGTGTATCTAGCAACATATAGTTTTTGCAATTAATTCATTGCTCTGATCTAGTTACACCTGCACTGGCACCTACTTTTGTAGATTTTGATTTTGAAAGCGTATTAATTAAAGTGCTTTTACCTACATTAGGCACACCCAATACAACACATTTTAGTGGTGGAGTTAATTTATTTTTAGCATCATTTTTAGCCTTAAATTTAAGGTATTCTTTATTTAGAGCCAAATTAATTTTGTGATAGCTATCATGCTTTTTTAAATTGGTTATGATTACTTGACCTCTCGATTCATATTTAGTTATTAATGGTCTTAAAAGATTCATATTGCTTTTATCAGATTTATTAATTACAAATAGAATTGGTTTATTATTAATAATTTTATATATTTCTTCATTAAAAGAACTAATAGGTATTCTGGCATCTAAAACAACAATAAAAAGATCAAAGAGTTTTTGTTTCTCTTGTAATAATTTAAATTGTTTAGCCATATGACCAGGAAATCAATGAATCATAACCTATCCTTTAAAATGTAATTAGTCTTTTTTTAGTATAAAATCTTTGCCCTTTTGACTTTCGAAAGCTGATAAGCCTTCAAAACTATTTTGTCTTAAAATTTCATACAATACAATTGCAACTGAGTTTGCTAAGTTTAAACTTCTACACTCAGAATTCATTGGAATTCGTAAGCAATTTTTAATATTATTTTGCATTATTTTTTTGGGTATGCCAGTGCTCTCTGTGCCAAACATAATTCATATTTCATTATCGTTCCCTAAAATGTTTTTATAATCTATGTTTGAATAATTTTCTAGGCCATAGCGAGTTATGTAATAGATATTTTTAGAACCATATTTAGCATAAAATGAATCATAATTTTCATGAATTTCATGCTGAATTTCACTTAGAAAATGGCCTGCAGCTTTACGCTTTAGTCAATGTGGATGTAAATCAAAAGCAGTAGGCTTAATAATATGTAATTTAGCCTTAGCTGCAAATGTTGTTCTAATAATATTTGCAGTATTTGGGCTTATTTCTGGTTGATATAAAATAATGTTAATCATAATTTATATATTATAGTAAAAAAACCTAATCTTTTTAAGATTAGGTGCTTTCATTATTTGTTAATTAATGTATTAATAAACTTAAACATAGATGGTTTATTTTCATTAAATCTAAAACTTGAAATCCGATAAATTGGATAACCCTTAACTGACATAAAGTCAGTTTTAATTCTTTTTTCAATAAAGCTATCTAAATTAACATCATTAGAAGAATCATCAATGTTTAGACCAACTATAAAATTGTTTCTATTGTCCAAAATTGCCATATCGATATTGTATGAACCAACACAGTATTTTAGTTCAGTTTTAATATCCGCAGCAAAACTTTGTTCATTTAGTCATGATTGAATTTCAAAAATAAATTGACTCTTATCAGAACGACTAAATTCAGAAGTATTGCCATTTACATATGATTTTTGGTCAGATGATTTTAGTTGAATATAGTTTAATCAACGCTTGAAAGTCATCAAGTTTTCATTTTTAGGATCAATTTCATTTGTTTTAATACTTTTAATTATTATCATTTTATCTTTGGCTCTTGTGATGGCCACATTAAGCGCATTTCTGCCCTTTTTAGAGCCAATATAAGTTGAATGTAAAGAGGTTTTAGCAGTGTAACCTACAGAAGCTATAACTAATTCAGCTTCGTCACCTTGAATGTTTTCTATATTTCTTAAAATTACTTTATCTTCAAGAACTTCAAAGATTTTTGGTGATAATAATGCAATTTGCTCTCGAATATAATCTTGTTGTTTTCTATTAAAGGCTAGTAGGATTATTGAATTATATTTTTTTAAGTTCTTTTCACAAATGCTGATTAACTTTTCACATTCCACAGCATTTTTATTATCAATCCATTCACCATTTACATCAATAACTTCCACACTTGCTTTTTCTCTTTTAGCATAGCTATCTAAGCCTTTTAAAGAAGAATCATAAAATTCTTTACTTGAAAATAAAACTAATTCACTAGAATTTGAACGATAGTTCATTTCTAGTACATATTTTGGAAGGTGGTTATTAATTGCTCAATCTAATAATGATGTAATTTCTTCTTCGCTATATTCATCTTCGGATTCATCACGAGTACTAAATCAATTTGAAGGTTGCATTTGTTGGCTATCACCCGCCACAATTACTTTATTAGCAATTGAAATAAAAGGTATAGCTTTTTCAATATAGATCTGACTAGCCTCATCAAAAATTACATAATCAAAATGATCTTTTTCAAAATCAACAAAGTTGCCCAAAATTTCTGGAGTTCCAACATAGATGTTATAAACTTTTTTAATAATATCTGAAAATAGTGATGTAACTATATATGGAGGAGTTATTTTTCTTTCTAGTCTTCCAAAAAATCTATTAAGTTTTTGGCGCTCATTTTCGCCTTGCTGGCGATATTCATCTAATCTTTTTTTAGCTAAAAAAGCTGAGTTATCATAAATTGCTTCTAACATTTCAGGGGTGGTGTTATCCAATTTTTTAAGGTCTCAGTATTTAGTGTAATCTTTTTCTTTTTCATCAAATTCAATAAATGAATTTAGTCTAATAAAATTAGATAATTGCACTAAATCTTTTATGTCATATCTTGCTAGTTTTGAATTGTAAAAATTAATTACCCGTTTGGCATTATTATAAATTTTTACAAATTTCAAACTAGGAATTTGAAATAAAGAAGTTTCTTTTTTGGCATAACCTAATTTTTTGGCTAATTTACGCCGAGATATTTTTTTGTAATTTTCAAATATTTTTAAAAACTCGACTTTTGAGGTCATTTTGTTATACAGCTTATAAAAATGTGCAAAATTTTGAATATTTTGATGCACCATGCCACGGTTTTTTATACCATGATATGCTTTAAGATCACGAGCAAATATCTCACCCAATTCAGCTTTGGCATCTAAATAATTTAGTTCATTTTTGGTAAAAAAACTTGAATTATAATCACTTAAATCACTAAATTTATAAGCAGTGTTTATTTGCTTGAAATATTCAATTATAGGTTTGTAGAAATATTCTTTTTCACTTTGGTTAACCTTAGCCGATTCTGAAAATTGAAACATCATATTTTGATATTTATTTAATCTTTTTAAAACCACGTCCAAAGCCACTTTTTTTTGTGAAATAAATAATGCTGTCTTATTGGCTTTAGCAATGTTAATTAAAATATTAGCTATAGTTTGTGATTTACCTGTTCCAGGTGGGCCAATAATAATTGAAGAATTATTTAGAGTTCCAACAATAGCTTTTTCTTGACTAAAATCCGAAGGAGTTACACGCGCTATATTATTTTTTTCTAAAGCTTTTTCATATGCTTCTTTGCTATAATCACGTAAGTCATCAATTCTAATTAGATTATCAATTTTATCTCCTAAGATTAAATTGATCATTGCTTTACGCAGTTTAGTACCGCCAGGATTTACTTCAAATAAAGTAGTACCAGGATAAATTTCTAAATTACCATCATTAGCAAAATCATTTTTTGACATTTCAACTAAGTTTTCAAAAAAAATGTTTTCATCATAGTTATTGATAAATTGCAATTCTTTTATATTTTTAATGCTTTCTATAGCATCAAAAATAGTTGTTTCTTCACCATTAACTAAAATTGGTAATTTAGTGTCACTATGTTGCTCTATTAAATATTTGATTTTTTCATTAATAATAATATTTTCATCAGCATTTTCTAAATATACAGAATTTCCAGAAAAAGTAATTTTTGCTGATTTTAAAATAAAAGGAGCATATAAATACACATCATCTTTGCGATATTTAATAAAATAAGTTCCAATAAATAGAGGCCAAATACTAGTTTCAGCATAAATTTCTTCAATTCTTTTAGCATTTGTTTTTCATGTCTTAATAAAATCACTATTTTGGTCCAAGATTCGATTTTTGTAAGCTGGAAGCCATTTTTCATAGTTTGATTCTAAATTAGAAGTCATTTTAGGTGTAATTGAATAATCATATTCTTTAGCTCAACTAATAAATTCTTGATAGGTTTTTACATATTTAAGCTCTACTAATGATTTTGAATCAAAAGAATTTTTTAGAGGAATCTTAAATTCTCTATTTTTAAATATGTAACGAAGATTTTTGGCACCTATAATTTTTTTTAAATCTAAGCTTAAATTCGAAGTTTTAAAAAATGTGGCATTATCTCCACGACTTTTTATATCAAGTAAATTATTAACTAGTTTTAAGTATTTTGATGAATGAAGTTTTTTAATATCAACTTTTTTTATTGATGTTGAATCTGGAACAAATATTTGTTTCATGCACAAGCCCCTTAGTATTAATCATTTTTGTAAATTTAAATAAATTATACATTAATAAGCATTATGCTCATTAACTAATAAAATTATTTTAATTATATTTTTTAATGTCCTTAAAACTAAAAAAAAAGCGCAATTTGCGCTTTAGAAAGTTTCAAGAAGGTTTATTTTCTAATATTTAGAGCTTTGATTGTTTCTTGATATAGTGAGTAATTTTCAGATTTTAAGTGATTTAGTAATGCTTTTCTATGATTAACTTTTGCCATAAAACCACGCATTGAGTGTAGGTCTTTTTTATTAATAGCAAAGTGTTTTTTTAAAGATTCAATATCTTCAGTTAAAATTGCAATTTGAACTGGTAGATATCCTGTATCCTTGGCATTTCTACCAAATTGTTTAACTAGTTCACTTTTTCTTTCTTTTGATACCATAATTAAAATCCTTTCATAACCTAGCAATAATCATAATTATTACCAAGGAATAAATAATATTCAAGGTAAATTATATAATAAAAACAAAAAAATACTTGAATAAAAAAACATGCAATTTTGCATGTTGTGATCAATTAAATTGAAATGGTGCGAACAAATGGACTTGAACCATCGACCTCACGATTATCAGTCGTGTGCTCTAACCAGCTGAGCTATGCTCGCATAATAAATATGGGTGTACAAAAAACCCATATAAGTATATCATAATAAATTAACGTTTTGAAAATTGTCTTGCTCTTCTGGCTTTTCTCAATCCGAATTTTTTACGCTCTTTAACACGTGCATCTCTTGTTAAAAAACCAGCATCTTTTAGTTTATTACGATATTCAGTTGAAGACTCTAAAAGTCCTCTAGCAATACCTAATCTGATTGCTCCTGCTTGACCTGTTAAACCACCGCCATTAACATTTGCAAAAATATCAAATTGATTTTGTGTTTCTGTTACTACAAAAGGACTTAAAGCATCTTTTAATAAGATTTCTGAATTTAAGTACTCTTTTGCAGGTTTATTATTAATTAAAAAGTTTCCTTTACCTGGAACTAAATAAACTCTGGCAACAGATGATTTACGACGTCCTAGACCATTGTATCTAACTTTATCTGCCATATTATTTAACCTCTATTTTAACTGGTTGTTGTGCTTCTTGCTTATGATTTGCATCAGCATAAACAAATAAGTTTTTAAATTGTTTACGACCTAGGGTTGTATGAGGTAACATACCTCTAACTGCTTTTTCAACAAGAACTTGTGGTTTTTTAGCTCTTAATTGTGCTGCAGTAATTTGTTTTAAACCACCTGGATATCCGGTGTGGTGGTAATAAATTTTCTTTTCATCTTTTTTAGCTGTCAAAAGAACATCTTTGGCATTAATAACAACTACATTGTCGCCCATGTCAACATTTGGAGTAAATGTCGGTTTATTTTTTCCTCTAAGGATTGAAGCTACAAGAGTTGAAAGTCTACCTAGTGGTACGTTGGCTGCATCGATGATGTATCATTTTTTATCAACTAATTCTTTTCTAATAATTGTAGTTTGACGCATACTTTCTCTTTCTATGTATTTATAGTATTTATAATTTTGTTTTAAATTGCAATTTAAATATGCTTATCAATTATAACAAAAAAATTTTTGTGAATTTAAAATTTAGAAATTAGTGTACTTATTTGAATTAATCTAAAAGCCTATTTCATTTTAATGAATTAAAAAATCAAGATTGTTTTTTTAATCTTGATTCTTAAATGAAATATTCAGTGTTACACATTTATATTTTACAATATTGTTGTGATTAAGGTTTAGTTGATTCCTTTAGTTTTTTTTCTAAAAGGTCAAATTCTCTTCGAATATAATTTCTGATATTAGATTGGTCTTCATTGTCACCTATAAATATAACCGATTCTTTAAATAGTCTATCTGGGTTACCTTCTCTTTTTGTGACATAACTGGTGAATTTTCATTCTTCACATTCGGAATTAAAATTATCTTTATACTCGTCGGGTGTTTTTCGTTCAATATATTTCAACAGGATATCAACATTGATGGCAATTTGCAATCAATTTTGCAAAAGATCTTTTTGAAGAACTAAGTTATCTTGGAAACTTTGAAAAAAACCATCATTATTATCCTTGTATTTGTTTGCTATTTTAACTACTTGAGAATCTTTTTTAATTCGTGGTCAGTTTCGTCAGAACAATCTATATGGTCCATCGAATTGATAAATTTTACTATATTTGAACCTAATTAAACCTAAATCCCCGCCTTCCCGATAATGTTTCAAATCTTTGTCAAATAGATGATAGCCATTTACAGATTCTCTATTTAAATCGTCTGTAATCATTCGAATAAAAAATGTTAATTTGGCTACCAAACTGTAATCTATATATTTATCTTTTACTTCAACTTCTCTAAAATCTATAATATCTTGCCCGGGGGCTGTTCTTCCTAATACAAAAGAGTATTTAATTTTATAATTAAATATTAATCCATGTCTATCATCTGAGAATCTTATTGATACATCTTTAAGATCTTTTGTTTTAGGATCAGTTGATGAACTATCTGTATTTCAAATTAATTTATAATGTGTTGTAAAAAGATTATTATCAATTTTTAAGCTTGCACCCGTATGTGTTAAATTTCTAAGTGCACGACCAAAATCTCTTCATTTATTTATTAAATTCATAAAATAATCACTAAATTGAAAATTAAATGTAGGTTCATATTTTTTTAGTCCACTAAATGTCTTAGAATATCATTCTATATTTGAATTAGATATTTTATCATGAATATTAAAGTGAATTTTTAAAGTACCTTCATGATCATTAGGACTAATAAAGGCTGGAATAATTTCTAAATTTGGTATTAAATTTAAAGCATCAGGTTTAAATTTCACATCGTTGACAGTTATTAGAGATGTAATTAAATCTGTTCGCTTTAATTCTCAACTATTAGCTATAGCACTTTTATTATCTTCAATTCATTTATTACGGTTTTCAATAATTTTTGCTTTTATAGGAAAGTTTACAACAACATATTCAGTATTAGATTTATCTGTTTGGGCATCTGGATGCTCTGAATTAGGAACTTGTGCTTTTACAATGAATTTAAGTTTATCTTCATATATATTTTCAATCAGTATTAGTTCATAACTAAGTTTATTGTTTTCTCATGCAAAGTATTTTTTAAAAATTTCATAACTATTATCATACTGTAAGTTTCTTTTCATTGCCTCATAATCATAAACATTTTCTTTTAGTTGTAAATTTTTAAACTCAAAAGCTTCATATTTTATAGTAGTTTTTATTCTATAATCTCTTGTTTCAGTTAAAGTATCGCCATATATTTTAAATCAATATTTAACTCTTATATTAACATAACCTTTTAAATCGTTATAGGTCATTTTTTCAACTACAAAGTCATATCTATCATGTTCATGACCAATTGAAGTAATGTTGGCGGTTACAACAGAAGAAGGTAATTGATGTGCGTGACTAAGAGAAAATTCTAAACCTTGAGCTTTTTTTAATCATCATAAAGTTCTTGCTTTAGAAATTAATGGTTCTAATTCTTCAAGAGCTAACTTTTCATATTTATCATCACCTAATTCTTTCGTTTTTTTAGCTAATTCTGCAAATTTATCCCCTGTATTATTTAATTTTCCTAAATTTTCATTAGATAAAACGTTTTCGTTTGCTCGTCAGAATTCCGCATTTGTTAATTCGATTGATTTTGTACCAATAGAATTAAATAAATTGATAAGGTGTTCTAGTGTATTTTTAATGTTTTCATACTCTGCTTTGTGTTTTGTTGTTTCTTGAGCAATATAATCTCTTTTTTGTTGAATTAAAGTTTGAGCTAGTTGAATTGTATTTTTTAGGTTTGTCAAGAAAGCAGCATTACTGTCTTTAACTTCATTATTAATAAAGTCTTGAGCAGCTTGGATTAAAGGTTCTAGTGCTGCTATATCTTCATTAATTTTCTTGAAGTTAGTAAGCATTTCAAGTCGATTATAAATTTCTTGAATTTTTTGAGCGTGTTCTTGTGCTTTTTGTTTTCAAACAGTTTCTTTAATCTTGTCTTCTAGTTGTTGGATTTTAGTATTTATTTCATCTAATTTTTGTTGTTGGTCTGCTTTATTGTCATTGTATTCTTGAACTAAAGCTTTAGCCATTAACGTTTCAAGCTTAGTTTTTGCTGTATTGAATTTGCCAATAGCATTATTAATTTCAACTTCTGTTTGAGGGTTAGTATTATCAGCATCTTTTGCTTGTCTATATTCAGTATCCCTTCAACCTTTATATGCGAAATCGTAAAATCATTTGATATCGTTAGCTAATTTATCTTGTGCTTCAGAATGTCTTTTGGCTTCATCAAGTTTATTTTTAAGTTCTGTTAATTTTTGATTTAGTTCAGGAACACTAGTATTTTCTGGTTTGTTGTATATATCATAAACATCATTTTTAATGGTATTGATTAAATTATTTAATTCACTTACATATCTTTTTGTACTGTCATATTTATTAGCATGATCATTTTTCTTAATTAAATCATCTAGAGATTTAATAACAGTTTCAAGTTTTTCCTTAACTTTAGCAATTCTGTCTCTTTCAACACCTTCTAGAGCGTCCTTGATTTTAGTTAGATCTCTTTCAATGTTATTGATTAAATCATCTGAATTTATTCTAACTGCACCATAATCTTTATCAGTTGCCAGCTGTTTAGCAGCTTTAGCTAATTCTAATGAAGCTTCTAGAGCAGTTTTTATTTCTTTTAGTTTAGTTTCATTTTTGTTTGCTATAGCTGCATCTAAACCTGTTCTAGCTGTGTTTCATGAACTTTGAGCGTCAGTATATTTAGCTTCTACTTGAGTTTTCAATTGATTATTTTTTGCTACTAAGTTATCATGTTTAGTTTTGACTTCAGTTGTTTTATTTTTTAGTTCCTCTAATTTAGCTGTAATTTTAGGAGTTTTATTTTTAGCATCCTTATTTAGGTCTGTTTGATAATCATTATTTTGAGTGATTTGAGTATTTAAAGCACCAAGTGCAATTACAGAAGTATCATATTTTCCTTCAGCATTTTTAGCAGTTTGAAGTTTTTGAGCCGTTTCTTGAAGTCTTCTATCAATTTCGTCGATAATACCTTTAATTCTTTCTTCTTCGCCCTTAGCCTTATCTTCAGCAGTTTTTAAAGATTCTTTTAGGTTATTTAAAAGCTCAGTTGCTTCTTGTTTAGGAGCATTATATTCTTTATCAGTTGCTTGTTGAATAACCAATTCAACATCTGTAATAGCTTTTTTAAGATCCTCAATAGCAGAATTTAATTTAGTAATGTCATTACCTGCATCTTTAGCATCTTTAATAGCTTTAGTAGATTTTGTTTTAGCTTCTTTAAGAGCATCATCAATTGCTTTTTTAGCATTAGTTAATGCTGTATTAAGTAGAGTTTTTTTAGCATTAGCAGCATCAATTGTAGTTTTTAAAGTATTAATTAAGGCTTTAATTTCATCATTTTTATCATTTTTATTAGTGTTATAATCTACTTCAGCTGATGTTATAGTGCTAGTTAAATCGTCTAATTTTGTCTTTAAAGGATCAATTTTATCTTTTTTAGCTTCAGCTTCAGTTTGTACATTAGTTATCGCATTAATATGGTCTTGCAATAATTTTTTAAGATTCTTAACACGTTCATTTTCTTTCTCTTGTTCTGATTGTAATTTGGCTCTTAAATCTTCTAACGCTTTATTAATATTTGTAATATCATCAGCAATTCTAGTATCTAAATCAGTGTAACCATCATTATTGCCATTAGTTTTAATGGTATTAATTTTAGTTAAAGCTTCGTCATATGTTCTAATTGCTTCATTAATTTTAGCAATTTCTGTACCTGCATTTTTAGCTAGAGCTTCAGCATTTTTATAATCAACGTCTTTAAAAGTTTTATATAAGCTTTCATGTCTTGTTTTAATTGCAGTGGCTTTAGCTTCAGCTGTTGTAATCGATGTTTCGGTATTTGAAATTGCATTAGTTAAATTATCTAATTCAGTTTTTAGCGCAGAAATACCTTGGTTTTTAACACTATTATGTAAATTTAAAACATTTTTTGCACTTTCTAGTTCAGCATTAGTGGTTACGACAGCTAAATTAATTTCATCATATTTAGTTTTGCCATCTAATTCTTGTTTTTTAGCTAATAAACTTTGTGTAGCGTTCTTTAGTGCTTGTTTAACTGTGTTAATTCTGTCTTGTTCACTTTGTTTGGCTTCATCTAGTGCTTTTTGAGCAGATTCAATAGACTTAGTTATGTCAGTAATTAAGGCTTGTGCTTCTGTTGCTTTAGCTGAATAGTGTTTTGAGGTTGCACTATTTTTAACTTTTTCAGCATTTTCTTTAATCTTACTTAATTTTTTAATAATTTTTTTAAGCTCATCAATATTTTTTGCATTAATTGCAGCAGTTACATTTGGTTTTAAATTATTAAATGCTTCTTTTTCTTTAGCTAAAGCATCTGTTATTTCTTTTTTATCTTTAGTATTTTCTGTATTTAGAGTATTGTAAATACCACTAACTTCATCGGTTAGCGTTTTTAGTTGTTTTAGAACAACATCAAGTTTTTGATGTTTAGTGTTTTCTGGTTTGTTTTCAGTATTATGTTTTTGAATAGCAGATTTTAGTTCGGTGTCTAGTTCGGGTAAAATGCTATCCAATGAATCAATATTGCCTTTAGCACCATTAGCTTCATCACGTTTTGCTTCAAGGTTTTTAATAACTTCTTTTAAGTCTTTTTCTAAAGCGTCAACTCTAGCATCTTCACCTTTAGCTTTATCTAAAGCTTCTTGTGTTTCAGTAATTTTATCATCAATTTCTTTTTCTAAGTCTTCAGCTTTAGTTTCATATTCTTTATATTTATTAGTAATAGCTAAAGTTTTAGCATCAGCTGCTTTTTGTTTTGCTGCTCTTAGTTTTTCTAAAGCGGCTACTAATTTAGTTGAATCCTCACCAGCACCATTTGCTTCTGTAAATGCCTCATTTTTGGCATTTTCAGCTTCAGTATATTTATTTTCTGTAGCTTGTTTTTTAGTATCTTTGTCATTTGTTTTAGTTGTTTTAAGAGTGTTTGCTTGATCTAAAGTGTTTTTTAGTGCTTCTAACTTTTCAGGGACTGAAACTTTGTTTTTGTATTCATCTTTATTATATTTATCATAAACGGCTTTAGCTTTAGTAATTTCAGCTTCAAATTTTGGTAGTTCTGTAGTTAGTTCATCAACTCCATCTTTTGAATTTAGACTATTAATAGCATTTTTTAATGCTGTAGTTGCACTATCAATTTCTTTAGCTATAGTATCATCTAATTTATTATTGATTTCAGTTAATTTATCAGTTACTTCTTTTGCTTTATCTTCAGCTTGTTTAGCTGAATCAGCATCACCTTTTTCTTCGGCTTTTTGTTTTGCTTCTTCTAAAGCTTCCTTAGCTTTTTCTAAATCTTCTTTAGCTTCATCTAGTTTAGTTTTATCAGTACCAGCTTCATCTGCTTTTTTAATAGCGTCTTCTGCTTGTTTTAAAGCATCATCTAGTTTATCTTTAACTTCTTTTTCATTATCTGCTTGTTTTTGTTTTAAGTTAGCTATAAATGCATCTATATCTTTTAATTCATCTTTTAGATTATCTAAAGCTGTCTTAAGTTCGCCAACAGCTTGGTTAATAGGTATATTATGTTCATCATATTTACCTTGAGAAGTAGTTTTTTGGGCTTCTAAAGCAACAATAGCTTTTTTAAGCTCATCAATATTATTAATATTATCAGTTGCATGTTTTTTAGCATTAGCTAAATCATTTTTAGCTTTTTCCAATTCTGTTTTAACTTTATTAATTCTATTGATTTCAGCATTTAGCTTTTGGTCAACTTCTTCTTTTTTAAATTTAACATCATCTAATAAAACCTTAGCTTTATCAGTTTGAGCTTTGTATTTTTTAGGCTCAATTTCTTTAACTAAATCATCTAGTTTAGTTTCTAAGTCACCTAATTCTGTTAATGAAGTTTGTAAGTCAGTTGCTTTATTATCAGCAATAGCTGTGTCAGCTTTTTGAATAACTTCTTTAGCTTTTTGTTCTAGGTCTTTAACTTTGTTTTCAATTTCTTCTTTAACTTCTTTAATTTGTTGTTTTTGAGTTGCAACTAAATTATTAGCAGCATCATAAGCCAATTTGAAAGCATCATATTCAGTTTTAGCATTTTTAGTTTTATCATCTTCTGAAATGTTAACTAGATTTTGAACTTCGGCTAGTTTTGATTCTAAAGCATCTAGTGCAGTTTGTCTATCATCTAAACCAACTGCCTTATTTAAGGCCTCAGTTAATTGTTTTAAAGCATCTTTAGCACCGCTTAATTTTTGTTTTAGTTGAGCAATTCTTTGTCTTTCTTGTTCTGCAGCTGTTTCTAGTGCTGATTTTTGATTTCTAGCTTCAGTTAGTTTAGCTGTAATATCAGTTTTTAAAGTGTTAACTTCAGCTTTAGGTTCATCAAATTTAATTTCATCAAGTTTTTGTAGTAATTTTTCAATATCTGTTTTATTTTTTTCTAAAGCTGCTATTGATTTTTCTACTTCCGCTAAATTGTCTTTGTTAGTATCATAGTGATTTGAGTTTTCTTCAAAAGATTTTTGAATATCTTTTAATTGTTGTTTAGCATCATTTCTTTCTTGATCAATTTGATTTTTGCGAGCTAAAATATCTGCTTGTTTTTGCTCAGCAGTTTTAATTTTATTTTCTAGTTCTTTAAACTCAGCTTTAAAATTATCTTTTTTAGGCTCTAGTTCATCTTTAGTATTATTAGCTGCTTCTAAAGCATTTTTTATTTTATTTAATGCATCAGTTGCTTTAGCTAAATTATGTTCATTTGCTGGTTTTAGAGCTTCGTTTACTTCACTTATGGCATCATCTAAACCTTGGATAGCATCAATTATTTTTTGTTTATTACTTGCTAGATCCTCAGCTTCTTTTTCTTTTACTTTATTATCTAGAGCTTGTTTGGTTTGTTCAGCTTCTTGTAATTTTTGTTTTAAATCTTTAGCTTCATCTTCTAAATTATTATCTTTTGCTTTTTGAATAGCTTGTTTAGCTTTTTCAATAGCTTTATTTAAAGGATCTTGAGCTGCTTTAAGTTTATCTAAATCTTCACCTTTTAAAGCTTCCTTAGCAGCTTCATTAGCTTTATCTAGTTCTGTAGTAGCATTAAGAATTTCAGTCTTAATTTCTTGTTCTTTATTTTCAATTTTTTCAATTGCTTCAGCTGCTTTATTTAAAGCTTCTTGAGCAGCTTCGATTTTATCTTTTAAGGTTTTATTATCATCATTAAGTTTAGGTTCATCTTTATTTTTATCATATAGTTCTTGAGCATTTTTAATTTCTTGTTCAAGAACATTTTTAGAATTAACTATATCTGATTTATTAGAAGAATTTAGAATACCTTCAACATCTTGAGTTTTTTGTTCTAGATCTTCAATTTGTTTTTTAATTTTGGCTTTTTCTTGAGCAATTTGTTGTTCTTTTAGTTCAACTGCTGCTTTTCTATTTTCGATTAGAGTGGTTTTAGCGATAATTTCAGCAATTTTATCTGTAATTTTTTTAGTGCTTGTAACATCACCTGCTTTTTCTGTTTCTTTTTTAGCGTCTTCTAATTTTGTTTTAGCGCCTGCTAATTTTCCAAGAACTTCAGTTAATTTTGCTTTATCTTCACTATTTTTATTATTTTCAGCTTCTTCTAAAGCATTATCTGCTTGTTGAATTGCTTCTTGAACGATTCGGTCTAGTGCATCTTTGGCATCTTTTAGCGCTTTTAATCTAGCTTTAGATTCAGTTTGCTCTTTTAGAGCTTCTTTTAGAGCTTCTTTGAATGTATCAAATTGCGTTTTAAATGAATCTTTAGATTTATCACTTGAAAGGGTAGTTTCTAGTTCATTTGAAGTAATAATTAAAGCATCTAAAGCTGCTAGTTTAGATTCTAATGTTGGAATATCAGAAGCATCTTTAGTTTCTTTTGCTAGTTTATTAAGGCTAGCAGTTTTCGAACTTAAATCATCTTTAATAGCTTTAATTCTATCTTGTTCTTCTTGTAGTTTTTGGCTTATAGCTTCTAGAACTTTTTTAGCTTCTTTTACTTCTAATTCTAATTTTAGTTTTAGGTCATCTAATTTTGCTTTAGTTAGTTTTTTATCTAATTCAACAGCTTTAGCTAAGACTTCGTCTAACTTAGCTTTAGCTAAAGTTAGTTCACTTAAAGAATTAGCTTTATTAGCTAATTGGATTTTTTCTTTAATTTCTTTAATTAAAGTTTCGACTTTTGTAGCTAAATGTTGTGCTTCTAGTTCTTTGGCTTGTTTTTTGGTGTTTAATTTATTTTTTTGTGCTTCTAATTTAGCTAAAGATTCATCAATAGATTTTTTAATGTCATCTAAATTAAGTTCATTT
>NZ_JAFIRD010000021.1 GCF_017116825.1 Mycoplasma enhydrae | reverse complement strand
TGTAGCTAAATGTTGTGCTTCTAGTTCTTTGGCTTGTTTTTTGGTGTTTAATTTATTTTTTTGTGCTTCTAATTTAGCTAAAGATTCATCAATAGATTTTTTAATGTCATCTAAATTAAGTTCATTTGCACGTTTTGAATTTTCTTTTCCAGGAGTAGCTAGACTTTCAATTTCCTCAAGAGCTTTTTTAAGTTCATCTAAAGAATCGGCAGCATCTGTTTCTGTAATTAAAGTGTCTACTTGTTGTTTAAATCTATCAGCAAACTCTTTTAGAGCTTCTTTTTCTTGTTCAAGTGTTTGAACTTTAAGTTTATCTTCTAGTTTTTTAATAGTTTCATTTGCTTTATCGATAGCTTGTTTTAGTTCATTAGCTTCACTAAAAGCACCAAAATCTTTTAATTTTGGTTCTAATTTTTGTGATATATCTACTAGTGATTTAAGTTCTTTGATTAAACTTTCAAATTCTGCTTTGGTGTTAGCTTTAGAAGCTTTTTCAACTGCCTTATTAATTTTTTCAATTAAAGCTTTGGCTTCTTTTTTGATTTTTTCTAGATCTTTAATTTTATCTTTTTGTTTTTCTTTAGCAGCTGCTAAAGCATCTTTAGCTTCTTTAACAGTTCCTTTAAGTAAATCTTTATCTTTTTGAAGTTCAACTTTTTTAGTATCACTTTTTAAAGTCTTGATACTTTTATCTAAAATCAGATCTAATTCTTCACCAATTGCAATGTGCTTTTCTAGTTTTTTAATTTGATCTTCTAAATCTTCTAAACTTAAATTCTTATTGACGTTAGTAATACCAGTTTTTAGAGCTTTAACCAACTTTTGGATATAGTCCCTAAGTTTTTTGTATTGTTCATCAACATTAGCATCTCAAGTACTAGCTTC
>NZ_JAFIRD010000020.1 GCF_017116825.1 Mycoplasma enhydrae | reverse complement strand
CATCAAAAACTTGATGTTGTTCTAAAACAACTAAAAACGCTAACTGATGAAGTTAGTGGTGTTTACAATACTCTAAATACAGAAAATAAACAAAATAAAGAGCAAATCGAAAATGCTTTAGCTAAAGAAAAAGAAGCATTTAATAATTTAAAACCAAATGTTGCTGTTGCAATTAATGCGAAAAATATTGATGATCTTAAAGAAATTATTAAAAAACTAAACAAAATTAAAGAAGATGCTCAAAAAGTTAAGGATAGCGCAACTTCAAAACACTATTCAGCCAAAGAAACAGAAGCACAAGCCTTAATTACGGACATAACTAAGTCTATAAAAGAAGCAGAAGATGCTCTAAAAGAAGCAGAACAAAGTGAACAAGACAGAATTGATAGAGTCAAAGCAGCACTTCAAAAAGCTGCTCAAGACTTATTAGCTAAAAAACAAGAATTAGACGGCAAAACTAAATATGATGAAATTAATTTAGCTGTCATAACCGCTAACACCGAATTAGAAAGTGCAAAAAATGTTCTAAATTTACATAATAATGTTAAAAACCAAGGTATTCCTGCGCTAAAAACTGAATTAGATGCCCTAGACCAAGCAATTAAGGATACTAACAGTTCTATTACATCCGCTAAGCAAAAAGCAGAAGATATTAAGGAAGCACATGATAATCTATACAATACATTCAAAACTGGTAACTATAAAACAGCTACCCAAGCTGCTAAAGATGCTGGAACAGACGAAACAAAACTAAAAGCTGCATTGAAATTATTAGAAGATGCAAAAACTGAAGCAGAAACTTTAAAAGCTAATGCAACTAATGTTGGTTATTTAGCAAATAATACTCAAATTGTTGCAGATATTGCTGAACTAGATAGATTAATCACTGAAGTTAAAAATAACTTACAATCAGAACAACAAAGAATTGATGATGTACTAAACACTTTAAATGATGCTATAAGAAATTTAAATAATAAAATAGCAGAAGCTGGAAATTATTCAAATAAATACAATTCACTTTCTAATTATGTTGA
>NZ_JAFIRD010000002.1 GCF_017116825.1 Mycoplasma enhydrae | reverse complement strand
AAAAATTACTAAAGTAAACGAAACAACAGCAAGATTTGAAATTGAAGCTAAAAAAGGTAAAATTGTTCATAAAATTATCAAAGAATTAAGCGGTTTTAAAGTTGCAGATAAATATTACAAAATTAATGACTCTAACCTAGAATCTTTAATGAATGATGGTTATATTATTGCTAGAAGGTTTTTTGAATTAAATAGTAATGATAAAAAATTTAGTTATAGTGAAATAAAAGGAATGGATGAAAATTATGTTATTAACAACATTGAATTTGTATTACTAAAGGCTATTCCAAAAGTTGATTCAATTAACTGAGTTCTTAAAAGTAGATTTAGCACTTTTATTAAGGACAATTCTGAAGAAAACAATACAAAAATTGCTCATTTAAAGTTGGCAAACGCAATAAAAATAGGAAATGATGCTTTTGCCAATATTAAAACTCTTAAAAGTGTGGACATGCCTAATGTAGTTGAAATTGGCGACAGAGCTTTTTCTGGTGATATTGATCTTATCACTGTTAATATGCCAAAAGTAGAACGAATTGGACTTAGTACATTCGACAAGACTGAATTTTTAATGAATTTAATTGTTTCAAGACCTGATAGATTGGCAATTTTTCAAAATATACTAATTGATGGAAAACGTGCATTTGGAAATATAATTCTTCCTAATGAAATAACTTTTATTTCAGCTGAAGCTTTTAAAGGATCTAATATAGATGGTATAAATATGCCTAATGTAGTTGAAATTGGCAAAATGGCATTTTTAGAAACCAAAAATCTTAAAAGTGTTAATATGCCAAAAGTTAATAAAATTGGATTTTATGCATTTTCTAATACTCCTTCATTAGAAACTATAAATGTACCCAATGTAGTTCACATTGCTAATTTTGCTTTTAGTGCAACAAAATTAGAATTCAACGGAGCTACATTGCCACAAGAAATTACAAAGGAAATTTTTGACAAAATTAAAGACGGAAAACCTTGAACTAAAAGTTAATTTATTAAAATAATTTGTCAGTGATTTTGACTTTTAAATTAACAAAATAAATTATGATTTTAAAAAAATTGAGCGGTTGTGCTCAATTTTTGCTAATTTTAGATATGGCGGGCAATAAGGGATTTGAACCCTTGCAAGTTTTAACACTCCTAACAGTTTTCGAGACTGTCCCCTTCAGCCGCTTGGGTAATTGCCCATAATCAAAATTATACACACTATGTTTCATTATCCATTTGTGTATTATTTATGATATTTAATATTTTTCTTGATTGATAGTCCTCGATAAATTTGCTCAACTAGCATTATTCTAAAAAGTTGATGTGGAAATGTCATTTTAGAAAAACTAATTTTATTTAGAAATTTATCTTCTTGTAGTCCATTAGAACCACCTATAATAAATGTAATATTATCTTCAACAAATAGATCTGAAAATTCTTCACTGTTCATTTGATTACCTTGTAATGATAAATAAAACACCTTTGAATTTTTGGGAATTTTAGATAGGATTAATTCTGTTTCTTTGGCTTTTTTAAGTTCAATATTGTTATGAACTACTTCTTTAATTTCAACTAAATTTAAGTTTGCTAAAAAATATATTTTTTTAGTATATTGCTCATAAATTTTCTTAAGTTCAATTGATAATGTCCCTACTGCAATTATATTTATTTTCATTTTATTTCTTTCTGTGATTTAAATAAAACATTAGCATTTGAATATCAGAAGGATTGATACCACTAATTCTTGTAGCTTGTCCAATTGTTGTGGGTCTAATTTTATCTAACTTTTGTCTAGCTTCGGTGGCAAGGTTTTTTATTTTTGAATAATCAATATCTTTTGGTAGTTTTAGTTTTTCTAGTCTTATCATTTTTTCAGCTGCTGACTCTTGCTTTTTTAGATAACCAAATAATCTTACTTGAATGGTTAATTCATCAATAAAAGGATAATTCTGTCCTAAAATGTCACTCGGTTCCACTTCTGGATTAGCTAATAATTTTAAATACGAAATACCATTAGTAACATTATATTTAATTCCTAATTCACTTTTGGATGAAATGTATTTCAATCTAAGTTCTTCAATGGTTTTTTGTATATATTTATATTTATTAATTACTTCTTCATATTCATTTTTAGACACCATTTTGTTGTCGTAGGAATATTGAATTAGCCTTTGGTCAACATTATCGTTACGCAATAATAATCTATACTCTGCGCGACTTGTTAACATACGGTATGGTTCAAATGTTCCTTTAGTTACAATATCATCTATCAAAACCCCTATATAAGCATCTGATCTTTTAATTTCAATAGAACTCATACCTTCCATTTTATTAGCAGCATTTATTCCAGCTATTAGTCCTTGAGCTGCTGCTTCTTCATAGCCACTGGTTCCATTTGGTTGACCTGCTGAATAGAAATTACTTAAAACTTTAGATTCTAAAGATTTATAAAGCTGAATGGGATTAATTGCATCATATTCAATTGCATAACCATATTTTTGAACTCTAGCATTTTCAAGTCCTGGAATTGACTTAATCATTTGATCTTGAACATCAACTGGCATTGAAGTTGATAGACCGTTTATATACATAATGTCACCTTTTGAAGTTTCAGGTTCAAAAAATACATGGTGTGTTTCTTTTTCTTGAAATCTAACTATTTTATCTTCAATACTTGGACAATATCTTGGACCAACTCCTGTAATAATGCCTGAGTATAATGAGCTTTTATTTAGATTATTTAAAACAATTTCTTTAGTTTTAGAGGTTGTTCTTGTTAAAAAACAAGAAGTTTGTTTATCAAGAGTAATATTTGAATGCTTAGAAAAATGTAGTTCACTTTTATCTAATTGTTCTTGTTCTACTTTAGAAAAATCAATACTATCTGTATAAATTCGACATGGTGTTCCAGTTTTTAGTCTTTGAATTTCAAAACCATATTTGGCTAAATTCTTAGACAGTACACTACTATTCTTTTCGCCATCAGGACCATCGTTTTGTATATCTGAACCTCTTAAAATTCTTGAGTTCATATATACGCCTGTAGTCATAATAGTTGAATGCGAATATATATCACCATTTTTTAAGGTCTTAGCCCCTAAACAGTTATTGTCTTCAACAACTAAATCTATAACCTCATCCTCAATTAAGGTTATATTTTTTTGTTTTTTAATTGCATCTAAAATTATTTTGGAATACTTATCTTTATCAATTTGAGCGCGTAAAGACCAAACTGCAGGACCTTTTGAAGTATTAAGCATTTTAATTTGGATCATTGCTTGATCAGCAAAAATGCCTTGTACACCCCCTAGTGCATCAATTTCACGGGTAATTATACCCTTGGCTGATCCACCAATAGAAGGGTTGCAAGGCAACATAGCTAATTTGTTAATATTTAAAGTTATTAAGGCTACATTAAATTTTCTTTTTGCTAAAGCAAAAGCAGCTTCAATTCCAGCATGACCTCCACCTATTACAATGGCATCATACTTAGTAATAATCATAAAAATTATTTAATTTCTTTTAAAATTTTTTCAATTTTAGCAGCAGCTGGCTCTACTGTGTCAATCATGAAAACCAACTCTGGTAATTTTTTATATTTTCAGCTTTTAGCAACCACTGAGCGAATATACGGTGTCATTGCTGTTATTTTTTCAAAGTATCTTTCTTTATCTTTGAATAAAGTAATAAATACTTTAGCATGTGATCCATCTGTTGATAAAATCACATCATTTATAGCAATGTTTGTCACATCAAAATCCTTTAATTCATAGAAGCTATTACCAACTAATTCTAGTAATAATTGTGTTTTTCTTTCGTGATTTATTCTGTTCATATTTAAACTAGTACATCCTCATAAAATTTTAATTCATCATCTACTTCTATTTTATCAAAATCTTTAACGTGTGTGCCGAAATCGAAGCCTTTTTCAACTATTTTAACATCATTTTTTTCTCTTTTTAAAGAACTAATGTTTCCTTTAAAAATACTTTTACCTTTTCTTATAACTTCAACTTTACAAAATTCTTTTGCTTGACCTTCTAGCATTCTACAACCAGCTATATTTCCTACTTTTGAATAGAAAAATATTTGTAATATTGTTGCAAGACCTATTTGTTTTTCTTCATAAACAGGTTCTTTTAAATTCTTAATAATTGATTCTAATTCTTCCACAATTTTATAAATAACATTGTGTGATAAAACCTTTATTCCTTTTGATTCAGCCATTTTTTTAATATCACTTGGCATTGAAATATTAAATAAATAAATTCTTGCATTTGAAGTATCAGCTAATAATAAATCAGCTCTTGTTAATTCACCAGCAGTAGCTCTAATAACATTAATTGATACTTCTTCATTATTAATCTTAGAAATGGTTTGTTTAATGGCTTCAGCTGTACCTTGAACATCAGTTTTAATTATTATATTTAGTGTTTTTTTACCATCTTTGACAACAAAAGAATTCTTTTCATTTAACTCTTTTTGTTTTTCGATATATAGTTTTTCATCAGCAAGCTTTTTAGCAAATTTTTCATCACTAATAACTATAAATCTATCACCTGAAAGAGGGTTTTTATTTAGACCCGTTATTACACATGGAGTTCCAGGAAGTGCTTTTTGAAGTGGTTTACCTTCGATTGATAAAAGACTTCTAATATTTCCATATTGACCACCAGCTATAATAAAATCTCTTGGCATTAGTGTTCCATTTTCAACAATAATAGTAGACACAGCACCACGGCCTTTATCAATTTTTGATTCGATTATAGTTCCAAATGCATCACGATTTAAATTAGCTTTTAAATCTAATAAATCTGCTTGTAAAAATATAGCCTCTAATAATTTATCTACATTATCGTTTTTTGCAGCTGAACCATAAATAAATTGGTTTTGTCCGCCCCATTCTTCACAAACTATGTCATGTTCACTCATTTGAGATTTAATTTTTTCAACATCAATATCAGGTTTGTCCATTTTATTAACAAAAATAATAATTGGTACACCTGCTGCTTTAGCATGATCTATAGCTTCAACTGTCTGAAGTTTTACACCATCATCAGCTGCAACAACTATAACAACAATATCTGTAACTTTAGCACCCCTTGAACGCATCTCAGTAAATGCCTCATGACCTGGTGTGTCTAAAAAAGTGATCTTTTGATTATTATATTCCACTTGATATGCACCAGTATGTTGAGTAATGCCACCAAATTCAGAAGCCAAAATATTACTTTTTCTTATTTGGTCCATCAATGTGGTTTTTCCATGGTCAACGTGACCCATGATTGTTACTATTGGAGGTCTTTTTTCTAAATCATTTGGATCATCAATAATTTCTAATTTATCTAAAAGATTTTCAGCATCAACTGTTTCTTCTTTGTTAAAGTCTAATCCATAGTTCAAACATAATTCAGCAATTTCTTCTTCATTTAAAATCGAATTAATTGTTTTCATAATTCCTTTTTTAAAGAAATATGTCAATATTTCAGAAGAAGATTTTTTGGTTTTTAAACTGAATTCTGAAATTGTTAATGGCCCACTAAAAATAAAAACACCGTCTTGAATTTTTGTTTCCACTGTGTTTAGTTTTTGTTTAATGCTACTTACATTTGATGTTCGTTTTGAGTTTTTTGATTTTGCCATATACTCACCTCTTTTCTTAATTTATCATAAACCTCATTGTTTATGTTTTGCTTAAAAGCCTTATTTAAAAGTCGTTTTTTGAATAATATTTCAATTTGCTCATTAGAATTTAGACAATATGTTCCTCGACCACCTAGTTTAATATCTGGGTCAAAATAAATCGAATTTTCTATTTTGGCAAATCTTATTAATTCTTGTACTGGATAAATTTTGTTATCTACAATTGATTTACGTGAATATTTTTTATCAATCTTCATTATCTAAATCACTTAGATCTAAATCTTCTAGTCCAGCACTTAAATCGTCATCTTTCTTAAAGTCTTTTAATTTAGTTGAAGTAATTCTTTCATAATCTTCTTCTGAATTGAATTTATTATTTACTTTATTTTTAATGTCTTCTGAATATACATCATAATCATCATTGCCATCATTCATAAAATCTTGATGAATTTCTGATAATGCTTTTTCTAGTTCATCATCGATATTCGATTCATATAGTTGTCTTTCTAAAATGTCGTCTGTTTGTTGAGCTTTTTGTCTCAATTCAGCTAAATCAGCATCAAATTCCGCAATATTGAATACATTATTTTGATAATCATTATTCGATTGTCTAGATCTTCTACGAGTGGTTGAAGATAAATTCATTCTTTTGCCTTCATATTTTAGTTTAGCTTCTTCTTCAGTAATATTAGAGTTTTCAAAAGTATATTGAATTCCCATCTTATCTGCTTGATCTTGGCTTATTATATCTAGTCTAGATCTAGTTAATTCTGAAGCTAATCTAACGTTTTGCCCTCTTTTACCAATTGCTAGTGTGTGATGAAAGTTAGGTACTACAACTACATAACTAGGGAATTGTTCTTGTGAGTCTTCTTTTTCAATAATATCAATTATTCTAGAAGGACTTATAGCATTCATCACAAACTTTTTATGATTTTCATCAAATAATACAACATCTATTTTTTCACCGTTTAATTGATTTGAAATAGTGTCAATTCTTTGTGAATTTTTACCAATAACAGTGCCTAATTCTTCTAAAGCAAAAGGTGCTAATTCTGTTTTTCTAATTGCTACTTTAGCTCTTTCTCCAGGAATACGAACAACTTTAACTATTTCTATAAAACCTTGTTCCACTTCAGGAATTTCTTGTTTAAATAATTTATCAATAAGTTTAGATTCAACTGATGATACCAATACTTGAGCACTTTTAGAATCTGGTTTAACATCTTCAATATATACGTCTAAAACATCACCAGGTTTTAGGTTGGCTAGTAATCTTAAGTTTGTAGTTGAAGGTGCCATATATGCTGGAGTGCCATCAGTTAATTCCATTAATGTTCCAGCTTTAGAAATATTAGATATTCTAGCTTTAACAACAGTTCCAATTAAAGATTGATATTTGTCATAAGTAATTTTCTTTTCTAGTTCTCTAATTTGTTGATTAAAAATATTTAGAATCTTTTGATAATCTTTCTTTTGAAATCTTTCAAAATCAATTTCAGCTGAAATTAAATCACCCTCTTTAACTTTAGAGTTTAGAGTCTTAGCTTCTTTTAGAGCTATTTCAATATATGGACAAAAGTTATCAATTTCATCATCAGTAACAGGATCTAAAACTACAACTTTAGAATGATTTATAACTCTAAATTTCTTTTGGTTCTTATCAATATCAAATTCTAAATCTGCATCTGGATCGAATTGACTAACAATGACTTGTTCAACTGCTGATTTAAATAAATCAATAACAATGTCTTCATCAATTTTTTTAATTTGTGAAACGTTGTAAATTGCTTCAAATATTTGGTTTGCTTTTAGTGTACTCATAGTGTCTTTGGTGCTCATTTCTTACTCCTTTTTTTTATATATATTGACACAAAAAGGATCGGCTATTGCCAACCCTTTTTAATCTTAATTAAAAATAGTATGTATTAATTGTAATACATTTTAGGTTTATTTATTTAAAATAAATATTTGACAGATAGTTATCTTATTTTCAAATAATTTTACCTTGAATTTTATTATTCTTGGCATCAATGTCAATAATTTTGATATTTAAATTATCTCCTACAGATACTAATTCACTTGGATGCTTAATAAATTGATTATCTTTTTGTTTCATATTGCTAATATGGATTAAAACGTTTTCTTTTAAACCTATATAAGCAAATACACCAAAATTAGTAATATTTTGAACTTGACCAATTATTTCTTGACCTACATTTATATCTTCAAATTTTAAGATCTTATCATTAACTATGAAGCCAGCTTTGTCTTCTCTTATATCTTTTCCAGGTGCTATTAATGAATCAATTATTAGATCTACATCATAGTTGCTTGCATTTAATTGTTTAGCAATTTCCTTGCGGTCTGCTGAAATTAAAATGTCTTTGTCAATATTTTTTAGATTGATATTTAATAGGTTAACTATTTGATCTGCTAAATCATAAGATTCGGGGTGGATATTTGTTTGATCATAAAATTCGCTTGAATCATATATTCTTAAAAAACCAACAGATTGTTCGTAGGCTTTTGGCCCGAGACCCTTAACTTTTTTTAGTTCTTTTCTTGATTTAAATAACCCATTTTCTGTTCTATGTTCTACTATATTTTGAGCAATTGTTTTAGACAAACCAGAAACATATTCCAAAATAAATTTAGTTGCTGTGTTTAAATCAACACCTACTAGGTTTACGACTTTATCTACTTTGTATGTTAGTTTTTTAGCTAATTCTTTTTGGTTAACGTCATGTTGATATTGTCCTACACCTAAAGATTTTGGATCAATTTTAACCAATTCATTAAGTGGGTCTTGGAATTTTCTACCTATATTGATAGCTGAACGGTATTCTAATTCTAAGTTTGGAAATTCTTCCTGTGCTATTTTTGAAGCTGAATATACTGAAGCACCTACTTCACTAACAATTGCATATTTAGTATCTAAACTTAGGCCTTTTTCTCTTCTGACTTTTAGTAACTTGTCAACTCATTCTTCAGTCTCACGACTTGCTGTTCCATTACCAATGACAATTAAATCAATAGGATATTTATTCAACATATCATGTGTTGTTTTAACTGCTTGAATAAATTTATCTTTATTGCCGATGTGAGGATAAATTACAAACCCTTCTTGGTAATTTCCGTTTTTATCTAAAATTACAATCTTGCAACCATTTAGATAGCCTGGGTCTATCGACATAATATTTTTATCTTTAGTAGCTGGAGCCAATAATAATGATTCTAAATTGTTTGAAAATAATTCGATTGCTTCTTTTTCAGCACGTTCAAATAAATCTGTTTTAATTTCTCTAATTATTGAAGGGATAATTAAACGATCTAATGAATCCTCAATGGCTTCGTTTGTGATTTTAGCTGTTCTTTTATTAACAAAAAACTTGTTATTTAAATAATATATCAAAGGCTTAATGTTATATTCAATGGTATAAGATAATATTTTTTTATCTTCACCTCGAGAAATTGCTAAAACACGATGATTAGGTATAGTTTTTACTTTTTCTGAATAATCATAGTATTGTTTAAAAATTTCTTTTTCATCAACAGTATTTTTTTTCTTTGTTACGATGGTTCCGTAATTATATAATTGGTCTTTAATATAATCTCTTGCTGTAATATCTTGCGAAACTATTTGAGCGATAATGTATTTTGTTTGCACTAAAACTTCACCTACAGTTTTTAAAGTGTCATCATTAATATATTTTTTTGCTTCATTAAATACATTAAAACTTTCATCTTTGTTAGTAAGTATTAATTCCGCTAAAGGGCCTAAACCTAAAGCAATAGCTTCAGAAGCCTTGGTTTTTTTGCCAACCTTAAAAGGTTCGTAAATATTTTCAACTTCTTGCTTAGTGATAGCATTTTCAATTTTGAGCTTTATTTCATCATCAAGAAGTTTCTTTTCTTTAAGAATTTCAATTACATATTCTTTTCGTTTTTGTAATTCAACATCATATGCATAGTATTCATTAATTTTAGATACTTGTTCTTCATCAAGACCACCTGTAACTTCTTTTCGATAACGTGAAATAAAGGGGATTGTTGCCCCTTCTTTTAGCAGGTCTAAAGTGTTTTTAACTTGTTGCTGATTTATATTAAGCCTTTTGGCTACATTTTTTATTGATATATCCATTTTTTCTCCGTGTCTTAGTATTTAATAATGATACTTAAAATTCATAATTAATAGCAATAAAAAAGATAAATTAAAACTTCTCAAATATATGAGAAGTTAGCGATTTAAAATTCCATTTAAATTATATTTAAATTAAATTTGTGGTGTAGGTTCTGGTTTGTATGAATTAAAGTTTGTCATTCCATCATCTGATTTAGTTTTCTTGTATCACATAATTGACGCAATTAAGGCAAGAATTCCAAATAGTAATATACCTAATAAAAATAAAATTCCTATTGTTGTTTCATTTGCTTGAAAAGCTTTTACTGTTCCAATAATGTTATAAACTAAGGCTATAATACCTACTACTACTATAGCAAAAGCATAAATGCCGAAAAACGCTATAAAACCAATTCCATATGTAAAGACACCGTATCTTGCTGCTGTAAGACTACCAATAGATCATAAAACTAATAAAGGAATAAATACTACTGACATTACAGTGATAGCAATATTTAAATTCATAGTAGTCTTAGCAAGTTTGTAATCATTCATTTTAACTCCTTTTTTGATTAATACAAATTATAATATGAAAAACAATATTTATATTGAAATATGACTAAATTCTAGAATATTTAAAGTTTTTTGAACTCTTCAGTGGCCTCAACTAAAGCATTGGCTATTTCTATTTCTTTTGAAGAATGACCAGCTATAACAAAATTTATTTTGGATTTTTTTAGGTTTTTATGCAATAAATATGCACCCTCTGGTCTACAATCCATATCATATCTGCCATGAATAATAATTGTAGGTATGTTTTCAATTTTGGTAACATTATCCAAAATATAATTGTCATTATCTAAAAACAAATGATTTAAAAAATAATAATTTTCAAGACGAGCTAATTCTAAATTGGCTTTATTATTTTCTAAAATTATTTCAATATCTTCTAGTGGCTTCATTGTTATTAAGCCTAATTCTCATTTAGCTCAATGATAAGCAGCTTTGTAAGCTACATTTAAATCTGAACTATTCAAATATTGACCATATGCCTTAATTAAATCATTTCTAAGGTTTTGAGGTATAAAAGAAGAAAATTCTTCATAGGCTTCTGGAAAGTATTGTGAAGCACCTGATTGATATAAATATTGGTCATCTTCATACCTGCCTAAAAAAACACCTCTTAATATTAGCCCTTTTACATATTGAGGATAGTTTATCGCATATATTAAACTTAAACACGATCCTCATGAACCACCAAATAAAATTCAGTTATCTATTTTTAGTTCTTTTCTTAAAGCTTCCATGTCATTAACTAAATTCATAGTAGTATTTTCTTTAATTTCAGCAGAAGGAGTTGATTTACCACAACCTCTTTGATCAAAAAGAATAATACGATAATGTTTTGGATCAAAATATTGACGGTTAGATTCTGAAATTCCTCCGCCGGGTCCTCCATGAACAAACAAAATTGGTTGTCCTTGGGGATTTCCTACTTCTTCATAATATATGGTGTGAATATCGCTAACTTTAAGATATCCTTTTTTATATGGTTCAATTAATTCATACATGTATAACTCCTTAATTTATTTGTGAAAAATTTTTAATGCAGATTTTATTTTTATTTTTAGTAGTTGGCTTAAAATAATGATTAAAATATAAGCATTTTTATTGAATGGATGTTTTAGTATTTGTCTAACAAAACTTTTAGCAGTTCTTATAAAAACTGTTTTCTTAAATGAAGATCTTAAATTGATTTTAGTTTTTAAATTGATAATTGTTTTAATTAGAATTTTTGCTAAGAATTTAGTAAATTTCTTTTTAGTGATATTTTTCATAATTCTTGCAACTGTTTTTTCTAGTGATTTTCAGTTCTTATACTTTAAGTTTGATGCCTTAATATTTAGCAATTCAATAATAATGTTTACTGCTGCTTGCTTGTCATCTTTGTAAAACAAATATATGTTATATAAACTTATTTCAATTATATTTGACAAAGTTTCAAATTCTTTTTCTAAAAATGTTTTAAAAAAATTAGAAGTATTGTTATTTTCTTTTATAGAAGTTAAAAATCTTTCAAATAAAGCTTTAAAAGAATTAATTAATCTAGTATCTTTAAAACATATATTTAATAAATGTCTTAATGGTTTAGAAATTGTTAGCCAAAAATAACCATTTTTTCAATCACTAATAGTTGAATCAAAAAATTCTTGAAGAAGATTGTAAAAATACTCTTTATCATTAATTATTTCAAAGAAAATATCATATATGGCTTGGCGATTATTATTTAATACATTTTCTATATATTTAGTTATTGCAATTTTAGGATTCTTTAAACTCTCGCTTTCAGCCAATGATAAGAATTTTAGAATTGATTCCGATTCTAATGCTGAAACCAAAAATTTAAGAATGTTGTCATTAGTTATAAATTTGTTTTTAAAAAAGTCATATCTTTTAGATTTCTTATCAAAATAACCTAATATAAACATCATTTGGTCAGAAAGAATAGAAAATAGTGAAGTATATTGTTCTCTTTTTATGATTGTTTCTTTTGCTATTCCCTCATGGACACTTCTTTTTAGAAGTGTAAAATAAGGGTTTTGAAGATCGTTTTTTTGATTACATCAAACTGCAAGAATATTAACTATTTTATTTTGTTTAGGGCCAAAGTGAAATAATTTTTTATCCACATAGTTTTTATTTCTATCAGAAATCTTTTTAGAGTATCTAATTCTAAATTTGGATATTTTATTTAAGTACTTTTTATCTATTTCATTATATAAACACCTGTTTTCTAAAAAAGCTATAAAAAGTTTTTTTGCCATCTCTTGATAACCTAGTTCGGTTGGATGAACATCAATTACGTTTTCAGCCAAAATGTGTGAATTTTTAAATCACTTTTTGTAATTAAAACTTTTAACATAAATACATTTATTATCTAAGGCTACATTTTTAAAAATTGATTCAAAAATAGATAAATTAGATTTAAAAAAATCGTTATATATTTCTGGGTTTTTCGATCTTAGAAATTTTTCATATCGCAAATAATAATGTAAAAATGGAGGAGTGTATGTAACTAAAGTAATTTTTAATTTATCATTAATTTGCTTAATGCTTTTTATAAAAGCATCTAATTCACTTTGAATTTTCGCTGTTGTTTTTTGCAGAGAACCTAATATTTCCTCTTTAATTTCTTTTTGTCTATATAAGTTTTTTTCTAAAACTAGGTCTCTAAATTTAATAAATGGATATGAGCTTTGAAATTCATTACCACCTATTGATATACTTAAAAAATCAGCTCCTTTGATTCTGCCAATAAGCTTTTTAGATAAATAATTAAATCTTTCTTGCTCAGTTTGATTAACATCAGAAGTTCAAAAATTTTGTGTTGGTTCAAGATTTGCTCTTTTTTGTAACTCATCATTAATTTCTGCAACATTTAAAACACTAGGATTTAGAGTCCTATTCATTAAACTATTTAGATCTGATATACGCAGGGTTGAAGCTGAAATATTTTCCATTTCAATATTATTTCAATGTTCTTGTCAATTATCATTGTATCTATGTATTACATAATCTAAATAGAATTCCATGAAATAATCAGCATAAGAATTACCCATGGCAAATTCTTTGCTATTTTTATAACCCGCTGTTCCACAACCTACTTTAGAATTAAAACCTTGTGATATAGAATCGCCAATGGCTAAGTACTTATATATTATATTTTTCATTAGTATTAAATTATATTTAATAAATTCTAAAACCATTATTTTTTCAAGAAATAATTAGTGTAATGAATGAATAAAAATTGAAAATTACCATATAAGAATAGTAACTCTTGAATTTAGTTGTATAAATTTTTACAAAATTGAATTAATTGTAGTTTTATAAATAACTACTTTAAGAAAAAACATTAAAAACACAACCCTGTTTTGGGTTGTGTCTATTTATTATTATAATTCGTAGTATTTTTCTACAACTTCTTTTAAAGTTTCTAGAGGTAAAGCACCTGTTTCTAAAAATACGTTGAATAATTCTTGTATATTTTTCTTATCGCCAATAAAGTCTTTTCTTGATAATTTTTTATGTTTACGAACTCTATCATATAGTTCTAGCATTAGTTCTTTACCAGAGTTATATGATGTTGCTTGACCTGGTAGGTTTAAGTAACGTTTTGATTCTGAAGTAATGTCACCAATTCCAAGTGCTGAATTTGCTTTCATGTATTTTCTAACATCAGAAATTGATGCTCCTGCTGGTAAGCCAGCAAGTGGTTTATCTAAATCACCATGGTAAGCAGGGTCAATTGCACGTCTCATATTACGTAATTGAGCTTCATTTAGTGCTCCATAGTATTGTAACATGTTTGCTAATTCAACTGCTTTTAGTGTATGTTCTTTATCATCCATATCTTGTTCAGTTGCAATTAGTTCTCAGTAAACTCCACCATGTAATTTTTTAATTTGTTCAATTTCTTCATTGGTTACGTCTTCTGCTTTTTCTGCTTTAACAAAGTTTGTAATACCTTTTGATTTTTTGAAATCTAATGGTAGTGCATAGTAATCTTCGTTTTCAAAATCCGGTGTGCCATATAGACCTGCTTCAATACCAAATCATTCAGCAAATAAAGCTCAACCTTCAACATATGAAGTGTAATCAAATATATCACCGATTGTTTCACCGTTTATAGTTTTTAAAAATTCTTTTGCATAATATATTTGATTATGGTGTCCCATTACACTTTCATGGTTTGCAAATGATGTAACTGATCATTTAGGTAATGAGTAATATGGATCGGCATTAAATACAAATGCTCCTGTTGTACCATCGCCTACGTGTTCTGATGAATTATAAGCACCTACACCTGCAACACTAGATCTAGATTTATCATATGTGGTAATTCCATATTTTGGAACTTGATTTGCAAAATATGAGTATCCTTCTTCAATTGTTGTATCTCTAAATTGGTAGTACCCTTTAAATGCTTCTAGTGCACCGTAGTAATATTGATCTTTAGTAATTGAACCGTGTTTATCATTTTTACCTTTTAATTGAGTTTCATAACCTTTGTCTTTTAATATTTTTCTAGCATTTTCAAGGCTTGCATCACTATCCAATTCACCTTTTTTCTCTGTGCTATAGTAAGTAGAATCTTCACGACCAAAGAAGAATTTTTCTTGGTTTAGTCATTTGTTAAAGTTGTCTAAATCAGCTTTACCGGTTTCTTTACGGATTAATAATCTCGTTTTGGTTGCTTCTTTAGAACCTAATCCATCCTCGTCGTAAGTTACTTGAGGATTTCATCAACCATTTTTTTTGCCTGTAATTAATTCAGCAACTTTATCTGCTATTTCTTGCATATTTTTTTTAGCAACTGAAGCTGTTTTATATCCAGAATTATAAACTTTTTGAGCTGAATCGTTTGAAGTTGTTGATGTTTTTAAAATAGAATCATAAAGTTTCTTGCCGTATGTTAAGTCATCTTTTTTAGCTGGCATGTGACCTATACCAACATTTTTAGCATTTAAATCTTTTTCAGTTAAACCTAAACCGTAAACTTTTTTAGTTGTTCCACTGTCTAAAATTTCTATTGTGTTTTCAACTTCTTTAATTGAATCATTTGTTTTGTAAACTTTTAGTTCAGCGATGTCTTCACCTGCACCATGTTTTGAAGCTGCATAGTATTCAGAAACATAGAACTTGTGAAATGCTTTAGTTTTAGCATCTACTGTTGTTGATTTTTCAATAATTGAAGATACTGTTTCTTCTGTTGTTGCTCCGTTTAAAAATGTTTTTAGTTCAGTTGCATATTGTCTTGCTAAAATTGAAGCAATATTCATTTTAATTACAACTTTTGATAAAACAACTCCTAATTCAATTCCTTCTTTTAAGTTATTGTGAACTTTTTCAGCTTGATCACCTTTTATTAAATTAATTGTTTCATAAAATGCGTTAGCAGGATATGAATATGCTAATCCTCAACCTAAAAAAGCACCAATTAAACGAGAATGTGAATTGTAAACAGTTTTAGCAATTTCTCATTCATATTTTAATCCACTTACTCAAGCAGTTGATGTTACATCTAAATTAGCTTTGTTAATTGCGCTAAATTGTTGGATATATTCATCGTAAAAAGCAACAATTTTTTTAACATCTTCTTTTGAAGGGAATTCAAAATCTGCTTCTGTTTGTTTTTTAGCAGCATCTAATTGGAATTTTCTATAAGATGCTAGTACATATTTAGCAGTTAAGTCTTTTACTTTTGGATTTGCATTAGGGTTTCCCTTTTCAGCTATTTTTCTAAGAAATGGGAAAAGTTCTTTATCAACTTCAAATTGATATTTATCTTTTGCTTCTGCTAAAGCTTTTTCTTTTACTTTTATATTGTCAGCAATTGCTTTAGCTTCTGCAGAAGTTTCACCTTTTTCTTTAGCAACATCTTTGTATTGATCTTTTAATTGATTCAATTCGTCGCTTTTATTATTTATGTCTTCAGATTGTGATTTAAATTTATCTTTAACTTCATCTTCTTTGTTTTCAAAATCTTTAACATAGCCTCTTGTTTTATTGTATATTCCTTGTTGTATTCCTCAGGCCATTAGTGGTAGTCCAGCTACGACTGCCACTCCACCCAATGTAATTCCGGAAATAAGTAAGGCTTTTTTTGTTTTTGGAGTCATAATTTACTAATTCCTTTTTTATTAATTTATTAATTAAAAATTAATGTAATTTTACATTTTTATAAAAATTTAAAATTTTTCGTAACACTCAAAAAACATGTTACGTATTTAAATTTTATAACATTTATTGATTCTAAAGGTAATTTTATTGATTTTGTACTCATTTATAAGGATATTATTGATATAACTCTATAATTTATTAGTAGAAATTAAATTTAATTATTGAGGAGTCAAATGAAAAAAAATCATAAAAAAATAATTCTAACAATAATAGATGGCCTAGGCCTTAGAAATGAATCACAAGGAAATGCTTACGCACAAGCTAAGCATCCTACTTTTGATTTGCTATTCAAAGAGTATTCAAATTCTGTGCTTCAAGCTTCTGGCGAATTTGTTGGGCTACCTAAAAATCAAATAGGTAATTCAGAAGTTGGTCATTTAAATATTGGCGCAGGCAGGATTGTTTATACAGGACTATCTCTTATCAATCAAGAAATTATTAATAATAATTTTGCAAATAATAAAGCTTTAAACTTTATGATAGATGACAGTCTTAAAAATAATAGAACTTTGCATCTATTAGGTTTATTAAGTGATGGGGGAGTTCATTCATATGATAACCATCTTTTTGAAATACTTAAATTAGCTAATCAAAAAGGTTTAAAAAATGTGTCAGTGCACATTTTTGGAGATGGAAGAGATGTTAGGCCACAATCTATATTTAGTTCACTAGAAACATTAAAACAAATGACTAAAAATTTTGGCTATAAAATTTCAAGTTTATCTGGTAGATTTTTTGCAATGGATAGAGACCAAATATTTGAAAGAAATGAATTAGCACTTGAGGCCATATTAGGTAAGTCTCAAAATATTTTTGAAAATATTGACCAATACATTAATAAACAGTATGCGTTAGATATTTATGATGAATTTTTTGTTCCGGCACAGGCCAAAGATGGGTTATTTTTAAAAGAGAATGATAATGTTATATTTTTTAACTTTAGACCAGATAGAGCAAGGCAGTTAAGCCATTTAATATTAGATTCACAACTATTTGAATATAAGCCTAAAAACAAGATTAAAATTAGTAATTTCTGTTCTTTAATGAAATATGAAGGAATAGATTCACTAGTTGCTTTTGAAGAAATGAAAGTAACAAATCCAATTGGTAAAGTTTTAGAAATAAATAATTTAAAACAACTTAGATTGGCAGAAACTCAAAAATATGCCCATGTAACGTTTTTCATGGATGGTGGCAACGATATAGAATATAAAAATGAAAGCCGAATTCTAGTTGATAGTATTAAAGCGAATTCTTTTGCGGATTATCCTCGCATGTCAGCTAAGGAAATCACTGATCAATTAATTGATAATATAGACAAAACCGATTTTGTGATTATGAATTATGCAAATCCTGACATGGTTGGTCACACTGGTAATTTAAAAGCTACAATTAAAGCAATTGAATTTTTAGACACTCAATTTGCCAGAATATTAGAATTAATTAAGAATCGAAATGATATAACTTGATTTATTACTGCCGATCATGGTAATGCTGAATTAACAGAAGATAAAAATGGTATGCCTGCAACAAAACATACAACAAATCCAGTTATGTTTATTTCTAGTGATAAAAATATAAAACTGCTAGATGGCTCGCTTTGCGATGTAGCTCCGACGATACTAGAATATCTTGAAATAGATAAACCAACTGAAATGACTGGAAAAAGTCTATTAAAAGTCTAAAAATAATCTTAACTAAATACTTTTCAAAAAAAATAAGGCTTGCAGGGTTTGCAGCCTTTTTTTAAACAACAAAAAAACCTCTTAAATTAATAAGAGGCTAATTAACGATTATTACGATATGGCGCGCCCGGCAGGAGTCGAACCCGCAACCTTTTGGGCCGTAACCAAACACTCTGTCCAATTGAGCTACGGGCGCATATAAAATGGAGCCACCAACCGGATTCTAACCGGTAATCAAGGTGTTGCAGACCTATGCCTTAAACGTTTGGCTATGGTGGCAACAGATATTTGTAATCGCATGTAAATTATACGATATTTTGTTTTATTTCCAACAAAATTACTATTAAAACTAAATATTGTTTATGGCTAATTATTGTTTGTATTTTATAGCTGATTTTTTAGGATAAATTACTAGAAAAAACATTTAAATGGCTTTCTGATTGAAGGGACTCATACTATCTTAATTATTAAAATATTTTCTTTTATAGAAACTTAAAATTGGGTCTTTAAAAAATAAACATGCTTGTGGGTAGCATGTTAATATATTTTTGGAATATAGTCTATATTATAATACATTAAATTATTGTTTTGACAATTTATTGCTAAATTAGGTGTTTTTTTAATTATTTATGACAATTTTTAAGAATTCATTTCTGATAAAACCTTTAAAAGTTCTTTCAATATCATTAATTTTACTATTATTGTAATAATACTTTATTAATATTTCATTTTTAATACTGGTTATTTCTTTAGTAGAAGAAATTAAAACAGGTTTTTGGTTTTTTATTCTTGCATCAAATACTTCTAATAAAAATTCTAAAAATCATTCTTCCTTTTTTCCAAATGAAACATTATAAATACTCAAAATATCAACTTTAGCTAAGTTGAACAATACATTGTTTCTTTCTTCTTTTGACATTTTTAGATGTCTTTGGAGGTCATTGGCATTAATTATTGCTACTGTTTTATCAAATTTTATAGCATTGTAAATTGCAATATATTTGATAAACATGTCTGCATTTTTATTATCTATACTAAAGAATCATAAATTATTTACCAAACTCCCTTCTTTCATGGAATCATTTAAAATACTTTTAATTTTGTTGTTTTCTTCCGTTTCCACTAAATGTTCAATAAAATCTTTAAAAATTATTTTGGATGCAGAAAATACTTTGGGATTAGTATCCATTTCAAAGTATTTGATTACTAAATGATCAAGAGGGGTAATATTAGTTAATTTAAAATTATTTATTTTTTGGAATTTAACAAAATCAGAATCTGAATCATATTTTTCAGCTAAAAGTCCATACTTATCAACAATAAGCTCGTATTGTGGTTTTTTTTGATGTTTTTCAAGATAGTCATGATACCTTTGTAAAACAATCATTCCTTTTTTAATTTGTTCCTCGCTTAAGCTTAGTCTCTCAATTTCTTGTTTAATAAAATCTTTTGATAAAACTTCTTCGGTTAGTTTATCTACACTATCTTTTAAAGTCTCATATTCACCAAATTCCATTTGCTTAATATCATCAGCCATAGCTTTACCTCCCTTCTAATCGTCTCAACTTAAACCATCTTCACTGTAATCTGAAAAATCCCAAGTTCTTTTTTGGCTTGTTTTAGTTATTATATTATTTTTATTTTTAAATTGCATAGCTTCTGATAGTTCGCTATCGATTAAAGAAGAATCAAAAATTCTTTTTTTAGCAAAATCGAGCGCAATTTTTTCAATATAACTACATACTATTGAATTGTTTATATTAACTGAATAACGAATAAAATAATTGATTGCTACATCATCAAATTTCAAAGCTCTAATTCTTTTTAACATTAGCAATTGACTTGGACTTAATTCTTTTTTAGTTAAAAAATGAATATATTCAGCAGAATTTAGATTATTAATCATGTGAGATTCGTCATTTATCATAAAATCTAAACAGTTTTGATTTTTAAAAAAAACTTGATTTTTATCAAACATATCAAAAAACTTTTTAGATACATCATTCATTTGTGAAGCATCATGAAAGTATGCTGCATTATTTTTAATAAGATTCAAATATTTGTTTTCTCCCAATTTAGAAATTAACAATTCTGAAACTAATTCATTTTTAGCTATCTCATTAGCATTTAATGGTTTATTTAGTTTAATTAATAAATTACCTTCCAAATCTTGAAAAGTTTTTAGTAAGCCTATTGCTTCTAATTTATGACGAGCATTTATTAAATTATTTAAATCTAAAACCAAAAATTCTGAAGTTTCTGTTAAATCATATTTTTTGGTTCTATTTAAATTATATAGATCATAAAAATGGTGATAAAGGCTAATACCATCTAAACCAATAATAGGAGAATAAAATGTTCTAATATTAACTAAATCTTTAGATGTGATATCTTCAAAACTATCAACAAAAAATTTAATTTGATTCATCTTAGCCTCCTCTGGTTTTTTAAATTTGCTAAACATAATTGTATGAGACTAAACCAATAGAAAGTCTCATTTTTTATATTTTTTAGAAAATTAAAAAGTTTTGTCAATTTTGTTAACAAATCAAAAGTGCATTTACAATTTAGATTTAGAATTTTTTATAAAAAAAATCGAGTTTTCTACATAAAATTGTCAATATTTTTAGTTTTTTCAGGCCGTTTTGTTAACAAAAAAACGATTTTTTAAAATATTCAACAAAGATTAAGATATAAACTGATATTTGACTAAAAAACGCTTAATTTAGAAAACAAAATTCCACACCAAAAAAGCGGAGTTTTTTGTGTTATTAATATATTAAATTATTATTTATTTATAATTAAAATATGAAATTATTTAACCTACATTTAAATACAACTTTTTCTTTTTTAGAAAGCACAATTACCGTAGATAATGCAATAAAAAAAGCTGTTGAAGATAAAGCAGAATACCTTATTTTTAGTGAAAAAAATAACTTTTTTAGTTTAGCTGAAGCTAATAAAAAATGCCAAGAAGTGGGTATAAAACCTGTTTTTGGGCTAGAAATAAGCACTAAAATAGATAATTTAGTTTTTGATTACAATTTATTTGCTAAAAATCAAAAAGCTTTTGAAGAATTAAAAGTTATTTCATATAAGTTATTATCAAATGAACAATTAGATATACAAAAATGTATCCAAGAATACCCAGATATTATTTTTATTGAACACCCGCATAATAGTTATTTTAAGCAAACTGGAAAATATATTAATAAACCTAATTATTTTATTGGTTTATCTTCAAGTGAACTTGGAGAATACAAAAACCAATTAAGTGCTTTCAATTTCGTTATTTTTAATAAATTTAATGCTTTAAACTATGGAGATTATTCAATTTTACAATTATTAAAAAAAATGAACTCTCAAGATCAAAAAATTATTATTGAAGAATCTTTGAATTTTAATTTAGATTCAAATGATATATCAATAATAAGTTTAATAAATAAGACTAATGAGCTTGTAAAATCATTATATTTTCCAATTGAATATAAAAATTATAGTTTGGCTAAATTCTCAAATCCTGAGGGTCTTAGCTCAAAAGACTATCTAAAAAAACTTATATCTCAAAAAATCAAAAGTTTAGGTCCGGTAAAATGAAATGAGATTTATCAAAAAAGATTAGTACATGAATATTCAATAATAACAAACTTAAAATTTGAAGATTATTTTTTAATTATGCAAGACTGAATTAGTTGAGCTAAAAATAATAATATATCAATAGGTCCTGGAAGAGGTTCTGCTGCCGGATCATTAGTTAGTTATTTATTGGGTATTACTGAAATAGATCCCATTAAATATAATCTTATTTTTGAAAGATTTTTAAATCCAAAACGAATCAACATGCCAGATATTGATGTCGATGTCCAAGATGATAAAAGAGATCTGATAATTAAATATCTTGTTGATAAGTATGGTTATGATAAGGTTGCTAACATCGTGACATTTTCAACATTAGGTAAAAAATCAGCAATTCGTGATGTACTAAGAGCATATGAAATAGAACCAAATAAAATTAATAAAATTTCTAAACTGATTTCTCAAAATGATATTTCACTTCAAGAAGAATTGATTAAAAATATTAGTTTAGTAAAAGAATTAGCTCAGCTAAAACCGGATGATTCTACTTTCAAAGATAAAATTGTAGAAGAAACATCAAAAATATCTGGTTTTTATCGCCAAAGTGGAACACATGCTGCTGGAATTGTTATTAGTTCAGAAAAAATAATTAAATCGGTTCCCACTTATAAGACTGATGATAATATTCAACAAACCCAAGTTAGTATGGAATTTTTGGAAAATTATGGATTAATTAAAATGGATATTTTAGGCCTTAAAACTCTAACCACCATTAAGGAAATTGAAAGCAATATTGAAAATAAATATAGTTTAAAAATTAATTGAGAGCAAATTGATTGTAATGACCAAAAAACTTTTGAATTATTATCTAATGGCAATACTGCTGGAATTTTTCAAGTAGAAAGCCCAATCATGATTAAGGCACTTAAAAAAATTAAGGTTGATTCTTTTGAAGATATTGCAACAATTATTTCCATTAACCGTCCTGGACCTATTTCTCATTTAAAAACATTTTCAGATCGTAAGCAAAAAATAGAACCTGTGCCATTAGTTTCAAAAGAATATGACAAAATAGTGGCACCTACTTATGGAATAATTGTATATCAAGAACAAATCATGGAAATTGTTCAAAAAGTAGCTAACATGAGTTTCGAAGAAGCAGATCTGTTGCGAAGAATTATTTCAAAGAAAAAGTCCAGTGAAATGGAAGCTATTGAAGAGCAATTTATATCTAAGGCTATTCAAAATAAATATGATTTAAAAACAGCTAAAGAAATTTTTAAAAACATTTCTAAATTTGCTGATTATGGCTTTAATAAATCACATGCTATAGCTTATGCTATGCTTACATTTAAAATGGCTTATTTGAAAGCTAACTATCCACTTGAATTTTTTACTTCATGTATTAGTTCTGCAAATGGTGCTCAAACAACTATTTCTAAATATGTAAATGAAGCTAAAAAAATGCACATTGGCATAATTAGTCCTAATATTAATCTATCTTGTGCAAATGCAGCAATTCATGATAATAAAATTGTTTTACCTTTAAGTTTAATTAAAGGTATAGGGCCAGAAATAATAAAATTAATTGAACAAAATAGACAAGCCAATGGAACATATAAGAATTTCTTACATTGTATATTCTGTTTATCACAAATTAAATCACTTGGAAAAGCCACATTAGAACTCTTAATTAAATCTGGCGCTTTTAGAGATTTTAATTTAAGTCAAAAAACAATGCTTTCAGAAATTGATCCTAAGTCTGATTCAACTATTTTTATTAAACAAAATATTCAAATTAATGCCAGCCAAATTATGAATAAAATTATTAATTTTGAACCAGAAAACATTTATGAAGATGATGAAGAATTACTTCAACAACAAGAAATTGATATACTGGGCCAATCATATAATTATTATCCTACTTCAAAATATGAAATAGATGGTTTAAGATTAATTGATGCTAGATTAAATAATGAATACATTATGGTAGTTAAATGTATAAACTATAATTTTGGAACAGATAAAAGGAATAGAAGTTATCAAAAGCTTGATTTTCAAGACTCTAGTTATCAAGTAGTTGCCTTTTCATATTTGAAAGATATGGATTTATCTATTTTAAAAGATAAGATAGTTAAGATTAAATTCGTTAAACGAGATGACAACATAATTAATTTAAAAGATTGAAAGGTGCTTAAATAATGAAAGAAAGAATACTAATAGTGGACGGCACATATTTAGCCTATCGATCTTTTTTTGCAATAAATAATAGTTCTGTAGCACTTAGCAATGATGAAGGTTTTTCTACTGGAACAATTTTAGTTTTTTTTAAGACTTTGTTTACCCTAATAATGGAACATAGAACTACTAATGTTTTAGTAGCGTTTGATGCCAAAGGTAAAACCTTTAGGCACCAAATCTATGAACAATATAAAGATGGTAGAGCTAAAACTCCACAAGAGTTTTATGATCAAGTTAAGATAATTAAAGAATTATTGGCATTAATTAATATTTTTCATTATGAAATTGAAGGTTTTGAAGCTGATGATATAGTTGCTAAAGTTTGTAGTCAGTATCCAGATAACTATAAATTGATTTTTTCAGCTGACCAAGACTTAAATCAACTAATAGATAAAAATACAAGCATAATTAAAAAATATAAAAATAATATTATTATTCTTAATGCATACAATTTTTCAGACATATATGAATTTGAACCTTGACAGGTTGTTGATTATAAGGCAATTGTCGGTGATAGTAGTGATAATTTCTTTGGTATTAAAGGAATAGGTCCTAAATCTGCTGCCAAATTATTATATGAATATAAAACATTAGAGAATATTTATGCCAATCTAGATAAGCTTAAACCTAATATTGCCCAAAAATTTGAAGAATATAAGGATCTTGCTTTTAGAGACCAGAAAATAGCAAGATTAGTAACCAATTTTGATATACCTAATTTATCATTAGATTCAACTTCTATTTATAATTTAAACCTTAGTGAAGAAGCAATTGAATTACTAGATAAATATCAATTAAATAGCATAAAACAAAAAATTGCTTTTCTAATTAAAAAATTACATTAATAAAGAACTAAAAAACTGAGATATAAAAAGTTAACAGCAATCATCATGTGTTAACTTTTTTTAACTTAATTTAAAATTAATCTGTTTTTTAATGAGTTACAAATATATAACCATCTACTTTTTTAAGCTCTGTTACAACAACCAGAGCATTGGGGTCGTGTTTAGTGATAATATCATTTAAAATTGCAGCATCAAGGAACATACAAACCACTACTAGAGATTTTTGTTCCGCTTTGGAATAGCCACCGATGAAATTATGAATACTTGTTTGAAATTTATGTGTTGTTAGACTATTTATATTTTCTAAAATCAATTCTAATTTTGAACTTATAACTTCTACTTTAACCATTTTGAACTTAGGAAATAGAATTGATAATAATCAACCGTTAAATAGAACCATAAATAAGCCAGCTACAAATGAAGGAGAAAAGTAATTTTGTAAATTTCAATTTTTTTCTTGTAAAGCAAAGGGCATATAACTACCAAAGAAGTTAGCTATTAAAAATGAAACTAAGTGTAGCATCATAAGTATTCCACCAACATCTTTGTATTTCTTGTGTGATAGGTATACACTTAACATATCAAATCCACCAGAACATCCATCAATTATTAATAACAATCAAGTAAATATGCCTTGCAAAGCGCCTCAAACTAATGCATAAAAGAATATCGCATATCCACTTGGTTTAATGTTTAGTCATGTTAAAAGTCCATGTTCTGATACAAATCCTGAATTGTGAATAGCTTTGCCTATTGGTAGTGTATCTGCATTATTACCACCAAAGATCATTAACTGTGAAGTTCCAGGAATATTACTTACTATTAATCCTGAAATTGAAACTGCCACCATAAATATGATTGTTAAGATTGCAAATTTCTTAGAAATTTTTTTATATGATAAAACAAAAAGAGGTATATTAGCAAATAAATTGAGCAATCAAAATATCAAATTATAAACAATATTAGCACTAGCAACACTACCAACAACTAAAAAATAATTAGTAAATCTAGCTATGGCTTGACATATTGCTGCTATGCCCATTTCATATAATCCAGTTATTTGAATAAAGAAATATTGAGTAGTTCCAAATAATAAACCGATTAAAATAGTTAGAAGTATTTGAATATTTGTATTTTTAATTCGATACATTGAACCAAAGCGTAATAAAGATTGTTTTACTTTAGCCCGTCGAATTACTTTTTGTTCTTGCATTATTTTGTTTTTGTCATTTTTTTTCATACTGTATTAATTATAAATAAATTGTTAACTGGCAATAGAATAAAGTTTAAAAAGCAAGCCAATTCAATGAAATGGCTGCTTAAATTATTATTTATTTTTTTGCTCTAATTGTTTTTTATAAAACTCTAAGTTCTTTTTATGCTGCTCTAATTTTGCTTGTTTTTGACTAATCATTTCTGGTTTAGCTTTAGCTATGAAATCTGGATTATTAATATATTTTTCGTTAAATTCAATTTCTTTCATCGTATTAGCGATTAATTTTTTAAGCTCCAAAATCTCTGATTCTCTATCTTCTTTTCTTTGACAAATAAATATTTCACCAAAAGATGATTTAATTGAAAAATCTTCATTTTCTTTTCAAATAAAATTAGCTAATTTTGAAACAATTGTGTGTTGTGATTCACTTAGTTTTATATCTTTAATTGAATATTCTAGAATATTTGATTTAGAAATTTGTTTTTCTTCACGGTATTTTCTTAACAACGTAATCAATTCTATTAAATTATCAATTGTATTGGTTTTATATTCTTCTTCAATAGAGTATTTATTTAAATCGGTTTCTAATATTTCTTCATTATATATAGTTTCAAATAAATAATCAGTTAAAAAAGGCATATAAGGGTGCAAGACAATTAAAATATCTCTAAATAAATAATGAATAAAGTAATCATTTTTCTTGAATTTTAAAAACTCTAAATATCAAGATGAAAATTTATTGATTATAAAATCATATATATGTTTATATACAATGCTAAATTCATAATTTTTCATTGCTAAATCAATGTTGGTTGTCATGAAATTAAATTCATCTAAGATTCATTTATCATATTCATCTAAAAGACTAAAATCTATTTTTTCAGCTAGATTTACTGGTAATGGAGATATCAATCTTGCAATATTTCAAAACTTATTTAAAAATAGTCTTGATGCCTTAATTTTTTCTTGACCAAAATTTAAATCCTGACCTGGGCTAGTATTGAATACTAAGGCCATTTTTAGTACATCTGAACCATATTCTCCTATTACTTCAATCGGATCAATTCCATTACCTAATGATTTAGACATTTTTTTACCTTTTGAATCTCTTACAATTCCATGTAATAGTAGTTCTTCAAATGGTTTTTCATGCATAAAATGTAGGCCTTGGAAATACATTCTTGATACTCAAAAGAAAAGAATATCATAAGCTGTAACTAATAAATTAGTTGGATAATATCTTTTAATTCTAGCACTATTTTGAGGTCAACCTAAAAACATAAATGGGGCTAGTCCAGAGCTAAATCAAGTATCCAAAACATCAGTTTCTTGTTCTCAGCCTTCGCCAGGGCTGTTTTTTTGAACTAAAACTTGGTCATCTTTATATCAAGCCGGAATTCTATGCCCTCATCAAATTTGTCTACTTATAGTTCAATCATGAATATTTTCCATTCATTTAACTAGATTATCCTCAAATCTTTTAGGTCTAATTTTAATACCATTTGTGCTACTTAAATGTCTTAGTAAGTCTTCTGATAATCCTTGCATTCTAACAAATCATTGTTTTTTAACAAGTATTTCGATTGGTTCTTTAGATCTTTCACTATAACCCACATTAGAAACAATGTTTTCAGTTTTAGAAATATAACCATTTTTTTCTAACAACTCAACAACTAGCTCTCTTGCTTCAAAACGGTCTACACCTTCTAAAGCACCTGCTAATGAATTCATTTTACCTTCGTCATCAATACATTCATTAATTAATAGATTATATTTTTTGATAATATCAATATCATCAGTAGCATGAGCTGAAACTTTCATAATTCCTGTTCCAAATTTTAAATCTATTTTGTCATCTGAAACAATAGGAATTTCTCTTTTTGTTAATGGATGTACTATTAATGATTCTTTTAAAATACTAAATCTTGGATCCAGGGGATTAAGCGCTAAAGCAACATCTGAAAACATTGTTTCAGGTCTTGTGGTGGCAACAATTAAATATTGGCTAGAATCTTTAATTGGATATTTAATATAATACATTTTTTGTTTTACTTCAGTTGGTATAACTTCAATATTAGATAACGCAGTTTTTAGCTTAGTATCTCAACTTATTGGTTTAGTATCACGATATATCAATCCTTCATTATATAAATCAATAAATGCTTTCATAACCGCTTCATTAGCTTCATCATCAAAAGTAAATCTTTCAGCACTATAATCTAAAGCTAGACCAAGCTTTGCTCATTGTTTATTAATATTTTCAGAATAAACTTGTTTTCATTTTCAAATTTCTTTAATGAACTTGTCTCGTCCTAATTTATATTTATCCATTCCCTGAGTTGCTAAGTGTTTTTCAACAACAGCTTGGGTTGCTATTCCTGCATGATCTTTGCCAGGAACTCACATAACGTCATACCCTTTTAGTTTTTTGTATCTAATAATAGTATCAGCAATATAAGTGTCCAAAGCATGTCCTATATGCAATTTGCCAGTTACATTTGGTGGTGGTAAAATAATTGTAAAAGGTTCTTTGGATAAATCATGATTAATGAATGCTTTCATGTCTATTCATTTTTGGTTTCTTCCTTCTTCTACAATAATATGATTGAAAGTTTTATCCATTGTCCTATCCTTTCTATTATTTTTAGCCATATCACTATAATCAATAAGTCCGATATCATTAAAATTACTTTGATCAAGTGATTCTTTATTTTTAACTTTTACAGTTGATTCGACTTTAAATAGTTTCTTTAGTTGTTCATTTTGAATTTGGTCGACTGTTAGTCATTTAAATAATTCGTCTCACTTGCATCAAACAAAATGGTCATCATCAATTTCATAACAAGATATATTTCTCAAGTTTTTTAAATTTTTAATATAATCCAAATAAATGCTGTCATTAGGTTTAATTTCATTTAACATTAATTTTAATAATGGATTAATTGGATTGTCTAGAACTTTTTTGGTTTTACCTTGTTCAATAACTCTGGTGTCATTAATAATATATATATCACTTGTAAATTTTTTGGCAATTGAAATATCTTCAAGGAAATAAATAGCTAATCCTTGATTATCTAAAATGTATGAATTTAGTTGATTTATGATGTCAAATTGAAGCTCTTTTTTAAGTCTATTTATGTTAGGTCCTAAAATTACTAAACTAGGCTTATTTATTAGCATTTTTTGAAACTCTAATCTTACCTTTTCTTCTTCTGTTAAATAAGATAAATTCATGGTAAGTTTATCTAAAGAAATATCAGAGTTGGTTAATATTTTATAAATACTTGATTTTAAAACCAATTCAAAAAACAGGTCTGCTTTTTTATTATTTGAATTTTCAATAAATTCTTTGAATTCAAAATATTGGTTAAATAAATTAAACAATAATCTATTTAGTTCATCTAAATCATATACTGCCTTTGTAAAAGGTTTCATTAATGAAGAATTAAGTTCTTTTAATTCCTTAAATTGAGAAGGATCATTATAAAAGATATCTTTTAAGAGTCTTAAAATTCTTTGCTTGATATATTTTAAATTACCTTTGTTTTCTCAAAAGATTGGGGAAGATTCATGAAAGTATTTTTTAGCTTCAGATTTTACTTTTTTACCCTCTGTATCAATATTTCAACGATACTCAGCTTGTTTTTCTAAATAATCATATTCATATTGCTTTAGTTGCGATACATCGATTAAATTATCTGTGGTATTATTTAAATTAATATCTTTTAATAAAACTTCTTTGGTTATTTTTTTATCTTCATCTTCTTTAAAATACTTGAAACGATCTAGATAAATCTTTGAATTTTTAGAAAACATTGAATTTTCAAGTACTTTTACTCTTCTTTTTATGTTTGCATTTGATTTATTAGAATCAACTGAGCTTTGAATCTCAAAAATCATTGAATCCTTTAGGTTGTTCATATCTTGAACAAAATTTATAAAAGCAGTTTTATCTAAGGATACAATTTGTGAGTGGTATTTTTTAATAAACTTGTAATAGATTTTTGCAAGATAATAACGTAAAAAATGATGTAAGAATGCTTCATTTCGTAAATGTTTAGATAATTCATATCTAGTAAACTTGATTTCTTGCTCGAAGTTCTTTTGCAGTTTCAAATAATATTTTTTAATTTCTATTTTTTTAGAAAACTTAATTTTAGCTTTTTGAAAAGCTCTTTTTATACGGTTAAAAAGCGAATTAGTGTTTGCTCTTGATTTAATTTGGTTTTTACGACTAAATACTTCCAAATATACTTTTTTGGCTTGCTTGTATTCTTTATATTGCAATAAAGATTTGCCACTATTGTAATTTTCAATTGTCTTTTCTAAAAAAATAAAAAATTCTTTTTCATTATATTGAATTTTTTCAATGATTTTTCTAATTAAAGTGTTAATTTCTTGAATTGCCTGAAGTTTTTCATCTAATTTGAAACTTCTAATATTTTTGATATAAATTTCATCTAATTTATTTTTTAAATTTTGAATTAATGGTCTAATATCTTGCTGTAAATTTAAATTTATTTTGAAATAATTAAGTCCTAGATGAAATCTAGAATCTTGATAAATATTCGTTCAGTTGTTGTTAAAAATATTAGTTAAAGAAGCAATAACTTCATTGCCTCTTATATATTTTTCTAAATATGAAAATACTGTTTCTTTTGTTTTTGCTTTAAATAAACTTTCATCATTAAAGCCATATGATATATTTTTTCGATATTCAATATCATTAGCAATTGAACTAAACTCTTCTTGGTCTTCAAGTTTATATTCAATATACCCTTGATATCTATAAGGATTTATTTTATTATCAATTAAGAGTTTAAAAAGCATGGCGGTGGTTTCACTTTGATTTCCACCTAAGATTCCTAAAATTGAACTTTTATTTAATGATAAATTTGTTTCATGAATTAGGGGCTTATAATGAAAAAAACCACCATCATTTTGGCGAATAATTTTCTTTAAATTAATAAGTCTAAGTGCAGTTATTTTTTTGTCTTTCATTAGAACCTGTCGCCTTCTTTTGATCTAACCAAAGAAGATACAACTTTATAAGTAGCTAAAATAATAGCTAAGTTAAAAAATATTTTAATAGGACTAGTTAATGTTTGAGCTGTAAAGTTAACTCAAAAATCTGTTTTAAGCGTAGACGTATCTGCTCAGGCTAATAATACAGTATTAACTAATTCCAAAACAGCACAAAAACTTATTATTGCCATAACCTCAATAAAGGTTTGATATTTTTTACGTAATAATAATCTATATACAACAACAAAAACAACCATTCCAATAAATCCAGAAGTTGTTAATATTAAATAAAAATTACGGTTTTTTATAAAACGGTTATGTTCAAAAATTGAACTATCTAATTTTGAAAATATGGCAATTATAATGAATATTTGTATAGCTAATAAAACAACAGTGGAAATAAATGAAAAGTTAACCATTGCCGTAGGTTTTTTCTTCGTTTCTAAAACAATTATTTTTACTTCATAAAAAGCAATTTTTTCAGAAAAGTATTGTAAATCTTGTGAATTGCCTTTTGCTAAAGCTTCGGCAAATTGAATCTTAAAGAATTCAACTCTTTGTTTGTATTTAAAAATACGATAATTCTTAGAGAAAAATAACTCGTTCATATTAAAGAAATAATATGCTGCTATTCCGGGAATAAAACCAGCAACAGCAACTGCCAATGTATAAAGAAAGTTATAGTAAGTTGGCACTAAAGCAAATGAAATAAAATCAGCCAAAATTCCAGTTATAAAACCTACAACTGGTCCAAAAATAAACCCAGTTATTTTAATTGGTAAACCAATGAAACTAAACTTAAATGCTGGCAGCGCACTGATGGGTAAAATTCTAACTGAGATTAAAAAGAAGACAACTGATATAGCAATCAAAACACCCACAAAAGCTATTCTTTTTGGGTTTCATTTTCGATATGATATATTAGTTTGAGATCTAAGCCAATGTAAATAATGTGTTAGACCTCCGGGCATTTTCGAGTCCATTTTTCTCCTTTATAACATATATATTATATGTTTAACTATAAAAATTGTTATTAAATAAACTTAAACTATATTTTTCTGTTACGTCTAAAAATGCTTGTTTTTTCAATTGTTGGTAAGTTAATGAAAGTTTTATAAAAACTTGAATTAACAATTACTCCACTATATATAAAATATGCCATAACACTTAATAACAAAATTATGTACATAAATGAAGCTACAACTCCAAACTTTTTATAATCAATTAATGATGTTAATGATCCAAAAATTAAAATATAAAATGAAGTTGGAATAGCAGCAATTAATGAACCGGGATTTACATGAGCAAATTTTAATTTGAAGTTTGGTTCAAATTTAAAAAATAATAGAAAAGCTACATAAGTAATAAATGGTAAGAAAATTACAGTAGGTAATCAAAAAATTAATTGAAATTCTCAACGTAAGTCACTTAATTCTATCTCTTTAGCTCCTGTAATAGCTTGTTGACCAAAGCCTTTATCTAAAATGAAGTTTAAAAATGAAGAAGTAGAAAGTAATAAAACTGTTAAAACACAAGTAATAAATACACTAGTTACAAAACCTTTTATTCTTGTTTTTCAAATTAAATTAGGTGATTTATGTTCATATAGAGCATCAAATGAAAAAATGAATTTTGCATATCCTTTTGAGCCTAATCATAAAATAGATAGAGTTAACAAAATAAATGCTGTTACTCCTCCGGCACTTGTTCAAACACTAGAAAAAGTTGGTATAACTTCTTTAATACCAGGTATTAGTTGTCCTAGAATTACAACTTTTATAATAACTTCTAGTTCAGGATTAATAGCACCAGCTATTCCGACAACTAAACCAAGAGTTGGTATAAATGATAAAAACAAATACATTGCATAACCAGCAGGAACAAAAGCAAACTCATTTGAATTTATTTTTGAATATGCTGAATTAACAATTTCCTTACCTTTTGTTTTAGAACCTTTTAAATAATTAGGTATCGCAATAAACAAAATACCATAAATTATTCATTTAAGTACCTTTTCAAAAATGTTTTGTTTATTTTTATTTTTAACTATCTGTTTAGAAGATAATGAATGATAATTTTCTTTCTTATTTTGATCATTATCATCATTGCTACTACCTCAACCTGTTTGTAAGGTGTCTTTCTTTTTACGCCTCATATAACTCCTTCATTTTTTGATTTAATTCATTTATATTTGCTTTTCCCATCGTTTTTTTCATAACTTGTCCTGTCGTAAATTTAGATGCTCTATTGGGATTATTTTTAAATTCATCCTTTAGGTTAGGGTTTTCATTAAAAATTTCTTGAATTATACTATCTAATGATAGATTTGTAGTTTTAATGAATAAATTATTAATTTCTATTATTGATTTTAAAGTCTGTTTAGGGTTTTCAATGTGTTTTTTAAGAACTAACTTTATATCTTTTTTATTTATTTTTCCATCTAATATTCATTGGAAAAAGTTGTTTTTATCTTCTTGATTTAAATTCAATTGATTTAAATCTAATTGTTCTGAATTTAAAAAAGAAACAAATTCTGAAAAAAAGATATTAACGTTTTTTTTGAAATCACTGGTACTTATGCTATCAACAAAATTGGCATATGCAACATTATTTATTAGTTGCGATATTTGCACTTGATTAAGTCCTAATGAGATGTATCTTTTTTCCCTTTCAAAAGGTAATTCTTCAATTTCAATTGAATCGATAATTTCTTTAGGCAAATCAATATAAGGGATGTTTGGATCAGGAAAGTATTTATAATCAATAGAATCAGATTTTGAACGCATAACAACTGTTTTTTCACTAGCTTCATCAAATCTTTTTGTTTGTTGTTGAACACTTTGATTATTTTCAAGAATCTTAATTTGTTCTTGGAACTCATAATTGATAGCTTTTTCAACATTCGATACAGAATTTAAGTTTTTTATTTCCACTTTTGTACCTAGTTTAGTATCAGCTGCTTGTTTTAAAGAAATATTTAAATCAACTCTTAAGCTACCTTCATTCATTTTGGCATCCGAAATATTTAAAGCAAGTGCTGTTTGTCTTATGGCTTCAACATAAGCAGATGCTTCTTTAGCAGAATGCATTACTGGTTTTGAAACTATTTCAATTAATGGTACTCCTGCACGATTGTAATTTAAATAAGTTAAATTGCCTTCATGCATTGATTTAGCAGTATCTTCTTCTAAATGAATACGTTCAATTGCTATTTGTTTTCAAGTATCATCAACTTTAATATTAATAATTCCGTTTTTGCCAATAGGGTTAAATTGTTGTGTTATTTGATAGCCTTTGGTTAAATCAGGATAAAAATAATTCTTACGATCAAATCTTATTTTTTGATCAATTTCCATATTTAGGGCTTTAGCTAATTTGATTGCTTTAATAATGGCTTCTTTATTAACTAGCGGTAAACTACCAGGATAAGCTAAATCAATGTGCGAGACATTAATATTTGCTTCATTAGTATATAAATTTGGTGCAGCTGAAAACATCTTAGTTTTTGTGTTTAGTTCTAGATGTATTTCAATACCAATTACTAGTTGTCACTTATTCATTATTTTCTCCTAATAATTTTTCTAAATATAAAGCATGACTAAACAGTTTAGTATCAGTATTAATTTTAGTGTCTATAGCAATATTAAAAGGCATATGGGTTTTTTCATCAACACCTAATTTCATTGTCAAAGAAGGATTGCCAACAAGATTAGCATAAGTTAGAATATAATCTAAATATGATTTGTATTTAGGTTTTTCATTAATTCTAGGAGCAATATCATTTGAAGCTGGATATATAAAAACATCAGCCATGTTATGAATATTACTAAAATAACCACTTAGCACACGGCGCATTTTTTTAGCTTTAACAAAATATTTTATTTGATTATCTTGTTCTAAAAAATATGAGCCAAGTATTAATCTAGATTGCACCATTTTACCTAAATTATTAGATCTAGATTTTATATATGAATCACTTCAGTTTTTGCCTTCAATTCGACTACCAAAATGAACTCCTGTTAAATTAGCTAAATTTGATGAAGCTTCTGAAAAGGCAATAACCTTGTAAACAACATCAATAGCATGTAACATTTTTAAATCTTCATCTATTTTAATTAACTGTACACCTTCTTTTTTTAATTTATCCAAAAGATTTTTATATGATTTTGCAATAGAAGGATTTAGTTTATCAAAACAATCTAAATAAGCAACTTTTTTGGGTTTATTTTCTTTGATGTCTGATAAATTAAAACTTAAGTCAATAGAAGTCATATCTTTTTGGAAATCTGGTTTATATAAAATAGATGAAATTTTAATAATATCTTGAATGGTGTGACCAAAATAAGCAACTGTGTCAAGCGAAGTAGCAAAAGCAAATAAGCCATATCTACTTATGGCTCCATACGAAGGTTTAAAGCCTATTTTTCCAATATTTGAAGCTGGTTTTCTGACAGAATCGCCCGTATCTGAACCAATGGCAAAATCTAAATCATCATATAAAGTGGCTGCTGAACCCGAAGAAGAACCACCTACTAGATAAGAATTATTTAAAGGATTCTTGATTAAACCATAAGCTGAATATTCACCTGAACCACCTAAAGCTAATTCATCAAGGTTAACACGAGCAACACAGGTTGAACCGGCTTCTTCTAATAACCTAATTACTGTAGATTTATAATTAGGTCTAAAATTTTCTAAAAATTTGCTTGAAGCTTTGCAAACTATATTTTTGTCTGCATAATTGTCTTTGGTTGTAAAAAGAGTATTCGCTAATAAACCATTTGTTTTTAATTTTGCTTCTTTAAAGATATGCGAAACAGCATTGTTGTTATCTTGCTGTAGTTTTTTAATAACTACTTCAATTTTATTATTTTTCATCAATTACCTTCTTCATAGTAACTAAATTGTTTGCTGTTGTTGAAGCGTTATTTAGCAATTCTTCACGTGATATTTTTGTTTCATGATTAACTTCATCACCTCTCAAATTTAAAAAAGATACTGGTTTTTCATTAATGTGAGAAAGAGGTTTTATATCATCTAAATTATATTCGTCCAAATCTTTTAATTCTTTATCAATTGATGCTAGTAAATTTCTAGCCATAATTAATATTTCTTCAGTTGGTTCTAACATTAAATTACTTGCTAATTCTTTCAGTTTTTGATCTGTCATATGAAACTCCTATCATTTTGGATGAGATATAAAAATTTGGTCATTATATTCGCTAAATTCTTCTGGTAAACCTAAAAACTTAATTGAATATGAATGTAAATATAATCTCTTGGCTTTTTGACCGCCATATTTAGTGTCTCCTAATATGGGACATTTTAAGTACTCAAGAGTTGCTCTGATTTGATGTTTTTTACCAGTTATAATTTGTGCATAATTTCGATTGCCATCTTTATAAAAAATGGTTCTTGCTTTAATTCCAAAATCTGGATTTACACGCATTTTTTCATTTTTTATATCTTTTTCTAATCTAACAGTAATATCAAGCTTGTTTTGATTAAAATCAGAAACAAATTGATAGACTCTTTCAAAATTATTCTGACATTCATCAAATACTACAAGTGCTTTATAGTTTTTGGCATATGCAACTATTCCACTGGTTTTTTTGTCTAATCTACCAATTGATGAAGGCACAAATGAAGAAGTTTTTTTGAAATTCAAATACTTATGTACTTGGTCATCTAAGCAATTTTCTTCAGAATGCATTGCAATATTTTTAGCTTTATCTATAATGAGTAGATTTTTATCTTCATAAATCAGTCTAAAATTAATTGAAGCTGAATTTTGCTTCTGGGGTTTAGAAACTTCTGATATACCATAAATGGTTATTTCATCACCTAGTTGTAATTTGTATTGCTTATCATTTGTTCGCACATTATTAACTTTAATGTCTTTTTCACGAAATAGTTTTTCAACTCTTGATTTTGGTACATTATCACAAACTTTTAGGACATATTTAAATAAAATTCTGCCAACATCATCTTTTTTGGCTTTAAATTTATTCATCGAAATCTTCTTCCCCAATTAGAACACCATCATTATTTGTATCACTTCTTTGTGAATCAAATAAATTAAATTCTTTGTCATCCATTTCTTCTTCAACATCTGAATAGCGACTGAATTCGGGAAATGGTGGTAATTCCGCTAAGGTTTTAATTCTAAAATAATCATAAAATTTATTAGTAATGCCATAAAGAATAGGATTACCAGGTGTAGAAGCAACACCTACTTCTTCAATAATTCCTTTTTCTAATAAACTAGCTACAATCCCATCACTAGCTACACCTCTAATATTTGAAATAATCGAACGTGTTACAGGTTGCTTATAAGCAACAATTCCAGCTACTTCAATAGCTGCATTAGATAATCTTTGTTTACGAACAATAGTCACCAACTCTGTTATGTATTCTTTAGCCATTTCAACAGTTAAAAACTTATACACATCATTGAATTCATATACTTTAATTCCACGATCCAAATTATTAAAATATTGTCTAAAGTCCTTTAGAAGTTTTCTTCCTTCTTGAACTGTATTTAGTTTAAATACATCTTTTATTTGTTCCGAACTAACACCTTCACTACCTTGAACAAATAATAGTGCTTCAATTATTTTATTTTTCATATTCTATTCCTTTTTTAAATGTGATTGTTCCTTCATCTTCGAGTTGTTCCATTACTAATATTTGTTGTCTAGCTAAATCCAAAACAGCCAATAGAGTGATTACAAAATGACCTATAGTAGGAACATGAAACACTTCAATAAACGATAAGGTATCTTTATGTTTAAACATTTCTATAATTCTTTGTTTTTGTTCCTCTGGACTTACTGCAATTGTGGAAATAGTAATATTTCTAACTAATTCAGAATATGTTCTTTCAAACATTTTTCTTAGTGTAACTACCAATTTAGAACTATTAGAATGTCCATCAAGAATGGAAGTGTCTAATTCTCTTTCGAAACCTTCAGTTTCCTCAGGTTCTTTTGAATATAGTTTTTGTCTTTTTTCTTCTTGTTCACGCAATAAGATTGAAATCTCTTTGAATTTTTCATATTCAGCAATTTGCTCTAATAGACGCTTTTTTTCTTGCTTAATTTCTTCTTCTACTTCAGGGTCTTGTAATAACATACGCGCTTTCAGTTGCAACAATGTAGCTGCCATAACTAAATATTCAGAAGCAATGTCAATTTCGTATGATTCTATATGCTTAATTATTTCCAAATATTGTGTTGCCAAGTCATATAAATCAACTTCAAAAATGCTAATATTTTTGTCTTTAATTAAAGTTACCAATAAATCCAATGGACCATCAAAATTAGCTAATCTAAAAATGTGCTTATCTTGATTTTCATCTAATGTAGGTTTTGTTTCTTCGTGTTCTTCAAAAGAAATCTCATTAACTACAGGTTTTTTTATTTCATCCATATTAATTTACCTTTTGTTTTCTTTTTGTATAAGCATTTTTGACTGTTTCATTCGATCTAATAATTTGGTCAACATAATCTTTAGCAACTATTTCTTGCACTCATTTTGCAAAATCTTTTTTGTCTAATGTTTGAAACTGTTGTGGTTTAATAACTGAATGAAATTTAACATTTACAACCAGTTTGCCATCCCTATTGTTATCTAAAGCATTAGCTGCATTATTGATTGTTACAGGCACAACTGGAATATAGGATGATTGTGCTAATAAAAACACTCCTGCATTAAAATTGTTTAGTTTACCATCTTTGGTTCTTGTTCCTTCTGGAAAAACAATTCCACAAGTTTGATTTCTTTTAACATATTGTCCAAACTCTTTTAAAACTGCCATTGTTTCTTTAGGTTTAGCTAAATCAATATAAAAAGTATCAATCAATTCACTAATTCTATAAATTGTTTTTTTGCTTTTTGCTTCCGACCTAGCAACAAAAGTCCCAAATTTAGATGTTTTTGAACCATCTCCATGATTTCATAAAGAAGACATGATAATTAAGGGATCTAAATAAGTAGAATGATTTGGAGTTAATAAACAAGGTCCATTAGGAATATTTTCAAAACCTTCTACTTGAACTTCAATATTCAAGTGTCTTAAAATATTAGAACCATATTTGTGAATAAAGTGTTGCTTTTCAGCAAATTTATAATACTCTGGCATTCTTCTGTTTCTGCTTGCTTTTGATCTTAGCAAGTTAATGTTGTGTAATAGTGGTATTATTCTTAAAAATTTTCGTGTTTTTAGTTTCATTATAGTATTCTCCCTAACTTAATTTAAGCGCTACTGCAACTACATAGCCATCTTCATTGGTAGTTGATAATTGAAAATCATCATATATATATTTACCTGCTTTGGTTTTTGTAATTTGAATTTTGTTATATTCAAAAAGCGAATTATCAATTTTAAACAAACATTCTTTTATTGCTCAACGTGTTGCTAAAAAAAGCATTTGTTTTTGCTTATCTAATAATTCAAATTCAAAAATTTCCTTTGGGTGGAGAATTCTATTGATTGCTCTTTTTGACATTTTTTTAAAGCGCCTAATTTTGCTTAAATCAACAGAAATCATGCCTCTCCTTAGTAAATAATGTATTAATTATAAATTATTTATAATTGAGATATGAAAAATAAAAAATAAGTGCTACTTTTTGCACTTAAATTAAATAATTTATTGTCCTAGACTATGATAAAGGATCAAAAATTGATATTTCTATTTTTGGTTTTGAATTTGCTTCTGAAAGTTCTTTTGATAGGTACTTTTTATCAACGATAGCCATATAATTAAAATCGCTAAATCATTGGTCACTCATTGATCAAAATCCTTTATTTCCTCTATCGCTTCCTCAGCTATTTTCAACCTTTCAATTCACGGGTTTACCATTTGAATCTAAATTAACACCTACCATGTTCATTGCATGTGATATTACAGAAGCACGAGATTCAAATTGCTCTGCTTTAGAAAATTCAGGTGTTTGACTCAATGTAACATCATAATTATATAAATCTGAATCCATGATTCCATCTGAGTTAGAAAATGTCGAAACATCACATCCAAATCAAACAGGTTCACCAGCTTTAATTTGGTCAATCATTACTTTTTTCATGGTTTCAATATCAACATTTAACATAGTTAAAGGTTGTCCTCCAACCATGTTGTTTACTAATGGAGAAATAATGAAAGAATTATAATCATATTTTTGTCTTGGATCAGATACTAAATCGATTTTATCTTCAACATATGAACCTACATATTTTTTATAAAAATCTAATGGGCTCATTTCTTCTAAAGATTGATATTTTTTATCTTTATCCATGTATTCGAATCTAAATGATTTAGGAGGTTTACCTAATGATTTACATAGAATTGTAAAAACATCTTGAAGAGCTTGTTCTTTTAGAGAATTAACTTGTTCTAAGTCATTGGTTTTTGCAAAAGTTTGTTTCATTCTTGCTGTATATGCTTTTAATCTTCAGTTAATTTGTGTAACCATTTCATTTGTTGATTCTGAGCTAAATGATTCATTCATGGCATCTTTTGTTACAATTCCATATTTATTAACTAAATTAACAAATCATTCTCAATATCCACCATCTGAAACAGGATTATCATTAAATGAACGAAATAATCTATCTTCATTATCAAGTTTTAGACCTTCTTTAATCATTCATTCTAAGTAGTAATTTGCTTTTTCTAGTTTGTCATAGAAGTGTAAATAGTTTTGAGACAATTCAATTGATTCAATATTTAAATCTTGCATTAATTTTGTTCTAATTGAATTAAGTCCAGCAAAAATTCAACATCTACCACTTTGTTTTTGGTTAGTTATATTTCCTACTTTAGTTTCATGTGAAAAAATAAAGTTATGTTTTTTGATTATTTCATTATTTAATGAACTTTTTGATAGTCCGTTTTTAAAAATTGCATTTTCTATTACTTTATTTGCAATGTTTGATTCATATGCTTTTTCAAATTTGTTTAATAAGTTTTTTGTTATTTCATTATTCATTCTTTTTCTCCTTGTTTTTAGACATTTTAGTACAAAATTCTGTTACACGAATTATGTCATTTAATTTACCTATAAATGTTAATAAATCACCTTCTAAGATCTCAAAATCACCGCTAGGTAAAAAGACTTTTGAATTTCGAGTAATTAGTGATACTGATACTTCATATTTATTCCTTAATCCTAATTCACTAATTTTTTTATTAAAAACTTCAGGGTTAGTTATATAAATTGTTGTACTTACAAACTCATCTTGAATTTGAACAATGCTTTCTGAAAAACGTGTTAAAGTAGGATCTGAAACCAAAATTGCTGTTTTCTTGCCAGCTTCTTCTTCAGGAGAAACAATTCAATTAACACCGATTTGCCTTAAAACTCTTGAGTGTCTAGAGTTTGATGCCCGAGCAATAATAGTTTTTACACCGATTTCTAACAATGCTGCAACAATTTCAATATTGTCAGATGAAGCTACTATAACAACATCAAAATCCTTCACATTTATAGACTCTAATGTTTTACGATCGGCACAATCTGCTACATAAATATTGTCTACTTCATCTTTAAATTGTAATAAGTGTTTTTCTTCTTGATCAATTAAGACCAATCTAATATTATTTTCCTTATCTGATAGCAATTTTTGCACTATTGATTGACCAAAACGGCCAATACCAATAATGCAAATTTCCCTAGTTTTTTTAAATAATCTCATAGCCTTACTCCTTAGATATTAGGATTAAATTTTTAACATTCAAAATTATACTATTTAATAAAATTAACAATATAAATTAATATTTTTAGTCTATTTTTGGGTTAAAAATTAGCGCTTTTTTTAGCCAATATTATATAAATAATATTTTTTTATTTTTGTTCTATAATTTAACACATGAAAAATAAAACAGGGCAACCTAAAAAAAATAATGTTATTTTAAGGTTCTTGCGCAAAGTTGGTGCTGTGAGATATATTTTCATTATTTATGTTTTATTTACCATACTAATATCATTATTACTTTTCTGACAAGCTAGTCAAAACAAGCTAATAGATAAACCAGTTAAGTATATTGATGCGCTTTTTATATCAACTTCTGCATTTAGTGATACAGGTTTAAGTCCATTAGTAATATCAGAAACTTTTAATGGTTTTGGACAATTTTTAATTGCTTTAAGTATAGTCGTCGGCGGGATTGGAATATTTACCTTTAAGGTATATATATTTCAATCGATATTAGGAATGAAATCTAGCTTATTTAGTAGTATGGTTTCTCAAACTGAAAGAGGCTCAATTACTGTTACTGAAACTAGGAAAATGATTAAAATTGCCATTTCTTTTTTAATTATAATTACTGTAATTGCTTCATTTATTTTTACAATGCTTTTATATTTTACTAAGAATCCTAATTTTGTTAGTGCTTCAGAATTTAGTCCTAAGGCTAATAAAATGGAATTTGATCCAAGAGTTATTATGGACCCTGCCAAAAATCCATATAAAAACTTTGGTCAAGCACTAAAATTTGGAGTTTTTCATGCTATTAGTACAATAAATAATGCAGGTTTTGATTTATTCGGAAATAAGAGTTTGCAACCATTTTACAAAGATTATGCATTTCAAACTATTACAATAATTGTGTTTTTAATTGGTGGAATTGGTTTTCCAGTTATTTATGACATATGAAAAAAAATTCAAAGTACTAAAAAGAATGAACTAAGTCATAGATTCCAATTGTTTACTAAATTTACAATTATTACTTATTTAGTTACTACATTATTAGGTTTTAGTTTGAGCTTGGCACTAGAATATTCTGCAAAATCCAATTATAGTTTTTGAAATCAAAGTGCCTATGGAAATACAGGTGATAAAATTTTTGCTTTATATTTCCAAGTGTCATCCACTAGATCAGCCGGATTTTCAACAGTCAATTATTATAATTTTTCACAATCGACAATTCTAATTCATAGTGTTCTAATGTTTATTGGTTTTTCACCAGTATCAACAGCAGGAGGTATCCGTAATACCACTGTGGCTGTAATATTTTTAAGCGTTATAACTATGATGTCACAACGAAAAAGAATTAATGCTTTCAAAAGACAAATAGGCAAGGAAACCTTAATTAAAGCAGTTAACGTTTTTGCCATAGCAATACTTTTAATTTTAGTGGTAACAATTGCTTCATATGCTACCCTTCCAGGTGATACAAAGATGCCTAACAACACAAATTATCCACTTATTTTTGTAATTTTCGAAGCTTGTTCAGCTTTTGGAAATACAGGACTAACTACAGGACTAACTAGTTCAGTAAGTAATTTGCATGTCGTGGGTAAATTGAGTTTAATATTCATTATGATCATTGGACAATTTGGCATACCACAAACCATTAAAATTTTCGGGCGCGCTAAACCTATGCCTGAATACTACCAATACATTTATGAAGATGTTTCAATTGGTTAAGGAGGTTTTTATGAAAACAAAAAAAGGAATTAAAAAAATTGCTGGTCTTGTTGCACCATTAGCAATTTTATTTAGTACTCCAATTATTGCAATTTCTTGTGTCAAAACTAAGAAAAAAAGAAGAATTATTTCTAACACAAAACAAGAAGTTGTTAAAGGTGATGTTAAATATGTAGCCATTGGTGATGATTATGCCATTGGTAATAATAATAGTTTTAATTCAGAAACTAATAATGAACTGAAAAGCAATAAAATTATTGGAATTTCTTATGCTTCATATTTAGCAAATGCAATTTCAATTTTAAATGATGAACAAACAAAATTAAAAAGTTATGAAAATTATGGTCTACAACAATCAACATCAGAAGATTGATTGTATTTGTTAAGTCAAAAAAATAAAAAATCAAGTTTTGATTCACTTATAAAATTTAATAAGGAATTAAGTGACAAAAACCAACTAAGAATTAAACAGTTGTTTGGTGATACTCAAAATTATGATAATAAAAAACTTATTAAAGCCATTAAGGAATCTAATCTACTAACACTATCAATTGGTTTTAATGATGTATTTAAAAAGAATGAAATTCTTAACTTATTATTCAAGCAATACAAAGATGAAAATGAATTTAAACAAGCTTTAAATGAGTTTAATAAAGTTTCATTGGTTAGAATAAAAAAACTAGAAGATAACTATTTTGAAATTATTAAAGAAATTAGAAAACTGAATTCAAAAATAAATATTAACTTAGTAGGTTACATTCCACCATTGCTTCATTTTTCTTTAATTAGATCTCAAAAAGATAATACTAAAATGTTTTATGACATAACTTCTAAGCTTAATGACACAATTAAAAATGTGGCCAAAGAAGCTAAAATTAATTATTATGGCATTATTAATGAAAATTACATTGCTCAAAATTCAAAAGATTTTTCTTCTGATTTATTGAGTGTTTTTCCATCAAATAAAGCTTATAAAAAATTAGCTCAAGATATATTTATCAAAATGTCAATTTCTGCACCAGAATATGACAAATTATTTAAAACTGACAAAAAAGAACCAAAATCTGAGCACTCAATTGCTCTAGATTTTAAAGCTAAAGCAAGTGATATCAAAACTGAAATTATTGGTTTTGGTGGCTTAAATGTGGAAACACATAAAAAAGAGTATCCTTTTGAAAAAGAAGATGAAAATAAAGAACTTATTGAATCTGAAAACAATAATTCTTTTTCAAGAAAGATCTTGCTTGAATTTAAATCAATTTTCAATGTTCAAAAAACAAGTAATCCTGAAACTATTAAAAAACTAATTAAAGATACTATTGGTTTTTTAGGTCTAAGTGAACAAAATTCAGACAACTGATTAAATACATTATTAAACTTAGTTGTAACCAACGAAAATAAGGCTGTTTTCATTAGACTAATCAATCAAGTATTAGATTCAAAACATTTAAATGTAGTTTTAAAAGAAGCAAATATTGAAGCTTCAGAACTGCTAACAAAAAAATCTTATGAAACAATTGAAATTAAAGAAATAAGAAAAATCTTTATTAAGAACTTAAGAAATAAACAAAATTCATACAACATTGCTAAAGATGTATTTACAAAAGAATTTGTATCAAATGAAGAAAATAAGAAGTTTTTAAAACATAATCTTCCAATTTTAGCTAATGTGGTACTTTCAAACAACTTGGCTAAGTCATTTTTACCAGAAAGTTTAGCAAATATATCAACTAAAGCTAAGGATGATAGTGATGTTTTAGCTCATTTGAATAATTTAACAAATAAAGTAATTGAAGTTGGTCTAGAAGACATTGAAAAATTCTTTAGCCACGAAACTATTGAAAATTTTGTTGCTGAAATTATTGATAGTACTAAAAAAGAAACAATGGATTTTGCACAATCTTTAATTTCTTGATTGTCAAGAAACGAAAGTGACTTTAATATTCTTTTAGATAACATTATGAATAATTTAAAGTCACATCATCAAATTGAAGATGCTAAATTAGACGATATTAGATACTTCATTAAACATTTAATTTTAAATCTAAAAGATTTTAAATACAACACTGAAATATTTAATTTAATAATACAAGCTATTTCAGAAACCAAAAAATTTAATAAAAAATTAGCAATAGGAAATGTTCTAAATGAAGTAGTTCAAAAATTAATTTTTGACAAAATTCAATTAGATGAAGGTAATAAAATTTTCTTTGCACTAATTAGTTTCAAACCAAATGATGCTTCTATTGATTATGGCAAATATAAAAAAGGTTTTGAATATCTAGGTTTAAAATTAATAAAAATTGAAGAACTAATTAGTATTCAAAATTTAAACAATATTTTAAAACCTGAATACCGCGATTCAATTCTTAAATTGCTAGATAACATCTCAGCTAATAAACATAATGAATTAAATGAAGAGGGCAAAAATTATATTAAAGCTCTAGGCTCACTTGCAATTGATACCTTTAGCCAAGATAGCAGTTTAGTTAACCAACTACTTGATAACTTAGGCAATTATGCTGTTATTCATCCATTAACTAATTACTTAAAGAATTCTGGTTTAGAAGCCAAAATATTGGCTTTAAATCCTAAATTCAACAATTTAGAAGACTATGTGAAAGATACATATAAAAACATATACAAATCAATCAATAGTCCTATGGTTATAAATCAATTAAAACAATTAATTAATGATTTAGTTGATAACGGTAATAACTATGACAAATCAAGTGCTTTTGCATTTAGCGTTTCAGCATTGCAAAGAGCAAAAGAAAACGGCTTATTAAACATCATAAGCACAATTCTAAATGAATTAGAAAATGCTAACAAAGATAGTAATGCAATTTCGAATATTATTAATTCTTATTTAGTAGCTTTTTTAGATGTTCAAATGACTGAAGAAGAAAGAAATTTAGTTTCTTCATATGTGGCTAGTTTATTAAAGGAAATTGGTGATTCAAAACTATATAAAAACTTTGAAGATTACTTTATTTCAATAATGACTAAACTTGATAAAAATCAAGTAAATGATTTTGAAAAATTGGGTAATTATTTAAAAATCGAATTATCAAAATTTATTTCATTAGAAAATAATTCACAATTAATTGCACATGCAATCGATTTGATTAGTTTAAGAAATTCTAGTGGAGATGGTTTTCATAAATTCATTAAGATTATTTCTCTTTTTAGTCAAAAAGAAAAAGTAATGAATTTTATTATTCAAAAAGTTGAACAAGCAGCCAAAAATTCTTTAGGTTCAATTAAAAATGAATTATTAAAACTTAATGAAAACGGCAACGATTTTGCTGATGCAACTGTTAATAAAATAAAAAATATACTTTTAGACAAACCAGAAGCTAAAGATATTATTAAAAGTTTAATTGAATCAGTTTCAAACTTAAGCAAAGATGGATTAGAAGAAATTAAAAATGTAAATGATTTATTAAAGAAAATCTTAAATACAAATAAAAACAAACTATCAACATTTATCAAAGAAAACCTTAATGGCATCTTAGCTGATGAAGATTATATTAAAAAATTATTTAGCTTCACAATGGGTGCTTTAGGTAAAAAACACAAATTTGATGTTGTTGGCAATGAAGTTGAAAACATTAGTTCGTTTTTATGAAGAGCACTTAATAGTTTAGAAGGAAATAATCAAAAAATAATTTCCAATTTAGTATCTCAATTATTTGAAAGTGTTATTAATGTTGATTTATTTGATGAAAAACAAGAACTAAATATCCAAAAAATTGCTAGTCAATTGGTAGAAACCTTTAGTAATTTTGATTTTGTACAAATACTAGATTCCAGTGTTTTTGATAAATTATCAAAAGATACATTTTTAAAAACATTGAGTAAGGAACAATTAACTACCGAACTAACTTCATTAATTAATTATTTAGCTAGAAATATTCCAAAAATTCCTAAACCAGAAGAAAAAGTTGATTTAGATAAATTATTTAAGAATATTGAAAAAGTTTTAGCTAATTTATTAGTTGGAATAAGTGGTTCTATTGAAGCAGGTTCAAATAATGTTAGAGAAGCTTTAATTGATTCAATCACTAATACTATTAAAGACCAAATTAATAACATTAATATTGAATCTGAAAATCAAAAACTCTTAACTAATGAAGAAGTTAAAAATATAGCTAATAAATTAATAGAAAAACAAGAAACAAAAACTTTGATTAAAGATTTTGTAGAGGATTTCTTAGTTAAAAATAAACTAAGCAGCAATAAAACTTTTGGTGAAACCTTAAATGAATTGTTAACTCAAATTTCTATTAATTTAAAAACTAATGCCAAAAACTTAGCTAAAGCAATTTTTAAAGATGATGACATTATTAATCTTTTTGTAAACAAAATCGTTGATATACTTAAACTTGAAAATGTTGAACAATCAGATAAAACTTTCTTAGCACAATTAATTAAGAATATGGCAGAAAACTTACTTCAAACTGAATATTTTGAAAAGAAATTAATTAATAGAACTATTAATATAATCACAAAATCAAGTCTAGATTTCAGTTTAAAAGAACCTACAAAATGAATTATTGATGCTATTGATAAAATTAAATCGGCATTTAGTTTTGAAGATGCCAAAATTGTGGCAACTCTTATAGGTGAAAACAAACCTATTGATGGAGCTACTTTAGTAAAATTAGTTAATTTATTATTTGAAAAAAGTAACTTTGAAAAATCAACTCTATTTAACGCACTAAGAAATTTAAATATGGATCCTGAACATTCAAAAAGATCAAATATGAAGACATTAAATGAATTCATATTACCAGGTGGTGGAGATTCCAAACCACCAGTAACTGATCCTGATAATGTTACTGTGGACTTGGATTTTCTAGTTCTAGCTGATACAATATTTAAAATATTGTGGCAAACATATGAAAAAAGCAGCGCTTATAAAAATCCTATATTTAAAGAAAGAGCTAAAACTCCTGAATGAAAAGGTGTTTATAGGCTTTATGTAGCGCTTAATTATATTATTTTCGAAATGTTTGGCCGTGAAACCGAAATATCTAAACGTGAAAGAGGTAATCTAATAAACTTATATTCAGGAGGTAGGGCTATCTTGTGAGAATTACAGGAAGCTACAAATCTAAGTCTTATTCCAGGCATAGGCTCAAAATTTGGTGGACTTCAACGTTATTTCAAAAAACCTGTTGATTTACGCCAATTTACAAACTATGCAATCAAAAGAGGTTTTTTCACTGGTACTACTTATTTTAATGAAAATAACTATGGCCCTGAATCGATTATGTATATTTTGATAAGTTCAGGTTACAAAGAAAGTGAAAAAGATAGACTAAAGAACTTTAAATTTAAAATTACAGAAGATGGTGAAGCTGGCGTTATTTCTAAAAAAGAATACATTTTACTAACACTTAAAGAAGGTGGATACGGTAAATTTATGAGCATTAATGACAGAACATCTGCTTCAGAATGATCAGAACTGAATAAAGTTAAAAAAGGTGAATTTTATTAATAATTTAAATTCAAAAAAAGAAGTGTCAAATTATATATTGGTTTGGTGCTTTTTTATATACTAAAAAAGACTACTAGGGTTTTTATACTTTGTAATTCATAATTTAAAATTATTTTTTAAGAGTTTAAATTCAAATTGTTGTACAATAGTTTGTGCATGGCCAACTGCTGCGTAAGACGTAGAGGAAAATCCGCTCTAACACTCGCTGCGATGCGAGTAGTGTTCATGCTAGGCCAAATAAGCCTAGGCAGCCTATTTAATGGTTGACGACAAGTGCAACAGAGACGAGCTTATTTAGTTAAGGTGCAACGATGTAAACTCCATGAGTTAGAAACCCAAATTTTGGTAGGGGAACTTGATTAAGATAATTTGAATTAAAATCAAGAAGTTTTATAAACTTAGATAAATAGTTGGCGCCATATGCAAATATGGTACAAAAAGCGGTTTATAGTGCAAGAAGAAGGCGTTCGCCTTTTTTTCTTTACTTTTTCTTGCTTTTTAATAAAAATAACCAAAATAAAAAATAATATTTGTAGGAGCAAAAAATGGCAGATATGAATGAAATTTTATTGTACTTTAATTACAAGTATAAAGGTGACTGAAATAGAATTTATGAAGCAATTAAAACTAAAGAAAAAATTGAAGTGGATGAATTTAAAAGTTTTAGTGATAAATCAAAATCAAATATGAATAAATATATAAGTATATTGGATGGTGATTATCCCCAACAACTATTAGCACACAAGAAACCTCCATTTATTTTGCATTATTTGGGCAATTTGGATATTTTAACTAATTCAACTAACAAAATCTATATGACTGGTAGTTATCAAACAAATGAAATAATTAAATACATAGATAATATTTCAAATAAATCAAATGTAACTTTTATGAACATGTATTGAAACGGACTTGAGCAAAATATTTTAAAAAAGTTAATTGAAAAAAATATTAATGTAATTGTTGTACTACCTTGTAGTATCAATTGAGCAATTAGTAATTTGAATTTAAATGAATATATTGCGGAAAATTGTTTATTTATATCAGAATATCCTGATGACTATCATGCAACGAAAAAATCTTATTTAGCTCGAAATAGAATAAGTGCAGGATTATGTAATAAAATGATTTTACTTTCTTCTTTAGAATATAAATATAACACTTTAATTGACAACTTTTTAGACTATGGTAAAGATATACAGTGCTTACTTTTTAAGGATAGACTGGAAGCTGATAAAAATATAGAACTTATTAATCAAGGAGCTGAACTAATATCTGAAAACTGTCCGATTTAGATATTGGTCAAGCGCAAATGTGGCATAAATGCTCTAATTTGTAATAAAATTTTAATGTGAATAAAAATATTAAATTTAAGGAGTAATTATGACACCTCATATAAACGCAAAGGACAATGCCTTTGCTAAATTAGTACTAATGCCTGGAGATCCTTTACGGGCAAAATATATTGCAGATAATTATTTAGAAAATGTAGAACTGGTTTCTGATGTTAGAAACATGCTAATGTACACAGGTTATTACAATGGAAATAAAATTTCAATTTGTGCATCAGGAATGGGTGTTCCTTCAATAGGTATATATGCATACGAATTGTTTGACCAATACGGTGTTGAAGTCATTGTTAGAATTGGTTCAGCTGGTTCTTTTAAAGCTGATATTAAAAATTATGAAATGGTGTTGGCTTCTGATGCTTATAGTGAAAGTTCAGCTTTTAGAAGCTCAATAATAAGAGGAAATAGCAGCAATATTGCAAAACCTAGCAGTGATTTAAACAGACTGATTTTAGATAATGCAAAAGAATTGAACATGAATATTCATTTTGAGCGTATTTTAAGTGAAGATGCTTTCTATGCAGATCAAACTGTGGAAGAAAGAGTTAAGAAATCGGGTGGTGCTGTTTGTGTTGAAATGGAAGCATATGGTTTATTTACAGTTGCTGAAAAATTAAATAAAAAAGCAGCAACTATCTTAACAATTTCTGATAATCTAGTTACACATGAATACACTACAAGCGAGGAAAGACAAAATTCATTTAACGAAATGATGAAATTGGCATTGTCACTAGCAAAGGACTTTCAATAATGAGAATAATTGATATTATTGAAAAAAAAGCCAATGGATTTGAATTAAGTAAAGATGAAATTGAATTTACTATTAATAATTATGTAGCAGGAAACATTCCTGATTACCAAATTTCTTCTTTATTAATGGCTATAAGACTTAATTCATTAAATGAAATCGAAACTTCACATCTGACAAGTGCAATGATGCATTCTGGAGATGTTGTTGACTGATCTTATTTAAATACAAATATTGTAGATAAGCACTCTACAGGAGGAGTAGGAGATAAAGTCAGTATTGCTTTATGTCCAATTTTGGCATCCTTAGGTTTAACTGTTGCTAAAATGTCTGGGCGTGGATTAGGACACACTGGGGGAACACTTGATAAACTAGAATCAATTGAAGGTTACAATATTTCTTTAAGCGATAAAGAATTTAAAGAAATAGTAGAAAAGCATAATATTGCAATAATTGGTCAAAACGAAAAATTAGTACCAGCAGATAAAAAAATTTATGCTCTTAGAGACGTTACCGCTACTGTTGAATCAATTCCTTTAATCGCTTCATCAATTATGTCAAAGAAATTGGCTACGGGTTCTAATTGCATATTACTAGATGTAAAATGTGGTAATGGCGCATTTATGAAAAATTTAAACAAGGCTAAAGAACTAGGCAACTTAATGATTAAAATTGGTAAGGCTTTAGGTAGAAAAATTGCTGTAGAAATAACAAATATGGAAAAACCTCTAGGAAGAGCAATTGGAAACAAAATTGAAATTTTGGAAGCAATTAATACTCTGAAAGGCCAAGGTCCTAGTGATTTTAGCGAAATTGTTTATTCTTCAGGGGCAACTCTTTTAGTTCTTACACAAAAGGCCAAGGATGAAAAAGAAGCTAGACAAATGATAGACAAAGTCATTCGGAATGGTGAAGCATTAAATAAATTTAATGAGTGAATTAGTGCCCAAAGTGGCAATGTAAAAAGTGTTTATAATAACAATTGGTTTAATCCTAAATTTAAGTATGAAATCAAGTCTGAAAAAGAAGGATATTTAAAAATTAATTCTGCTATTGAATTTGGTCTTGTTGCAATGAAATTGGGAGCAGGAAGAACAAAAAAAGAAGATTTAATTGATTATGAAGCAGGAATATTATTAAATAAAACTACAAACGACTACGTGAATATTGGTGATACATTATTTACAATGTATTCATCTACAAAAATTAATACTGAATTAGCGAATGACTTATTAAATGTAATTGAATTTAGTTCAAATAAGATTGAAGTAAAAGAAGTGTTAGCTAAATTGTTATAATTAGTTGAATGAGTATTTTATAAGGAGAGAATAAAATGTTAAATAAAATGATAGACCATACTTTTTTAGCACAATCAGGTACTACAAAAGATATTGATAAACTTATTGAAGAAGCAAAAAAATACGATTTTAAATCAGTATGTATTGCTCCTTCATATATTAAATATGCAAAGGAACAATTAGCAAAGAGTGATGTTTTAGTATGTACAGTTATTGGTTTTCCACTGGGTTACAATGTGACAAGTGTTAAGGTTTTTGAAACCAAAATTGCACTTGAACATGGCGCAGATGAAATTGACATGGTAATGAATGTTGGTCGTTTCAAAGATAAACAGTATGAATATGTTTTAAATGAAATTAAAGCTATTAAAGAAGTGTGTGGAAATAAAACATTAAAAGTTATTATTGAAACTGCTTTATTAACTAATGATGAAATTGCTAAAGCGGCAGAAATTGTTTTACAATCGGGAGCTGATTTTATTAAAACATCAACTGGTTTTTCATACAGAGGAGCATCTTTTGAAGATGTTGAAATTATGAAAAAAATTGCCAAAGATAACTTATTGATTAAAGCATCAGGCGGAATTAAGTCTAAAGAAGATGCTATGAAAATGATTGAATTGGGTGCTAATAGATTGGGTACTTCTAAATCAATTGCTATTATGGAAGGCAAAGTAGATAATAGTTCTAAATACTAATATCAACAAAACTTATGGAGCAAAAATATGATTAAAATTCTTCAACATCCACTGATAAATGCAAAATTAACCAAAATGAGGGACAAAAGTACTACTCACAATGAATTTAGGCAAAATTTAAATGAAATTTCTTCACTGATGGTTTATGAAATGTTAAGAGATTATAAAACTAAGCCATTAAAAGTGCAAAGTCCTACTGGTGCTGTTTTCTTAGGTGAACAGTTAGATAAAGAAATTTTAATTATTCCAATCTTAAGAGCAGGACTAGGGATGGTTAATGGAATATTAGATTTAGTACCGCAAGCTAGGGTTGGACATATTGGAATGTACCGTAACGAAGAAGCCAATAGTGTAGTAGAATACTTTTTTAAAATTCCTGAAGTACCTAAGGATAGTTACATTATTATTGTAGACCCAATGCTTGCTACAGGAACATCAGCTTGTGATGCAATAAAGAAATTAGAGAATTTAGGTTTTCTAAACATTAAATTAATATGTTTAGTAGGTGTTCAAGAAGGTATTGATAAAGTTGTTTCTCAATATCCTAATGTTGACATTTATCTAGCTGCGAAAGATGAAAAATTAGATCAAAATAATTATATTATTCCCGGTTTGGGTGATGCTGGAGATCGTATTTTTGGCACAAAAGTTAAATAATCGAATAGGAACAGCTTGTTCCTATTTTATTTATCTTAATTTGTGGCGAATTTTATAGTAAAATTATTAATGCTGTTATGTTAATTTTATATTTAACAAAAAAATATAAATACTCATAATTACAAAAATAGAAAGAGGTAAAAATGGCTTTTAATAAACAATCTGAAGGAAGAAGATTTTTATTTGCTCTTGATCTTGATGGTACACTATTAGCTGATTCAGCAGCTGGAACAATTAATCCTAAAACTGAACAAGCAATTAAAAGAGCTGTGGAGGCGGGACATATTGTTTCAATTATTACTGGTAGACCATGAAGAAGTACAATGCCAGTATATAACAAACTTAACTTAAATGCAATTGTAGGTAACTACAACGGAGCACATATTCACAATCCTGCTGACCCGTTTTTTATTCCTACAATAACATATTTAGATTTAAATGAAGTTTTATATATTTTAGGTGATGAAAAAGTTAAAAAAGAAATTTCTAACTATGCAATAGAAGGACCTGACTGAGTTCAATTAATGCATAGAGATCCTAATTTGGAAAAAGTTTTTGGTTTTAACCAAGCAACTAAATTTAGAGAATCAATCAATTTAGAAAAACTACCACTTAAACCTACTGGTATTGTATTCGATTGTCAACCAACAACTGATGTTTTGGAATTATTAACTTACTTAAAAAGAAGATATGGTGATTTAGGAGAATTTTCATCTTGATCAAAAGGTGAAGGTTTAAGTCCTGTATTTGATATAACTTCAATTGGTGTAGACAAAGGAAAAGTAATTTCATTAATGATGAGATATTACAATATTGATATTGATGACACAGTTGTTATTGGTGACTCATATAATGATTTAAGCATGTATGAAATAGGTAACGTAGGAGTTTGTCCAGCTAATGCTGAAAAAGCAATTAAGCAAGTTTCAACTGTTGTTATGGGACAGACTAACAAAGAAGGAGCAGTTGGATATTTTATCGATGAATTTTTGGACAATCCAGATAAATATATCGAAATGGCTAGAGTAAAGAAAAACGAAGCTAAAAAGAAATTAAAGACCGTCAAGGCAGATAATTTTTATAACAAAGAAGAAAAATAAATATGACAGAAGAAAAATACTTTGAATATATAGGAGTAGATGAAACAGGAGTAGGAGATTATTTTACTCCTGTTATTTCAGTGGCTTGCTATATACCTAAACAAAGTATTTCTTTAATCAAATCCTTAGGAATTAAAGATAGTAAAAAACTTAGTGATAAAAAAATTATTGAATTAGCTAAATATATTCAAGAAAAGAATTTAGTTTTCATCAAGCACACTATTTTAAGCCAAGCCGGTTACAATACATTAACTAAAATGGGCATTAATAATAATGCTGTTAAAACACTAATTCATTTTAATTCAATTAGTAGGCTGAAAAAAAGAATAAATAAAAATATTCCAATTGTTATTGATCAGTATGCTTCGATTGAAAATATTAAAAAACATGATCAAACTCTTAAATCTAAAAATATGTTTTTAGACATTAACTTGAATGATTATGATTTAGTGTTGGAAACTGGTGCAGAAGATAATTATTTAAGTGTTGCTTGTGCTTCAATTTTTGCTAGATATATTTTGTTGCAAAAAATGGAAGAGCAAAAAGAAAAATATGATAATTTTAATTTTAAATTAGGTGCATCAAACTTAATTGTTGATTTAGCGGCAGATTTTATTTTAAAATTTGGTGAAAAAGAATTGGGCAATGTAGCTAAAGTTTCATTTAAAACCACCGATAAAGCTAAGGAAAAAATTAAATGTGATAATTAATGATCTAAATCTAGGTCATTTTTTATACTAAAAATTTATTCAAAATATTGAATTATATAATATATAATTTAAAAGTTAAATATTCAAAATAAAACTATTTTTACATGAAATTTTAACAAGGGTAAAGACTCCTTGGTCGCAAAAGACCCAAAAGTCCAAAAGGAGAACTAATGTCAAATTACGAAATTATGATTCTAGTTAATCCAGAATCTAGCGAAGAAAGTGTAAAGAAATTATTATTATCAATTCTAAATAAAGAAAACACTAAAATCGAAAGATTGGAAAGAACTGAATTAGCATATCCTATTAACAAATTAACACATGCCAAATACTTTTTAGTTTTAACAAAATCAGAGCCTGAAGCACTAAAAGAATTGACAAGAAGACTTAACATTGACAAATCAATTTTAAGAACATTGATAATTAATTTAGATTCTGAAAAAGGCCTAAAACCTAAAAAGCAAAAAAGATTTATAAAAAAATCTTTTGATAATAGAAAACCATATGTAAAATCACATAGTAAAACAAATAAAGAAACAACTAAAGATTCTACTGAAGAAAACAAAACTGACAAAAAACCTAGATATACAAAAAAAGCTGTAGAAAAAACTAGTGAAGAAAAATAGTTGACCAACTTTCAACTAAATAGGGAGAATATAAATGAATAAAGTTATTTTAATTGGTAGATTAGCCTCAAAACCATACAAAGGTGAAACTGCATCAAATATTGAATATTCAAGATTCACTATTGTAGTTACAAGACCTTTTGTAAATGCAAATGCTGAACCTGTTTCAGATTTCATTCCTTGCATCGCATGAAGAAATGATGCTGCATTTATTAACAAATATATTGATAAAGGTTCATTAGTTTCTGTTGAAGGAACTTTTCAATCTTCTAAAACAATAGATCAAAATGGACAAACAGTTAATAATTATGTTGTGAGTGTAAACAGACTTCAATCACTGGAAACAAAAGAAGTTAGTGAAGCTAGAAGAAAAAACAATGCTACTAAAGAATTTAGTATTCCCCAAGAAGAAAAAGCTAGTGTTTCAACACAAAATTCAAATCCAGATTTAAACTGAAGAATCGAAGATGATCCAAACGGTCTGGAGTGATAAGTTAGGAATTTATTATGGCAAGAATTGTTCGTAAAAAACCATTTGTACGTAGACGTCCATGTCAATTTTGTTTAAGTAAATCACCAGTTGTTTATGTAGATTATAAAAATGAAGAACTATTATCAAAATTAGTAAACCAACAAGGAAAAATTCTTTCATCAAGAATTACAGGAACATGTGCTAAACACCAAAGAGCTGTTTCATTAGCTATTAAAAGAGCTAGACTTGTTGCTATTTTACCTTATATTGGCACAGTAAAAAAAGAATTTGTTAAAAAGGAAGCTGTTAAAGAATCAAAACCTGTGGTTGAAAATACACAACCAGAAAAATAAATTTAAATGCGTAATTTTGCGCATTTTTTTTATAATTAATCTAACTAAGGAATTTTATGAATAGAAAGAAAATTGGCTGAATTCAAATCGTATTATCATTAGTGGTAATTATTTTTAGTATTTTCTTAATTGTTTCATTAATTTTGGCCCTTAAATACCAATGCTCGCTGCTAGAAAAATATAATGTTAAAAAATATGATGAATTAACTAAATTATTAAAATCAGAAGAAACTATTTCTCTTAAAAAATCAACAACTGTTTTTATTGGAGCATTAGTAACATTTCTGTGTGTTTTTTTAGTATCAATAGTTTTCAATGGTTTAATTGCATATGAATCTTGAAAATCTAAAAATAAGGTTATTTTTTGACTTTCGTTGGGTGCTTGTCTAGCATTTAGAATTCTTGGAATAATTTCGGGTTGTTTAATACTAAAAAGTGCATATAAAAAACAAAAAGAAAAGCATGAAAACATCAACCAATAGTCATGTTATAAAAATAAAAATCTATTTTTATTCTGGAAAGTTTTATCTTATATAATTTAATACATGAAGGCAAACTTAGCAAACCTCTTGAGACCCTTAAAATTAGACAATTTTGTTTGTTCGACTGAAAAAAAACAATTGTTTGAATCAATTATTGAAAATAAAGATTTTTCTTCCTTTATTTTTTATGGCAAACCTGGCACCGGCAAAACAACAATTGCAAATATTTTAGCTTACAGCATCAATGCTAGTTATGATTATTTTAATGCCGCCATTGATAGAAAAGATGATTTGCTAATCAAAATTAAAAATAATGATATTTTAATAATTGATGAAATTCACAGATTAAATAAGGATAAACAAGATATTTTATTGCCTTATCTTGAAAATGATAAGATTACAATTTATGCAACCACAACTGAAAATCCTTATTTTAAAATTAACCCTGCTTTAAGGTCTCGTTGCCATATTATTGAACTAGAGTCTCCTTCAAAAAATGATATTGTTAATCAATTAAATAAAATTGCGATTGAAAAAAATATCAAATGACTTGAAGATAAAAAAATTCAAGAATTTATAGCAGTTCAGTCAAACTCAGATTTTAGAAGTGCAATAAATAATGTTGAATTAATTAATAAATTATTTACTAAAGGTTCAATAACATTAGAAACAATTAAAAATATAATACCTTCAATTAAGTTTTATTCTGATAATGACGGTGATGGGCATTATGATTTACTCAGCGCTTTTCATAAATCACTGCGTGGTTCTGATCCCGATGCTGCTTTGTATTGAGGTTTATTGATACTTAAAACTGGTGATGTTGATGGCTTATTTAGAAGAATGTTATGCGCCACCTATGAAGATGTAGGTTTAGCTAATGTTAATTTAGGACACCAAGTCTTAAATGCCATTGAAGCATTTGAAAGATTAGGTTTACCAGAAGGTTATTTGCCAATTGGGTTTGCAATTTTAAATATTGCTTTAAGTCCTAAATCAAATTCTAATTATTTGGCTATTAATAGGGTTAAAAAATTGCTTGAACAAGGCAAAATTTATGAGCCACCAATACACTTAAAAGATGCACATTATAAAAGCGCATCTCAATTAGGAAGAGGAGTAGGATATAAATATCCTCATGATTTTGATAAAAATTTTGTTGAGCAACAATACTTACCTAATGAACTTAAAAATACTAGTTTTTTTGAATACCAAAATCAAGGAATGGAAATTAAAATTAAAGAATATTGAAAATCTATAATGGAAAAGAAAGGAAAATAAAGTATGTTTGAATTAGATAAAATTAAGAATTTAGAAGATTTAAAATTGGCAAAAAATGAATTTTCAAAATCTAAAGAATTACAAGATTTAATGGACAAATTAAGAACAGCACCAGTTGCTGAAAAAGCAATTTATGGTCGCCAATTGCAAGAATTAAAAAATAAAGCAGAAGCGTTTTTTGAAGAAGCTAAAAATAAAATCAATGAATTAGAAACTCAAAGAAAACTAGAAAATGAATTTATTGATTATGCAACTCCATTAAGTTATTCAGGCTCAATTCATCCAATCAATCTTATTAGCAAACGTTTTAGAGATTGATTATTAATGAATGGCTACATTGAACTAGAAGGTTCTGAAATTGAAATTGATAAATATAATTTTGAACATTTAAACATTCCTAAATCTCATCCAGCTAGAGATATGCAAGATTCTTTATATTTAAATAAAAATGAATTATTGAGGACCCATAATACTGGTATTAGTGCTAGAGCACTAGAAAAATATGCTAATAAAGAGTTTTCACAATTTAGCATTGGAAAAGTGTATAGAAATGATGAAGAAGATAAAACACATACTCATCAATTTACACAGCTAGACTTAGTAAGTGTAGGTAATGTTTCATTTTCATCATTAATGTATACACTAAAAGAAATGCTTTCTTATGTTCTTGAAGAAAAAATAGAAATTAGATTAAGGCCTTCTTATTTTCCTTTTACAGAACCAAGTGTGGAAGTGGATATATTCTTTAAAAACAAATGAATTGAAGTTTTAGGGGCGGGAATGTTACATGAAAAAGTCCTTAAATCAGCGGGATACACTAATTCAATGAATGGTTTTGCGGCAGGAATAGGTATTGAAAGAATAACAATGATAAAATATGACATCGAAGATATAAGAGAACTATACAACAACGACAAAAGATTTTTAAAGCAATTTAGATAGGAGATTAAATAATGATTTTTTCATATAAAACGCTATGTAATTTAGCTAATTTAAAAAATAAATCAATTGAAGATGTTGTTAATGCTATAAATTCAATAGGATTTGAAGTCGAAAACTATAATAAATTTTGTGATGTTGAAGGTATAAAAATATGCCATGTTATTAATACTTATAAAAATCCTGAAGCCGACCGTTTAACTGTTTGTGAAGTGGAATATGGAGATGGGCACAAAGCAATTATTCAAACCACTGCTACAAATATGAAAAATGACCAATATGTAATGTCTTTTGTTCCTGGTTCTAGAAACGGAAAAATGGTTTTTAGTGCCAGAAAAATGCAAGGTATTGTTTCAGAAGGAATGCTTGTTGGGCTAGAAGAATTAGGTTTTGATGCTAATGTTGTGCCAGAAGAATTTAGAGATGGAATTTTTCAATTAAATAAAATGGATCTTAATATTGATCCTATTTCATATTTTGATTTAGATGATTATTTAATTGATGTATCAATACTATCAAATAGAGCTGATGCACAATGTTATTTAATAATGGCTAAAGAACTAGCGGCTTATTTTGATACTGAAATTAAATGACCAAAAAAACCTACACCAAATCTTATTTCTAATTTTCAAGTAAAAAGTCTTAAATCAACTAATGCTTTTAGTTTTGTAGAGGCATCAAACAATAATTTAAAATGTTGCATTAAAGAAAGTATGTTATTGTGAAAACATGGCATTAAAACTTTTTCAAGTGCAGTTGATTTAACTAATCTTGTTTTATTATATACTGGTGTTCCTTGCCATGTTTATAACAAGGATGATTTAAATTCAAATGAATTTAGTGTTGAAAATTACTCTGGCAAATTAAACATTTTAGGTAATAAAGAAGTTGAAGTAGAAAATGCTTTAGTAGTTAAAAATGGTGATACACCGGTTTCATTAGCGGCTACTATTGGCCTTGAAAATAAGCAATTTAGACCCAAATCTTCAAAAGCAATTTTTGAACTAGCTTCATTTAACATAGCCAGTGTCAGAAAAAATTCAAAAGAAATTAAATTGATAACTAATGCTTCTTTAAGAGCTAGTCGTGAAATATCTAATGGCTTAGTTATCTTAGCTTACAATTTTTTAGCTAAATATCTAACCGATTTTTCAGTACAAATTAATGCTCCTAAAGTAACTAAAAAAACAATTTTACTAGATAAAGCATATTTAACAAAGTTTGCTGGTTTTAGCATTATTAAAACCAAAAAATATGATGAAGTTTTAAAGAAATTAACAATATTAGATTTTAAGTTTAAAAGTGATTTTTCTGCTGTTACTTTTCCAAGTTATCGTTATGACATGGAAACAATGCAAGATTTTGTGGAAGAGTTTTTTAGATTTTATGGTTACAATCATTTTCCACTAAAACAACCTAAAATTCAAAGATTAAATTATGAAAAAAATAATACTTTTGAATATATAGAAAAACTTGCTAATAAAAATTATGCTAATGTTAAAACATATACTCTAATTAATCCAGAAAAAAATATCTTTAATCCTTTTAATTTTAAAGAAACTTTAAATGCTAGTGATTCAAAAAATTATGAACATTCACAAATTCGTTATTCATTTATAAGTGTTTTAAATGATGTACTGATTTCAAACAAAAAGCAAGGTTTTGAAGAAGGTTCATATTTTGATATAGGTATGATTGAAAGAGAAATGAATGTTTTAGGTTTAGTGTCAAATGAAAAGAGCTTTGACGAAATTAAACTTGATATTATTTCTTTAACAAATCAAAATCTTGATTTTAAAAAAACAGATAGCGCCAATTTCAGTCCAAATGCTGCAGCTGAAATTTATTTAGATGAAGAAATGATTGGTTATATTGGCAAAATACATCCAAAATTGATTAATAGTGATGCTATTTTTGCTGAAATTAAACTAAATAAATTAACAAACAAACAAAACTCTTTTGTTAATTACCGTCATGAACCAATTAAATCTAGAGATATTACAATTGAATTACAAAACAAAGAAAGTATTCAAAGTCATATCGATAAACTAAAAACAATTAAAGGTATTCACGAATACAAAATCATAGATGTATATCAAAAAACAGAAAATACAAAGACCATAACCTTATCAATCAAAATAGAAGATTGAGCTATTAAAAAATTAGAACAAGTCTTTTCTAAATAATTAATATAAGCTTTAAATGCTTGTATTTTTGATTTCCTAGTTTTTTATTATAGTTTTCTTATTTTATTAGCAAAATAAGTAAATCTTGGAGTTTAAGGGCCAAAATTATGTTTAAGGAGAAAAAATGTCAGCAGATAAAAAAGAAAATAATTTAAAACAAAGCATAGATAAAATTCTGAAAGATATTAGAAAAGATTTTGGCGATGAAGCAATTATGGTTTTGGGTGAAGGTTTGGATGTTATACCTAAAACTTTTAGTTCTGGCTCATTAGCAATTGATAACATTTTAGGAATTGGTGGATGACCTAAGGGAAGAATAATTGAAATTTATGGGCCTGAAAGCAGTGGAAAAACAACATTGGCTTTACATGCAATTGCTGAAGTTCAAAAATTAGGAGGCATTGCTGCTTTCATTGATGCAGAGCATTCAATTGATCCTATTTATGCCAAGAATTTAGGTGTTGATATTAACAATTTAATTTTATCGCAACCAAGTTCAGGTGAAGAAGCTCTAGAAATAGTTGACACACTGGCTAAGAGTGGTTCTTTTGATTTAATTGTTGTAGATTCGGTTGCTGCTTTAGTTCCAGAAGTTGAACTAAACGGAGAAATGAAGGATCAAACAATTGGTGCACAAGCTAGATTAATGTCAAAAGCGTTAAGAAAGATAACCGGAACCCTTTCAAAAAATGAAACTACTGTTATTTTCTTAAATCAAATAAGAGAAAAAATTGGTGTCATGTTTGGTAATCCAGAAACCACCTCTGGTGGTAAAGCACTAAAGTTTTACTCTTCAATTCGTTTAGAGGTAAGAAAAGTTCAAAATATATCATATAATGGTGATATTACCGGAAACCAAATTAAGTGTAAAGTAGTGAAAAACAAATTAGCTCCACCTTATAAAACGGCTCAAATTGAGATAGTATTTTCAAAAGGAATTTCAAAAATAACTGAGATTATTAATATGGCAGAGCAATTTGAAATTATCAATAGAAAAGGTTCATGATATAGCTATAATGGAGATAATATTGCCCAAGGTCAAGTTAATTTAGCATTATTATTACAAACTAATAAGGACCTATATGATGAAATTTATAATCTAGTAATTGAGAAGTTAAATGGAGACTAAAATAGTTATAAATGCAAAGTAACTTACTCATTTTAATACTTAAATTTAAAAGCGAATCGTTGTGTTTTCGCTTTTATTTTTATTAGATAACCACAATGATTGTTAAATTATATATAATTTAAACTATGAAAAAAGAAGAAAATATAAACGTTTTGTTTCTTGGTGATATTTTTGGAACACCGGGAATTGATTTTGTTGAAAAACAAATAGACAAAATAATAAAAGATAATAATATTGACTTTGTTATTGCACAAGCTGAAAATGTTTCAGGTAGAAAGGGGTTTGTTCCTAAAGATTATAAACGCCTAAAATCAATAGGGGTTGATGCGTTTACTTTAGGAAATCACGTGTGAGCTAAAGATGATATTAATGAGATCATTGAGAATGAAGATTTAATCAGACCAATAAACATTGATGAAGGTTATCCAGGATCTGGAATTAGAATTTTTGATGTAAAAGGAAATAAAATTGCAATCATGTCATTCATGGGTATAACATTTAATCCTTTATTAAGTCCTTGAAAACAAGAAAGTGCAAATAACTTTTTTGATGAATTTGATAAAGCTTATGAAAACTTGGAAGCAGACTATTGTATTATTGATTTTCATGCTGAAACCACATCAGAAAAATCTGTATTTGGATTATATGTAGATGGTAAGGCTGATACATTTATTGGTACACATACTCATGTTCAAACAAACGATGCTAAGATCTTACCTAAGGGTACATATTATTTAACTGATGCTGGGATGTGCGGACCCAGGGATTGTGCTATAGGATCTAATTTTGATGAAGTATATAAAAAAATGCGCTTTAATTCTAAATTACCTTTTCAAGTATCAAAAAATAAATGTCAATTAAATGGTGTTATTTTTACATTAACAAAAAATGATGCTAATAAGCAAATTAAGTTAATCAATATTTTGGAGGATTAATGGATGAACTAAATAAAAATAGATTTCTTATAAAAAGATATCAGTTTAGAAAAAATATTATTGGTTACATATATCAATATGAATTATTTGATAAAACTCTTGATAGTAAAGAAATTGTTGATAATGAATTAAATGTTCTAAACGACAAAGAAATTAAAACTCTGAAAATCATTGAATCTAAACATGAAATTATTCAAAATATTGCTAAAAACTTTATTTCTAAAAATTGAGACTGGATAAGAATAAATCCTTTAACTAGGGCAATAATTATTTTTGGTATATATGAATTAACATATAACGACTCTAAAGTTGTCATTAATGAAATGATTAATATATCTAAGATTTTTTCACCAAATGATGATTATAAGTTTATAAATAAAGTATTGGACCTAGTAGATAAAAACATTATCAAAAAATAATAACAGAAATATGAAAAAAACACTAAAAGAGCTAATTAAAATTAAACATAATTTAGATGATAAAACTATTGATTCTATTGTTATGCAAGGCAAAATAATAGTTAATGGAGAAAAAGTATTTTTATCTAGTTTAAAATTTCCAGAAGATTCTAAAATTAAAATAATCAATTATGAAAAAGAATATGTGTCCAGGGGGGCATACAAGCTAAAAGAGGCAATTACTAAATTCAATATTAAAGTTGATAATAAAGTCTGCCTAGATATTGGATCATCTACTGGAGGTTTTGTTCAAGTTCTATTAGAAAATAATGCCTCAAAAGTGTATGCTGTGGATTCTGGAACTAATCAACTTGACTATTCATTAAGAATCAAAGATAATGTTTTTGTTTATGAAAAAACAAACTTAAAAAATTTAACTGAAAATATGTTTGATGAAAATATTGATTTAATAACCTGCGATGTGTCATTTATAAGTCTCAAACATGTATTTGAAATATGTAATAAAATCTTTAATAATAATTGTCAACTCGTAGCTCTAATCAAACCTCAGTTTGAAGCTAGTAGCAAATATGTACAGCCTGGAGGTTTTGTTGACAAACAACATCATAAATTCATCATTGATCGAGTAATAGAACATGCAAAGAAAAACGACTTTGTTTTAGTTAATGAAATTGTTGAGAGTCCAATATTAGGTGAGAAGTCAAAAAATATAGAATATTTATCACATTTTGAAAAAAGGAGTTAACATGGATATTAAAAAAATTAGAAACTTGTTTCCAATGTTTAAAAATAATCCAAATATTGTATATCTAGACAATGCTGCTTTAACTTTTAAACCTCAAATAGTTATTGATAAAGGCACAGAATTTTATGAAAAATATTCTATATCTACTAGAACCGCTGATACAAAAATCGGTTTTAAAGTTAAATTTGATTTAGAAAATACAAGAAATGAAATTGCAAAATTTATTAATTCAAAACCAGATGAAGTGATATTTACATCAGGAACTACAGAATCACTTAATCTAATTGCCAAAATGTTATCTTCAGTTCATAGAGAAGGGAAGATTATTTTTAGTTATTTTAATCATTCTTCAGCTATTATTCCTTTTATAGAAAATTTTAAAAATAGTAAGCTTAGTATAGAATATGCTTTCGATGAAAAAGATATCTTGAATAAAATAGATTTCAATACTAAAATTGTGGTTCTAGCTCAAACAACTAATAATTTTCAAGTTCATTATGATATGAAAAAAATATATGAAAAATGTAAGTCAGTTGGTGCTAATTTAATTAATGATGCTGCTCAAGCTATTGTGCATGATGAAGTTAATTTTGATTATTGTGATGTTTTAGCTTTTTCTGGAAATAAATTATATGGACCAACAGGTACAGGTGTTTTAGCTATAAAAAATGATTTATTAAAAAAACTATCTCCGCAAAAATGAGGTGGTGGACAGGTTCAAAATATTTTGAAATCATGACAATGAACCATTCGAGAAACAATAGGTAAATGAGAGCCTGGTACTCCTAATATAGCAGGTATTTTACAACTTGGTGAAGCTATTAAGTTTTTTAAATCATTTAATTTTAATGAAATTAAAGAACATGAAAAAGCAATTGCTGAATATGCATTTGATAAACTGTTACAAATTCCAAATATAAAAATAGACTCAAAACGGGGGGATACAATTATTTTATTTAATATAAAAGGTATTCCTTCTCAAGAAATATCTCATTTTCTAGGTCAGAGAGATATTTATGTGCGCTCTGGATCTTTTTGTGCTTACAAATTTAAAGAAGTAAATAAATATAACAATGACTATGTTAGAATTTCGCTTGCTTTATATAACAATAAAAAAGATATTGATAGTCTTGTAAGTTCCTTAAAAAAAGGAGGTAACTTTATTGAAATCTTTTAGTAATATAGAAAAGCAAAAAATAATATTTAATGCCTATTCCAACCCTCAGTATAATTTAAAAAATAAAAAAGAAGGCGGAATTTTTGAACATTCTAGCATTTGTGTTGATGAATTAACTTTATATTTAACTTTTCAAAATAATGTATTAATAAAAGCCAACTACTTTGCAGAAGGTTGTGCTGTTTTTATTGCTAGTGTTGAATTAGTGATTGAACAATTATTAAATAAGAATAAAGAAGACATTAATAAAATATTAGATGCTTATTTTGAAATGATAAATCAAAAAGAATATGATTCAAATGTTAAATTAAATAAACTAATTGTTTTTGAAAATGTAAAAGCACATTTAAATAGACTAGAATGTGCTTCAATTGTTTATCGTGCATTTAAGAAAGGTATTAATGGCTAGAGTGTTTTTACATATTGACATGGATACTTTTTTTGTTAGCTGTGAAAGAGCAAAAAATGATACGTTAAAAAATAAACCTGTAGTTATTGCTTCCAATTTAAAAAGAGCAATTATTTCTGCTGCTTCTTATGAAGTTAAAAAACTAGGTTTTAAAACGGGTGATCCTTTTTATAAAGTAAAAGAACAAATTAAAGATTTAGTTGTAATAGAACCACATTATGATTTATATTCAATGATGTCTAAAAAAATTTTTGAATACATACAGGATCATTATTCTAATAAAATTGAAGTGTACTCAATTGATGAATGTTTTATTGATATCACAAATGAATATAAAAAATATGATACACCATTAAATATGGCAAAGCATATTCAACAATCATTATTAAAACACCTCAAAATACCTTGCTCGATTGGCATCTCGTATACAAAATTCTTAGCTAAAATGTCCACTAACATGGCTAAGCCTTTTGGCATTATTGAAACTAAAAAAGAAGACATTGAAACTCGCTTTTATGACTTAGACATTAAGAAAATTTTTGGTGTTGGAAAAGCCAGTGTAAAAAAATTGAATGACTATGGTATACAAACATATAGGGACTTAATTAATTGTAAAAATGATATTTTTTTAAAGAAAGTTTTTGGAAATAGATATTTTATGTTAATAAAAGATCTAAGGGGTGAGAACGAGAATAAACAACATGTGCTTAATGAAGATATAAAAAGTATTAGTAATTCTGAAACCTTTATGAATGATGATTCGAATGATTATCTTTTTATAATTAAAGAGCTAAGAAGAATTTTAAACAACATCTGTAACCGTGCTAAAGACTTAAATTTAGAAGGTAGAGAAATATCAGTATCGATTCGTCACCAAAATAGAGAATGAATTAGAAAAAGCAAAAAACTTTCAAACTGAACAAATAATGAAGAGACTATTTGAAATTATGTTTTATTTTTGTTTGAAAGCATGTGAGAAAGTGAATATATAAGAGGTTTAGGAATAGCATTATCTTCCCTTAGATCAGTATTTAGCATTAACAAGAGTATTGAATTATTTGAAAATAAAAATGCTTCTGAAATTGATAAAATAATAAATAATAATAACTTTAAGTTTGAAAAAAATGTTCTTAAAAGTGCGAATCAGTATTTAAAAGAACAAAGTGTTCAAAAAGAAAACATTAAATTTTTAAGAAAAAATACAGCAAAACGCGATAAAAAAATAGATTTGGAGAACTAATGAAAATAGGAATATATGGAGGCAGCTTTAATCCTGTACATAAGGGCCATATTCAGCTTGCACAATATGGTATAAAACACTTAAATTTAGACAAATTATTTTTTGTGCCTGCAAATGTAAACCCTTTTAAAAAAGTTAATAATTATGTTAATAATCAACACAGAATTAATATGATTAATTTAGTTTTAGAAGATAAAATGTTTTTAAGTGATTTTGAAGTTAGACGAGGCGGCACTTCATATACTATCGATACTATTAAATATTTCAAGCAAAAATATCCTAATGATGAACTTTTTTTATTTATTGGAACTGATAATATACCATCATTAAATAAATGAAAAAATATAGAAGAAATTAGTGAATTAAGTCAAATAGTAGCATTTAATCGTAATAATAAATTTTCAAAAATTAACGTCAAGAAATATAAAGTTCAAATCCTGAATAATCCTGTTTGAAATTATTCATCTACTCAATATAGAAATGGCCAATTAGATATAGTGAATGAAAAAGTACAAGAATATATAGGGACTAACTTTTTATATTTTGAAGATATTGCTAAGGGTTTGCTTTTTGATATAAAAGATAAAGAAAAACAATTTCGCTATTTCCATTTAGCCTGAACAGGTGAATTCGCAGCGAAACTAGCTCAACACCTTAAGTGTAGTATTAAAAATGCATATCAAGCAGGTTATGCTCACGACATAACTAAAAACTGAACTGAAGATGCTTCATATAAATTTTTAGAGCAATATGGTTATACAAAAGAAAATCTAGAGAATTACAAATTACATCAAACAACAGCATATTATTGACTGAGAGATATTTATAAATATAATAATGACGAAGTTCTTAATGCTATTAAAAAGCACACTTCACTTGACCTTGATTTAACCTTACTAGATAAAATTTTATATGTGGCAGATAAAATTAGCAAGGGCAGAAGATGAGAAGGAATTGAAAAAATTAGAAACCTATGCTTTGAAGACTTTGATAAGGCATTTAAATATATTGTTACTAGATGCGCTGAATACGAATCAGAAGTTAGGGGATGTGTTTTTTCTGAACATCAAAAAATGATATATAAAAAGTGAGGCAATTAGCTTCACTTTTTAAATCTGTTTTCTAGCTTGATTTTCTTTGTGCTGCCGCTCCAACGCTAGCTGCAATAAGAGTGAATATTGAAAATGGAATAAACGCACCAATTATGTACAATATTCCAACTGCATAGTTTTTATTCTTAAATCCGTCAATTGAACCAATAATAATAAATACTAATAACAATATACTTAGTAAACTAGCCATTCCAATAGAACCTAATGACAAAATCATTACTCATATTGGTTTAGCTTTTAAAGCTGTTCATATTTGATTTGATAGTGCCGTTATGTTATTTGAGTTAAGTGCAATTTTGTCGGGTTTAATAACAAGAAAATGTAATAATAAAGTACCCGTTAAAACAAAAATTAATATGAAAAACATAAAAATTAAATTTGCCACATGTATTTTTCTGTTCATAGTTATTCCTTTCGTTCTTATGTACATATTTTAAACAAAATTTAAGATAAACTGCTTTTTTAGTAAATAAATGCAATTAAAAAATACTGGTTTTGTCATTTTAATAAGCTTTTTGGCTATTTAAAACTCTAAAAATAAAATTAGCACTCTTTTTTTCAAAGTGCTAAAAATTATGTTAAAATATTTCTGTAACCTAAAAGTGGAATAAGTGCGCATTTAGGTAAAAGTAAAAATTTTATATTAAATGTAAATCTGAAATTAAAAGAGGAAATATGACAAAAGAAATTATTTTAGGAATAGATTTAGGAACTTCAAACTCAGCAATTTCAATTATTGAAAACGGTAAACCAAAAGTACTAGAAAACCCTAATGGAAAAAGAACTACCCCTTCAGTTGTAGCTTTTAAAAATAATGAAAGAGTAGTTGGAGAAGCTGCTAAAAGACAATTAGAAACTAACCCTGATAGTATTGCTTCAATTAAAAGATTAATGGGAACTTCACAATCAACTAAAATTAATGGTAAAGATTATAAACCAGAAGAAATTAGTGCAATAATTCTTTCTTATATGAAAGAATATGCTGAAAAGAAAATTGGCTCAAGTGTTAAAAAAGCAGTTATAACTGTTCCAGCATATTTTGATAATGCTCAACGTGAAGCAACTAAAAATGCTGGAATTATTGCAGGAATGGATGTAGTTAGAATTATTAATGAACCAACTGCTGCAGCATTAGCATTTGGTTTAGATAAATCAAAAGACAAAAACCACAAAATTTTAGTTTTTGACTTAGGTGGTGGTACATTTGACGTTTCAATTCTTGAAATGGAAAATGGAACATTTGAAGTTTTATCAACTTCTGGTGATAACCATTTAGGTGGTGATGACTGAGATAATAGAATTGTTCAATGATTAATTGAAAAAATAAAAGAAAATTACAATTTTGATGCTCAAAAAGATAAGATGGCTATGGCTAGATTAAAAGAGGAAGCTGAAAGAACTAAAATTTCTCTTTCTGAATCAATGGTAGCTAATATTTCATTACCATTCTTAGCAATGAATGAAAATGGTCCAATTAACGTTGAATTAGAGCTAAAAAGATCAGAATTTGAATCAATGACATCTGATTTATTAGACAAAACTAAAAAACCTTTATTGGATGCTCTAAAACAAGCAAAATTAGAATGAAACAATATAACAGAAGTTCTTTTAGTTGGTGGTTCTACAAGAATGCCTGCTGTTCAAAAAATTGTTGCTGAAGTAACTGGTAAAAAACCTAACAACTCAATTAACCCTGATGAAGTAGTTAGTGTTGGAGCAGCTATTCAAGGTGCTATATTAGCAGGAGATATCAATGATGTTTTATTATTAGACGTTACTCCATTAACATTAGGAATTGTTGTTGAAGGTGATATAGTAGCTCCTTTAATACCTAGAAATACTACTATTCCAGTAACTAAGAGTCAAATATTTTCAACAGCTGCAGATAATCAAACAGGTGTTTCAATTGTTGTAACTCAAGGTGAAAGACAAATGGCTTATGATAACAAATTCTTAGGAAGATTTGATTTAACTGGAATTCAACCTGCTCCAAGAGGAGTTCCTCAAATTGAAGTAAGTTTCTCAATTGACGTTAATGGTATAACTAAAGTTACTGCAAAAGATAAAAAAACAAACCAAGAACAAAGTATTACTATTCAAAATACATCTTCTTTATCAAAAGAAGATATTGAAAAAATGGTTCAAGAAGCTGAATTAAATCGTGAAGCAGATAAGAAAAAAAGAAGAGAAGTAGAACTAACAGTTAGAGCAGAACAACTAATTCAAGAATTAGATAAAGCTACAAACTCTGAAGAAGCTAAAAAATTATCAAAAAATCAACTTGAAGAAGTTAAAAAAGAAAAAGATGAGCTACAAAAATTATTAAACAATAAAGATTTTGATAATCTTGAAAAGAAAATTAATGAATTCGAACAAAAGATGCAATTTGTAAAAAAACAAATGGAAGCTCAAAATAAAACGGATACCAAAAATACTGAAGAAGAAAATAAAGAAGCTAATTAATTTCCTAGATTAATAAAATAAGCCCTGTGGTTATTTACACAGAGGGGCTTATTTTTTAAATATCTTATTTCCTAATCTTATATATTCATTTACTTTAGAATCTAGTATTGAAAATGCTTTTTGGTATATATCACTTGAATATATATCAACTCCCGCTTCTTTAAGTATTATTGTGGGTCAGTCTCTATCACCGGCAGATAAGAACTTATTAACATAATTCTCTAAAGCTGTTTTTCCTTCTTGTTTATATTTTTGGAAAAATACATTAGCAACTATGTATCCCAAGGCATATTTATATACATAAAAATAGTAATAAAAATGTGGGACCATTACACTATAAACATTTATTAGGTCGCCAGTTTTTGGACTAATATCAGCCATAGAATATTTTTTAGCGTTATTGACATATATTTCTTCAATTGCTTCATAAGTATTTAACGGTTCATTTTTATCTATTCTATTATATAGTTCATATTCAAAATTAGATCATTGAGTTTGCCTTAAAACAGTGCCAATAAAATCATTAATACTTTCATTTACTAAAAAGAATTTTTCTTCATCTGTTTTGGCATTTTCCATTAAATAATCATTCAAAAGTAACTCATTAAATATAGAAGCAATTTCTGCTAAAAATAAGGGGTATTGGCTTCTAAAAATATTTTGTGTTTTATTTGAATAATATGAATGCATTGAATGTCCCATTTCATGGCATAAAGTGTTGACTGAATTAATGGTATCATCTCAGTTCATTAGAATGTATATTTTGTTTATTCCATATGTTCCACCTATTGAATAAGCTCCAGATCTTTTTGACGGGACATTAATATAATCTATTCATCTTTCTTTGATTGCTTTTTCAACTATATTTGAATATTCATAAGGCATTACTGACGTTATTTTCTTCAGTATTTTTTGAGCTTCTTCTATGCTATATTTATTCTTGATCTTAACTAGGTCAACACTTGAATCTCATAGCTTAAATTTTTTATTAAATTTAGCTTCAAAAAATTGAACATGATGCTTGTGATACTTCTTAAATATGTGCATATTATCCTGGACATTTTTATAAATAATTTCTAAAAGTTTAGTGTCAACTTTATCAGATAATAGTATTGATTCTAATGACGAGTTATATTTTCTATGAAGGGCGTTAACTGATATTTCTTTAATATGTTGATATAACATTTTAGCTAAACTTTGTTTATGCTTTAAATAACCATTAGCAAAATTAATATATGTTTCTTTTCTTACTCTTTCATCCTTGTGTTTCATAAGCATTGGTCTAGTACCTTCAGTGATTTCATATTTTTTTGAATTCTTATCACGCGCAAAGCCAAATTCAATTTCACTATCTGTTAAAATACCAAATAACTCTTCAACATCTGGATTTCCATGTGCTGTTTGTGTTAAATACAGTTCAACATTATTGTCCAACTTGTGTTCTAATTCATCTAATATTGCTTCTAAATCTTTTTTAACATATTTCAATTGAGGATCATTGATTCAGATTTTTATTTTATCCTTGTGTTCTGCAATTCTATTAATTTCAGAACCAAACAATTTTGAGTATTCTGCTTTTTTAGAATCAAATTCAGATATTAATTTATTAATTAAAGGGTCAACTAAATTAGTATTTAGTTTGTTAGACAAATAGTTTTCTATACGATTACCCAAAAGTGTCATTTGTTCATCATATTTTAAAGAATTAACATAATTATCTAGTGATTCATACTTAGAATCTTTGATTTTAATTAATTTATCATATAGTTCAAAATATTGTTTTAATAACTCATCATACGAAGAATTAGATAATATATCTTCTAAGTCAAAACGATATTTTTCTTCTATATCTATATATTTATTATATTTTTTCATATTTACCTACTTTGCTAAAAATTTAATAAAAATAAGGCTTATATGCCCTATTATTGGTCATCTTGCTCTACAAATATCAGACTTTCAATATCACAGTTTAGTCTTTTTCTAGCTTCAAAACCATCTAATTCCATTAGCACTATAATTCTCAATATTTCAACACCTTGGTCTTTTAAAAGTTTGATTATTGCTTCAAGAGTTCCTCCTGTAGCTAAAACATCATCAATAATGACAGCTTTTTGACCCGGTTTTACCAATCCTTTTTGAATTTCTAGTATTGATCTTCCATACTCCAAACCATATTCGCAACTTATAACTTCTCCAGGTAACTTACCTTTTTTTCTCACCATTATAAATGGTTTAGATAGTTTTGCTGCAACTGGTGTACCAAATAAAAAACCTCTTGCGTCAGGTCCTACAATAATATCTGCATCTTGTGCAAGTTCAGACATTTTATCAATTGTATAATTTAGTGCTGGACCATTAGCCAACAATAAAGATATATCTTTAAATTTAACACCTGGTTCTGGAAAATTCATAACTGTTCTAATATATTTTTTTAATTCCATGACTATAAAATTATATGACAATTAAGTCAATTAATTTAGCTTTGGCTATCTTTAAAAATCCAAAACATGATTAACGAATTTTTGAAATAATCTTATCAATAACTTCTTTTCTTTTTGCACTATCCATTTTAACAAGACTGCCAATTCTTTTAGCTTGAATTAACTTCATACCTGTAAATCAGCAAACACCTGTTCTAAACATAGAAAAATCAGCATTTTTATAAAGTAATTTTATAAATATTGACGGAGCACCAGAGGTTGAAAAAACTCTAACTTTTTTGCCAGTTAATAACTTATCTCAGAAAGGGTCATTTTCATGATATTTAAAAGCAAAACCTGATTGAAAAACGTTGTCTATATATCCCTTTAAAATGGCAGGAACAGAAGCTCACCACAGTGGATAAAAGAAAACAATTTCATCTGCTCATTTTATATTTTCTTGTTCTTTTAAAATAAACTGCTTATTTTTTTCAGATTGAGAATCCTTTAATAAACAAACATCAAAATCATTCTGATTTAAATTGATTCTGCGAACATTTTTATTTAGTTGACGCAGCTTTTTTTCATATTCATCAGCCAACTTGCCATTAAATGAATCAAGTGTTGTATGTCCTAATATTAAATAAATATTTTTTGTACTTTTCATTGTTATACTCCTATTTAGACTTAAATTTAAGTTATAATTAATTATAACACTTAGATATTTCAGAATTTATTTTAGTGCTATAATTAGGAAATTATGAATATGAACAACAAAAATTACGTATATATTGATTTCGAAGCAATTACCAATCCTTTTGCTCGAATAGTTAATTTAGCTTCGAATACACCATATGCATATACTGTTGGTGCCCTTAACAAAAATAATACTTTTGAAACCAAAACTTTCATTGTTGATTTTACAAAGGGTAATAGTGTTGGTAATATATGAGCTATTATAAAACAAAATATTATTAGACATCTTTATGAAATTAACTCAAAGTTAAAAATTGAAGAGGTCGTTTTTATTGGTCATAATCCTAATTTAGAAAAACAAATTCTTCATAAACTTTTTCCCAATAATGATGTTCAACCATTGCTAGATGCTTCATGTCCTGCCTTAAGTTTATCCAAGTTAACAGGTCCTATTTTTGAAGATGATTATTTTCCTAATATAAAAAGAGCTATAAATGATTCAAACATTGAACCCCTTAAAAAAAGGGTATTGGGAAGAAATGGAGCAATTGCTTCTTTTTTAGGTCATTGATTATTTATTAATTCAATAAAAAACTTAAGAGTTAATGACAGAAGAAAAAGATTCTTTTTAAAATTGAATAAAAACGTTGTAATTAAAGAATTAAGAAAATATTCTGGTGATGATGTTAGGAAAATGTTATTTTTAACTTCAAATAAAGAGGAAACTGATTCATTAATCAAAAAATATTCATACAAAAAAGAATTATTAAAACAAATAAATAATTTAAATTTAGACGACAATTTGACTATTAAGGATATAAAACAAAAGATTTGAAATATTTAAAATAGAAAGGTGGGGATAATCATGCAAACAAGTGTTAGAAAAAAGCATTATTTTAAAAGATTATTGCCACAATCAAAATTTGATTGAAAAATGTATTTTTCTAAAACATGACCAATCATTATTGGAGAAATACTATTTTGTTTAAATGGTTTTCTAGATAATTTTATGGTTAGTCATATTCCTTCTGGAATTGATGCTTTAACTTATGCAAATACTTATACTGGCATTATATATACAATATTTTTTGCAATTCAAGGAATTGCCGGAATGTTCGTAGGTCAGTATTATGGTAAAAAGAATTATGACAAAGTTAATCAAATTATGAACCTTAGAATTTGAATGTATCTTGTCGTTTCTGTTGTATTTGCAATTGTATGTTGGAGTATGCCTACCAATTTAATTTATTTTGTCGGAGGGCGACAAATAAACTCAGCTGCATTAAATGAGGCTAGAATGTATTTAATGCTTATTTGCATTTCTTGAATTATTACTTCATTTAACTTTAATACTAATATGCAACTTAATGAAACTGGGCATTCAAATCTAGCTTTTGTTTCAGCATGTTTGACCTTAATTAGCAATGCCACAATAAATGCAATATCTTTATATGCATTTAAAGGAAAAGCATATTATGCTGCTTTTGGTTCAATCATTAGCGCATTTGTTTGTTTGGCCTCTGATTCTCTTTTAACTTATCACAAAGACAGACCTATTTTTGTAAATTTATTTAAGATACATATAATTTCTAGACCAATAGCTAAGCAAATTCTTAAAAGAATACCAGCTATGTTAATAACAATTGCTGCAATGATAACTATTCCAATAAGAATGATAATTTGATCTCGGGCTTATCCAGATAATTTAATTGGAGGTTCTGGCATAAGAGCAGCTTGGATGGGCATTAATGCTGTTACTATTTTAGGCTTAGTAGAAAGTTTAGCATCAATTGCTTCTGCCATTACTTCTGCTTGTTCATCTAATGTTTCTTATTTTGTTGCCGGCAATTTAGGAAAAAATAATTTTGAAGAAGCTGAAAAGCATGCTTATGCCCTAAGAGGTTTTCATGCCATAATGGGAGCTTGCATGTCGGCATTAATGATTGGTGTTGTTTTTGGAATAGCGTATTCTCCCGCTACTTCAAGAGGCTCAAAAGAAGCAATTGATGCAAATGTAAAAATTTATTTAGAAAAAGGTGCTTTTAATAGCATTTTGAACAATTCAATTTCAACAAGTTGACTAAATTCTAACATTGTAAATGAGGCACAAAAAGTTTATAATCATGATCTAACAACATGAACTAATGGTATTCCTAACAAAATTCAACTTGAAAGCTTTTTAAATAAAAGCGAAATTAAAAATTTAGTTTTAGAAATGAAGTTTAAAACGGGTGAATCTTTTAGACAAATATTCATTTATTGTTGCTTGACTTTTATTTTAATTAATCCTATCTGGTGTTGGTTTTATACAGCTGCAGCTCTGCCAGGTGCTGGCGGAAGAAACATGGTAGGTTCAATTACAATGTTATCTGCTCATTGATTGTCATTTATATGATTAATCATATTAACCTTTGGAATAATAATTCCTTTAAGAAACAAGGGCACTTACATAAGTTTAGAGTTATCTTATTTTGCTTTTTTTGCTATTGATTTCTTAAGATTAATAATTTTTGAAACTGTAGCTGCAAAAACAGATTGAAAAAGAAATATTACTGATGAAAATACTAAACAAATTGCAGCAATTGCTCCTTGTAATTCAAAATAATCTTAATTATGGACAAAAAAATAGACTTTCGCATATTGAAAGCCTATTTTTAAAATATTATTCTTTATCCATATCTTTGTATAAATAACCTTTTTGCAATAATTTAGCAATTAAAACAATGTTCTTTTGATTGTGGTATTTGTTATCTGTTTTTTCAGGGTTAGCAATAAATGCTAAGATCGAATCATCTGTTCATTTTTTGAAGTTTCTGAAATCTAAATGTCTTGTGTCTTCATTTTTATCAGAATATCCTGCAAAAAAGTGTTTATCATATACGAATTTTAATCCTGATTTCTTAATTCCTAATTTAGATCAGTTAGCTTCACCTAATTTTGCAATTTGTGCCACTACATCAGCATCAGCCTCAGTATTAAGTAGCTTGTCATAAGCTTTATCCATACCTTTAGAAATAAAGTTTTCTGGATATAGACCAGTTCAGTATGCAGAGAGAAAACCGCCACCATTTGGTCAGAATTGACTTAAATCTCCTGAACCAGCAGCTAATAATGCTAAAGAAGAATAAATTCTATTAGCTGCTTTGTAGCTACTCAATTTTTTAATTGTTTTAATATCTAGTTGAGTTCCTTTGGTTTTTATTAATTCACTAACTTCTTTAAAAAATGCTCTAACTGCGGGTTCGTAAATTGCTGCTAATAAACTATCTACACTAGCTAATGATAATAAATCTAAACCACTACCAACATTAAATGTTATTTGCAGTTTTTGTGATTTAGCTTGTGCTGTTTGTCTAGCTACATAATTATTTTTTTGAATATCAACTATGTTTTCTTGTGCTAAGGTTTTAAATCTATTAGCAAATAATATTGAATATATTCCGCCATCTAAACTAAATTTTGAAACTTCAAAAATATAGTTAATCATTTTAACATATGCATTTGAATCCATTTTACTAAATATAGTTTGTAGGCTATTTCTATGTTTGCTTAAAACGTTTGGTAAATATATTTCTGTTGGTTTTTCGTCTGTGGTAGCAAACTTAATTAAACCTAAAATTAAGGTGTTTTGTAACTCTAAAGCAATGTCTTCATTATCAACATTAATTTCTTTTAATTGGTTAAATGTATTATTTACAATTGTGTTAAATAAGGTGCTTTCTTGAATAACTGATTTTAAAAATGAATCAACAAAGTTCTTAATTGTATCTGGGTTACTTTTGATTACTTCTAAATTATATTTATCAGGATTGTTTTTTCACATAGTAGTTATTAGAATATCTAATTGTTTAGCTAATCCTGCTTCAGCATCATTAAACATTGCTTTTATGAATCCAGTAATTGAGTTTTTAACTGGATCTATTTGAGGAGAAACAGCAATTATTTTAACTATGTCTAATACATTCTTTGCAGATGATAAATCAACATTAGTATTAAATACTAAATCTAGTACTGAATTAATTATTGATCTTAGTGAAGGTTCACTAATTGTTTTTTTAATTCAATCAGTTACTGCTTTTTGATCTTTTTCATCGATTGATTTTAATAATTCTTTGAAAAGAGGAGATTTTTCAATTTCTTTAGTAATTATTGATTGTTGGTTTAAATAATCTAGTGTATTATTAAAAAGTTTTTTAATTAATTCATAGTTATCTTTAATATTTTGGTTATTACGCACTAATGAAACTAATTTAATAATATTTGTTTGATCATTAAAGATTGAAAGAGTATTGTTTTTAAATTCTTCTAAAAATGTTTTGAAAGCAAGATCGACATTAAAACTGCTTAATTCTGAAATCATTGAATTTGCAAAAATATTTGCTAGATTGAAATCATTTTCAATTGATAAAAATGCTTCTAAGAATGTATTAATTAATTTGGTTGTTTCTTCATCACTAATAGTATTAAATATTGGTTTAATAGCATCAATTTTATTAATATAAGCTTTAGTTGAGCTTACAAGTATTTGTTTAGTTTCTATATCACTTAATAGTTCTCTAAATATTTCTGAAAATGCTTTTTGAAGTTCACCGTTTTTAGGTTGATTTTTAAATAAAAATCTAATTAGTTTATCAAATGAATCAATTGTTAGAAATTCAGGGTCCGCTGAATTAATTTTTCCATTATCTAAAAAGCTATTTAAAGCTGATTTAATAAATTCAGGTAATTTATCCGAACTAAAAATTTTGTTTAAAAGAATTGTTTGTGATTCTTTTGAAACATAATCTTCAGCTCCAGGAATTGATTCAATAGATTTTTTAATTAAATCTTTAATATTTTGATTTTTCAAAATGTTTTTCGAAAGCTTTGTAATAAGGTCAAGTAGTGGTGCTTTAAAATCTGTTGCAAAATCACTTGAAACGAATTCCTTAACTAAATTTAATAAGTTTTCTTTTTTGAAAAATGTTTGATCTATAGCCTTTAGTAAATATTCTGAACGAAGTTTTTTAGCTCCTGGTTTTCCATCTTTATCTCAGTCGTTTTCAGCTATTAATTCTTGAAACTTATCTAATTGTTTAGTAATGTAGTTTGATCTTTTAATCCATAGAATTAATTTATCAGCTGCTGTTGGATTATCTGTAAAAAAACTTAAAATATCACTATTAGGATCATATTCTTTCACTATTCCTAAAGTTGTTGATTTTTTTAATAAAGATAAAAATATTTCTTTAATTTGTTTATCAGGAAAACTTTCTAGTCTTCTTGAAATATTGTTGGGTTTTAGTTTATCTTTAACATTTTTAAATACTTCATCTTCTTCTTTGATTTTTGCAATATTATCTTCCTTAGAAGCGCCTAATTGTGCTTTATAGAAAGCATCTAAATTTTGTGCCTTTAATTCAATAATTTGTTTATTTCCAGATGAAGTTGGTTCTTCAATGTAATTTTTTGATCATCCTAAATTTTTTAGTGTATCTTCTTCAACGGAACTTGCAGTCAATTTAATAAATGCATCCATAGCCATTTTCTTGTAGCCGTGAACTGTTGGATGTATGTCGAAAATAATTGAAGATAATAAACTTTGGTTTTCTTCTCAGTATGGTGCATCAAATAAGTCAACAAAATGAATATTTTTGCCCACTTTTTCTTTCGATTGTTTAATAGAACTTGTTAAAGGATCCATGATTAATTTTAAGGCGTCGCTGCCACCGTTTGGTAATTTAATACCTCCTGGAATATTTTCAGCAATAGCACTAATTATTCTTAGGAAAGGTGCTGGATAATTAAATAAAACTACATTTACGTTTGAATTAATTTCAGTGATTTTATTTAATAGATTTACTAATCTATCTTGAATTTCGTTTTGACTTAATTCAATAAATTTTGTATAAAATTCAATTAGTTTTTGTACGTCAACATTAGATCCTTTTTGTAATTCTTTCAAAACTTGATCAAAATTTGCTGCTTCTAGCACAGAACTAAAAAACCTTAAAAAGTCATTAGCCCCTAATGTAATGGTCAATAAATTAGCAGCTTTAATTTCATTTATTAAAGCTTCTTTAAATTTATCTTTACCACCAAATTTAGTATAGTTACCATCAAAAGTATGTTGATAGATACCATCTTGTTTTTTGAATACATCTGGTTTTTTAGATTCATATTGAACATCTAAAAGATCTAGTCATTCCATAATGGTTGAATTAGAAGTAGCAAGGTTAGAAAAACTCTCTACTCTATTTGAATCATCCTGGTTTAAGTAATGAGCTAAATAAACTGGTAATGACATTCCTTCAAGTTTGTTACCGTTTTTTTGACCTGGATAGTCTTTATCTAGTGCAGCTGTAAAACCTGCTGATATTGAATCTCCAATTGCAAGATATTTAACTTTCTCGTCTTTTGAAATTAATTTGTCAGATTTTTGAAATTCTAATTTTTTATTAGTTTTAGGTTCATCTGATTTTTTTTGAAACCCATCTATTGTGATGGTTTTTTCTATAGATATATCTTCATTAGATTTTGAAGTGATTTTAACTTTTAATTCCAATTTTCCTTCAGCATCATTCGCATTTTTGCTAATTATTGAAATTTTAAGGTTCTTATCATTATCAAAAGTTACATCATTATCATTAATTGTTGATGGTAGTTTATTGGCTTTGTTAACAATAATAACTTTTAATTTATTAGCATCTTCTGATAGTTTTTTCTTAGTTTTTTCTGTACCATTAATACAACTAATTGCCATTAAAGGCAAAATAGGAGTCATTAAAGCACTAGCAGCTAAAATTTTTACAAATTTAGCTTTTTTTACTGTTTTGACTAACATAATTTTTCCTCACTGTGTTTTTATAAACATAGCAAAATTATAATGAAAAACTAAAAATTTTGAGGTTTCTATAATTTTTGAAGTCGTTTTTCAAAATTTAGGGTTCAAAAATGCTCTTTTTTATTAGAAATAAAAAAAGGGGTACTATTAACCCTTCTTTGTTGGTTCTTTCGTACTAAATTCGCATTCAGCAACGAACTTTAATTTTTCAATTACACCGTTTTTTGTTGTTCCAAAAATGGAAATTTGAAATTTATTTGGTACAAATTCATGAGAATGTTGTATTTTTTTAATTTCTTCATGAATTTTTGAAAAAAATTCTTTTATTTCAAAACCTGAAACACCGTTTTTAAAATCAAAAAAATAAGCTTTATTGGTTTCTGAGTCTGTATAAAAATAGGAAATAGGTATTTTTGCACTGGCTATTTGTTGAACAAAATATTCAAAGCTAATAGTATTTTTTTCCTTCTTATTAAATTCATTAAATTGTTTTAAAATATCAATACTTAAAACTTCTTTGTTTTGAATATTTTCTTCTAACCCTCCAATGCGAGGTTCTACATCAAAGTATTGTGAAAGAGGATAACCAGTTTTATAAAAAGAATACTTAATTTCGGCATTAATACCAAAATTATGTTCTGGTTTTTTTGATAATTCAATTGACTTATCAAAATTATATAAATCTTTAGCTTCAATTTCTTTGTTAAGTTTTATATTATATTTCTTTTGATTTCCTGCTAAGGGTATTCGAATTAATGTAATATCATCTTTGCTATCTAGAATAGAATTAAATTTTTTAGTTTTTTTGATTGAAAAATATATAGCAGTTGCAGTAATGGCAACTAATGAACCTATTAAGCCGGTAAACATAAAAACTGATGAAACAATTTTGCGTTGTTTCTTTCTTTTTTCAGTTTTAGATTCAGGAGAAGTATTTTGTTCTTTAGCTTCTTTTTTCATATTTAAACCTGCTTTTCTTGGGTTGTTCTTTGCTCAAATAGTATTTCTTTAATTCTTTTTGCATCACTTTTTGCTCTTTGTGGATTTCCATTTAAAACCTTATTATATAAATATTCCGTAAAAAGTGAAATTATTTTATATTTATAAAAATCTTTTGGTTTGGTAATTCCATATGCTCTTCAAAAGAATTTTTCTAAAATGTTATTAACATGTAAGTTTTCAAACATTAAAGCTATATCTAAAAACCGACAGTTCTTGTATGCCACTGATCAGTCTATTATAAATATATTTTGATTTTCACCTCACATAATATTGTCAAGTGTTAAGTTATTATGACAGTTAGCATCAATTTTTAATTCTTTGACTCACTGGCAAACCTGATCAATAAAGTCTTTGGGTCCTATATCATTAAACAAATCTGATGAATTAATATTATCTAAATATCAATTTATTTTTTCTTCCAAGATATAACTTGGAAATTCAACTTTAGAATCGTGATAGGTTCTCATACACTTAGCTAGTATTTTTATTGTTCTAGAGTTTAATTCAAAATCACTTTTGTTACCCAGCCATTTTCAAATTATTTTATTTTCATCTTCATAAACATAAAATGGTACAAAATAAAAATCTTTAATATCACTAATCATTAGTCTGTTGTCAAATTGATTGTGGTTTTTATGAACAATATATTTATTGTCATAAAAGTTCTTACTTTTATATAAATTTAAGGTTTCAGGAACCCTGTTTTTATTGACTGTTAAATTACAATAATCCTTTTTATATTCTGCTTCTCTATATATATTAATTAGATATAAAAAGTCATGAAATTTTTGTTCCTCTAAATCAAAAAACTCAATTATCATGTTTTTATCGATACCTGTATATAAATATAAAGACACTAAATCAAAATACTTATTATTTAAGCTAGCATATTCAAAGTCAACCATTTTAACAAAACCATACTTGTTAATAATAATGTTATTCTTTTGAATATTATTATGGCTTAAAACTAATTCATCATCTTTGTATTTATGCAACAGTTCGTGATATTTTTTGTCACAAATTTTAAACTTATTTCAATTAAACTTTTTAACTTTTAAATTTAAAGATTGAAAGTTTTTTATGCAATTTAAAACTGAAAAAACAATTTTGTTTGTCAGTTTAATTTGAAATAAATCAACTCCTGGAAATCATTTTTTAATAATAATGCCATCTTTAACAAATAAATAGTCTTTAAAATTTTTAACAACTGTTTGTTCATTACTATAGTCACGCATGTGTCTATTTTTAGGAATTTTAATCTGAACTCAAACATTTTTATATTGAGCTATAAAATATAAATTATTAAATTGGTTGTAATAGAATCGTGCATTTTTTATTTCTTTGTTAATGTTCTCACCAAAAGTAGACGTTATTGCCTTGTACATTAGATCTAATTTATCATTGTTTTGTTTATCTTCAATACAATCTTGCTTATCATTTAAATACATTGGAAATTCTTTATTTTAATTTGTATGTTTTATCGTATTCTTTAATTCATTTATCCACTCTTTTGATATACATAGAATCATCAAAAGGTTTTTGTGGGTGTTTATTGATTCACAAAACTATTAGGGCATTAACAATTACTTTATGAGCCATTAAGAATTTAGGCTCATAATCGTCTCCATAAGCTTCTAAAAAGATTTCTTCTTGTTTTTTAGTTAGATTAGATGATTCAATAAAATATGCTAAATCAAAGTGAACGTCTCCCATTGTGGCATATTCTCAGTCTGTTAGATAAATGCTTTTTTCAGTCCTAATAAAATTATATAATCACAAATCATTATGTACAGGAGCAGAATTATCAATATGTTTTAAAAATGAATTAATTCGGTTGTAGTATTTATCCAAACCTGGGATTTTTCTTTTTAGCAATGCTATTTGTTCACGATAAACCTTAAATCGTCTAGCTATTTGATTTTCTTTATAAAATGGTAGTTTTGAGTTATGAAGAGTTATTAACATTTTGCCAATTTGCTTTAGATCTTCTTCTGAAACATTTTCATGATTTAAAGTTGTGCCTTCTATTCATTCATTAATAATTCTTGATTTATCTTCAAATATTGTTTTAGGTACGAACTTTAGTTTATTTAGCAACTCATTGGGTGTTCTATGATTAAATGAATCAAAGCTTTTTACTTTAATAAATTGATTATTTTCTTCGTCATAATAGGTTTTATTTGTAAAACCCTGATTTAAAATTAATTTCACTAATAATTCCTAAAAGTCAATGTTTGAAACATATTTAGCATTTTCTTCAATAAAATCATGTCTTGGAGCAACTTCTTCACCCATTAGAGTTGTAAATACTGTATCACATATTGCCATGTCATTAATTTGAACCTGTAACATTTTTCTTGTTTCAGGATTCATAGTAGTTTCTCATAATTGCTCAGCATCCATTTCACCAAGACCTTTGTAACGTTGAATTGAAATATTTTTTTTGTCTTCTAATTTTTCTAATATTTCATTCTTTTGAACATCATTATAAGCATATTCAACTATTTTACCTGAACTAATTTTATATAATGGTGGCATTGCTATATAAACAAGTCCGTATTCGATTAATGGTTTTAAATAACGATAGAAAAATGTTAATAATAATGTTGTTATATGGGCACCATCAACGTCAGCATCAGTCATGATAATTATCTTGTGATATTTAACTTTGTTTATATTAAGTTCCTCACCAATACCTGTACCTAAAGCATGAATAATTGTTTGAATTTCTTGGTTAGACAAGAATTTTGTACGGTCATTTTTTTCAGCATTAATAACTTTTCCACGCAATGGTAAAATTGCTTGTATACTACGGTTTCTTCCACCTTTGGCTGAACCTCCAGCTGAATTACCTTCGACTATAAATAGTTCTCTTAGTTCAGCATTTTTAGAAGAACAATCAGCTAATTTACCAGGTAACCCACTGAATTCAGCACCATCTTTTTTTCTCGAAGCTTCTTTAGCTGCATTGGCCGCTAATCTAGCACGTTGTGATTGTAAACACTTGTTAATAATATTTTTAGCTATTACTGGGTTTTCAGCTAAAAATCTTTCTAAAGTTTCTGAAACAACTTTATTAGTTGCAAATCTAGCATTACTTGAACCAAATTTTGCTTTTGTTTGACCATCAAAAACAGGATTACTATGCTTAACTGAAATAACTGCAATTAAACCTTCTTTAGAGTCATCTTTGCTTATCTTTTCACCTGCATTTTTAAATAATTTATTATCTTCGGCATATTTATTAAAAATTCTAACAATTGAATCATAGAAACCGTTTTCATGAGTTCCGCCCTCTGTGGTTTGAATATTGTTAGCATAAGAAATAACTGAAGATTGATATGCCTCATTATACTGAAATGCTACTTCAACAAATATATCTACTTTTTTAGGTGGTATATTATTAGCTATTTGATCTTCTGTTTGTTTTTCAGTATCACTTATTGAACCATGTGCATATATAACATCATTATTGATTAATCTTTTGCCCTTGTTTAATTCTCTAACATAATCAACAATTCCACCTTCAAAACAAAATGTTTTTTCAGTGCCTTTTATTAAATCAGATATTTTAAAACTTAAGCCCTTATTTAGATAGGCTACTTGTTTAATATGGTCATTTATAGTTCCAAAATCAAAGTCAATTTTATCCATAATTGTATAATCTGGATGAAACTTAATTCTGGTACCTGTTTCATTAGCTGGAACACTTCCAATAACTTTTAGATCTTCTAAGGGTTTTCCACCGTTTTCATATTTTTGATAATATTCTTGTCCATTACGTTTGATTCAAACTTCAAATGAATCACTAAGTGCATTAACAACAGCTGCACCTACACCATGTAGACCTCCACTAACTTTATAGTTGTTACCATCAAACTTTCCTCCAGCATGCAATACAGTTAAAATGGTTTCCACAGCTGATTTGTTTGTTGAAGGGTGAATATCTACTGGCATTCCTCTACCATTATCTTCAACTTCAATAAAGTTTCCTGGATGTAATGTAACACTAATTTTGTTAGCAAAACCTGCCATTGCTTCATCGACAGAGTTATCTAAAATTTCCCAAATTAAGTGATGAAGTCCTTTATAACCAGTTGAACCAATATACATACCTGGTCTTATACGAACAGGTTCTAAACCCTCTAAAACTTGTATATCACTTGCTTCATATTTCTTTTGTTCTGACATAATTTTCTCCTCGAATTGTGATTTATTTTGGATTTTATAATTATACCAAATTGTCATATTTATTAGCTTATTTATAAGCTAATGAAATTTTTATTTTGAATTAGGAAAATAAAAAATGCCAACTGGCATTTAGTATTATTTAAACATTGTTGACAATGAACTAGTATCAACGTCTTGTCTTTCAGTTTCAGAAGCTTGAAATAGTGGTTGGTTATATGCACCTATTTTTTTAGCTACAACATTTGTTCAGAATTGATAAATACTTGAATTAAATATTCTAACTATACCATTGTAGTGTCTTATTGTTGAATAAATTTCATCTTCTTGCAAGGCAATTTCAGTTTGAAATTGTAAAAAGCTGCGGTTTGCTTTTAGATCTGGGTATTGTTCAAATTGAACATTAATTCCTCTTTGAACAGTGTCTAAAGCGCTTGCCATTTTAATTGGATTTTCTTCTGTTTCTAAGTCATTAAGTTTTGAACGGTATTTAGTTATTTCTTTTAATGTCTTAGATTCAAAATTTGCATATCCAACTACAGCATCTAGTTGTTTTAATAGGATTGCTCTTCTTTTTTTCTCAGCTGCTTGAATTAATGAAGAAGCTTCTTGAATTCTATTCATTTGTGCTAATAAAAGGTTTTTTCTTTTAATAACAGCAATGAAAAAGAAACCAAGAGTAATTATGTATAGTAAAACATATAAAAATTTTTCTCCTCCAGTTACTGTTGGATGTTTAATTGAATTATCTACATCTGGTTTAAAGCCTTCCTTTTGTTGGGGTGTTCTTGAATCGAATAACATGTTTTTCCTCCATTTGGTTTTGCTATATTAAATTATAATAAATTAATAATATTTTCTAATTCTTTTGGTTCTAGATCATCATTTATAAAGATAAATAACCCATCATTATCAATCAAAATTTGAGAATCTTCCTTGATTACAGATTTAACATTTTTTATTTGTTTAATCAATTCTAAATACTTGGTCATTTCTTTAGGGTTTTGAGTCATATTCAAATTAAAATTAATAGACCAATCTTCTTCATTAGATAAAAATTCTTCTTTCATTAAAACCGATGTTTCAATATCGCTGTTATAAGACATGAATGCGCCTTGCGTCTTAGTATAATGTTTTGGCGAATAAACTATGAATTTAAGTTCTTCAAAATAGTTATATTTTGTATAAGGAACATTAACTATAACCCCTTCTTTAAAAACGCTATCTATTAAATTTTCAGCTCAATATGAAGACATTATTACTGGTAATACAATAGTGTCATTTAAATGATATACACCTTCAATTACATAGCGGTCATCTTTATCCACACTGTTGGTTTTTAATATTAATTTTGATCCAGCAACCGCTTTAGTTAAAACTCCATAATGACTTAAGACTCTGGTCTCATCAAATTTTTTGTCATCGATATATGTTGATAAATAACTTCCATATTGACTGAAATTTTCTGAAGCTATATTTTTATTCAAATATGCTTGAGTAATTGATTTGAAAATCGGATATAAATTTAAAATCATTATTTGAAGTAAAAAATTATAAATGCTTAATGGCTCAATGAATTGACTTGAATCAAAATATAATGACATTCAATTATGAGTAACATCATAAAATCTATAGTCCATTTCTATTCGACCACGAACATAATTTCTTGTAGTATATAAGTTCCTTGCAAACTTGAACATAGAATGTGTATTGCCATTAAAATACTTTGAAAACTCAACAAAATTTTCTTGAGTTTTTAGCTGAAAATAAGTCATAAATTTTATTTTTTCATTGAAATTAAAATTGAAGTGTTGATAAAACTCAGCATTTTCTAAAAGAAATTCACCTTTTTTTATTCTGTTGTTATATTCTTTTAAACTAAATTTATTAGAAATTGGGCTAAATGATAGCTCTGGTAAATAGTTTGTTGGTATATTAACAGATTGTTTAATATCAATAAATGGGGTAGGTTCTGAGTGATATGCCACAACAGCATGTGTTATTCAACCATCTTTTGTTTTAATTTGTTTGTATGCTGTACCTGAAGTTACAACTGGTCTTCATTCCTCAGTGCTATATACAACATCATAAAAAACCGAATTACGAATGTCATATTTTGATATTGAATAAAAAGAATAAAATTTGTCGTTTTGCTGAAACATATTTATTTCTTCATCATTAAATGATTTAATTTCATTAATTTCCATCGCCTTCAAAATTTTGTTTTTTCAATCAACAATCGAATTGTTACTAAAAATTTGCGATAAATTGTAAAAATTGTCATCAAGTTGATCTTTAATTTGTTGGCTTCTTTCATTTAAAAATTGATTAAATTCCTTAATTACTTTTCTGTTTTTAATAAAGAAACCTAAGAAGAATAAACCAACTATTAAGAAACAAAAAAACACAATAAAGCAGTTCGCTGCTCATTTTGCATTGATTTTTTTATCTTTTCTTTCTTTTTTTATTTCATTGATTAAATCATTAATTTTATCCTTGCTGGATTCAACTTTTTTTAAAGTGTCGCCATGTTTAGCTTCTATTTCATCATTTCAAACCTTATCAAGTGAAGGTTTAATTTTGCTAATTAAAGGTTCATAAATAGTGTGTACTTGGTCACTAAAGATCTTATCTCAATCCAATGGACGTTCTGAAATAACCTCAAAGCTTGTTTTTGATTGATTTTTCTTGATTTTCTTTTGGTTTTTCATAAATATTTACTTTCCTTAACAAAATGTCTATAAACTAAAATAGCTTTTCTTTATCTTCAATTATAGAAAATCTTTTTGATTCTTGAGGATTTTTGGCTTTCGTTGGCTCAGGTTGTTGATCTAATTGTACTTCTAAGTCTTCTTCTTCAAATTGCTCATCAAAACTTATATCTTCAATGTTATTATGATAGCTAAAAGAATTTACGTTTTGTACTTCAGAAGTGTTTAGTTTTGAAGATGCAATTGAAATATCTTCTTTTGAAGGGGTATTAAGTTTATTTTGAAAATTGGACTCTTCTTCAATATTTATAAATTCATTTGTTACTTTATAATTAGCAACTGGGTTTTGTTCATCCTTATTGAAATAACTTTTATTTTCCTTCATTTCTGTTTTAAGAGCAGCTTCAAATTCTTGAGTACTAAAGTCTGGTTCATCTATAATGATTCTTTTATTTAGCTCTTGTTGATGTTGCTGCTCTTTCTGTTGATTTAGAGCAATTTCAGAGCTGTCTATTTTAATTTCTTCCTTTAAGTTGGCGTTTTTGTTTATATTTAGTTGTTTATCTAAATTAGCATTTATATTTTTTTGCAAATGGTCTTTTGATTCAGCTTTGTTTGTTTTATTTTTTATTCTGAATATTTTTTTAAATCTCTTATCACTTACAAAAAGAGTAGCAAATGCCAAGCAAAATAAAATTATTGGAAATATATAAGAAGTTACCATTCCAGCTGTTTTTCCTGGAAAAGCAAACAGTACATAAAATAAACTAAATATTGAGCCTGGAGTTCATTTGTTAGGTAATAAAACTACATTTTCAGGTGCTGCTTTACTTTCCTTGAAATCAAGGTATCATTTGGACATGATTTTAGATAAGGCATCTCTAAATGTAAAAGTATCTGGTTTATATTTGGTGTAATAAATTGAAGTGCCTAATAAAATTAAAGTTACTATTATGATACTAATACGTCACAAACTAAAATGAAAAACACCCACTGAATAGGTATTCTTCATTTTGAATATTTTTTTAAGTGCTAGTAATAATAATAGTGCATATATAACTATCGAAAACATACCAAAAAACATACCAAAAGTATAAGAGTGCATTGTTGTCAATCCTCTTACATTTAAAAAAGAAATCACAATGAAAAAAACCAAAGCAAAACTAACTATTGTTCATATAAATGCCTTATCTTTTAAGAAAAAATAAAACTTTGTTTTCTTGGTTTTTAAGATTTCTGGTTTTGGAACAGAGTTTTCTTGTGTGTTGATGTTTTCTTTCATGTGTTGCCCTATTTAACTTTTTAAATTATATTATATCTCATACAATGTTATAACAAACATCGGTTCTTTACTTAAAACCTTATAAACTTTTCTTTTCATACTTTTACGCAATTTTTCTTGAATAGCTTTTAAATCAAGTGCTTTTGTTGTTTCATCTTTAAATTCTTTATAAAACAAATCATTAACGATTTTAGTAATAGTTTCTTTATTATCTTTAGTAATAATTCCATAAGATGTGATGTGTAATTCTCCAAGAGGTTTTTTGGTTTTATAATCAATTAAGGAACTAAGAGCTATGATGCCATCTCTGGCTAAAGTTTCTCTTTCATTAATTACTTCTTGAGAAATATCTCCAATACCAAAGCCGTCAATTATTGTATCTCCAATACCTTTAATTGATTTTTTTTGTGACACTAATTCATTGTTTACAAATTCAGCAATTCTGCCATTTTGTAAAACTATACAATTATTAAAATTCATTCCAGCATCTCTGGCAATGTGTGATGCAACTACTAGGTATCTATATAACCCTTGAATAGGAATAAAATATTTAGGTTTAAGTGCTTTTATAATGCTATATATATCCTCTTTAGCTGGGTTACATGAATAATATTGATCCGAGCCCAGTTCAATTAGATTTGAAGTATTACGTGCAATTTCATCAAGTGTCAGTGCATAATTAACTTCTAGACCATTTACTGGTGGAGCTATAACAATTACTGCATCATCTTTTTTTAGTTTTAAATAAACATCATTATTAGAAGCTATTCTTATAAATCTTAAATATAATCTTTCAATAGCACCAGTAACTAAAATCACAGCATTTTTTGTTTCATTAGCTAAGCGATAATCAATAAATTCTGGTAATTGCAACTCTGGGTTTATTTTGATTACTAAATTGATTAATTGTGAATAATTACGTCCATATGTAATAACGGGGCGATTATATCTTTTAGCAAGTACTAAAATTTCATGTGCTGTGATCATATCTTCATCATATAAACCAACAATAATTCTTTTATTCATTGCTGTTTCTTTAAATTTATATTCTATTTTTTTTGAAATTCAAAGCTTGTCTATACTTTTGCCTGGATAGTTTGAATGACCTGAATCTAGTATTAATAATTGAACTTTTTTACCATTATTTATAATTGATTGAATTTTTTTAATATCCATTTTGCCATATGGCCCTAAATCGCCATCCACAAAATTGGTCATAAAAATTATATTTCCTTCACTGTATTCAAAATTTAGACCTATTTGACCTGGTAAACCACCCGCTACGTCAAAAGGACTAATAATTATGTCATTTAATTTTAAGGGTGATTTAAGTGTTTTAACTTCATAGTTTCTGGTTTCAATATTATATTTTGAAATTCTATCTAATAAAACAATTCTATTAAAAGGACTAGTGTATATTTTAAGTCCGGGAATTTTCATTAGTAATCAAGGAACAGCTGAAAAAGATTCATTTTTAACATCTGTTATAAATAAACCTACAATGTCTTTTTTTCGTCTTTCTAAAAATTCATAATTACATATTAAAGTATCAATACCATTATGTGAATTTATTGGCACTTTTGTACCTGAATTAATTACATATAATTTTTCATTGATCTCTAAAACATAGGCATTTTTACCGTTTTCGTCTAATCCGCCTAATGCAAAAAAATTAATTTTATTCATATTTCTCCTTTGAGCCTTTAATTTATTATTTTTAAATGAAATTTTGTGTTTTTGTTAATAACAATTTTAGCAATTTTTAACTTCTTTTATTGAATATAACTAAAAAGGTGTCTTTTTAAGGCAAATAAAGTGTTTTGGTAATTAATTTATAACTATCAAAAAATTAAAAGGAATGTCATTAGCTAACATTCCTCTAATTAAATCATAAGTTTAGTCTATAACAATTTCAGACCCTAAATATGTGTGGTCACTTAATACACTTGGCTTACTTATTTTAGTGCCTTTTGGAATAGCAATTCCTTGCTCTTCAAATTTTTGAATGTAATAAGAATCTGTTATTGTTTTTCAAATATCAAAAATAAATGGGTTAGAAATTTTGAATTCAGTTTTATAGATTAATTTGTCATAAGGTTGAGAATATTTACCAGGCTTAGTGCTTAATGAAGTTTTATGTTCATCTCTATCTTCAAAAATAAATTTATATCTGTTACCCATAGATTCAAAAGCAATTTTTTGTTTACCTTTCTTGATGTTAGTGTCACCACCAAAAAATATATTACTTTGCTGCCCATCTATTGAATCGAAATAATCCAATACATCTACTAATTTCTTTGATTCTCGATATTCATATATTCCTATTCCTGTTTCTTTATACGTTCCTTCACCTTTTTTGGCTCCAGGGCTATCAAAATGAGAAAATACAAAAGTCATTTTTTTGGCTGGTTTTAAATTATATTTAAATTTAACACCATAAGGAGGTCTAGAATATTGTGCATCTTTTTCCTTAATACCATCATCAAATGTTTTTTGTCAACTATAGCCAATTTCACCATTATCAAATGCCTCTGGAGCTACTTTTTGAGTATTATAAATAATAGCTACATATTCAGCAGAACTTGGATTAAATTTATCTCCCTTTAGTTTTTTTGAAATTACATATGAATATTTATTCGAACTACCGTCATATAAGTTTAGATATTTAGTCATTTCCTGAACACCGAATTTGTGACCAACCTCTGTTAAGCCTAAAATATCAAATTTTTCTAAAAATGTAAGTAAAGCCAATCTTTTGGTTTTTGCTTCTTGTTTAGTTTTATCTCCTGTAAATTTTAGGACATTTCAATGACCTCATTTTAAGGTGTGCTTTTTTTCGTCTTTAACTTCAGTAATACGTTCTTTAAACTTTTTATACTCTTCGTCTATTTGTTTTAGAATTTCTTCAGAATCTTCATTTTCTATTTTTTCTTTAAATATAACTAATTGAGCCTGAAACTCTTCAATTAATTTTTTTCATTCTTCATTGTTTTGGTTTTTTAGTTCTTCTAATTCAACTAATATTTGGTCTAATTTTTGTTTAATTTCTTTAGTTTTATCTTCCGCTTTTTTAGATGAATCGGTATCATCTTTTTCTTCAGTTTTTAGTTCAACCTGTTTGGTGTCCTTGTAACAACTAACTGTAATAGCTGGTACAATTGGAACTGCCAAAGAAGCTAGTAGTAGTATTTTTGATTTGTTCATACACATATATGATAAATGTTTTTTTATTATTATTTACAAAATAATTATAAAAACAATAACAAGTTTTTTTTAGTCAATATCGATATTGTTTTCTCTTAAATAAGTTTGTATTTCAATAGCTCTATCAAAGTTTCTATTTCTAGCGGCTTCATCCATTTCTCTAATTAATTGTTTAATATATTTGCGGTTATGAGTTTTAGATTCATTTCCAATATCTTCAATTTTAAAATTTAAAGCTACATCTTGAATTATTTTGGGAATGGGTTTAATTATGGTTTGTGGAACTATATTATGTTCTAAATTATATTTTTGCTGAATGCTTCGTTTTAGTAGGTTATCATCAATTGTTTCTTTCATTGATTTAGTCATTTCGTTTGCAAAAAAGATAACTCTACCATGATCATTTCTAGCGGCACGTCCAACAATTTGGACCAACGAGCGCTTATCTCTAGATAAGCCAGTTATATCAGCATCTAAGACTAAAATTAAGCTGACTTCTGGTAAATCAATACCTTCTCGCAACAAGTTTATCCCAATTACAACATCATATTTTCCAAGTCTTAGGCCATTTAAAATATTATTTCTTTCAAATACTTTAAATTCGTTGTGTATATATGCTGACTTGAATTTTTTTTCTTTTAGATAATATGCTAATTCTTCAGCGTTCTTTTTAGTATGTGTAAGAATTAATGTTCTTTCGTTTTTTGAAATTTGTTCTTTTAATAAGTCATGAATAACGTTAATTTGATTTGCTTTAGGTTTGATTTCTATTATTGGATCTAATAAACCTGTTGGTCTTATGAATTGAGTAATTAATTCGCCTTCAGCATTAGAGATTTCTTCATCTCCGGGAGTTGCTGACAAATACACTCTAGGTAAGTCAATTTGTTGATATTCGCTATATTTTAATGGTCTATTATCTAAAGCGGAAGGTAATCTAAAACCATATTGAACTAGCGTTTCTTTTCTTGATCTGTCGCCTTCATACATTCCTTTTAACTGTGGCAACATTAAATGACTTTCATCAATATAAATAACTGTATCTTCATGCAAATAATCAAAAAGTGTATAAGGTTTTTGACCTGCTTTTCTTCCGTCCATATATCTTGAATAATTTTCCATGCCATTGGTATAACCAAATTCTCGAATTGAATCTAAATCGTTTCTAGTTCTATCTTCAATTCTTTGAGCTTCCACATACTTTTCATTTTGTTTAAAATAAGAAACTCTTTCTTCCATTTCTTTTTCTATTTCATTACAAATCTGATCCATATTGTCCATATTAATTAAGTAGGTTGTGGAAGGAAAAATTGTTAGTTCTTTTACTTGTTCTACTTCATCTTTTGTAATAGGATCAATGAAACTAATTTTAACTATTTCATCATCATATAATTCGATTTGAATGTGATAATCAAATTTATATCCAGGACTAATTGTAATAATATTGCCAAAAGAACTAAATTCACCTTGTTCTATTTGAGGGGCCAAACGCTTGTTTTCATAACGCAGTTTAATCAAGTTTCTCATTATTTCTTTTTTAGTAGTTTTTTGTCCTACACTAATTGGAAAGAAATGTTTACGATATTCTTTGGGATTGAATTCACCATAGATTGATGCCACACTGGCCACGACAATCGTGTCATATCTTGTACTTAATGCATTTACCGCTGACATTCTCATAGCTTCAATTTGCTTATTATTTTTGGATGTTTTTTCTACATATTGGTCCGAAGAAACTATATAAGCCTCAGGGCGATAATAATCAAAATAAGAAATAAAATATTCGACTCTGTTTTCTGGAAAAAGTTCTTTTAATTCCATATATAGTTGACTAGCTAAAGTTTTGTTATGACTTATGACTAAAGCAGGTCTATTTGTTTTTGCAATTACGTTTGCGAGAGTAAAAGTTTTTCCACTACCAGTTACACCTAATAAAACCTGGTGTTTTTTATTATTGATTATTCCTTCAGCAAGTTGATTAATTGCTTGTGGCTGGTCTCCTGAAGGTTGAAACTTAGAAACTAGTTTAAATTTTTTCATGGTTTAATTATAAACTACAGCACCAGAATTTTTAGAGCAGAAGCGGCCTTTTTGTGGTAAAATAACATGTAATTATGAAAAAATCAAACAAAATATTATTATCACTTATTGGGCTTTCAACACCTATTATTGCGGGTGTATCTTTAATTTCTTGTGGAAAAAAAGAAAAACTTAATGATTTTGCAAGAAGGTATCTAATAAGTAAAGAAAATACATTAATAAATTATGACAAAAGTACAAAAACTTTTGATCTTTCTAAAGAAGATATAAAATCTATTCCTGCGGCAGCTTTTTCATTTCAGTCTATTAATTTATTAAAATATCCTGAAATTAAAAATTTCTTAGAAAATGTAGAAAAAGTTATTTTACCGAATAATGTGGAAGTTATAGGTAAAGGTGCTTTTTTAGGATTAGGTATTAAAGAATTTGTTTTTAATACAACCTCAAGTAAACTAAAAACAATAGAACAAGAAGCATTCAAACAAAATAAGTTACAAAATTTAGTTTTACCTTCTTCTATTAAAGAAATACATGAAGAAGCTTTTTATGGTAACGAAATTAGTAATGTTAACCTTCCAGACCTAAAAGAATTAAAAAAATTAAGTATTGGTGTATTTGCCAAAAACAAATTAACAACAATTAATTTATCTAATATAAATGCTATTGAACCTTCAGCATTAGCTATGAATAGCTTTGTTGAATTAGAATTGCCTGCTAATTTAAATAATTGTTCACCAAAATTATTTTTCTTTAGCGGTGAAATGAAAAATGTTCAAAAAGTGAAATTAAAGGTTTTAAATGAAATACTTAAGAAAGAATTAAAAAATTCATTAACTTCTTCAAAAGAGCCTCTTTACTTTGAAATAATTGATTAAGCTAGAATTTTCTAGTTTTTTTATTTTAAAAAAATAGAGCAATGTGCCCTATTCTTCTCCAATTATATATTCAGTGAAATTTGACAAATCTTCCATCTTAAAAACGTGTAAAGATACTAAGGATTTTTTAAATCAAGAAATAGTTTTTATATGTTGCAAGGCTTTAGTTATTTGTAATAGATTATTGATTGAACGTGAAAAATAAAAGCTATTTGATAATCAATGAAACCCGTAATGCCTTAAAATATCTCTGACATCTTCATATGCTTGCTTGTAATTTTCATTACCTTTTCCATATTCTCTAATTAATATTTCTTTTCTTAAATAAAAAACTAGCCCGTACATAATTCTCCTTAATTTTTGAAATTTAATTGCGCTTATTATTATACCACAAAACGCACTTAAAATATTGCTATGGGACCTCATAACTGTAATTAATTGCCATAATTTAAGAGATAATTTAAAATTCAAACAAAAAATTGAGCGCTATAAACTCAATTTTTTTAAAAAATTAATCAATCAACTTTTGAGCTTCAGTTAAGTTAACACTAAAGAATGTGGTAACCCCTCTTTTTTGCATTGTTGCACCATATAGTTTATCAACTCTTTCCATTGTTCCTTGACGGTGTGTAATAACAATAAATTGTGTATTTTCTTTTAAACTTTGTAAGAATTCAGCAAAACGAATAACATTGGCTTCATCTAAAGCGGCTTCTACTTCGTCTAATATACATAGAGGTAATGGTTTTGCTTTAAGTAATGAGAATAATAGAGATATAGCTATAAGTGCTTTTTCTCCTCCTGAGAATAATTTTAAATTCTTGATTGATTTACCAGGAGGTTGCGCCATAACATCAATTCCACTATCTAATAAGTTTTCGGGATCGGTATATCTTATTTCAGCCATACCGCCACCGAACATTTTTGAGAATACGTATTTAAATTCGTTATTAGCTAAAGTGACTGTGTTACTTATTCTTTCAATAATAATTTTATCCATTTCGGCAATAACTTCTTCAATTGTTATTTTGGCATCAATTATGTCTTTTTCTTGTTTCTTAACTTCGTTATATCTATTCTCTGTTTCTTCTAGTTGAGCAATAGAGTCTAAATTAACGTGTCCCAAGTCCTTGATATCATTTTTTAAGTCATTTACAGCTCTTCTAGCTGTATCAAAATCAATTTCTGGATTATATAATTCTCTTGCTGTTTCAAATAACATATTATATTGTTCTGATAATCTTTGTTTAGCATAATTTATTGAAGTTTCTGCTCTAGATTTTTCAGCTATTTTTTGAGAGTTTTCCATAATTAAAGCATTTAATTCATTACTTGCTTCAGATTGTTTAAAGTTAGCTTCAGAATACTCTTTTTTAGCGGTTTGTAATAGTTCAGATTGTGAAGTTTTTTTGGCGTTTAGTTCACTTCTTTCTAAAGTTAATTTTTGAATTTTCAATGATATATCAACTGTTTCTAAATCCGCGATTTTTTCTTTAGATATATTTTCATATTGAACTCTTAATTCATCAAATTTTCTATAAGCTTCTTCAAGAGACATACTTTGTTTTGTTTTATCAAGACTCAAATTAGTATGTAAGCCTGATAATTCATTGATTTTTTGACTAATTTCATTTACTTCTTTTTCTTTTGCAGAAATAAACTCAATTAGTTCAGGTTTTTTAGATTCTAATTCTTTTATTCTTTCTTCAATATTTAGTATATTTGAACTTTCATTTTTTTGACCACCAGTTATTACACCACCAGATCTGATAATATCTCCTTCTAGAGTTACTACCATATACCTTTTTTCTAATAACTGTGATATTCTGTTTGCATTTTCAATATTATCAGCAACTAAAATGCTACCTAATAAAAATCCTTTTAAAATGTCAAATTCTTTTTCAACTTGAACTAATTCTGAAGCAACTCCCAAGAACCCTTTTTGAGTTTGGGCCACAACTATGTGTTGTTCTAAAATACGTTTAGGACTAATTGAAGCTAAAGGTATAAATGTTGCTCTACCACCACGATTTTGTTTTAAGAATTCAACTGCTTTAACTGCTGTTTCAGAATTATCAACAACAATGTGTTGTAGCGCGTTAGTTAAAGTTGTTTCAATTGCAAGTGCATAGCGAGAATCTACGTTTAATATCTCTGATACTAATCCCTTATATCCTTTAAATAAATGGGCATTTTCTACCACATGCTTTGTACCTTTTTGAAGATTAGTTTTAGAGTGTCTCATTTCTTGAATAACATCGAGTGTTGAATTTATTTTTTGTAGGTTTTGTCTTTTAATATCTAGCTCTCTTTTTAGATTGTTATTCTTTGCTGAAAGATCTTGAATTTCTTGAGATATTTCAGATATTTTTTGCTTTTGATCTTCAATGTATGTTTTAGAATATGCTATCTTAGTATTTAAAGTACTCAATTCTTCTTTTAGAGCTTGAATTTTTTGTTCGGTGGTAACTTTAATTTCTCCACTAATTAGCATTTCTCTTTGTTTTTCTTCACGAGCAGATCTAATTTCTAATTCAGATATTTCTGCTGTAATTTCGTCAATTCTTTGATTTAACTTAACTATTGATTGATCAAGGTTCAAAGTTGCGGCTTCTTTTTGTTTATAAAGATCTTGATACATCTTGATTTTAATCTCTAGTTCCTCTTTTTGTTGATTGTAAGCCAAACCTTCAGAATTAAGTTGTTCAAGTCTTTCTGAATATGACATAAAATCATGGACTAAAACTGAAACTTCAATTTCTTTTAGTTGTTCTGATTTTTGTTTATAAATAATTGCTTTTTCTGCTTGCTTTTGTAATGGTTTAATTTGTCTTTCAAGTTCTTGAACAATGGTACCTATTTGTTCCAAAGCAGCATCTGTTCTTTCAAGTTTTCGCATAGCTTCTTGTTTTTTAGAACGATACATTGAAGTCCCCGAAGCCTCTTCAAAAATTTCTCTTCTTCTTTCAGGAGTTGCTTCAGCAATATCTGAAATTGTACCTTGACCAATGATAGCTAATGATGATTTTGAAATACCACTTTGCATAGCTATTTCTTTGATATCTCTTTGTCTTGCCACTTCTCCATTGATGTAGTACTCGTTAGCGCCTTTACCGCGGTTTAGAACACGAGAAATTGTAAAATAGTCATGAGGTATGCTTACTGCTCTATCTCTATTATCAAATGTTAAAATTACTTCTGCCTTGTTCATTTCTTTTTCGGTTTTAGAACCCGCAAAAATAACGTCTTCCATGTTATCACCACGAAGAACTTTTGAACTAGTTTCACCTAAAACTCATCTTATGGCATCGTTGATATTAGACTTACCAGAACCGTTAGGACCTATTATGGCAACTACTCCACCATCAAACTTTAATGATACTTTATCAGCAAATGATTTAAACCCATGTGCCTCTACTTGTATTAGTTTCATTATTTTCCTTTCAAAATTAATACACAAATGCGTATCTATACATTATAAAAGAAAAATTCTTACCTACTAAAAAATAGGCTTTTTGTAACTTTTTTTGGCTTAAAATGGTCACTATTTTTAATAAATTTAATTTATCGATAAGTAAATTTGAATTGTTGGGTCTGTTTCAAGTTTTTTTATAACAAAATTTTCAAATATTAGTTTCAGATTTTAGTGCTTGTTTGATACTATTTACTAATAAAGACCTTCATATACATAAAAGGTTTTAAAATATGAAGGAATTTTGGTAAAATTTTAATTATTCTTATACTAATTGAGGTAAACATGTCAAATAATAAAAAATGAAGAAATAAAAAAATTAATTTAGCTAACTATCAAACTCTTAAAGTTGAAAAACAAAGAAGAAGTTTATCTGAAAATTGAAAAATTGCACTTACGGGGCTATTTTTAATTGCCTTTCCTTCATTTTTTGTCTTTTTACTTGTAGGAAGAGATGGCTGAATTATTACTTCAACAAGGAATTTATTAAACACATGAAGTGTTTTATTACCAATAGCAATTGGTATGGTTTTAATACAAATATCAGTTGTGGTATTATTAATTTTCAAATTTAAGGTCTTTAAAATTAATGCTTTAATTTTTCTTGTCCCGATTGCTGTAGCAATGAATTCTTTTATAGTTTCTTCGGGCACTGACAATTGAATATTAAGAGTTTTACCGGCCGTGGGATTAGCGTTCTTGGCAATACCACTTCTTTTACTAGTTAAACATATTGAAAAAAAGAAAAAAGACAAACTGGAAAAAGTAGTTCAAGAGGAAGAAAAAGCAAAAAGATCATTACTAGACTAAAAAATTTAGTTTAGTTTTTTATTTTAATAATTAGTTGAGGTAATATTATGTACAAAAAAATATCATTAGCAGACAAAGAAATAGAAACAATAATAAATAACGAAACAAAAAGACAAGAAGACCATATTGAACTAATTGCTTCTGAAAATTTTGTTTCAGAAGATGTACTAAAAGCAGCTGGGTCTTGTTTAACCAATAAATATGGCGAAGGATATCCAGACAAAAGATACTATGGTGGTTGCGAATATATCGACCAGATAGAAACTCTTGCACAAGAAAGAGCTAAGAAATTATTTAAAATGCAATATGCTAATGTACAGCCTTATTCGGGTTCTGTGGCAAATGCTGCCATTTATATGGCTTTATTAAAACCAGGTGACAAAGTTTTAGGCCTATCACTAGATTCGGGAGGACACTTAAGCCACGGATATAAAATTTCTTTTAGTGGTATTTTATATGAATCTCATTCATACACAATTACTTCAGAAGGTATACTAGATTTTAATGAAATTTTAAAAATTGCTAAAAAGATTAAACCTAAAATGATTATTTGTGGATATTCAGCTTATTCGCAAATTGTTGAGTTTGATAAATTTAAAGAAATTGCTGATGAAGTAGGTGCTTATTTATTTGCTGATATTTCACATATTTCTGGGTTGATTATTGCTGGATTACATCCTTCTCCAGCTGAATATGCTGACGTTGTTATGACTACAACTCATAAGACTTTAAGGGGTACCAGGGGCGCAATTATATTAACCAACAACGAAGAAATTGCTAAAAAGATTGATAGAGCTGTTTTTCCGGGTTATCAAGGTGGCGCTTTATTTCATCAAATAGCCGCTAAAGCTGTTTCCTTTTATGAAGCCTTACAACCAGAATTTATTGAATACCAAAAACAGTTGTTAAAAAACTCTAAAGTTTTCTGTCAAACATTTATGAATAAGGGTGCTAAAGTAATTTCGGGTTTAACAGCAAACCACTTATTTATGATTGACGTTAAAAGTTCATATAATTTGACAGGCAAAGAGGCTTCTGCTATTTTACAAGAATGTAATATTACAGTAAATAAAAACTCAATTCCAAATGACACCGAATCACCCATGATTTCAAGTGGAATTAGATTAGGCTCAGCCGCTATGACTTCACGTGGTTTTGGTGAAGATGAGTTTATTATTTTAGCTAATTTAATTGATAAATGTTTGCGTGACCCAAATAATGAAAACCTTAAAACAGTTATTAAAAAAGAAGTAGCAAAATTAACTTCAATGTTCCCAATTAAAAGAAGTTATATTAAAAATTAAGGGGCAAAATTATGAATAAAGAAATAGATAGCAAAATTAAAAACTGAATTTCTTCAATCGCTGGTGTAATTGATTTTGAAACCTTAGATGAAACTAATGAAATAAATACTCCTAATGATGGAATTGTGGTGTTAAAAAGTGAAAAACAAAAAAATGCAATTGATGTTTATATTGGTTTAATTACATTAGTAAGTATTAGTGCTAAAAATATTGTTGAAGAAATCTACCAAATTATTAATTACAATCTTAAACAGATTAACTGAAAAATTGGAAAATTATGTGTATATATTAAAGGAACAAAATAATGAAAAAAATTAATGGAAAAATTTGATTAGAAGCTGTCACTTCTGGTGCCTATAATCTTAAAAATAAACAAAATTCCATAAATGCTTTGAATGTTTTTCCTGTGCCAGATGGAGATACAGGGTCAAACATGGCATCTACAATTTTGTCTGTATTAACTGGAATTGATAAAGATAATACAAATATCTCAGAGGTTGCTTCTAAGATAGCTCAAAACATGTTATTTTCTGCCCGGGGAAACTCTGGTGTAATTTTAAGTCAAATTTTTAGGGGTTTTGCAGTAGGTTTCAATAATAAAGAAGAAATTAATTCTTATGATTTGGTTAAAGCTTTTCAGTCAGCTTCTAATTCTGCTTACAAGGCAGTTTTAAAGCCAATTGAAGGAACAATTTTAACTGTTATTAGAGAAACTTCAGAGGGTTTAATTGATAATGCACTAATAGATAGCGATATTGAAGACATTTTTACAATCGCTTTAAATTTAGCTAGAAAAAGTTGTGATAATACTCCTAACTTACTTAAAGTTTTAAAAGAAGTTGAGGTTACCGACTCGGGTGGTGAAGGATTATATGCTGTTCTAGAAGGAATGCTATCTTATTTCCAAGGGCAACCAATACAATTACTAAATGTTGAAGATGAAGTTAACAAATTTATATCTGATACTGAAGTTTTTGAAGGAGAATTTGGTTATTGTACTGAATTTATTTTAGAACTCAAAAAGCCTAAAAAATTTAATAAAGACCTTTTGGTTAACAAATTAGAAAGAATTGGAAGTTCAATGGTTGTTGTTCA
>NZ_JAFIRD010000019.1 GCF_017116825.1 Mycoplasma enhydrae | reverse complement strand
TAAACATATCCCCTATTAGTGGACTACCACAAATGGAGGATATGTTTTTTATTATGAAAAAATATAAGACAAGAATATTTTTATACAAGTTGTGTATGAGAGTGCTTACTGGAGAAAAAATTCCAGATATATGCAATGATTTAGTTAACTGTGGTTATTTGCCAAAAGCAATGAAATATACCGGACAAAAAGGATATAATAGTGCTCATTATCTTTATAATTTCTATTATAGATTCCTAAAAATTGGAATTTATGCAATTGTTTCACATCAAGGGGGATATAAAAATATGCCAAAAAAAGGTTTAACTAAAAAAGAATTAGAAGAAAAACGAAGAAAAAGACATGATGAGTTGCTAAGAAAATTGACCCCAGAGGAATTGCTTGAGATTGTTAAGATTCAAGAAGAGATACTAACAACTAAAATTTCAAAAAAAGAATTATATGAAGAAATTCAAAACAAAATAAAGAAGAAAAATTCTCTTTCTCCAAGAAAAATATGCGAAGCTTTATATATTTCTAAATCATACTTTTACAAGCTTTCAAAAAATATAATTTCACATGATATGCGTTTTAGAAAAGATGTAATTAGAGTCAAAAAAATTATCTCTGAAGAATTTAAAGTTAATAGAGGAAATTTTGGTGCAAGAAGAATACATGCTATTTTAAAAGAAAAATATCAACTTAATATAAGCTATAAAACTGTATATAAGTATATGAATTCAATGAATTTAAAATCAGTTATTCGAGCTAAAAATAAAAGAAGAATAGATAGAAAAAATACTAATTATAGTATTGAAAATCGCTTGAATAGAAACTTTAAGAATGACACATTTAACAATGTTTTATGTACAGATGTAACTTATATAAAGTGAAATAGTCAATTTATATATTTAAGTGCTGCAATAGATTTAAGAAATAATGAAATAGTTGGCTGAAGTCATTCTAAAAGAAATGATTTAGAACTTGTTAAAGACACTTTTAAAAAGATCAATCTTTCAAACTATTCATTAATTCATTCAGATCATGGTTTTCAATATTCGTCAAATTGATTCAGAGAAATGATTGCAAAAAATAATTTGTTACAATCAATGTCAAGAATTGGTAATTCTCTTGATAACCGTCCAATTGAATATTGATTTTCAATTTTAAAAGAAGAATGTTTAAGAAAATACCAGCTAAATGACTTAAAATATGACCAAATAATAGAGCTAATTACTGACTTTATAAATTACTATAATAATATTAGAATACAAATTAAACTAAAAAACCTCTCTCCGTGTCATTACATGAGAAAGGTTTAATTGATTTGTCCACTAATAGGG
>NZ_JAFIRD010000018.1 GCF_017116825.1 Mycoplasma enhydrae | reverse complement strand
CTGGAATTTTTTCTCCAGTAAGCACTCTCATACACAACTTGTATAAAAATATTCTTGTCTTATATTTTTTCATAATAAAAAACATATCCTCCATTTGTGGTAGTCCACTAATAGGGGATATGTTTAATTCCGCACTTTTTTTAGTCATTTTTTTGCACTACAAAGAAATCACAATCTTCAGAATATTCTAATACTCAATCAAATTCTTTAAATTCTTTATTACGGTTGATTTTTTCAATTATTGTAAAATTTGTTTCTTTAAGTTTAGATTTAATATCTTCATCTAAATAAAAATGTTGAAAAGCACTTGCATCTGAATATTTCTTAATTTCCAAAGTCTTTTGGTCTCAGGAATTATTTTTTGACAATTTTTGTTTTCAATATGTCTCATACTCAGGTTTTGAAAACATATTATGAATACTAAAAATAAATAAGCCTTTTGGTTTTAAATATTTGTTGATATTTTTTAGAGCTTTTTGAACTCAAGATTCTTCAATTATATTTTCTAAACCATTAAACATAAAAAGAATAACATCAAATTTATTAACTAAATCAATTTTGTATTCTGTTATATCCAATAATGAACAATCAATGTTCTTAGTTTGTGGAAACATATCGAGCATATCTTTTGAATAATCAACAGCTAAAATTTTTAATGAAGGCAAAATATTCATTAAATTTAGAGCCACTCTTCCCGTGCCTGTACCTATTTCCATAATACTTTGATTTGGTTTAATATATTTTTTAAGAATTCCTATTTCTGATTTTCAAAGACCTAATTCATTAGTTTTTTCATATTTTGTTGCCTCTTTTTTATAAAACCTTTTGTTTTCAATATCAAATTTTTTCATTTATTAACTTCCCTCATTGTTCTAATCATTTGGCTATTATATAAACTATTTTACCATTCTAAAATGACTAAGAATTTGAAATTCTTAATTTAGCTTCAATTTCAAAGTGTATTTGTTATAAAGCTAAAAAAATCTGTGATAATTATTTAAGCAATTAATTTAGAAAGCTTATTAAATAATTAGAAATTAGGAGTAATAATCAATGAATACTTTTAGACAAAATAGTTGAAAATATACTTCTTCTTTGACACTATCATTAATAGGTTCAGAAGCTTTTAAATTAGGGTCTTCTATTTTTATATATAAATTTACTGGAAATTTGTGACTTGTTTCTTTATTATATTTATTAATACAAGTGCCTTAAACATATCCCCTATTAGTGGACTACCACAAATGGAGGATATGTTTTTTATTATGAAAAAATATAAGACAAGAATATTTTTATACAAGTTGTGTATGAGAGTGCTTACTGGAGAAAAAATTCCAG
>NZ_JAFIRD010000017.1 GCF_017116825.1 Mycoplasma enhydrae | reverse complement strand
TTACTAACTTTATAATAATTTATTTTTTTATCCAATATTCAAAAGAACCGATTTCACATTTGTTTTTCATTATTAGTGTTCAAGGACTGATAAATAATCCAATTGTTTTAGTTCAAGGTTTTTTAACGAATAAGTCAATTAATGAAATTTTTAAATCAAAAATTTGTTTCATTTTAAATGCTCCCCAAAACGACATAATTTGTTCAAATATTATTGATAAAACAATTAACAAAATTTGCATAAAAAATTTAACAATTTCTTATGGTAGCAAAGAAATAATTCAAAACTTAAATTTAAACATTGAAAACAATTGCAAAATTGTTGGCAAAAATGGGGTGGGGAAATCTAGCTTAATTAAAACATTAGCAGGTAATTTTATTCAATATAAAAACAGCGTATTTTTCAATAATGAAAGCTTGAATAAAGTTTCCAATTATTGGTTAGAGAGTAATGTATTTTACATTGACAATAATTTTAATTTTCCTAATGTTGACTTATATACTTACTTATTTTTAAATATAGACAAAAAAATTGTTGATATTTTATTAAATGATGCCAAATTTAAAGAAATCTTAAATACGCTTAATTTAAGTTTGTTTTCTGACTTAAACTATTCAGAAGATAAACTATCACTTGGTCAAAAACAACTAATAAAGGTTTTGCCATTAATAATCCGAAAATATAAAATTATTTTACTTGATGAAGCGTTTGAATTTATATCTTGAAAGCTATTTAAAAAACTAAGAGAAATAATAATTCATTTTCAAAATGAAGCACTGATTATTGAAACTAGCCATTCACAGAGATTTATAGATAAAAAATCTCCAATAATTACAATTGGCCAACCTTAATAATTTAAGGTAATTTTTATAGATTAATTTATAATTATCTTTATGAGTAAAATTACCTTCAAAAATAGCAGTTTTTCGACCTTTAATTTCATGAAGGAATTTTTAGATATTTTAGATGCTTCAGCTAAAGAATTTAGAGTGCAAAAAAAACTATTAGTGGATGTTTTATTTGTGAACAAATTTAAGATGAAAAAATTAAATTTTAGATATCGAAATAAAAACTATACTACGGATATTTTAAGTTTTCCATTGGACGCGCAATATGAGCTTAGTTTTTTAGATGAAATTTATTTGGGACAAATAATAATATCCCCTTGAAAAATTAAAAAGCAAGCCAAGGAATTTAATCATAGTATTAGAAGAGAGTTTTGTTACATATTTGCACACGGCATTGCACATTTATTTGGTTATGACCATCAGACTGAACAAGAAGCTTCTACTATGAATGCACATGTTGATAATATAATGAATATTTTAGGAATAAAAAGACAATAAAAAGGTGGTGAGATGAAGAAAGTTTGTTATGTTAGTTTAATTGGTAGACCTAATGTAGGAAAAAGTACATTAATCAATGGAATACTAGATTATGAATTAACTATTGTATCTAATCTAGCACAAACTACAAGAGACAATA
>NZ_JAFIRD010000016.1 GCF_017116825.1 Mycoplasma enhydrae | reverse complement strand
CATCTTTTAGATTATCTAAAGCTGTTTGAAGTTCACCAACAGCTTGGTTAATAGGTATATTATGTTCATCATATTTGCCTTGAGAAGTAGTTTTTTGGGCTTCTAAAGCAACAATAGCTTTTTTAAGCTCATCAATATTATTAATATTATCAGTTGCTTTTTGTTTAGCAGCTGCTAAATCATTTTTAGCTTTTTCTAATTCAGTTTTAACTTTATTAATTCTATTATTTTCAGCATTTAGTTTTTGGTTAACTTCATCTTTTTTAGATTTAACATTTTTTAATAAATCTTTAGCTTTATCAGTTTGAGCTTTGTATTTTTTAGGTTCAATCTCTTTAACTAAATCATCTAGTTTAGTTTCTAAGTCACCTAATTCTGTTAATGAAGTTTGTAAATCAGTTGCTTTATTATCTGCAATAGCTGTGTCAGCTTTTTGAATGGCTTCTTTAGCTTTTTGTTCTAGATCTTTAACTTTGTTTTCAATTTCTTCTTTAGCTTGTTTAATTTGTTGTTTTTGAGTTGCAACTAAATTATTAGCATCATCATAAGCTGATTTGAAAGCATCATATTCAGTTTTAGCATTTTTAGTTTTATCATCATTTGAAATACTATCTAAGTTTTGAACTTCGGCTAGTTTCGATTCTAAAGCATCTAGTGCAGTTTGTCTATCATCTAAACCAACTGCCTTATTTAAGGTTTCAGTTAATTGCTTTAAAGCTTCTTTGGCAGTATTTAAGTTTTGTTTTAGTTGACCAATTCTTTGTCTTTCTTGTTCTGCAGCTGTTTCTAGTGCTGATTTTTGATTTCTCGCTTCAGTTAGTTTATTTATAATATTGGTTTTTAATGCATCAGCTTCAACTTTGGGATCATCAAAGCTAATGTCATCAAGTTTTTGTAGTAATTTTTCAATATCTGTTTTATTTTTTTCAAAAGCTGCTATTGATTTTTCTACTTCTGCTAAATTATCTTTGTTAGTATCATAATGATTTGAGTTTTCTTCAAAAGATTTTTGAATATCTTTTAATTGTTGTTTAGCATCGTTTCTTTCTTGATCAATTTGATTTTTACGAGCTAAAATATCTGCTTGTTTTTGTTCAGCAATTTTGATTTTATTTTCTAGTTCTTTAAATTCAGCTTTAAAATTATCCTTTTTAGGTTCTAGTTCATTTTTAGTATTATTAGCTGCTTCTAAAGCAGTATTTATTTTATTTAATGCATCAGCTGCTTTAGCTAAATTATGTTTGTGTTCAGCTTTTAAAGCTTCATCTACTACGTTTATAGCCTCATCTAACCCTTGGATAGCATTAGTTATTTTTTGCTTATTACTTGCTAGATCCTCAGCTTCTTTAGCTTTTACTTTATTATCTAGAGCTTGTTTGGTTTGTTCAGCTTCTTGTAGTTTTTGTTTTAAATCTTTAGCTTCATCTTCTAAATTGTTATCTTTAGCTTTTTGAATAGCTTCTTTAGCTTTTTCAATTGCTTTATTTAAAGGATCTTGAGCTGCTTTAAGTTTATCTAAATCTTCACCTTTTAAGGCTTCTTTAGCAGCTTCATTAGCTTTATCTAGTTCTGTAGTAGCTTCAAGAATTTTAGTCTTAATTTCTTGTTCTTTATTTTCAATTTTTTCAATTGCTTCAGCTGCTTTATTTAAGGTTTCTTGAGCAGCTTCGATTTTATCTTTTAAGGTTTTATTATCATCATTAAGTTTAGGTTCATCTTTATTTTTATCATATAAATCTTGAGCATTTTTTATTTCCTGTTCAAGAGTATTTTTAGCATTAA
>NZ_JAFIRD010000015.1 GCF_017116825.1 Mycoplasma enhydrae | reverse complement strand
AAGTTTTTGAAGGAGAATTTGGTTATTGTACTGAATTTATTTTAGAACTCAAAAAGCCTAAAAAATTTAATAAAGACCTTTTGGTTAACAAATTAGAAAGAATTGGAAGTTCAATGGTTGTTGTTCAAGATAATTCTATTCTAAAGGTACACATTCATGCAATTAGACCAGGAGAAGTTCTAAATGCTGTTAATAGCTTGGGTCAGTTTATTAAAGTTAAAATTGAAAATATGACATTGCAAGCCAACGATAGTAAAAAGAATACCGATAATTCCAATAATAAAAAAGAAACAGAAAATGGCGAATTACAAAAACCTAAAAAATCTGCTGTAATTTCTTGTAATTCAGGCGCAGGTATAATTAATTTATTAAAAGAAAGTGGAGCTTCATATATTGTTGAAGGAGGACAAACTAATAACCCTTCAATCAATGATATTGTATATGCCATTAATTCAACAAACGCTGAGACTATCTTTATATTACCTAATAATTCAAACATTATTTTGTCAGCTCAACAAGCTTCAACAATTATTAAAGATAAAAAAATTATTATAATTCCGACTAAATCACAAGCTCAAGCTTTGGGTATTCTATATAACTTCAGTGAAGAAAATTCAATTGAAGAAAATCATCAGCTTATGAAAGATGCTTTAAATAGCATTCACTATGGTGAAATCGCTCCTTCTATTAAAACCACTAAATTAGATGGCATTAAAGTTAAAGCTGGAGAGTTTATGACTATTAAAGAAGGTAAATTAATTAACACAGCGCCAACTTTTAATGAAGCTGCAATTAAATTATTAAATGAAATGATTAATGAAGATACACAGATTGTTACCTTATTTTATGGTCAAGGTGTTACAGAGGCAGATATAAGTGAATTGCAAAACTATGTAGAAGTTAATTTTGATGTTCAAATTGATATATATAATGGTGGCCAAACTATTTATCCATATCTAATATCAACAGAGTAGGTGTTAAATGAAAAGAATTGTTTTTGATATATTAAATAATGATAATGGGCACTATGAAGCAATTAGAGCTGCTTTAAAATTTAAAAAAAACTTTCCAGAATTTGAAATTATTTTGGTTGGTGATGGAAAATACATTGAAGAAACTTTAAAAGAAGAAACCAAATTATTTACAATAATTAATTCTTGTGAAATTGCACATATTAAAAATTCTCCGAGAGATATTTTAAAAAATAAGTCATCTATGCTAGACGCATTTAATTATTTGGTAGAAAATGATTGTGATGCTATATTAAGCAGTGGAGATAGTGGTTCTTTAATAATTTTATCTAGCTTAAAGATTAAAAGGTTACCAAATGTTTCTAGACCTGCTTTTATGCCTGTAGTACCAACTACAACTCAAAAAAATATATTATTACTAGATGCTGGCGCTAATGTAGAAACCCCGGCTGATTATTTAAATAATTGAGCACTTGTTGCCACTAAATATTATCAAAAATTGTTTGAAAATAAAAACCCCATTATTGGACTGCTTAATATCGGAACTGAAGACTATAAAGGTAATGAAAATGTAAAGTTGGCTAATAGTCTACTAAAAGCCAACAAAGCAATTAATTATCATGGTTTTATTGAACCAAAAGATGCTGTTAATGGTGTTGTGGATATTGTTATAGCAGAAGGTCAAACAGGAAACATATTTTTAAAAACTATGGAAGCATCGTTTATGGGTTTTGGTAGTTTATTAAAACAATCCATAATGTCAAATTTTATATCTAAAATAGGTGGTTGGTTATTAAAACCAAAATTAAAGCAAATTAAAAATAGATTTGATTACAGAAATGTAGGTG
>NZ_JAFIRD010000014.1 GCF_017116825.1 Mycoplasma enhydrae | reverse complement strand
AAAAAGATAATTTTAAAGCTGAGTTTAAAGAACTAGAAAATAAAATCAAAACTGCTGAACAAAAACAAGCAGATATTTTAGCTCGCAAAAATCAAATTGATCAAGAAAGAAATGATGCTAAACAACAGCTTGAGACTATTAAAAAATCTTTTGAAGAAAACTCAAACAATTATGATGCTAACAAAAACAATTTGGCAGAAGTAGAAAAATCAATAGCAGCTTTAGAAAAAAATAAAGCAGATATTGAAAAATTACTACAAAAACTTGATGAAATTCAATTTGATGAACCTAAAGCTGAAGCTGGTGCGTTAAAAACTAATATTATAGATAAACTAACTGAAGCTAGAAATCAAAAATCAGCACTAGAAACAGCTGCTGAACAAGAAAGACAAAGAATTGCTCAACTAAAACAAAACTTTAATGCTGCTAAAGATGCTTTAAAACAATTAACTGAAGCTTTAAATAAGGCTGATGGTTTAGATGATAGACAAACAGCACTGGATGCTTTAGAATCTAAACTAACTGAAGTTCAAAACCTAGTTAACATCCCAGAAGACGATAAAACCAAAAATGCTAAAGCTGAATATGATGCTTTCAAATCAGCTTATGATAATGCTAATAATTTAGTTGCAACTCAAAAACAACAAATAAAACAAGCTAAAGAAGAAATTGAAAACAAGGTTAAAGAACTAGAACAAAAAGCTCAAGAAGCTATTCAAAAAGCCAACACAGCTATTGCTGATAATAAAGCAACTGACTTACAAGCTTCATTAACAGAATTAGGTACCCTAGAAACCAAACTAGATGATTTAGTTAAAGAGATTGAACCTAAAAAATACAAAGCTCAAACTGATAAAGCTAAGGCTTTATTAAATAATGTTAAATCTAAAAAAGATGAAGTTAACCAAAAACTAAATGCTGAAAATAATAGAATTAATAAAGTTAAAACAGAATTGGAAAAAGCTAAAAATGATTTAGCTAATGCTAAAAAACATGCAACTGATAATATTAATAATATTGATGAGCTTAAAAAAGCTATTGTTGCTTTAGAAGCCCAAAAAACTACTTCTCAAGGTAAATATGATGAACATAATATACCTATTAACCAAGCTGTTGGCGAACTTAAGACAGCTTTAGATAATCTAAAAGATGAATTAAAAGATATAGATGCATTTATAGCTAACTTAAAACAAACACAAGAAGCTAATGAAAAAGAAGTTAAAGATAAATTGGATGATGCTTTAAAGAAAGCTGAAGATGCCATTAAAAAAGCAGATGAAGCCGGCACTGATAAAGCTAAACTAGACGAAGCTAAAGACGCCTTAGAAAAAGCCAAAGAAGCCTTAGAAGAAGCAAAACAAAAAGCTGAAGAAAAAGGCGATGCTGATTCAGCTAAACAAGCTGAAGATAAAGCAAAAGAAGTAACCGAGAAATTAGATGAAATCAATAATAAATTAGATGATACTATAGCTAAAGAAATTGATGGAGCAACTGCAACATTAAAAAATGCTATTAATAATTTAAATTCAAAAGATGGAGTTGATGAACTAAATACAGAACTGCCAAAATTTGAAGCTGAAATTGCTAAAGCTAAAGCTGTTTATGATAAATATAATAAAGATGAATACAAAAACAAAGTTTCAGTCCCTGAAAAATTAGAAGCACTAAAAAACACTTTAGATCAAGCAAACACTCTTAAAACAACTAAAATAAATGATAGAGATACTAAAAAACAGGCTACAGAAAATAAATATACTGAAGCTGAAACTGCCAAAAATGAAGCATTTACAGAATCAAATGATGCTGGTGAAGATTCAACCAAATTAGCAGCCGCTTTAGAGAAACTAAGAGCAGCAAAACAAAAAGCAACTGAAGCTAAAACTTTAGCTATTACTAATAAATATAAAGAATATGAAACTAAAGCTGAAAACTTAGAAAAAGCAATTGATGACAAAATCACTGAAACACAAGAAGCTCTAGATAAAGCTAAAGGTGAAGATGCTAGAGTTGATGCTTTAGAAAAAATCTTAAAAGAAGTTATTAAAAACCTTAAAGCAAAACGTGATGAGGCTAATGGTGCTAAAGGTAATATTGATTCATTGGATAGAATTTTGCCCGAACTAGACACCGAACTAAAATCTGCTATTCAAAAACATAATGATGAAAACAAACTAGAAAACACTAAGCATCAAAAACTTGATGTTGTTCTAAAACAACTAAAAACGCTAACTGATGAAGTTAGTGGTGTTTACAATACTCTAAATACAGAAAATAAACAAAATAAAGAGCAAATCGAAAATGCTTTAGCTAAAG
>NZ_JAFIRD010000013.1 GCF_017116825.1 Mycoplasma enhydrae | reverse complement strand
AAACTAAATATGATGAAATTAATTTAGCTGTCATAACCACTAACACTGAACTAGAAAGTGCAAAAAATGTTCTAAGACAACACAATATTGATAAAAATAAGGCTATCGCTGAACTAAAAACTGAATTGGACAATTTAACTAATACAATTTCAGATACCGAAACATCGATTACAGCTGCTGAAACTAAAGCCGCAACAATTAAAACTAAGCATGAAGGTTTATATAAAACTTTTAAAGACACTGATTATAAAAACGCTGAAACTCTAGCTAAAAATACAGGTACAGAAATTGTTAAAATTAATCAAGCAATTCAAGCATATGAAAAAGCTCTAACTAAAGTCAGTGAGATAAAAACTAATGCTAATAATGATGGTTACACTGATTTAGATACTAGAATTGCTGGTGATATTACAAATATTAATAAAGCATTAGCTGAATTAAGAGCCAAATTACAATCAGAACAAGAAAAAGAAGATAAACGTGTTGAAGATCTTAAAAAATTATTGCAAGATCATATTGATGCAATAACTAATGCGCAAGCAGATGCTGAAGCTCAAAAAGATAAAATAGATCCTTTAAAATCAAAACTAGATGATTTAGCTAATGCTATAACATCAGCTGAATCAGATTATGATACTAATAAAAATGATAAAAATGATGAAATTAAAGGTTTAATTAATACTTTAAAAACTACAATTGATGCTGCTAATAATAGAAAATCTGAACTTAATACAGCATTAACTAATGCTAAAAAAGCAATTGATGGTGCTCTTAAAGAAGCTAAAACAAAATCTACTAAAGCTATTAAAGATGCTAAAGATGCAGGCAATGACATTACTAAATTAAATTCTGCTATTGAAGATCTTAATAAAGCTATTACAGATGTTGAATCAGTTATTCAACAAGCAATTGATAAAGAATATAATGCTCCTAAACAAGAAGCAACTGAGCTTTTAGAAAACTTAAAGAGTGCTCTAAAAACTGCTGAAGATAAAGCTAAGGGCGAAGAAGAAAGAATTAAAGGTATTATTGAAGAAATTGATAGAAAACTTCAAGAAACAGCTCAAAAACTTCAAACTGCTCAAGATGCTGAAGGAAAATATGATACTTCTGTAATTGCACTTGAAGCTTTAAATATTCAAATCACTCAAAATAATGATTATCAAACAAACCTAAATAAAGATGCTAAAAATAAAACTCCTCAAATTACAGCTAAATTAGAGGAACTCAAAACTAAAACAACAGATGCTAAAACTACACATGATGACTTAGTAAACAAAAATACTCAATTGAAAACTCAAGTAGAAACTAAATTATCTGACGCTAAAAGTTCATGAAATGCAGCTAGAACAGATTTAGATGCAGCTATAGCAAACAAGAATGAAACAAAACTAAAAGAAATAAAAACTGCTTTAGAAGCTTCATTAGAATTAGCTAAAGCTGCTAAACAGCTGGCAACTGATAAAGATTGTGCTACGGTTAGAATAAATTCAGAAACTTTAATAAATGATATAGAAAGAGACCTAGATAAAATAAAAGAAGCTCTAGAAGGTGTTGAAAGAGACAGAATTGCTAAAGTTAAGGAAAAACTTGAAACTGTTATTAAATCTCTAGATGATTTAATTAAGAAAAATGATCATGCTAATAAATATGACAGTACAAGAGCATATTTAACTCAATTAAATAATTTAATCAATACCATTAAAAATGATGTTTATGATATATACAACAAACCAGAAAATACTAGTGTTCCTGAACTAAATCAAAAATTAACAGAACTTAAAAATAAAATTGATGAAGCTAAAAGACATTCTGAAGCACAAGATAAAGCAGCTGATGACATCAAAAAAGCCCACGATACCGCATATGAGAATTGAAAGAATACTGAATATAAACAAGCTCAAGATGCTGATAATGCTAACCCTCAAACTGTAGCTGAAATCCGTAAAGTTGTTCAAAAATATGAATCAGCTAAAGAAAAGCTTTTAGAATTAATGAATAAAGCTCAAACTCAAGAGTACAACGAAAACAATACAGCTCAAGCAAAAGATAAAACTGATATTGAAAATAGAATTAATGCCTTAAATGCTTTAGCTACTCAAAAAGGCGAAGAACAACAACTTAAAGATCAAGCTCAATATCTAATCAATAACTTAAATTTATTTTATGATAAATTGAAAGATGAAGAAAATTTTCAAAAAATTGAAATTATGTTAAATCTAATAGGTCCTGAAATTATTAATAGGGCAAATAATTTTATAGAAAACAATAAAAATAAAGATTTCTTAAAAACTATAATTGCTGAATTAAAAACTATTACTAAAAAAGTTGAACAGTTAGTTAAACAAAAAGTTGAATTTATTGAAAACGCCAAAAAAGCAAATAAAGCTAAATTTGAGGAATTAAAGCAAAAACGTCTTGATGCATATGATTTATTACATGCTTATAAAAAAGAGACTAATATAACTGATGAAGAGTATTTAAATCTATATCGTGACAAAATTCAAAAGATAATTAAAACTTTTGATATATTATCTAAAGAAATAGGTGATTTATATGCTAAAACTCTAAGTCAAGGTGACAATATTTCGAACCAAATAGCATTTGAAAAAGCAGAATGGACATATGATATTACTTATGCAAATATGCATTTATTGGCACCTAAACCTTCAATTAGAGGTTCTTTTAAAGCGCCTAGATTTATAACTAAAAGTGATTTTGAATTTCAAATTGATCCAACTAAATATCAGGCATTAGTAGAAAGAATGACCATTGATGATTTAAGTGGCTCAGTATATATAAGATTAAAAATACTTCTTAAT
>NZ_JAFIRD010000012.1 GCF_017116825.1 Mycoplasma enhydrae | reverse complement strand
GAGCTAATTACTGACTTTATAAATTACTATAATAATATTAGAATACAAATTAAACTAAAAAACCTCTCTCCGTGTCATTACATGAGAAAGGTTTAATTGATTTGTCCACTAATAGGGGACATGTTTAGAATTGCACTTTTTTGTATCATCTAGTTGAAAATTATTTTCCTTTAATTTCTTTCAATCTAGCACTTTTTCCTTTTAGACCTCTCATGTAATAAAGTTTAGCTCTTCTAACTTTATTTTTTCTTTTAACTTCAATGTTTGAAATTAAAGGAGAGTTAACTTTAAATACACGTTCAACACCTACACCATATGAATCTTTTCTAACTGTTATTGATTTATTGATACCTTCGCCATAAGAAGCAATAACTAAACCTTCAAAAACTTGAATTCTTTCTTTATCGCCTTCTTTAATTCTAACGTGAACTCTAACATTGTAACCTTCTCTTATATCAGGAAGGTCTGTTCTAATTTGATCTTTTTCTACAAATTCTAATAATTTACTTCTCATTCTTTTTCCTTTCAATGATATCTTTTCGATTTTTTAAGGTTTTTAAATAAGCATTTTCCTCACGTCATTTTTTTATTAGTTCATGATTACCAGATAGTAGTACTTCTGGTACTTTAAGTCCTTTATAAACCGCAGGTTTTGTATATTGTGGATAATCCAGTAGTCCATCATTTTCAAAACTTTCATTTACATGACTTGCTTTTCTTAGTACACCTGGCACTAATCTTGCCACAGCTTCTGATATTACCATAGCTGGGGTTTCACCACCAGTAAGAATATAATCACCAATTGATAATTCTTCATCAACAAAGTTTAATACACGTTCATCAAAACCTTCATAATGACCACAAACTAAGGTTATTTCTTTATGTTTGGTTAATTCATGTGCTTTTGTTTGACTGAAAGTTTGACCTTGTGGGCTAAGAAGAATTTTGTAGCTATTTGGAACACTTTCCAAAGCTAAATCAATTGGTTCAACTTGTAAAAGCATCCCATCACCACCACCATATACAGTGTCATCAACTTTATTTCTTTTTTCTTTAGAAAATTTTCTAAAGTCAATAATGTTAATTTCTAAGTGCCCTAGTCTAATTGCTTTTGCAATTATACTTTGAGATTGAAATGCTTCAAAGTAAGCCGGAAATAATGTGAGTATGTTTATTTTCATAATTGTTTATTTTTTGTTAGATATGTAATTTTTGTAGAAATCGTTTCTTTTTAGTAAAGTTCTAACGGTATCAGTTGGTTTAGCTCCGTTATCTAAATATTTTGTAGTTAGTTCTTCATTTAATACTAATTTTTTGGTGTGTGGGTCATAGTGACCAAGTTCATCGATAAATTTACCATCACGAGGAGCTCTTGCATCAGAAGCTACAACTTTGTAAATTGCATGGAATTTTTTACCGGTTCTTTTAAGTCTAAGTTTAACCATAAATTTCCTTTCTTAAAATTCTTAATATTATTTTATTTATGTATTTTTAATAATGAGATTATTTTACCACAAAAAATTTAAATGTTAAGCAAAATTACTTGACAGCAATTTATTACATTTTTTTAAATTAGTATTTTAAAAAAAGTGTTAAATCAAAGGTATGGTAAAATATTAAATATGAAAAAAGAAACGTTAAAACAAAAATTAGATTTAGCATATTCACCTTTTTCTAAGGTTAAAGTTGCAGCGGCAGCAATAGATGAAAATAACAAAGAATATTATGGTGTAAACTGTGAAAATGCTGCATACCCTAGTGGGCTTTGTGCTGAAAGGTCAGCTTTATTTGGTTCAGTTGCATATGGCGCTAAGGTGGGCGCTTTTAAGGAAATACACATAATTAGTAATTTAAATAAGTATTTATATCCTTGTGGTGCTTGTAGACAAGTGATGTATCAATTCTTAAAACCTAATGCTAAAGTAATTCTTCATACTACAGATTCTAAAGACAGTTTAGAACTAAGTATTGAAGAATTACTACCAAACGGTGTAGTTAATGAGGATATCAGTTTTTAGATATGCAAGAAAAACATATATGTGATTTAAAACACATTGAATTACATGGTTCAAATTTTGGTAAAGAAATTGAATATTATTTGAATAAATATTCAATGTCTCAAAAAGAGTTAGCACAACGTTTAGGAATTAGCACACAGTATGTTTATATTATTATAAATAGCCCAACTAATGTAAATCTTAGTTTGGCTATTATTGAAGGTCTTGAAAATGTATTCAATTTAGAATTAGGTACATTATCTGAAGTTTATTCAATTTATTCAAATAAAGAAAAAGCTGATACTAAAAATATTTCAAGTTTGCTTAAAAATTATGGAGAAGAATTTTTAATTAAAAATCCTCATTTACCTTTAATAAGCAATATTAAATTGAGCACTGAAATGCCAATAAATAAAAAACTAATGATGATGAATAGGTTTTATGGCGTTGCAGACTTAAGGTATTATGATGATTATTTAAAAAATAATGCTATAGCTGATGAAAGTGTATACAAAAATCCTAATAGTAAAGTGTGAATTAGGTTTTGTGAACTTTCTATCCCTAATTTAATTAACGATAAGAGTTTGGGAATTTTTAGAAAAACAAGTTTTAATTTAGTGTTAAAAAAAATAATTAAAATCATTTGCCAAGATTCTTTAAATTTCAAACAAAAAATATTAGAAATAAAAAACTTTCTTTTAACCAAAGGAATGATTTTAATTACAATGCCTTTTATTGAAAATAGTAATATTGAAGGAATTGCTTTTCAAAAAGGTGCTAGAAGATTAATATTTGTTTCTGATATTTATGAGTGTGAAGCCTTCATTTTTAGATCGATCCTACATGAAGTTACACATTGCTTTTTTGTAGATTCAAGCGAGGATGAAATTGATCAAATTTATACAAGTACATATGAGAGTTTAAAATCAAATATTAAATCAAGATATTCGGGTTTAGATGATGCTATTGAAGTTCATGAAAATCATAACAAAATAAAACACAGTGAACTGAAGGGTAAGATTTGTGAAACAACAAAAAAAATATTGGCAAAATATCCAAAAGTTTCTTTTAAATAAAAATTACATAATGTTATTAAATAATGTATATAAAGGATCCATGTTGCAATAATATAATCAGCTAAAACAATTTTAAGAGCTGAAACAGCACTAATATATATGATTTCAAAAATTATATAATTACGTTAGATAAACAGCATAAACGTTACATAAGGTAACGTATTTTTATTACTTTTTTTGGCTATTTAAGGCCAAAATTTTAAATATAAATATATTTAATGCGTTTGTTTAAAATTCAGAGTTTTTGGAATAAAATTCCCCAAAAGCGCCCCAAAATCACCAAAAAACCTCTAAAAACACCAATATATATATATATATATATATGAAATTGGGTATAATTAGGCATTATTTTAAACACAACAAAAAAGAGGTTTTATGAATAACTCAATTAAGAAAAAGAAAACAGCTATTATTGTAGGAGCAACAGCC
>NZ_JAFIRD010000011.1 GCF_017116825.1 Mycoplasma enhydrae | reverse complement strand
TCTGGAATTTTTTCTCCAGTAAGCACTCTCATACACAACTTGTATAAAAATATTCTTGTCTTATATTTTTTCATAATAAAAAACATATCCTCCATTTGTGGTAGTCCACTAATAGGGGATATGTTTATTTTGTTTTGGAATTATATTTTTTTATATTTTCAATATAATATTAAAATATGAATGAAAACATTGTTATAAAAGGTGCTCGAGAAAATAATTTAAAGAACATCAATTTAGAAATTCCTAGAAATAAATTTGTGGTTTTTACAGGTCTATCAGGTTCAGGAAAAAGTTCACTAGCTTTTAGTACTATTTATGAAGAGGGCCGAAGAAGATATGTTGATAGTTTATCTAACTATGCAAAACAGTTTTTAGGTGGAACAAAAAAACCTGATGTTGATAGCATAGAAGGACTGAGTCCTGCTATTTCTATTGAGCAAAAAACAGTTCATAATAATCCTCGAAGTATTGTGGGAACAGTTACTGAAATTTATGATTATTTAAGATTATTATATGCAAGAATTGGAAAGCCATTCTGTCCTAACCATAATAAAGAAATAACAGCTCAAAAAAGCCGTGATATTATTAATTATGTTTTGGAACAAGAGCTGGGCTCAACAATCTATATTTTAGCTCCTATTGTAATTAATCAAAAGGGTTCGCATGCTACAACGTTGGCGAGACTTAAAAAAGACAATTTTTTGCGTGTTAAAATCAATGATGAAATTTTTGAACTAAAAAATGATATTCAATTGGACAAAAATAAAAAATGAAACATAGATTTAGTTATTCACCGTTTTAGTTTGAATAATGTTGAACAAAAAAAATCAGACATAGCGGAAGCCATTGAGATTGCTTTAGAACAATCAAATGGGCTAGTTACAATAGAAGTATTAGATAAGTATAAAAATACATATTCAATTAACCACAGCTGTGAGCATGGCGATTTTAATATGCCAAAAATTGAACCTCGTTTATTTTCATTTAATTCACCCAATGGTATGTGTTTAACATGTAAGGGATTAGGTCAATTACAAAAAGCATCTTGAAATTTAATTTGTCCTGATGATAATTTAACTCTTAATGAAGGTGCTATCTTATTCTATAAAAATTTTATGTACACAAAAAATTTAGAATGACAGGAATTCGAAAAGCTACTTAATTTTTATGATATTGATCGTGATACACCAATGAAGGATTTGAGCAAATTTGATCTTGATATAATAAAATACGGCTCAGACCAAGATATAACCTATACTTTGGTTTCTGAAAGTGGAAATAGATTTGAACGTTCTAGACATATTGAAGGTGTATGTGAAAAAATTGAAAGAAAATATTTTGATACTTCCTCAAATGAAAATAGATTATATTTGTCAAAATATTTAGTTGATACACAATGTCCAGATTGTAATGGCAAAAGACTAAATAAATATGCTTTAGCAACTAAAATTGAAAACTTAGACATATATGAAATGTGCAATAAATCAATTGATGAACTAAAAGAAATTTTAGAAAGCATTAAGATGTCAGATATTGAAAAAGAAATTAGCAACCTGATATTAATTGAACTAAACCATAGAATTGATTTTTTAATAAATGTAGGTTTGCAATATCTAACTTTAAATCGAAAAGCTGAGACACTTTCAGGTGGAGAAGCTCAAAGAATAAGACTTGCAACTCAAATAGGAGCAAACCTCACAGGAGTCCTTTATGTATTAGATGAACCATCAATTGGTCTTCATCAAAAAGATAATGAAAAACTTCTTAATTCATTAAGAAAAATGGTTGATATAGGCAATTCGCTAATTGTTGTTGAACATGATGAAGATACAATAAAACAAGCTGATTTCATTGTTGATATTGGACCAAAAGCCGGAGAACATGGTGGTGAAATTGTAGCTGCTGGTTCTTTGAAAAAAATAATGGAAAATCCCAATAGTATTACAGGCCAATATTTAGCTCAAAACCTAAAGATTTCTGTGCCAAAATCTAGAAGATCTGGTTCAGGAAAAGTTTTAAGTATTAAGAATGCTACTTCTAATAATTTGAAGAAAATTACAGCTAAATTTCCATTAGGTAAATTTATCGCTGTGACAGGTGTTTCAGGTTCTGGTAAATCTTCTCTTATTAACCATGAATTAGCTTATTATTTAAATCAATTTTTAAACAATACTAAATATGATGTAAGAGATGAAAAGAAAATCACAGGCCAATTAAACATCGACAAATTAATTCGGATTGATCAAAGTGCCATTGGTAGAACGCCAAGGTCTAATCCGGCTACATATACAAGTGTTTTTGATGACATTCGTGATATTTTTGCTTTAACTGAAGAAGCTAAAATACGTGGTTTTAGTAGGTCAAGATTTTCATTTAATGTTCCAGGTGGAAGATGTGATAAATGTCAAGGTGATGGAGTACTAAGAATTGAAATGCACTTTTTACCAGATGTTTATGTAACCTGTGACCATTGCGATGGGCACCGTTATAATCTTGAAACTTTAGAAGTTAAATATCATGGTAAAAATATTAGTGATGTTTTAAATATGACAATTGACCAAGCTTATGTATTTTTTATTCAGAGATCTAAAATTAGAGAAAAACTTCAAACTCTAATTGATGTAGGTCTAGGATATATTAAATTAGGTCAAAATGCTACAACATTATCAGGTGGAGAAGCTCAAAGAGTTAAATTGGCTACTTATTTACAAAAGAAACCTACTGGTAAATCACTATACATATTAGATGAGCCAACTACAGGGCTTCATTCATATGATGTTCAAAACCTTTTAAATGTCTTAAATCGCATTGTTGATAATGGAGACACAGTTATTGTTATAGAACATAATTTAGATGTAATTAAGTGTGCGGATTACATTATTGATCTAGGACCTGAAGGCGGAAAATTCGGCGGAGAGATAGTTGCAACAGGCACACCAGAGCAAGTTGCTGAAATAAAAAACTCTTATACCGGCCAATACCTTAAGAAAATTCTTGGCATTTAATTAATTAATTAAGTTTTTAAAATATAATATAACTATTAAATTTTTAATTATTTTTATAATTAACAACAATAAGGGGGTGTGAATGCAACCAAAAGATTGAGCTAATGTTAGTCTTAGAGTAGGTCCTTTTTATGTATATTCTTTGACTATGATGCTTGGAATGCTTGCCTCAATTTTAACTGTTTTATATTTTTGAAGAAGAGAAAAATATTCATTTGAACAATTATCTATAATGGTTTTTATTGCTTTGCCAACTGCAATAATAGGTGCAAGATTTGTATTTGTTATTCAACAATTAATTGAACATAAAGGTTGAGTTAATGGACCATGATATAAAATGTTTTTCATTTGAGAAGGTGGTTTATCAATTCATGGTGGAGTAATCACATCAACAATATGTTGTATTCTATATATTGTATTTTCAAAAAATCAAAAGAAAATTGATTTAAAGAAAGCTTTTTCAATTATATTGCCAGCTGTTTTAATAGGTCAAGCAATAGGACGTTGAGGAAACTTTGCTAACCATGAAGTTTATGGTCAAATAATGTCAGAAAGTTCATTGGCATTTAGAATATTAACTCCAACAATTAGACAACATATGTTTATTGGAGGACATTATCGTCTACCATTATTCTTATATGAATCAATTGCAAACTTAGTTGGATATCTAATATTAGTATGAATTTTAAACTACTATAATTGACTAAGACCTGGTACAACTGGTGCTTTATACATAGTTTACTATGGTATAGTTCGTTTTGGTATGGAACCATTACGTCAAGAAAGCTACAATATCTATAAAGTAATATCAGCACTATACATTGTTGTTGGATTAGTTTTATTAGTAATGTTTGAATTTGTAATTAAACTAAAATACAATGTTTACAAAGTTTATAGATTCCAAAAAGAATGAACACACAAACTATTTTATTTTATAGTTTATGAACCAAAAGATAATAGAAAATTGCTTGTTAGCAAAAAACTAAATAGATTGGCTGAAACAAATGTTGACCAATTAAATGCAAATGTTAGCGCATAATTGGCGCTAACGTTTTTAATTTCACAAACAATAAATTAAAGGAGAAAATTAGATATGAATAATAAATATGATGTTTTAATAATTGGAGCTGGTCCAGCAGGTCTAACAGCAGCTTTATATTTAGCTAGAAATAATCATAATGTAGCTTTTATTGAAAGCTATGCTCCTGGAGGAAAAATGGTTTTACAATCAAAGATTGAAAACTATCCAGGTTTTAATTATATAAATGGCATAGATTTATCTTTAAAAATGCTAAATCAAGCAACTCATAATGGTGCAAAGCAAATTATGGGTAATGTAGTAAGCATTCAAGGCATAAGTGAAACAGAAAAGAAAGTAATTTTAAATAATGGTAAAGAATATTTTGCTAAAGCTTTAATTATTGCTACCGGAATGAAAAATTTAGTGCCAAGTGATGTAGAAAATATAGAAAAATTTAATAATAAAGGCGTTTCATATTGTGTAGTATGTGATGGTGCTTTATTTAAAAATCAACCTTGCGCTATTATTGGAGGGGGTAACTCAGCTTTTGAAGAGGCTAATTATTTATCTTCGTTGGCTTCTGAGGTGCATATATTTGTTAGAGACGGAATACGTGCTGAAGCAAAACTTGTAGAAGACGTAAAAAATAATAAAAACATTTTTGTTCATGAAAATTCCACAATAAAAACTATTAATGGCAATGAAAAAGTTGAAAGCATTATTGCTAACATTAATGGCAAAATAACTGAAATGAATATAAAAGGCATTTTTCCTTATATTGGCTATAAACCTGCTACCGCTTTTATTGAAAATAAAAGCATACTTGATTCAAAAGGTTTTATTGTTGTGGACAAGAATATGGAAACTAGAGAAAAGAATATTTTTGCTATTGGAGATGTAGTTGCTAAGGATATTAGACAAATTACAACTGCAACCGGAGATGGAACTATTGCTGCCAAAGCAATATCTTCTCGCCTAAATATTAAATAAAAATGAAAAAGATTAACCTGTTAAGCCTTGCAATTGGTTTAGTACCCTTATCTGCTTCACTTTCCGCATGCCAGGTAGCAGAACAGGAAGAAATAAGTGTTTTAATACCTTATTATCAAGGTACAAAAGATAACAAATTTGAAACATTTTTACAAATTATAAATAAATTTAATTCAGAATACTCATCTGAAATTAAACAAAATAAAATAATATTGAGAAATTCATTTTCACCTAGACAAATAAATTATAAATTATCATTAGAACTTATGGCTAATGATAAAAACCTTCCTTCTATTGTTGTTTCTTATCCTTCAGTTGTGCCTTTAATTAATAAATATAATAGATTAGTGGATTTAAGTAATATAGCAGCTAATACTTCATTACCTAAACACATTTTAGACTACAATAATCGCCTTGGCATTGCTAATGAAAATAAGATCTATAATTTGCCTTTAGGTTTAAGTTCTCAGATTTTAATTATTAATAAAAAAATATTAGCTGATTATTTATTTTCTTTATATATTTTTGCAAAGAATAATAATATTAAAAATCAACACATTTTAAATATGACACAAGATGCATATATAAAATCAATAATTACAAGTTATTATGATTTAAATTTATTAGACAAAGCATCAATAACAGACTTTAATATTGATGCATTAAAACAGTGAGATTTAGAGATCAACGAAAAACTATTTGACAATCAAAAAGATTTTGAAAAACTTTGTGAACTCATTAATAAATCCCTTAAAACAAGAGGTTTTGATATTCTATTTCTTAAACATATTGAAAATTATATTTTCGAAACTATATTCAAAAAAAATAATTCAGATTTTTCAAATTACTTTCTAAAGTACAATAGACAAAATAAATTGGAATATCAGAAAGTATTTCAAAAAAACACAGAAGAAAACATTGAATTTTCTAATGTAATAAAAGATTTATATAACAATTTAAAGCTAAAAAATTTCAATGTTGATTATGACAATAAAAACACTTCAATAACAAAATTGAAAAACCAATTATTTACAATAATTACTTCAAGAATATATGAGCATGAATCTGAATATTTTAAAGAAAATGAAAAAGATTTAATTATAAAAAGTACACCTCTTAAATATGACACTAATCAATTAAATAAATCATATTTCTTGCAAGGCCAATTTCTTAGTGCTATATCATCTAATAAAAAATCAAAAAACATTATTGTAAAAAAATTTCTATATTGACTGTATGACAATAAGAATATATATGATTGAAAACTAGACCAAAAAAATATAAAAGCTTCTCCGATTGAATTTCTTAATTTAAATTTAGGATATGTTTATCCTACTCAAAGTTTTATAAATATATATGATAATTATAAAAATAATGATAACAAAGCAAACAAAGTAATTTTAAATAATATAATTAATAAAGATTTAGTTCCGTTTTCAGATCCGGTAGATTGAAAAAGTGCTAGCTTTAGAAACATTTTAAAGAAAACCGTTTTTGATTCTTTAGTTTCTAGCGCCCAAAAAAATATGGATACAAAACAAGCAATAGATAATTTTATTGATTATCTATTAAAGCTTATTAAGTAGGTTTATATGAAAAAGAAACACCAAGTAAAATTATTTCCTGATTTTATGACTTTTTTAGATCAAAAAGAAAATATATCTTTTATATTAAAAGATAATAATATCATTGGTCAAATTGGTTCTGGATTTGATAAATTTAATGAAATAACAATTAAATTAATAATACAATCAATGCTAAATTTTTTAAAAGCAAAAAACCTAGAATTCTTTAAGTTTTTAATAGCTAATGATGGTTCAAACAAATTTATGCCATTGTTGGAAAATACCATGGTTGATGTAATTTGTTGCCAGCAAAACAAAGCTTATGTATTTGAAAAAAACACCCCAATTCATGAAGGTTTTTTAAAATACAGTCTCGATTTAGTAAAGGACTTTTCTTTTGCTATTTTTATAAAAAAATATGATAACAATAATTACGCGCTTAGTTTTTTTTCTAAAAGTGGGGAGCAATTACCAAATGAAATTTTAAAAAATGTAATGGAAATCTATAAAAAAATAAACATATCTGATGTAACAGAGTTTCATGATGACCCTGAAGAATTAGATTTTAAGAAAATGTTAAATGAATATAGTAATTATATATTGCAAAAGAATTTCACAAAGAATGCCAATCATGTTTTAAAAATAGGTATATTAAACACCAAACTTCAAAATACTTTTGTTAAAAAAATTCTTGGAAAAAATGATATTGCTTATACTGTTATTAAAAAACATTTAAAAGAAAATAGACCTCAAAAAATTAATTTTTCTATCGCTCATTTATCATCATTAAAAAATGTTGAATACATTTTAAAGTTTTCTTATGATTATAAAAAGTTATATACCTACAGACGTAACTTTAGTAAGAAATTGTCAATTGAATATGAATTATTAGATATAAGCGATTTAATTGTTAATTATTTATCTTTTTTAAACAGTTATTCTAAAACAAATGAAGATTTTGTAGAAATTAAAAAAATATATAGTTCAAGATTTGTTAAAAAAGAAAATATAGAGAGCATGGCCTCTCGTTATAAATTGGAATACAAAAGTAATTGAACTATTGATTACAAAAATATATATCAAAATACTGGTTTATTGTATTTTGATGAAGACTATAACGTTTTTTTAGCTTCTAATAAAAACTATGGTTATGATGGTTTTGTGTTACTGTCAATTCTAGTTGATATGTTTAATTACTACAAAACACAAGAAATGCGTTATGTAAACATTAGTGAACAAAACCTTGATTTATCAAGCAAAATAGATATTAATTATTTTGCTTATCCATGCGATGCTTCAAATATAATTGATTTTGAAACCAAACTTTTTATTCAAGATAGTATTGCGCAAATAAAATTTAGCTCTATTGAAGATATTAGAACTCAAATGAAAGGTAATTATAAATATATAGCTAAATTCAATTTTAAAGACCAAGAATGACTAGGTATTAAATATGATATTCATCAAAAAATGTTAATTTTTATAGTTCAAGAAACTAAATCAACTTCAGGCAACTTGGCTAAAAAAATTAAAAAATACATGGCTAAATTTACTAAAAAATATGCTTTACCTTTATTAAATATTGAAGCTTAGTTTTTGCCTTAGATTTCTCAGTTTAAGACTTATAACAAGGATATAAACCTGTAATGGGTTTATTTTTTTTAAATATTTTAAAATAAGTTATAATTCTAAAGCATTGACACAGCATAATAATATTATTTAAATGTTTTTTCTTTGCATTTAAATTTGAAAGTAAGCAAGCTGTAAGCCGAAATCATTAGAGAAAAAAATATAAGTAAGAATTATTAATTTGTCTTTGCATATTGAAAGGAAAAATATGTCAAGATTTTTGGGTTCTATTTTCAAAAAATCAAGAAGATATGGAACATCACTATTAGAAAATAACAAAGAATTTACAAAAGGTAAAAAAAGAACAACTCCTCCAGGACAACATGGAGCAAGAAGATCTAAACCTTCAGATTATCAACTACATATGTATGAAAAACAAAAAGTAAGATTTATGTATGGTCTAAATGAAAGACAATTCAAAAATCTTTTTAATGTAGCTGTTAGAAAAGAAGGAGTTACTGGTACTAATTTATTACAATTAGTTGAATCTAGATTAGATAACTTAGTATTTAGAGCAGGTTTCGCTCGTACAAGAGCACAAGCAAGACAATTTGTTAATCATAACCATGTGTTAGTTGATGGCCACAAGGCAAATATACCATCAATGTTAATTAAACCTGGTTCAGTTATTGAAATTAAAGCTTCATTGGAAAATAATGTCAATCTTAAAGATGCTTTAGAAGTTATGCAAACTGCTCAATGAATTTCACGCGACAAAAACAAAGCAACATTTACAAGATTACCTGAAAGAAATGAATTTGCTAAAGAAATTGATGAGTCATTAATTGTTGAATACTACAACAGACGTTAATATTAAAAAATGCACTTAGAACACGAGTATTTGTGTCGCTTGGTGCATTTTTAATATTCTTTTAATTAGCATTTTCAATATCATTTATTACTTTTTGAATATTTTCCATTAATACATTGTTAACAAAATAATGGACTTGAGAGTTTTTATCTAAAAAGGTTTCATTTGCTTTTTTTAGGTTTATCATCATGTTTTCATAAACCTTGGCAGTTGCTTCTAAATTATTTTTAATAAAAGGTGTTGTTATTAAATAATTAAGTTCTGCTTCTGCTACATAAGGGTCTACAAAAACATAATAAGGTTCAAAAGTACTATCAGGATTTTTATCGATAGTTATTAAAGAACCTTTTTCACCTTCTTTTTGGATAATAGCTTGCAAATTTTTTAGTTCTTTTAATTTGAATTCATTAAAATATTTAGAATTAATAATTTCTTGAACTAAGTCACTATCAGCTTCAAATTCTTCATTAAACACTTTATTTGAACTAATAAAAAATTCATTAGGTTCAATATATATTGTGCTGTTTTCTTTTATTTTTAAAAATTCATTTAGTTTGACCGAATTAAAAAATTCTTTATTTGATATTTTTTTATATACAACGAAATCACCAATATCAACCATTGGAATTATTTGAAAATCATTAATATTTTCAATTGGACTAAGTAGTTTTGTGCAAAGCATTTTTTAAAACCTCTTTAATAATAAATAAAAACCACAAGACACTGCACTTCTCGATATGGCTGCTATATCTCTATCCTGACCAGTTTACAAGGTTGCTGTTCTCATGGCTCTATTATTATACTTTATTTTAAAGTTATATTAATGATTTGGAGACATAAATCTAAATTTTAATTTTTTTTCAATATTAATGAAAATTCTTAATTTATTTTTAAAACATTCCCAAAAGTGCCCTAAAATCACCAAAAAACCTCTAAAAACACCAATATATATATATATATATGAAATTGGGTATAATTAGGCATTATTTTAAACACAACAAAAAAGAGGTTTTATGAATAACTCAATTAAGAAAAAGAAAACAGCTATTATTGTAGGAGCAACAGCCAGTGTGCTAGTTGTTTCGGCAGCTGTAGCTGGTATTATATATGCTAAGTATGGCAAAAAATCTAAACCTAGCATCTATAATAAAGACAAACCAGATGTTATTGTTGACATTAAAGATCACGAACGTGGAGAAGCTAGTACTTGAGATGCTAATGTTGATGAACAATACAAGAAACTTAGAGATTATATCCAAAAGTTAGTTAAAGCCCTAAAAACAGGTATTACTAACGTCAATAAGAATTTAAGTTTAGAAGATTTAGAAGATCAAATTAAGAAGCTAGAAAAACACATTGCAATTGGTGAAGAGTTAGATCTGATTTTAGATAAAAGTATTAAGACTTTAAAAAGTGACACTAAAAAAGTTGAACTTCAAAAAGATAAAGATTTACTTAAAGGAACTGTTAAAGAAGCTAAAGATGCTTTAGCAGCTGCTAAAGAAAAGCAAAAAGATAAAATTAAAGATCTAGAAAAAATTAAAAAGGAAGCCAAAGCTTTAATTGAAAAAATTAATAAGGCAGTTGAAAAAGCTTCTAAAGCTAATACCAAAGCAGAATTTGAAAGTCTAATCAAAGAACTTAAATCATTAGTAGATATATCGCAAAAATTAGAACCAAAACTAAAAGATTTTGGTGCTTTTAGTGAAGCTAATGAACTAAAACAAGCTATCGATAAAGCAAATGAAACTATTAAAAAACTAGAAGATAAACTTAAAATTCAAACACTTGAACAAGAAAAAGAAGCTCTAAAAGAGTTTGCTGATAGATTTAAACAACAAGTAGACACTTTAATTACAGAAACAGATGCTGCCGATTCTTTAGATGAACTTAAAAAAGCTCTTGA
>NZ_JAFIRD010000010.1 GCF_017116825.1 Mycoplasma enhydrae | reverse complement strand
AAGTTTTTGAAGGAGAATTTGGTTATTGTACTGAATTTATTTTAGAACTCAAAAAGCCTAAAAAATTTAATAAAGACCTTTTGGTTAACAAATTAGAAAGAATTGGAAGTTCAATGGTTGTTGTTCAGGACAATTCTATTCTAAAGGTACATATTCATGCAATTAGACCAGGAGAAGTTCTAAATGCTGTTAATAGTTTGGGTCAGTTTATTAAAGTTAAAATCGAAAATATGACGCTACAAGCCAACGATAGTAAAAAGAATACCGATAATTCCAATAATAAAAGAGAAGTTGAAAATGGCGAATTACAAAAACCTAAAAAATCCGCTGTAATTTCTTGTAATTCAGGTGCAGGTATAATTAATTTATTAAAAGAAAGTGGGGCTTCATATATTGTTGAAGGAGGACAAACAAATAATCCTTCAATCAATGATATTGTATATGCCATTAATTCAACAAATGCTGAGACTATCTTTATATTGCCTAATAATTCAAACATTATTTTGTCAGCTCAACAAGCTTCAACAATTATTAAAGATAAAAAAATTATTATAATTCCAACTAAATCACAAGCTCAAGCTTTAGGTATTCTATATAACTTCAGTGAAGAAAATTCAATTGAAGAAAATCATCAGCTTATGAAAGATGCTTTAAATAGTATTCACTATGGTGAAATCGCTCCTTCTATTAAAACCACTAAATTAGATGGTATTAAAGTGAAAGCTGGAGAGTTTATGACTATTAAAGAAGGTAAATTAATTAACACAGCGCCAACTTTTAATGAAGCTGCAATTAAATTATTAAATGAAATGATTAATGAAGATACACAGATTGTTACTTTATTTTATGGTCAAGATGTTACAGAGGCAGATATAAGTGAATTACAAAATTATGTAGAAGTTAATTTTGATGTTCAAATTGATATATATAATGGTGGCCAAACTATTTATCCATATCTAATATCAACAGAGTAGGTGTTAAATGAAAAAAATTGTTTTTGATATATTAAATAATGATAATGGGCACTATGAAGCAACTAGAGCTGCTTTAAAATTTAAAAAAAACTTTCCAGAATTTGAAATTATTTTGGTTGGTGATGAAAAATACATTGAAGAAACTTTAAAAGAAGAAACCAAATTATTTACAATAATTAATTCTTGTGAAATTGCACATATTAAAAATTCTCCAAGGGATATTTTAAAAAATAAGTCATCTATGCTAGATGCCTTTAATTATTTGGTAGAAAATGATTGTGATGCTATATTGAGCAGTGGAGATAGTGGTTCTTTAATAACTTTATCTAGCTTAAAGATTAAAAGGTTACCAAATGTTTCTAGACCTGCTTTTATGCCTGTAGTACCAACTACGACTCAAAAAAATATATTATTACTAGATGCTGGTGCTAATGTAGAAACCCCGGCTGATTATTTAAATAATTGAGCACTTGTTGCCACTAAATATTATCAAAAAATGTTTGAAAATAAAAACCCTATTATTGGACTGCTTAATATTGGAACGGAAGACTATAAAGGTAATGAAAATGTAAAGTTGGCTAATAGTCTACTAAAAGCCAACAAAGCAATTAATTATCATGGTTTTATTGAACCAAAGGACGCTGTTAATGGTGTTGTGGATATTGTTATAGCAGAAGGTCAAACAGGAAACATATTTTTAAAAACTATGGAAGCATCTTTTATGGGTTTTGGTAGTTTATTAAAACAATCCATAATGTCAAATTTTATATCTAAAATAGGTGGTTGGTTATTAAAACCAAAATTAAAGCAAATTAAAAATAGATTTGATTACAGAAATGTAGGTGGTGCCTATATTATCGGTTTAGAAAAAATAGTAATTAAAGCACATGGCAGCTCAGATGAATTAGCTTTTTATAATTCTTTAAATCAAATTAAAAATCTACTAGATAATCAAAATTTTATTAGCGAAATAAAAAACAATCTGGAGGAAATTCAAAATGAATAATAAAGACATATTGTTTTGGAAAGAACTTTCAGAATTTATTAATACATTTAATTTAAAAACGCATAATTTAAAGAGAAATCAAATTGAAATTCTTATATCTGCATTCACTCATAAATCATATTCTAATGAAAATAAAAAATCACATGACAATGATTTTTTAGAATTTATTGGGGACGGTATCTTGCAATTTGTAGTAACTGAATGAATTTCTTCTAATAAACTTTGATGAAATGCTGGATCAGCTACAAAATTAAGAAGTCACGTTGTCGATAAAACTAATTTAGCATTTGTGGCATCTAAATTTAAATTATTAAATTTCTTAAGGCATTCAAAATCTGCTTTTGCAAACGGCTTGAATGAAAAAACAGTATCTAATTTATATGAATCTTTTATAGGCGCAATTTATTTAGTTTATGGTTTATCAAAAGTTTTTGAATTTACAGAACTTACATTAAAACCAACTTTTGATAAGGCATTAAACTTTGAACACAACCATCCTAAAAATTTATTACAAGAGCATTTTCAAAAATCAAGTAATTCTAATATTGAATATATAACAGAAGGTCTTTCAAATTCACAATTTGGCTCAGTTGTTATATTTGAAGGTATAAAATATGGTGAAGGTATTGGTAAATCTAAAAAAGAAGCGGAAACTAATGCTGCTGTTGATGCACTAAGAAAGTTGGGTATCTAAGATGAATTCCACAACTTTATTTACTGGCATAATTACAAATACTGGCCTTTGAGGTGCAATTATTTCTACATTAGTAGTTACACTATTAGGTTTTGTTTTATACAAAACTAAGGTTTTAAATGATGGTGTTACAAATTCAATTCAAAAAATGATTATTAATATCATAATTCCTTTTTTATCTTTCTTTTCGTTTATGAAAAACGCAGATAAATCAGATATTAATATATATGCTATTGTTTTCGGTCTAAGTGCAATTTATTATTTTGCATTAACTGGTATTGCTTTGTTATGAATTAAATTTTTACCACATTTGATACCTAAAAGAGTTTTAACAAGAGCTCAAAAAGATTTCGAAAAATATCAAGCCAATGTGGAATTTGAACAAAAACAAATTTGAAATAGAAATATTTATTTAGAACAACTCCAACGTAAACATCTTGTTACTTGACTAATGTGTATTTATGGTTCCAATATTTTGTTTGCTACGCCAATTGTTTTAGGTGTATTTCCTAATGGACCTGAATTAGGTTCTTTAAATATTTGAAACATATTGTATTATGTTGGTGGTTTTGGTTTATCTTTCTCTTTAATAACAGGTGTTAAGTTTACTAAAAAAGAATTTAAGTATACACTTAAAAAAGCCTTTTTGAACCCTGCTTTTATTGTGGTGATTATTGCTATAGCTTTATGAGCTACACAATATATACCAAAATTAGGTGTAACAATTAAAGATGTAAATAAAACACTATCTGTTTATGGTAGCACAACAAATATTTTTACAAAGGAAGCCACTTTTGGTCCTAACTTTAGTGTTCTACACGGACAAGAAGTAGAGGTGTTAAGCGGTGTTTTAGGTAAAAAAACGAAAATTATTAATTGATTTAAATATGATAATCTAAAAAATTTATGAGTCCCTTATCAAGGTAGACCTACAGGTTGGTTTGATTGAAATATAACTATGCCTTATTTAGCTAAACCAATAAGTATTGTAGCCAGTCTAATAAGTCCACTAATTTGAATTGTTATAGGAACTAGTTTAGCTAAAAATGATTTAAAAGAGATGTTTAAAAAAGGTAAAAATTGATTATTCTTATTTTATAAATCTGGTTTAATACCTTTATTTATATTAGCGCTAGTATCTTTCTTTGTAGCTAAAAAATTAATTCCAGTAAGTGTAGGAGCAATTTTAGTAATGACAGGCGCCGTTCCTCCGGGAACTACAATTGTGCTATATTCACAACATACTAATAATAATGCTAAATATACTTCGCAAGTAAGTAGTTTATCAACAATGACTAGTTTTATTTTTATACCTATGTGATTAGTTATTGGGCAAGTAAGTTTATCTAGAATTGCAGTATAAAAATTGTTGGTGTGTTACCAACTTTTTTTAAAAAATTATAAAGTATGGTAAAATGTAATTGTAAATACAGGTCTGAGCGAAAGCTGTTGGCCAGCCATAGAAAGTTGGGTAAAACCGGCTTTTAAACTATAATTTTTATATGAAAAAATTTATACCAATTTATTTTTTTTGTAAAAGATTAAAAAATTATGATATTGTATAGTATGTATAGATGTAAAAGGCGCGGAGTTAAAAATAACTTGCGGAAGCTAAGAAGCTGAAATATCGGCATAAAGGAGTGGCTAGAGGTCATTTTTTTATATAAATTTAATAATTTAAATAGTGTTATAAATTTTGTTTCATTTTGATAATCATTATTATGAGTAGGAGGTTTTAATCTACCTCTTAATACTTTTTAAAACATATAAATATACTCGTTTTATTCTTGATTTAGTATACCTTTTCGAAGTGCAGCGGTCAACAAATTCATCATAAGTTGAAGCATTTATATTTTTTTTAAATAAATTTTCCATACCCTCTGTAACTAGTTTTATTTTTGCTAGTTGCTGAGGTTTTTTTTTTCTTACTATTTTTTGAAATTTTGAATAAGTGCTCTCAATTGTTTTTAATTTAGTAATTCTTACAGGTGAGTACTTTGAAATATCTTCTTTATCTTTAATCATTTGCCTTAATTTTGTGCCTGAAGCATAATTAAGACTAGTGTCGTCTGAACTATGAGAAATTGTACGTTTAAAACAGTTTAGTTTAATATTTAAATCATTATTAATTATATATTTAGTATATTCAAAACCTAAGATGTCTTGAGGTATATCTTTTTCAGGAATAATAAATTTAAGCGCTTCATAACATGAATATATAAAAGACCTACCAGTTTTCATTATCTCTTTAGCTTTTGTATTATAAAACTCTAAATTCTCTTTGAATTTATTAGCTGCATTTATATAAACATTAATATCCGAAGTATCAGAAGTGCCAAAAACTAGTAAATCAATTCCGTATTGATTTAGTCTATCAATAGCACCTTTTGCAAATATATGAGCGGCTTGTGTAGAAGTTTCAAAATCTAATTTTAAAACTTTTGAAACACCATATTGTTTTGCGATTTTTTTTCTTTTTAAATATGATTGACATGCAATTTCACCTCTTTGGGTGTAATTAGATGATAAAGCTACTATTATTTTAGAATTAGGAAACATTTCTTTAATTTTATTAATTAAATAAATGTGCCCATTGTGGAATGGGTTAAATTCTGCTATTAAACCGATTTTTAGCATTATTTTTTCTTTTCTTTTTTTAGTTTAATTTCTTTAAAACTTCCTAATCCATAATTTTTATAAATATCTAATTCGCGTGTTTGCTCTATTTGGTGTTTAGAAGGTTTTTTAATATCATCAACTAAAATAAAATCATTTTTCTTTTTTTTATTTACTGTTGGCTTTTTTTGTTTTTTAACTACAGACATTTATACCTCATTTGATAATAAATTAATTATATACAAATAATTTATATATAAGTTTTTAATGTTTTTAAATAATGTTAATAAAACTAAAATTGTTTTGTTTTTATTGACATTTAATTAAGACACTTTTTAGTCTTAAAGTTAGCGGTTTTTAAAGATATTGACATATATACATTACTTATTATTATAATTAATTTAACAAACTACAAACTTTTTTATTTTTCTGTTGCCGTTATATACTAAAATAGCGATAATTTTCTAATACTTATATAATATATAAATATGTATAAAAATAATATAATTGACGATACTATTGTTGCTATTGCTTCAGGTAATATAAATCAAGCTATTTCTATAATTAGAATATCAGGACCAGAAGCTATTCAAATAATTAAAAAAATATATAAAGGAAAAATAGGCAAAGATAAAACTATTACATATGGTTATATTTATGACCCTTTAACTAATAAAACTATAGATGAGGTATTAGTTAATTTCTTTATTGGCTCAAAAAATTATGTAGGCCAAGACACAGTAGAAATTAATGCACACGGCGGTATTGTTGTTACTAATAAGATTCTTAATTTAATTATTGCTAACGGCGCAAGGTTAGCTCAAAGAGGAGAATTTTCTAAAAGAGCTTTTTTAAATGGAAAAATCTCTTTAGATAAAGCTGAAGCTATTAATTCTTTAATTCATGCTAAAACTAATATACAAGCTGAAATCGCTATCAAACAATTTAATAATAATGATAATAAAATTATCGAATCACTAGAACAACAATTATTAAACATAATTTCAATTATAGAAATAAATATAGATTATTCTGATTACAATGATATCGAACAAATGAATGCTACCAAATTATCGACATTAGTTTTAAATCTTAAAAATAACATTGAAACAATAATTAAAAAATCTCAAAATGCTATTGATGTATATGAAGGTATTAAAGTTGCTATTGTTGGAAAACCAAACGTCGGAAAATCATCTTTATTAAATGTTTTATTAAATAAAGATAGAGCTATAGTAACAGATATAGAAGGTACTACTAGAGATGTTATTGAAGCTGATTATGAAATTAATGGTATTCCTTTTAAAATAATTGATACAGCCGGAATTAGAAAAACAGATAATAAAATTGAAAATATTGGAATTGAAAAATCATTAGATTCAATTAAAGAAGCTAAAATAGTTGTACATTTACTAAATCCTGACTTAGAAGAAAATCAAGAAGATAAAATTATTAAAAAACTAGCTAAAAATAAAATTTATATTCCAGTTATAAATAAAAGTGATTTATTAAAAAATAAACAAAACAAAAATTATGTTCAAATTTCATCTAAAAACAAAAATGTGTGAGAATTAAAAAATGCTTTAGTTAAAAAATATTTAGATCTTGATTATGAAGATGACAATATTATTTACAACACAAGGCGTTTAGGACTGCTAAAGCAAACACTTAACTGTTTAAGTGCTGCTTTAGAAGGTTTAAATAATAACTATGGTCCTGAAGTGGTAATTATTGATATTAATAAGTGCTGGTCTATACTAAGAGAAATTTTAAATAAAGAATATGATAGTGAAACGTTATTAGATAACATGTTTAATAAATTTTGTTTAGGAAAATAAAAGTCGACAAATTGTCGACTCTTTTTAATTCAAGTTTATTCTAGTGTTTTGTTTTGTCTGTATAATCATTTGATGATTGATCTTCATTTTCACCTATAAACACTACATGGTTTTTAAAAAATTTATCTGGATCAGCATGACTAGTAGGAACAACATAAGCTGAGGATTTTCATCTTTTTTCTTCCGCTTCAAATCTTGATCCAACACCAGGCTCCCTTTTATTAGGTACAGCAAGTCAAATTGCTTTTATTAAATTTCTAATACTATTTTTCAATCCATGTCATTCATTCAAAAAACTTTTTAAAGTATCGGGGTTTCGATAAAACTTTTCAAAAAAGCCATCATTATTATTAAAATGTTTAAGAACTAATTGGATTGCTTTTGATTGATGACTTTTAAAACTTGGTCAAAAATTTCAAAAATTTTTATAATGTAGGTTATCTTTAGTAATTCTTGTATCAGAAAAATTAAAATCTCCTAAATTACCTCTAATTCCTGGATGAGAAGGAAGTGCTAAATATAATTCAATTGGTCAAACACCTTGGTAAGCACCCAGTATATTTCAATTAAGCATATTAAGGAAATGTGTAACTTTGGCTAATAAACTAAAATCTTGAAAATCATTTTGCACCTGTATTTCTTTTCATGCATACTCAAAATCACCAGATCTAGCACTTTTTCTTCCTACTATAAATTTAGTCCTAACTTTGTAATCAAATATTAACCCGTGTCTGTCTTGCGAGAATTTAATTGATTCAATTTTAAGATTTGTAAAGAGAGGACTGATTTTTGAATCCTTTGTATTTCAAATTAATTTATATTGCTTTTTAAAGAAATTATCATCGATTGTTAAATTTGGATTATTACCATTTAAATTTTTAAATGCATCACCAAAACTTCTATATTTATTAATCATAATTATAAAATAATTACTAAAATTATATCTAAAATCAAATCTAGGTTTTCTTGGCATTAGTCCACCAAAAACCTTAGAAAATTTTATTTGATTAGAATTGGTTACTTTGTCATGAATACTAAAATTAATTTTTAAAGTTCCATCAAAATTATTAGGACTAATAAAATTAGCACGAACTTCTAAATGAGGAATTAGATTTAAAGTACCAGGTTTAAATTCTACATCATTAATAGTTAGTGCGGTTGGCTGCGCATTTGTTCTTTTTAGTTCTCAACCACTAATAAAGGCATTTATATTATCTTCAATTCACACACTACGGTTTTTACTGATTTTATCTTTTATAGTAGTATGTATTTTAATATTTGTTTCAGCAGTTTTAAAGGTTTGAGAATCTAAATTATCTGAATTAGGAATTGAAACTTTTCTAATAAGTGTAATATCATTTTCTTCTACTTTTTTAACAAAAAATTCTTCATAATCAAGTTTATCATTACCGTTATCTCATATGAAGTATTTTTTTAGATTTTCATATGAATTATCAATTTCAAAGTCTCTTTTCATTGCCTCATAATCATAAACATCTTCTCTTAGTCGTGGATTTTTAAACTCAAAAGCTTCATATTTTATAGTAGTTTTTATTCTATAATCTCTTGTTTCAGTTAAAGTATCGCCATATATTTTAAATCAATATTTAACTCTTATATTAACATAACCTTTTAAATCGTTATAGGTCATTTTTTCAACTACAAAGTCATATCTATCATGTTCATGACCAATTGAAGTAATGTTGGCGGTTACAACAGAAGAAGGTAATTGATGTGCGTGACTAAGAGAAAATTCTAAACCTTGAGCTTTTTTTAATCATCATAAAGTTCTTGCTTTAGAAATTAATGGTTCTAATTCTTCAAGAGCTAACTTTTCATATTTATCATCACCTAATTCTTTCGTTTTTTTAGCTAATTCTACAAGTTTATCTCCTGTATTATTTAATTTTCCTAAGTTTTCATTAGATAAAATACCTTCATTTATTCGTCAGAATTCCACATTTGTTAATTCGATTGATTTTGTACCAATAGAATTAAATAAATTGATAAGGTGTTCTAGTGTATTTTTAATGTTTTCATACTCTGCTTTGTGTTTTGCAGTTTCTTGAGCAATATAATCTCTTTTTTGTTGAATTAAGGTTGTAGCTTGTCGAATTGTATTTTTTAGGTTTGCCAAGAAAGCAGCATTACTGTCTTTAACTTCATTATTAATAAAGTCTTGAGCAGCTTGGATTAAAGGTTCTAGTGCTGCTATATCTTCATTAATTTTCTTGAAGTTAGTAAGCATTTCAAGTCTATTATAAATTTCTTGAATTTTTTGAGCATGTTCTTGTGCTTTTTGTTTTCAAACAGCTTCTTTAATCTTGTCTTCTAGTTGTTGGATTTTAGTATTTATTTCATCTAATTTTTGTTGTTGGTCTGCTTTATTGTCATTGTATTCTTGAGCTAAAGCTTTAGCCATTAACGTTTCGAGCTTAGTTTTTGCTGTATTGAATTTGCCAATAGCATTATTAATTTCAACTTCTGTTTGAGGGTTAGCATTATCAGCATCTTTTGCTTGTCTATATTCAGTATCCTTTCAACCTTTATATGCGAAATCGTAAAATCATTTGATATCGTTAGCTAATTTATCTTGTGCTTCAGAATGTCTTTTAGCTTCATCAAGTTTATTTTTAAGTTCTGTTAATTTTTGATTTAGTTCAGGAACACTAGTATTTTCTGGTTTGTTATATATATCATAAACATCATTTTCAATGGTATTGATTAAATTATTTAATTGAGTTACATATGCTCTTGTACTGTCATATTTATTAGCATGATCATTTTTCTTAATTAAATCATCTAGAGATTTAATAACAGTTTCAAGTTTTTCCTTAACTTTAGCAATTCTGTCTCTTTCAACACCTTCTAGAGCATCCTTGATTTTAGTTAGATCTCTTTCAATGTTATTGATTAAATCATCTGAATTTATTCTAACTGCACCATAATCTTTATCAGCTGCCAGCTGTTTAGCAGCTTTAGCTAATTCTAATGAAGCTTCTAAAACAGTTTTTATTTCTTTTAGTTTTGTTTCATTCTTGTTTGTTAGAGCTGCATCTAAACCTGTTCTAGCTGTGCTTCATGAACTTTGAGCGTCAGTATATTTAGCTTCTACTTGAGTTTTCAATTGATTATTTTTTGCTACTAAATTATCATATGCATTTTTAGCTTCAGTTGTTTTAGTTTTTAGTTCTTCTAATTTAGTTTTAATTTGAGGAGTTTTATTTTTAGCATCTTTATTTAGGTTTGTTTGATAATCATTATTTTGAGTGATTTGGGCATTTAAGGCATCAAGAGCAGTTACAGAAGTATCATATTTTCCTTCAGCATTTTTAGCAGTTTGAAGTTTTTGAGCTGTTTCTTGAAGTTTTCTATCAATTTCTTCAATAATACCTTTAATTCTTTCTTCTTCGCCCTTAGCTTTATCTTCAGCAGTTTTTAAAGATTCTTTTAGGTTCTTTAAAAGCTCAGTTGCTTCTTGTTTAGGAGCATTATATTCTTTATCAATTGCTTGTTGAATAACTGATTCAACATCTGTAATAGCTTTTTTAAGATCCTCAATAGCAGAATTTAATTTAGTAATGTCATTACCTGCATCTTTAGCATCTTTAATAGCTTTAGTAGATTTTGTTTTAGCTTCTTTAAGAGCATCATCAATTGCTTTTTTAGCACCTGTTAATGCTTTATTAAGTAGAGTTTTTTTAGCATTAGCAGCATCAATTGTAGTTTTTAAAGTATTAATTAAACCTTTAATTTCATCATTTTTATCATTTTTATTAGTGTCATAATCTGATTCAGCTGATGTTATAGCATTAGCTAAATCGTCTAATTTTGTCTTTAAAGGATCTATTTTATCTTCTTGAGCTTCAGCATCTGTTTGTGCATTAGTTATTGTACTAATATGGTCTTGCAATAATTTTTTAAGATTTTTAACACGTTCATTTTCTTTTTCTTGTTCTGATTGTAATTTGGCTCTTAATTCAGCTAATGCTTTATTAATATTTGTAATATCATCGGCAATTCTAGCATCTAGGTCGGTGTAACCATCATTATTAGCGTTAGTTTTAATGCTATTGATTTTAGTTAAAGCTTCTCCATATGCTTGAATTGCTTGATTAATTTTAGTAATTTCTGTACCTGCATTATTAGCTAAAGTTTCAGCATTTTTATATTCCGTGTCTTTAAAAGTTTTATATAAACCTTCATGTTTAGTTTTAATTGTTTTGGCTTTAGCTTCAGCGGCTGTAATAGAACTGTTAGTATCCTTAATTGCTTGGTCTAAGGCATCTAATTCAGTTTTTAGTTCAGCGATAGCCTTATTTTTATCAATATTGTGTTGTCTTAGAACATTTTTTGCACTTTCTAGTTCAGTGTTAGTGGTTATGACAGCTAAATTAATTTCATCATATTTAGTTTTGCCATCTAATTCTTGTTTTTTAGCTAATAAGTCTTGAGTAGCTTTTTGAAGTGCTACTTTAACTCTGTTAATTCTGTCTTGTTCACTTTGTTCTGCTTCTTTTAAAGCATCATCTGCTTCTTTTATAGACTTAGTTATGTCAGTAATTAAGGCTTGTGCTTCTGTTTCTTTAGCTGAATAGTGTTTTGAAGTTGCACTATTTTTAACTTTTTGAGCATTTTCCTTAATTTCTTTTAGTTTTTCAATTACTTTCTTAAGATCGGTAATATTTTTTGAATCTATAGCATTTTTAACTTCTTGTTTTAAATTATTAAATGCTTCTTTTTCTTTAGCTAAAGCATCTGTTATTTCTTTTTTATCTTTAGTATTCTCTGTATTTAGAGCATTGTAAATTCCACTAACTTCATCAGTTAGCATTTTTAGTTGTTTTAGAACAACATCAAGTTTTTGATGCTTAGTGTTTTCTGGTTTGTTTTCATCATTGTGTTTTTGAATAGCATTGGTGTTTAAAGTGTTTAAATCAGGTAGGATTCTGTCCAATGAATCAATGTTACCTTTAGCAGCATTAGCTTCATTACGTTTTGCTTCAAGGTTTTTAATAACTTCTTTTAAGTCTTTTTCTAAAGCGTCAACTCTAGCATCTTCACCCTTGGCATTGTCTAGAGCTTCCTGTGTTTCAGTAATTTTATCATCAATTACTTTTTCTAAGTTTTCAGCTTTGGTTTCGTATTCTTTATATTTATTAGTAATAGCTAAAGCCTTGGCATCAGCTGCTTTTTGTCTTGCTGCTCTTAGTTTCTCTAAAGCTGCCGCTAATTTAGTTGA
>NZ_JAFIRD010000001.1 GCF_017116825.1 Mycoplasma enhydrae | reverse complement strand
AATCAGAACAACAAAGAATTGATGATGTACTAAACACTTTAAATGATGCTATAAGAAATTTAAATAATAAAATAGCAGAAGCTGGAAATTATTCAAATAAATACAATTCACTTTCTAATTATGTTGAGCAGCTAAAAACACTAAAAGACACTTCTTTAGGTATTTATACAACTAATAATACCACTCAAAATAAAGCTGTTTTAAAACTAAAAGAAAAACTAGAAGAACTAGATACTTCTATTAAAAATGCAAATCAAAAAATTCAAGATATAAATACCTGAATTAATACTACTAAACAAACTCATGACACAGCATATCAGAATTGAAAAAATACTGAATTAAAAAATGCTAAAAAAGCTGCTGATGAAAGCGGTAATTCAATTGAAAAAATTGAGGGCGCTATTAGTGCTTACGAAAGTGCTTTAGTTAAACTTGAAGCAATTAAGACTGCTGCTAACGCTCAAGAATATCACGCTAATGATGGTTCGATGAATCAAAACAAGACAGAAATAGAAACAGCATTAGTTAACTTAAGAGCTAAATTACAATCAGAACAACATAAAGAAGATAAGCGTGTTGAAAGTCTTAAAAAATTATTGCAAGCTCATATTGATGCAATAACTAATGCACAAGCAGATACTGAAGCTCAAAAAGAAACAATAGATCCATTAGACCAAAACTTGGGTGCTTTAGTTAATATTATATCTAATGCTCGCCCAATTTATAATGCTAATAAAGATGATAAAAACCCTGAAGCAAAAGAATTAGCTAAACAATTAGGAGAATTAATAAATTCTGCTAATATAATAGCTAATGATCTAAAAGATAAACTAATAGAATCTAAGCGAGCAATTGACACTCCTTTAAGTACAATTGAAACTAATGTTAAAAAAGCAATTAAAGAAGCTAAAGATGCAGGAGATAACATTGCGGAGTTAAATAAAGTTATCCAAGACTTAAATAAAGAAAAGGACAATTTAGATAAACTTAAATTAAATATTCAACAAAAAGTTTATAAAGAAGCTAGTGATAAAGCTGATGTATTGTTAGAACAAATTAAAGAGGCTTTAAAAGAAGCTCAAAAACAAAAGAATGCAGAAGAAACTAGAATTAGAGAAATTATTGAAAAAATAAAAGAGCTAATGGAAGCAAATAAAACTCATTCTGAAACCGCCAAATTAGCAAAAGACAATTATGATGAGTTGTCTGCAAAATTGCCTACATTTAAAGATTCAATTTCAAAAATGTCGAATCTTTATACAAATACGACTGCTCAAGATATACAAAAAATTGGTCTTTTAGATAATCAAATATGAGAAAATTTTAAAAATACTATTGCAAGTTCAAAAATACTGGAAAATGAATTAAATAACAATCTAAAAGATATAAAAGAAACTGCTGAGCGAAAACTTAATACAGCACAAAATAAATGAAATGATATTAAAGCTTCTGTTGAAAGCGCTTTGGCTCAAAACAAAATAAACTTATTAGAAAAAGCTAAAGCTGATTTAGAAGCCTTGAAGCTTTTAGCAGAAGATTCAAAAAATTATGCAGCTCAAAAGAAATATTCAGCTGTTGAAAGTTCATCAAAAACACTAATTGAAACAGTTGATGAAAAACTTGAATCAATAAAGAATAAATTAGAAGCAAAAACCAAAAGAATTCAAGATATTTTGGCAAAAATTAATAGTGTTACAACTGAAATTGCTAAAACAGTAGCAGAAGTTGAAAAACATAAACTAAAAGTTGACCCATTAGAAAAAGCAATTCCAGACTTAGAAAAAGTTTATGATAAAGCTAAAAAACTACTTGATGAAATTAATGCTGACGCTGATTTAAAAGATGAAGCTCAAATTAAAGCAGCACTAGTAACATTTGGCGCAGATGTTGATAATACCAGACAAAAAATAGCTTCATTAAAAGTAACTCTTGAAGCAAATAAAAAACAATTTAAAGATATATATGATGCTGCTGTTCAAGTACTAAAAAATCTTGTTGAATACGAACTTAGCGAATGAGAAAATTCAGGTGATATTACTAAAATAAGTGAAATTAAAACAAAAGCAGAACAAAATTTAAATTCATTTAAGCAAGCTACAGCTAAAGCTGAATCATTAGAATACAAACAAGCTAAAATAGATTCGCTAGCCAAAGAAGATGAAGTTAAAGAATTAATTAGAAAATTAACTAATTTAATTGAATTCGAAGGCAAAAGAAAAACTTATTTAGATAAATTAAATGATGAAGCAAATGAAGAAACATTCTTTATTTATAAAAAAGAAAGACAAGGCTTTAAAAATCAAATTAATGCTTTAAGAGCTTCAGATCATACTGAAGATGACATGAAAGCAATCTATGAACAAGCTAAAATAGAATCTAAGCAAAATCAAGAAGTATTGCAAACAACCATTGATAATTTAAATAATATTTTCAAGAATGTTTTAGTATTTAAAGACATGCCTTGAGAAGCTTCAAGTATAAAACATCATGATATGAAAATTGCTATATTTACTCGCGTTAATCAATTGCTAGGCACTAGATTTTCACACTTTGCACATCCGGACTTAGACTTAAAGCAATTATTTAGAGATTATAATGAAAATAGTAATGGTAGATATGATGATGGTAAAGATGAACAAACCCAAGAGGGTCAAGCAGTTCAAAATCTTCATGATTTAATTGAACAATGAGATACTTATTTAAATAAACTTGATAAAATATCTAAAAAACATGATCAAATTAAAGCTTGAACACTAGACGCTTTAAATATTCAAAATAAATATACGGAAGAATTAGGCGCTTTTTATTCACCATTAATAACTTACTTTGATGTTCTTAATGACATTAGAGAAATAGATGGCAAAAGATTCCATAATTTTGGTCCATCTTCAGAAAATTATTCTAAATTCTATGGTGCTGATGGTTATGTTAAATTACATAAAATTGATTTACTAGGACAAATGATTGAAGAATTAGATCTTTTAGTTGAAAATAAAAAATTCTACAAAATTGAAACCAAAGCTGAATGAGAAAATTACCTAAAACCTTTTGTTGATAGACAAAATGCAATATTAGAAGAAATATGAAGATTACATAGAGTTAGATGAGAATATAGAGATCATGATTATTTAATGAATAAACACTTTAAACCATTTTTCGAAAAGTTTAAAAATGCACAAAGTGTTCAAGAACAAATAAATTTACACAAGGAATTAGTAATCGATAAAGGAGTTATTAAATATATAGAAAATACTTTCTTTGTTGAAGAAAGAGACAGAGCTGAAGGTATCTATAAAGATATCTTAAGACAATTTAAAGAAATTAAAGATACTAAATCTCATGATGAATTATCTAAATTAATTAATGCAAATCATCCTCTATACAAATTAATTTTTCAAATACATAATGATCTTGCTGCCGTTATAGGTTCTGCAGAAAAACAACCAGAACTAAACACAGCAATACTTAAAGAAACATTTGAAAAATTCCAAAAACTTCTTGAAGAAATCAAAGAAATTAAAAAAGCACTAGAAGGTATTGAAAAAATTAGACAAAACCCTGATCTTCAAATTGGCTTAATAGATCCTTTTAATACACCTCAAAATAAATATCCTTCTGAAGTTCAAAATAGTGATGTTTATACACCTAAGAATACAAGTGATTTAGAATTTAGTATTGAATATATGTCACCAAATGATATTGAAGGTAAATTAATGGTTTACTTTAAAGCAAAAAGTAAAAAAGTAAATAATTTAGAAATTATATTTGGAGATGAAGTTAGAACCCATAAAGATCAGTCTTGACAAAAGTCATTTAAGGATAAACAATTCCTAGATGTAGATGACTATAAATTATCAACAGATACTCTAAGCCTAGTACAGTTGATTTGACGAGATATAGTACAAAAATATCCAAATGTAAATCTTGGAAATGAAGAAGAATTTAGAAATACAATAATGTTAGAACCTGCTCTTTTACGACACTTTAGTCGTTCACTTCGTTTAAAATATAGAGACTTAGAATTTGATTTTGAATTAGAAAATACAAATTTTGCCATTTTTCAAAAAAGAGACAAAACAACAATAAATATAATTGTTGGTAAAAAATCTGACGGCACTTATGAATATCAAAATGTCGAAGTTAACAATATGGTAGGGGCAATGATATTCCATAATCATTTTAGAAAAATCTTACAAGTTTATACTTTCATTTGAACACTTGCCAATGTTGAGGACCTTTTAGTAAAAATTACTCGTGGGACAAGTAAACCATATGACAATAATTTTACTCAATTTGAGAAAAGATTTTCCGCTCAAATTAATGTTAATAATAATATGAAAGTTTGATCTAGAGATGAAATTAATATAGAATCAATATTTAATTCTTGAAGTGATCTTTCAAGCTATTATCAAACTTTAAGTCACTTCTGAAGAGAAGTTCCAAATCATTCAGAGATATTACGATCACACTCTCATGAAGTAAATGATTTCATTTCTTGATACTGGCATTCTATTAATTCAAAACCAGAAAATCTTTGACCTAATAGACAATTTAGTCCTGTATACAAAAAAATAGTAATAACTGACCCATCTACTAATGAAAAAATTGAAATATAAACTTACAAATGACACCAAGAAATTCTTGGTGTTTTTTTATCTAAAAAAGTAATTAAAAAACTATTGCGGTCTTTGCAATAGTTGTACATGATGCTTATATTAGCTCATCAAAAATATCTTCGCCAGTCATAACAGTGGGAACTCCAAAGTTTCTTGCTACAATATTGCCGGCAGTTCCCAGTCCTTTTAGAGGACCTAAAACTCTAGGTTTAATAAATGACTTAGAAAAAACTGTTAATGGTAAAGCTTCTCTAGTGTGGTCTGGACCATAAGTAGGATCATTACCATGGTCAGATGTCATAATTAATAAATCATCTTTTTTCATGGCATTAATTAGCTTTGCTAATTTAATGTCCATTCTTGAAACGTTTTGGCTATACCCAATAGGATCTTCTCTATGACCATAATGACTGTCAAATTGAACTAAATTAATAAATATAAATTGATTTGTTGAATTAGATGAAACGATATCTATAGCTATATCCATATTTTCATCATCTGAAGCAGGTCCATAAACTTTATCGATTCCTACTCCTGCAAAAATATCTCTAATTTTACCAACGGCAATTACTTCAATTCCTTTTTTTTGTAAATCTTCCATAATTATATGCCCAGTAGGTTTATTGGCAAAATCATGACGATTGAAGGTTCTAGTAAACTTATTATTTTCATAAACAAATGGACGAGAAATAACTCTAGCAACATTTCATTCAGGTTTAGAAGAACAAATTTCTCGTGCTCTTTTGGCATATTCATTTAGTTTTTCTACACCCAACGTTTTTTCATCGCCAATAATTTGAAGAGTAGAATCGGGAGAGGTATATATAATCATATCTCCTGTTTCTATATGTTGGTGTCCAAGTTCAGCAAGTATTACAGTTCCTGAGGCATTTCTATTGCCAATTATTTTTCTTCCGTCAAAAGCTTTTGATAATTCTTTAACTAAATCTTCTGGAAAACCATTTTCAGTAAATTGGGGATTTGGTGTTTTTGTATAAATACCCATCATTTCTCAATGCCCAGTTAAAGTATCTTTGCCATTAGAAACCTCATGAATTTGGGCAACATATGCTAATGGGTGCTTATTTCTTGCTACATGTCCTGATATTTTAGCTATCTCTGTAATACCTAAAGATTTTCATGTTGGTATTTCCAGCGGCAGCGCTTCTGAGGCATGTAATAAAGAATTGGCTCCCTTATCTCCAAATTCTTCTTGTCTTGGTTCGGATCCTATACCTAAACCATCTGTAACAATAAAAAACACACGTTTAAATTTCATCTTATTCTCCTAAAAATCATTTTACTTAAATTCTAATGTTTGTTCTGTTAAATGAATATCCATATTCTTAAACATTTCTTTATCAGAACTACTAGAAATTGTTGTTCTATGCACACATAAACCAGATAACTTATTAATTTGGTTTAGTGCATCTTGAGCACTTGATGAAGTCTTAGCACTTATAGCTAAAGCAAAAAGTGTTTCCTTTAGATCTAATGATAAATCATTATAATGTAACTTTTCTTTAAGTTCTTGAGTTAAAGCAATTGCCATAGGATCTAGCACATCGACTTCTTGGTCAATTTTAGCAAAATATTTAAGTGCATTTAAGACCATTGCAGCATTAGAATTAAGTAATTTTGATTCCTTGCCGATTATTATTGTTTTGGAATTAATTTCAATTGCAGAACAAACAATATTCTTATTAAAGCTAAATTCATTTGCAGCTCTAATTGATTTGACAAGGCTACTATTAATTTTATTCTCTTTAATTAGCTTAAGTAATCTTTTTACGTAAATCTTTGGATATCTACCTTGTTGATAGCTAATAATTGCTTGATAATAGCGCCTAATGATTTCTTTTTTAGCTGCTAGGCTCACTTCTTCATTATCAACTATACAAAAACCTGCCATATTAACTCCCATATCTGTAGGAGAGTTATAAAGCGGTTTTTTATATATGTTAGTTAATAAGTTATTTAAAATTGGAAATGCTTCTAAATCACGATTATAACTTGTGCTTTGAATGCCATATTTTTGTAAATGAAAACTATCGACAACATTATAATCGTTTAAGTCCACAGTGGCCGCTTCATAAGCTAAATTAATAGGATGCTTAACATCTAAATTTCAAATTGGAAAAGTTTCAAATTTAGCATAACCAGATTTAATGCCCTGTGTGGAATCATGATATAGTTGTGATAATATAGCGCTTAGTTTACCTGAACCGGGACCTGGTGAAGTTACTATAATTAGTTTTTTGTTAGTAACTGCATATTCATTTTTGCCATATCCATCTTTAGAAACTATGGTTTTTATATTGTATGGATAATTTTTAATTCGATAGTGTTTATAAACTTTGATATTATGCTTCTCTAATTTATTTATAAATTGTTTAACTGGTTTGGAGTTGTCATATTGGCTTATTATTACACTATTAAGACTTAGATTATATTTTTTAAACTTAGTGATTACTCTAAAAACATCTTCTTCATATGTGAGATTTATATCTGATCTTATTTTTTGGTTTTTTAAATCATTAGCTGATATAACAACAATAACCTCGGCCATATCTTTAAGTTTTAAAAGCATTTTAATTTTTGAATCATGCTTAAAACCTGGCAATACACGTGAAGCATGAAAATCATTAAATAGTTTTCCACCAAATTCTAAATATAGTTTTTGGCCAAATTGATTAATTCTTTTTAAAATTTCTTTTGATTGTAAATCAATATATTTTTCATTATCAAAACCTATTTTCATTTACATCTCCAATATCTAAAATATATACTTAATAATTATAAGGTTTAATGATTAAAATCATTATTAATCAAATATATCTTTTGCTTGTGGGCTACTACAAAAGTGAAATATGTTTCTTATGCAAAAATAACAGACATATGTAAACATATCCTCCATTTGTGGAAGTCCACTGATAGGAGATATGTTTAATTCAGTCTTATTTTTTATTTTGTTAATAAAATAAGAGCTTAAGCTTAAAATTTATTAAAAATCTTTTTAAAATTAAAAATAACCTTTAATTTAATATATATATATATATATATATAGGAGGATAAAACAATAAATGAAAAAATCAACTAAATCTAAATTATTATTTACGATTTTACCAGCAGCTACTGGATTAGTGGTTCCAGCAGCTTTATTATCAGCTGGATGTGAAGATCCAAAATTAAAAGAAGAACTTAAAAAGAAACAAGAAGAGCTTAACACAAAACAAGCCGAACTGGAATCTAAGAATAAAGAAATCCAAGAAAAAGACAAATTAATTTCTCAAAAAGATAAAGTAATTGAAAAAATAAAACAAACTAAAGAAATTAAAGACATTCTAAAACAATTAGATTATTATACTAGCCCTGAAAACGATAACAAAATAGAAATCGAAGAAAAAAGCGTTAGTTTTAAGAACTACAACGATGAATATACAATTGCTGAAAAAAATGTTAAAGCATATAATATTAAAAATCAAACTGAAGTTACATACGTTGATGTAGATGAATTTTTAAAAGCACTAGATGGATACATTGATAATTCTAAGATAACTTCTGCAATTGATGAAACCAGAAATAGAAAAGTATATTATTGTGATGGTAGTGGATCACCAGATCGATTAGAAATTAACTGAGAAAAAAATACTATTCATACACCAAACACTATCTTTTTCTCTTCTATTTTAAAATTCCCAGAACAAACCGATGATGATCAATTCTTAAAAAATGAACATAAACAAAAACGAGAAGACGACGAAGGTGTTTTATTTGACTTAAATAAATATGAATTTGACATTCTATATAAAGATGGCAAAGTTTTATTGCCATATATCATTTTTAATACTTTATTTATGTCACAAAACTATACAAATTTGTATTACAATGGTGTAACATTCACTAATATTGTTGATGGTATGGATACATTTCGCAAAACAGAAGATGAAGCTAGAAAAAGAATTAGAGAAGTAGCAACTCTAAATGGTAAACAACCAACTGCTAAAGAAAGAGAAGTAAACTACAATCACCTATTATTTACAATGGATTATTTCTATGGTCTAAAATACCACAAAAAAATTAAATCATTTGAAGAATATATAGGTGAAGATGAAAAAGCTAAATTATTATCTACTGATCCTCAAGTATATAACAAGGCTTACATTAATTTATTCCACAAAAAATTAAACGGATTACATACAATAATGGATTCATTTTCATATTATGAATCAAACCCAAATGAAGTTTTAAGAGATAAACTAAAAAGTCCTGATGACTACGGTGAATACCGTGATAGATTCTATAAAAATAGAGAAATGCTAACCAAAAAATTTGAAACTAAATTTGGTAAAAAAATTAGTGACTTTGGAGCAGATGATTACATTAGATTCCATGGTAACACAGCATTTGTAACTCTATTACGTTTTGAATATGGAACCAAAGACCAAATTAAAGGTCCAGATGCTTGAAAACATGACACATATTTCTTAATGAGACACTTAATGAACCAACTAAGAGCTAAACCAGAAATTAAGAACATAGCTCTAGATTTATCAATCAATAATGGTAATGGTTTTATATCAATGGTTAAAACATTAGGATTCATGACAGATAAACCAATTTTAGACCGTGAATATGATGTTTTAAACAGAACTGGTTCTTTAACTAAATGACAAATTGATACAGATGGTGATGGGAAATACGAAAACGATGCTTATGAAAACTATAATTGACATCTTTTAGTAAGTTTAAATACATTTAATGCTGCTAACCAAATAACAAGTATTGTTAAAGAAATGGGTATTGCAAAAATAATTGGTAAAACAACCGGTGGTGGTGGTTTTTATTATACTAATACAATTGTATTAGTTGATGGTACAACAATAACAATTTCTTCACCAAACAATGCAGTATTTGGTCCTAAAAATGAATCAATTGTAGATGGTGTTAGCCCAGATGTAGAATTAGAATATGATAAATTCTATGATTATGACGCAATTGACAAAATTATTAAAGGCTAAAAATTTAGTTTAAAAAATGACGGACAAGTGTCTGTCATTGCTGAATTGAAAATTCAAGCTGCCCCCACATTTATATTTTACAATAATGTGTTGCATTTGATATTTCACTTAAGAGACGTGCCCGCTAACTTGCGGCACGTTTAATTTATTTAATCAAGCGGTATTTTATTCTTAGTCTTAAATTGAACTAAATAACTTAACTAAACGAGATAAAAACTAAATTGTTATAAAATATTTATATAGCACAATAATTCATGCAATAAGAAAGGTAAGAAATGAAATTTAATGAACAAAGAACTAAAATTGTTGCCACAATAGGTCCTGCTAGTGACAATTATGAAACAATGAGAGCATTAATTGAAGCAGGTGTAACAACAGTTAGGGCTAACTTTTCACACTCAACAAAAGAAGATCACCAAAAGAAATTTGATTTAGCTAGACAAATTTCGACAGAAATTGATCGTCCCATATCTTTAATGTTAGACACTAAAGGTCCAGAAATTAGAGTAGGAAAAATCAAAGATGGAATTTGCTATATTCCAGCTAATCATACTCTTTCAATTAAAACTGATAAAAACTCATATGAAAATTTAATTGGAAACGAAAATGAAATTAGTGTTTCATATCGAATGGACTTAGATGTTTCAGAAGGAAATAAAGTCCTTTTAGATGACGGAAAATTATCAACTGTGGTAAAAGAAATTAGACCAGCAGAGGTTATTGTTGAAACAATAAATGCACACAAACTAAAAACAAATAAAAGAGTTAATATTCCAGGAGTAGATTTTTCATTACCTTTTCTTAGTGAAAAAGATATAGAAGACATCAAATGAGGAGCACAATATCGAGTTGATTATATTGCTGCTTCATTTGTTAATAATGCTAATCAAGTAAGACAAATTAGAAAAATTCTAAATGACAATAATGGTCAAAATATTCAAATTATTTCTAAAATAGAATCACAGACAGCAATTAATAATATAGATGAAATTATTAGAGAATCAGATGGAGTTATGATAGCTAGAGGAGATCTGGGGCTAGAAATTCCATACTATGATGTTCCTTATTGACAAAAGAAAATTATTAGAGCAGCCAGAATTCAAGGCAAAGCAGTAATAGTGGCGACTCAGATGTTAGATTCAATGGAAAATAATCCCTTACCAACTAGAGCTGAAGTTACTGATGTTTATTATGCAGTTGAATTAGGTGCTGATGCAGTTATGCTTTCAGGTGAATCAGCTAATGGACAATATCCAATTGAAGCTGTTAAAACTATGTCCACCATTGCAAAAAGAGCTGAAAAAGAATACTTTACTGAATTGTTTTATGAAAAACAAATTCAAAAAGTTGCTAATGACCAAAATTCAAGAATGTTAATAGCTTATGAAGTGGCTTCAATTTTACAAAGAGGCGAATATAAATATGCTATTGTTTTAAGCCATAGTGGTAAATTACTAAAAGAAGTAGCTAAATATAGACCAAACGCTCATATTGTTGGTGTAGTCAGTGATGATAGACTAGTTTGAAGTTATGGAGTTACTGCGGGTATATTTTGTGAAAAGCACTCAGAAGCAGTTAGAGCTTTAATTAAATTTAATCATGATGCTGGACGTCAAGTACTAGATTCATATGGCGCCCAAAAAGGTGATAAATTTATTGTTGTTGATAGTTTAAATATTACTTCACATGAATACTAAATTAACTTAAATAAAAATACCAAGCACATTTATTTTAGTAGTGCTTGGTTTTTAGTTAATCTAATTTCTTTAAATACTGAAAATCACTAAGCATTTTATTGAATTCATTTTCAAAAATTACTTTTAGTTTTTCAATTTCATTTGAACCATAGGTGGGAAATCTATAAAGTTTAATATTGTTTTGACCATTTAGAATTTTATTCTTAATATTATCTTTTACTTTCTGCTTTTCTTTTAAGTGTTCTTTGCCATCAACTTCTATAGCAAAAACAAATTTTTTTGTAATTTTATTGTATATTACAAAGTCCACATGTGTCCCAGAACGAAAAGCATATTTCTTTTCCTCTTCATCATCTAACATACTAGCATCATCAATAATTGTAGATAATGGAACATGCATAAGATAACCTAAGGCATTATATTTTTTTATATTGTCTTGGATTAAATTATCCATAATTTCTTCAGCCTTAGAGTCATATCATTTATTTTTCTTCTTCTTATTATTCTTATAGTTTTCTTCTTTAGCTAAATATAAAGAATCAAAAACAGAAACTATATTTGATTGAATTGTTGCTTCTGAGCCGTACAAATTTTCAGCATATTTTATAAAATCGCTAATGATATTATTTTTTGAATTATAAACACCTTCTGAGACAACTGCAGTTATATTATTTTTAGCTCTAGAAATAGCAACATTTAAAAGTTGTTCATTAGTTACAAAATCATATAAAAAGTTTTTTTCTTCCTTGTTATCATTTTGATTTAAGCTACTTACAACAAATGATAAATAGATCTTATTCTTTTGTCGACCTTGAAATTTATGAATAGTATCAGATTCTAAATTTGTGTCTTTAAAAATTTCTTGTATCTTTCTAGCTTGAGCACGGAAAGGCGAAATAACTCCAATGTTATTTAAATTATCTTCAGATTCTAGTTGCAGTTTTATTTCTTCAATTTCTCTTTCACTAAACAAACCTTTTCCATCTTCACTTTTTCTATTATGATTCCCAGCACTTAATTTTATTATTTTTATATGATTGCCCGGTTTAGATTTCATAGGTATAAGTTCACTGTTATAAAACATCTGATTACAAAAATTGATAATATCATAATCACATCTATAATGCTTCCTTAAGACAGTAATTGGAACATCTTGCATAGCTTTTGATATCGAACTTAAAATAGATTGACTATGATAGTGATATGCTTCAGGAATATTGAGCTCTAAAGCACTTTTTTGTGAATCTGGAACAATTTCTTGTGCCTCTATTTGCTTTAATTGTTTTGAATCACCTACAACGATTAGGTTTTTAGCACAATTTAGTGCTAAAACACTACTTAATAAGTCACCTTGAGAGGCTTCATCTATTATTAAAAAGTCAAACAAAAAATCTTTAGGAACATTTTTAATTAGTGATTGCGATGTAGAAAGCACTATGGGATGTTTATATAAAAAATTATAAAAAATTCTATAACTATTCTTGTAATTCTTATTATTAAAATTAAATTCATTTAAATTTGAATAATGGTCTTTTAAATGTTTAATTAAAATGTTTTTGGATAAAAGACTTAGTTTTTCAAATGCATTATTTTCTTTTAAAATTTGATATTGAGTTTCTAAAATAATTAGTTTTTCCTCTTTGGATTTCAAAGTTTTTTCATAAAACATTTTTTCTAAAGAATAAACAAAGTCTTCATAATTAACTTCTTTGAAATTAACTTTAAAGCTGTGTCTTATTTTGAATCTTCATAATAAATTAATTCTTTTGCTTTTTTCTAGTTTATTGATTAATCTAATATAGTTGTTTACATTTAAATTCTTATTAATATTAATTACATTATTTTGTTTCTTTGCATGATTATTTTGTTCAACTTTTAAATCACTTATTTCAGATTTCAACTTGGAGATTTCTATTTCTAATTCCAGTATTTTATCTACTTGAGTTTTTAATTTGGTATATTCGTTAATTCAATTTTCATTTTCTTCATTTTCAGAATGCAATAATTTATTTCTCTCATCATCATTATCATTCTTATTAAAAAATTCTTCTACGTTGTTGCTATTACCTAATTTGGCTGCTAAAAAACCAAAGCCTTCTTCTTCTAATTTTTCATAAATATTTTCTATAGCTGAATTATTGTTTGAAATAATTGCACAAGTATTTTTGGACAATATTATATTACTTATTAAATTTAGTATTGTTTGTGTTTTACCAGTACCTGGAGGCCCTTCAATTATTGATACATTGCTTTCAAAAGCTTTTTCAATTGCTGAATACTGATCTTCATTAAAACTAAACGGAACTATATATTTTTTTGGTTTTGAACACAAATTTTTAAGTTTAATTCCTTTTAAATAGTTAAACAAAATTGAATTAATGTTAACTTGATTTCTACTATAATTTTGAGCCAAAAAGTTCAAAGCATTTTCTTCATTAGTTAATTCTTCTGCCTTTTTTGATAACCCTCAAAAATAATTAGTAATATTTGAAGAATTATTTATGTTAATTTTTTTAACATCATCAGATGTTATTATTTCATCATTTATAGTAATTATTTTATAAAGTTTATTTTTATATGTATAAATTTCTTTAGCATTAACAATTTTGCAATTATCAATTAATAAATTATACTTCTCTCAATTCAATTTTATTAATGGATAAAAAAAATTCATTTTTGATAGTCCATAACAAAATGTCCTTTTAGTATTATTCTTGTATGTAATTTTTCAATGCTTTTTATAAGTGGTGTCAAAATGAGGTCCAGTCAGATGTTCAATTTCATCAGTTTTTTCTTCTCAACATCCATTTGTTTCATTATATATTTGAATTATTCCATTGATCTTTTTAAAATTGGCTTCCATTTATTATTCTCCATAATTTTTCAATACTCATTTAATTATAATATAGAAACCATAAATATTATGCTTAAAAACAGTACTTAAATGAGAATTTGTAATATACAAAAAACACCGAAGTTATTGAACTGTTAATTCAAAAACATCCAGTGTTTAAAATACAATTTAAAACCCTTGGTTTTATTTTAATGCATTTAAAATGCCATTTTTTAAATCATTAATATTATATAAATGTTCAATTTCCAAAAAAACATCTTTTAAAATCTTTTTTGAACCAGTTCAGCCAAAACCATCTGTAAATCAAATAAATTTAAAATTTTTGATTTTTTTGGCATTTCTAGCTATTTCCTTATAATGCCCAGCAGTTTCATTTATTTTTGAACCCTTATTGTTATAGTAATTGCACTCACATGCATAAACTATATTATTAGACTTAAAAACAAAGTCAAATCTTTTAGATAATTTACCATCATTAGAAATTTCATTTAAATTTAGATTAAATTTTTCTTCGATTTCTTTAACATTCATTTCTTTAAAATAAGTTTTGTCTTTTTTAAAGCCCATTTTTTGTATATGATATTCAACAAGATTTTCCATAATATGCCCAGTTCTATTCTTTCTAGCATTAGAATTAAGCCCCACTTCAACACCCATTACATAATCATATAAATTATTAATGATGTGATTTGAAATTAAATTGAATAAACCTGTTTTATTCATAAAATAACAATAGTCATCAACTGTGTTTAATGTTGCATTTTTTGAACTAGAAAAGTTATAAGTTCTATTGATTTCACCATCTCAACATACTATTTCTTTCTCTCTTTTGGCCAGTAAAATTGGAATAGTTTTCAATACCTCGGGATATTTAGTAATCAATTCGCGAAATTCACCTTCTATTTCTTTGGCTCCAATCAAAGAATTTAGTAAATTTAAATGTATTTTTAAATCATTAGTGTTTTTATAAACTTTTTCAAAATCAACATAATATTCATATGACAATATGTTAAATGACATTGTTTGAATTCAATCATTAAAATTTCTTTTCATCTTGTTCCTCATCCAAAATATTAGTAATTGGTAATAATAACTTCTTCAACAAATTTTCTACTATCCACATTAGAACCAATTAAACGTTTAACTTTCACTATATTTATGTTATAGTCCTTATAAAGTTCATTTATGTATTGAGTATTGTGATTACTCAACATTAAAAATGCACCTCTTTCATCTAATTTTTTATAGGCTTCAAATAATCTTTGTTGTTCGTTTTTATTGAAACCTTGCTTATTATAAGAAGTAAAAGAGTCTTTGCTATCTAAAACATCATATGGTGGATCAAAATAAACAAAATCCCCTTTTTTAACTTCTTTAATTACTTCTTCAAAATCATAATTTGTAATCTTGCCATTACTTAAACTGAAAAAATCAAAAATTCTATTTAAGTTATCTTCATCAAAGCACATTATTTCATTTCTTTTACCAAATGGAACATTAAAATAACCTTTAGAATTAACTCTATATAACCCATTAAAACAAGACTTATTCAAATAAATTAACCTAGCTGCCTTCTTGCATTCATCGATGTTAGAATAATCTTTCATGCGGTCCATATTTCTTATAATGTAAAAGTAATCTTCACTATTACTGTTTTGGTGAACCAATAGCTCATTTTTTAATTTATTAAAATTTTCTAAACTAGAAAAACATCTATAAGTTCAAATTAAATCTTCATTTAAGTCATTTATATGGAATTGCTTAGGTTGAATATCAAAAAATAAAGCTCCTCCACCAACAAAGGGCTCAAAATAATTATTGAATTTTTTGGGCATTAGCTCTTTAATTGTTGAAATAAGCTTTGTTTTTCCACCTGCCCATTTTACAAAAGGTTTTATTCTTTTCATATTTAAATAATTATCCAATAATTTCTTTTTGCATATAAGGTATTAGAGCTTTAGGAACACTAATTGTGCCATCAGGATTTTGATAATTTTCTAAAATAGCAGCAACCACACGGTCTATAGCTAATCCTGAACCATTAATGGTATAAGCATATTTTGTTTTATTATCATTTGTTCTATATCTAATTTTGGCCCTTAAAGCTTGAAAGTCTTTATAAATAGAAATTGAACTAGTTTCACGATATCTTTGTTCTGAAGGTATTCATAATTCTAAATCAATTGTTTTAGCAGAACCAAAACCCATATCGCCAGTTGAAAGTAAAATTTCACGATAAGGAATTTCTAATAATTCTAAAATTCTTTTAGCATCATCAACGGTTTTTTGTCATTCTACTAGACCATCTTCTTGTTTGATGAATTTAACTAATTCAACTTTATGGAATTCATGTTGGCGAATTAAGCCTTTAGTGTCTTTTCCGCCACTGCCAGCTTCTGATCTAAAACATTTGGTATATGCTACATACTTAATTGGTTTATTTAAATCTAATATTTCATCATAGTGGAAATTAGTAACAGGAACTTCTGCAGTAGGAATCAATCAAAGATCTTCATTCTCAATTTTAAATAAGTCATCTGAAAATTTTGGTAATTGACCTGTGCCATATAACATACTTGAATTAACTAGGTGCATTGGCATAATTTCTTTATAGCCATTAGCAATATGAGTATCTAACATGAAATTTTCTAAAGCTCTTATTAATCTAGCTCCATCATTTTTATACAAAGCAAATCTTGTTTTAGCTAACTTTACAGCCCTACTAAAATCAACAATATCAAGCTGTGTAGCTATTTCATAATGAGGTTTAACGTTTTTAACTAATCCTCTTCCTAATTTTGAATGTTCTGCAATGCAAACATTGCTTGTTTCATCTAGACCAACAGGCACATCATCATATGGAATATTTGGAATTTGAAGCAATAGTTCATCAACTAAGTCAATTGTGCTTTTAGTTTCTTTATTAATTTCCTCAATCTGCTCTTTAATTTTATTTACTTCTTTAAGCTCAAAGCTAGTGTCTTCTTTGTTTCTTTTTTTAATACCTATCAGTTCGCTAATTTCATTTCTTTTAGCTTGTAGCACTTCTAAATTGTGAATTAATTTATTTCTTTTTTCACCTAAATCATATATTTTTTCTAAAACTGAATAATCAAAATTTCTCGAAGCTAATTTTTTTGAAATTTCTTCTTTATTTTTTAAAAGATATTTTAAATCTATCATAGATACTCCCTAATTTTTAATTCAATCAATTGTTATTAATTTTACACTTTTTTATAAAACATTACTACCTTTAGTTAACTAAACAAAACTAAATTTATTAAAAAAATAGAAAATAAAAATGGCGATCGCAATAGGAGTTGAACCTACGACCCTCAACTTAGGAGGTTGATGCTCTATCCACTGAGCTATGCGACCGAATTTTTTTAATATTTAACTAATTAATTATAAACTAACTAAATTAACTAATTCAAGTTTTAAAATGAATTTCAATTTTAGAATTTAGACAGTTAGTGCTTAACTAAAGTACAACAAATAGTTTTATGTTACAATTTAAAAGATATGGAAAATCAAATTTATTTAGTTACAGGCAAATTTACAAGAATTCTTTGGCAATCACAAAAAGGTGATGTTGTTATTGCTGCTTTTAATGTAATTAAAAATGATGAAAAAAATCCTATACAACTAAATAAATATAATTCTATTTCTATTATTTTAAGAGATAACATTTTTAAAACTTTAAAACTAACTCTTAACGACGAGAGTTATGAATTTAAAGTTATTAAAAATGAAAACTCTAAATATCCTGATAGTTATAATCTTGATTATGCCACTCCTATACTTTTAGCTAAAAAAGAAGAATCTAAAAATGACTTTAGTTATTTGACTAAAGTTCTAAGATTGCCAATGTTTAAAGGTATATTAGATTCAAAAGCGAATTTATTAGTTTCAGAGTTGGGTGAAAATATATTTAGTAGTATATTAGATTCCAAAAATTTAGTTCAACCTAATAACTATGGTATTGCCGAAGAAGATTGAATTATTATTAAAAAAACAATAGCAGATAATATCGATTTTTTAAACAGTATCAGCCAACTTTTTAAAATTAATGTTAGTTTGCAGTTTCATAAAAAAATCTCCAAAAAGTTTAGTACTTTTGAAGAATTTTTGGAAGAATATAAACAAAACCCTTATCAATATTATTTTGATGCTGAAGAAGAAAACAAACCTCGTCTTAGTGATATTGATAAAATTGTTTTACACTTTAGTCCTGAAGCTAGCAAATATAAAAGTTCAACTTATTTATATAGTTTTGTTCAGCAGTATTTTTTTGGAAGTGGAAATACAAGAATTTTAGAAAGTGAATTGTTTAAAACAATTTCTACTTTTACATTTGATAACAATTTAGAGCGCGATGAAAATCTTTTTAATTTAGCTAAAGAAGAATTATTAGAACAAAGATATTTAATCCATCTAAATTATGAAAATGAAGTGTTTATTACTACAAGAGATTCAATATATATGGAACAATATGTCATTAAAAGATTGGGCCATATAAATGATCTAAATATTTCATTTGATATTAAATATTCACCTTCAATGAATTTCCATAAGACCCAATTAGAAGCCATCGAAGCGGCCTTAAATGAAAAACTTGTATTAATTACCGGTAATCCTGGAACAGGCAAGACACTTATAACTAATGAGATTATTAATACCTTATTGCAGAAATATCACAAAAATGACATAGCAATTTTAACACCCACAGGAAGAGCTACTATAAATATTAATGCAAAGCAAAATAACACTAAAGCTCAAACTATTCATAGTTTGTTGCAATGAGATCCTGAAAATAATAAATTTTATGTTAATGACAAAAACCCTATTTCAGTTGAATGTTTAATTATTGATGAATTTTCAATGGTGCCTTTAGAACTTTTTTATTCTTTATTAAGAGGAATTACAAGAAAATCATTGAAAAAAATTATCTTGGTAGGAGATAAAGACCAACTACCAGCAATTGGAAGTGGGTATTTAATCAAAGATTTTATTGAATCAAATATTTTTAAAACAATTGCTTTAACTAAAATTTATCGTCAAGCAGATAATTTTGAAATTATCCGTGATGCCCTAAAAATTAATGAAAGCAAAATGCCACTTTTTGAAGATGCTAATTCTCAAATGATTGAATGTAAAAGAGCTAATCTTCAAGAATATTTAATTAATAAAATAGAAGAGCTTAGAGCACAAGGCTACAGCAAAAAAGAAATAGCAGTCTTAAGTCCAATGTATAAATATGACACTGGTATAGATGAGCTTAATGTAGCCTTAAATAATTATTATCGTTCTCTCGAACAAGCGGAAGTTATTAAGTATAAAGAACATAGTTTTGCAATAGGTGATAAAGTAATTAATTTGATTAATGATTCAAAAAATAAAGTATTCAACGGCGAAATAGGTTATATATCTAGATTTACTTTTGCTAAGAGTAATTCTACAAAGGATAAAAAGTTAACACATATTACTGTTGATTTTGAAAATGATGAAAAAAGTGTAGTTTATTCAAGAGCAGATTTTTTAGAAAACACTTATCCAGCATATTGTACTAGTGTGCACAAATATCAAGGAAGTGAATGCAAGGCTGTAATTGTAGTACTATTTTCTGAGGCTAAAAAATTATTGTCCAAGAAACTAATATATACAGCTATCACTCGAGCAAAACAATATAGTGTTATTATTGGTGAAAAAAGCGCACTTAAATACGGCATTGAAAAAGATGATGATTCAAATCGAATCACAAATATAAAATACTTGTGACAAAAAAGGAAATAATATGAAATTAATTGTAGGTTTAGGTAATCCTGGAAAAGAATATGAAAAAACTAGACATAATGTTGGTTTTATGATAATTGACAGTTTATCTAAGAAATTAGTAGCACCCTTAAATACTAAAAAGTTTAATGGTATTTATTTTAAAGATAAAGAATTAATAATTGCCAAACCATTAACATATATGAATAACAGCGGAGAATTTGTTAGAGCTATTGTAGACTATTACAACATTAATATTGATGATATTATCATTGTATATGACGATATTGACACTGAATTGGGTAAAGTTATTATTCGCCAAAAAGGTTCTGCTGGAGGACATAATGGTATGAAAAGCATTATTAATCATTTAGACACCAACGAAATCAAACGCCTTAAGGTGGGAATTGGCCGAGACGAAAATTTAGTAAATTTTGTTTTAGGTAAATTTAGTTTTGAAGACTCCAAGATAATAGAAAATGTTATCGAAGAAGCTTCTGATGCTTTAATTCAGTTTATAAATAATGATATTAGATATGTAATGAATAAATATTCAAACAAAAATTACAGTAAGTAGAATTATGAGCTTAGATGAAAAATTTGAATATGAATTTATAGTTAAAAGAATTGGTTTAAAATCAAGATTTATTTTAGGTGTTAGTGGTGGACCTGATTCAATGTGAATGCTATATTTAATGAAAGATTTAGATATAGTGGTGGCAACAGTTAATTACAACAAAAGAGAAGATTCTTGAAAAGATCAGCAAATAGTTGAAAATTTTTGCAAACAACACAACATTAAATATGAAATTTTATCTATTGATAAAGACTACAAATATGAAGGTAATTTTCAAAAAATTGCCAGAGAACAAAGATATGATTTTTATAAAAAATTGTATGATAAATACAAAGCTAAATACTTAGTATTAGCACACCACAAAGATGATTCAATTGAAACTTATTTATTTCAAAAAGAAACCAAACGAAAGCCAAGAATTTTTGGCATACCTTCATTAGTTAATATTAATGGAATGAAAGTTTTTAGGCCAATGGTAAATTTATGATTTAAGGATGAAATTGAAAAATTTTGCACTCAAAATAATGTTCCTTATGCTATAGATTCTTCAAATGAACAACCTATATATACTAGAAACAAAATTAGACTAAAATTAAAGAAAATGAGTTTAGACCAAAAAAACAGGGTCCATAAAAAAATTAGAATAGAAACTCAGATAAATTTAGTGAAATTTTCAGTGGCAGAAGAATTATATGAAGAACTAGAAAAAAAACAATTTGCCTATAAATGATTGAAGGAAAATTTTCACTTTATTCATATGTGTGGTCCTGAGGTTATGTTTCAATTTGTTCATAGGAATATACCTAATGCAAAAATATCTTATGCAAAACTTCAATCATTACATGTATTTGTTTTATCACAAAAAAATTTCAAATCTTTTAAGATATCAAACAATATTTCGCTTATTAAGCAAAACGGCATATTAAAAATTAAAGAAACATAATTTTTTATTTATAATTTAACTATTAATTTTTTTGGTATAGTTTATAAACTATATAATCTCATGAAAGGAGACTAAGTCATGGACAAGAACAACAAAACAAATCAGCCAAAAGAACGTAAAAAACTTGGGCCTTTTGCCATAGTTGGAATATTTATTGGTATTGTGGCTCTAATTGTTTTAATTATGATTGCTGTGGATCAAATTAGAGCAGCATCAATTAGATATCAAGACCTTAGTTTTTTAGAAAAAGTTGTTAAAGAATCATTAAAAGGTTCTAATGATGGCATATATATATCAAATTGGGTTGAAAATCCATATTCTGATACTATTTCAGTCACAATTCAAGCACCCGCAAATGTCTTGCGAGATTTATTGGGAGCATCAAACTTTTCAAGAACCTCATATGATTTTACTGTTAATGTGAGTGGTTTATTACAAAGACAACTACCAGAAGCAATAAAAAAATGAGCAGATGGGACTTCTGTAGCAGGACTTGATTATATTTCAATCATTACTAGTGCAGCTACTGATATAGGAACAGTTGGTAGAATTTCTTCTGTACCAGCCCCAAGACCAGGTATATTTAATAGATTTATTAGCCCTGCATTAAATGTAATATTTATTGGTGTTTTAGTACTATCAATTACTTTTACCTTAAGAATGTATACAAAAAGAGGACTAGGTGGTGAAATATCTGGTTTTGGTTCTCGAACAATAGCTCAAAGAGTTTATACAAACAAAAAGTTTTCAGACGTTGCTGGAAATGAGGAAGTAAAAGAAGAAGTAATGGAATTAGTGGATTATTTAAAAAATCCTAAAAAATATGATGCAGCTGGAGCTAGAATTCCAAAAGGAATTTTACTAGGAGGCCCTCCCGGAACAGGAAAAACCTTAATAGCTAAAGCAACTGCTGGTGAAGCTAATGTTCCATTTTATTTCATTTCTGCTTCTAACTTTGTTGAAATGTTTGTAGGTTTAGGTGCTAAACGTGTTAGAGAAATGTTTGAAGAAGCAAGAAAGAATTCTCCAGCCATTATCTTTATTGATGAATTAGATGCTGTAGGAAGATCTCGTGGAGCCGGTATTGGTGGAGGAAACGATGAAAGAGAACAAACTTTAAATCAACTATTAGTTGAAATGGATGGAATTAAAGAAAATAGCGGAATTCTAATTATGGCAGCTACAAACAGAACTGACGTTTTAGATCCTGCTTTATTAAGACCAGGTCGTTTTGATAGAATTATCACTGTTGGCTTACCTGATATAAAAGAAAGAGAATCAATTTTAAAATTACATTCACGTGGAAAACAAATTGATCCTAAAATTAACTTCTCACAAGTGGCAAGAAGAACTCCTGGTTTTTCAGGTGCTCAACTTGAAAACGTAATCAATGAAGCTTCATTATTAAGTGTTAGAGAAAACACTAAGTTTATAACTATTGAACAAATTGATGAAGCAATTGACCGTGTAATGTCAGGACCTGCTAAGAAATCAAGAACAATTTCTGAAAAAGAAAATATAGCTGTAGCATATCATGAAGCCGGGCATGCTGTTGTTGGTTTAAAACTAAAAGGTGGTAATAAAGTTCAAAAAATTACCATTATCCCTCGTGGTCAAGCAGGTGGTTATAACTTAATGATGCCTGAAGAAGAAAAATACAATCGTTCTAAATCAGAATTAATTGCAATAATAACATCATTCATGGGCGGTAGAGTAGCTGAAGCCATTATTTATGGTAAAGATAATGTTTCTACTGGTGCAAGTGATGACATTGCTAAAGCTACAACAATTGCTAGAAGAATGGTAACCGAATGAGGTTTATCAGACTTAGGTCCAATTAAGTATGAAGAAGATTCTTCAAACCCATTCTTAGGTCGTGATTATATGAAAAACGCATCATTTTCAAGCAAAGTAGGTCAAGAAATTGATGAAGAAATTAGAAAAATTATTTTAACTGCAGAAAAAAATGCACATAAAATAATTTCAGAAAATCGTGAATTACTAGAATTAATTAAAGATGCTTTAATTATTAGAGAAACAATTGTTGCTGAAGAAATTGAATATATTGCTAAAAATATGAAACTTCCAGAAGCGATAACCAAAACCAAAGAAACTCTAAAAGAAGAATATTCAAAACAAGATTTTGAAACCTTATTTAATGAAGTATCTGGTCAAAAACAAATTTCAAAAGACAAATATAAAAATGATCTAGATAAAGAATTAAAGAAACACGATATTGATTCTAAACAAGAAGATGAACCTGAAACTAAATAATTTAAATATACTTATGCTTTTAATAGCATAAGTTTTTTAATACCCTTAAAAGTCTTAAATTTAATCTTTTTAATTATTAAATAGACCAACATAGACACGTTTAGAAATTAATGTTATATAATTGGTGTTATATATAAAATATATTGTGAGGAAAAAAATATGAAAAAAAGTTTAAAATTTTTATTACCAATAGCTAGTGTAGCAGCAATTGCGACACCACTCATTTCTGCTTCATGTCAAGAATCAGAACCTAAAAAATTAGCTACAGAAATTACAAACGCTAAAAATTTAGCTAAAAATGCTGATAAAAAACTAAGTGCTGAACAAGTTTTAAAAATTAATGAAGCTATTACAGAAGCTGAAACTAAACAAAAAGCCGCTAAAACTGATGAAGATATTAAAAAAATCAGAGAAGAATTAATTAAAAAAATTGAAGAAATCAAAAAACCAAAAACTCCAGAAAAAAAACCAGAGGATAAACCCGAAGATAAACCTGGGGATAAAGAAACTGAAACTCCTGAAGCAAAACTAAAAGAAGTAAGCAATATTATAAGTTCACTTGAAAAAAAAGATACTGATGCAAAAATAAGTCCAGCTTTAAAAGCAAAATTTAAAAGTATAGTTACTTGAGCTAAAGAACAACTAAAAACCAAAAAAACACTTGAAGAATTAAAAGCCTTAAAAACAGAACTAGAAACTAAAATTAAGAGTGCTGAAATCGAAGTTTGAGATGTAAATTTTGCTGATTTAAAAACCAAATTATCAAAAGAAAAGATATTTGATTTTAATAGAATCGAAGCTGCTCGCTATAAAAAACTTATTGAACGTCTTGAAAAGTGAGAAATCAGTTTATGATATGATTACAAAGACCATTCAATTGTAATTACTGAAAAAGATAAAAGACCAGATTGAAAAAACCTTCCTGCAGGTCACAAAATTATATCACCTTCAAAACCTGAATTACTAGTTGTTAATGGACACCAAGTTCAATTAGCGCACCCTACTAAACCTACATACAAAAATAGTAAAGGACAAACCTCAATTAATTCACAAATAAGTTACAAAATTAAAGTCAACGGTCCAGAAAAAACATTAGTTTTAATTTATAAATTTGCTATTTATAATAAGGGTGCAGACCCAATCATATCTTCAGAATCAGGCGAAATTGAAATTTTATTATAATAATAAACCTCACACACTCGTGAGGTTTTTATTTCAATTATATATCTCCTAAATTAATTAGCATATCCTTAAGATCTTGAATAAGTTTTTTAGAAAAAATACCACGTTTTAGTCTTCATTGTTCTTCTAAAAAATCAAGTTCAGTATAAATTCTATATATTAATTTCAAGGGATAATTATAGGCCTCAATTGAATTCTTGAAATCAGGTCAATCTATAACATTAAAATCTCCATCTGAATAACACTTTATATCTAAATCAAAATCTATGTATTTAATGGTTCCATTATCAATATAAAAAGGACTAGCTAAATTCACATAAATGTGATTTTGATTATTAGGATAAAGTGTAATAGAAGCATTATAAAACTTATTTTTAGCAAAGAAAAATAACATTGGTGTAGATACTACCCAATTTAAATCAGTTTCTTGCACTTTTGTTTTCATTAATAACGCAACAACAAAATCATCCAAGTTGGCAACAATCTTGCAACCTTCATATTGTCGATATAATGTGCCATCATATTTGAAAGCCTGAATGGCCGTTATTTGACCCATCTCAAATAATTTACGCGGCTTTCGGGTTTCCTTTTTTTCTAATGACTCTTGTTCAATTAAATCATGAAAACTTCTAATTGGTTTATCGGAATTCATGTTTCTCCATATATTTAAATAAATAAATTACTTTTAATAATCAATTAATTGCTTTTTTTAATTAATTACTAATTTAATTATAAACTAAAGGCGCGCCATCGTAAATAATCATTAAAATTAATTGTATTTAAATTACTAAGTAATATAAAATTATTAGTTATGAGACTTAGACATAATAAAAACGCCCTTGATATTTTGAAAAAAAGCGAATTTTTCATTAATGATTTTCCTTACAAAGTTTCCAAAAACACCATTTTAGAAATTGGTATGGGAAAAGGAAAAATGTTATCTGAAATGGCCCAATCACATCCTAAAAATAATTATATTGGAATTGAAAAGTATTCAACTCCAGCTCTTTTGGCACTTAAAAAAATAAATGAAAGAGAAATATCTAATATGAAAATTATAGTTGCTGATGCTATCAATTTAGAGAGTATTTTTGATGGAAAAATCAAAACAATATGATTAACCTTTTCTGATCCTTGACCCAAAAAAAGACATTACAAAAGACGCTTAGTTTATAGAGATTTTTTAAAACAATATCAAAAAATATTGTCGACTGATGGATTAGTTTATTTTAAAAGTGATAATCAAATACTATATGATTTTGCTTTAGAAGAAATTCAAAACTTTGGAGCTGAAATTTTATTTCACACAAATGATTTTCATAATTCTAACTATTTAAATGAGAATTTTTTTACAGATTATGAACTAAAATTTAAGAATGAAGGTAAAAATATTTATTTTATAGCTTTTAGATTTTAATTATTATTTTTCTTTTCGAAATCAGATTATTTTTTAAAAAAATGTATAAATGTTTAATGTAGAGTTAAACAATTTTTTGCTATAATTAATATATTACTTTTGTAATATATTATTTTTAGGAGGCTTTATGCTTTTCGATGACGAAAAAGACAAGGAACTAGACAAGGAAATTGAAGATAAAAATACTAGTGACGATGATAGTATTTATTATCAAGTGGACGAAGAAATCAACAGAGTTTTTAATGATGAATCAACTGTAATTGTTGAAGAAGATGACGACGATGAAGATATACCCCAAGAAAAAGAAGGTTACATTCTTGAAAACCAAGTATTAGACAGTGAAAAAAACGGTTTAAAACCAGCTGATCTTGCCACAGTTATGAAGGGCTCATTTTTAGAATATGCAATGAGCGTAATAGTTGCACGTGCTCTTCCAGATGCACGTGATGGACTTAAACCTGTACATAGAAGAATATTATATGGCATGAGTGAACTAGGAATGTTTCACAATGTGCAACATAAAAAATCAGCTCGTATAGTTGGGGATGTTTTAGGTAAGTATCACCCACATGGTGATAGTTCAGTTTATGAAGCTATGGTTAGAATGGCACAAGATTTTTCATTACGTTACCCACTAATTGACGGACATGGTAACTTTGGGTCAATAGATGGGGATTCTGCTGCTGCAATGCGTTATACAGAGGCTAGAATGTCAAAAATTGCGGGAGCAATGGTAGATGGTATTAAAAAAGATACAGTCGATTTTATTGATAACTATGATGGAACTGAAAAAGAACCTGTTGTTTTACCATCAAGATTTCCTAACCTTTTAGTTTCTGGTTCTGTTGGTATTGCAGTTGGTATGGCAACTAGCATACCACCTCACAATTTAGGTGAAGTTATTGATGGGGTTTGTGCTTTGGCTAAAAAACCTGATATTACAATAGCTGAATTAATGGAATATGTTCAAGCACCAGATTTTCCTACTGGTGGAACAATTTTTGACAAAGAAGGTCTAATTAAAGCTTATGAAACCGGTTCTGGTAGAGTAACGATTAGATCAAAAGCAAATATTCAAGAATTAAGCAATGGCAAGTCTAGAATAATAATTACAGAAATACCTTATGGTAAAAATAAATCAACCTTAATTGAAAGTGTAAGTAATCTAGTAAAAGATAAGAAAATTGAAGGAATTTCAGACTTTAGAGACGAATCTAACCGTGATGGTATTAGAGTTGTTATTGAAGTTAAAAAGACATACGTTCCTGAAGTTATATTAAATAAGATTTTTAAATTAACAGAATTTCAAACTAGATTTTCGTTTAATATGGTTGCCCTTGTAAATAATGAGCCGCAAAGACTAAATTTAAAAACAGCGCTAGAAGTTTATTTAAAACACCAAATTAATGTTGTTACAAGAAGATTACAATTTGATTTAGACAAAGACTTAGCTCGTGCTCATATATTAGAAGGTCTAAAAATTTGTGTCGAAAATATTGATCGTGTAATTGCTATTATTAAGAGTTCAAAAACAGATGCTGAAGCTCAAGCAACACTTGGAAAAGAATTTAAATTAACTGAAATTCAAACTAAAGCAATTGTTGATATGAGATTAGGTAGACTAACTGGTTTAGCAATTGAAAAAATGAATGATGAATTAGAAGAAGTTAATAAAAGAATAGCAGAATATAGAAGAATATTAGGCAATAAAGATGCTTTAATTGACTTAATTATTAGCGAACTTCAAGAAATAAAAGCTACTTTTGGTGATAAACGAAGATCAGAAATCAACTGAGATGAAATGTCAGATATTGATAATGAAGATTTAATACCAAAAAAAGATGTCGTAATTACAATTACTTCAAAGGGTTATTTAAAAAGACTTGATATAAACGAATATAAAGAACAATCACGTGGTGGAATTGGAGTTTCTACAGCTAAAACCTATCAAGACGATGATATTCAAGATATTCTTGTAGCTAATACTCATACTGATTTATTAATTTTTAGTTCAAATGCAAGAGTATATAGAGTTAGAGGATATGAAATTCCAATTGGAACAAAACAATCAAAAGGTGTTCCAATTGTAAATATCATTAGTTCAATAGAAAAAGACGAAAAAATAATTAAAATCCTAAGTATTGACGATGATGAATATGATCAAGATAAATATTTATTAACTGTAACTAAAAATGGTATTGTTAAGAAAACAAAACTTAACCAATATAAATCAATTAATAGAAATGGTAAATTTGCTTTTGGTCTAAAAGAAAACGATTCATTAGTGGATGCACTAGTTGCAACTAATGATGAAGAAATATATATCGCAGCCAATAATTCTAAAGTATGTAGATTTGATATTTCGGACATTACAGCTCAAAGCAGAAGGGCTTCAGGGGTTATTGGAATTAAACTAAATGACAATGATCGTGTTGTATCGGTGTCAACTTCAGCTGAAGGTAAATACATGTTCAGTTTAGGTGCTAATGGGTTTGGTAAATTATCACTTGCAACTGATTTTAGAAAAACAAGAAGAAATTCTCGTGGTGTTATTGCGCTTAATGAATCTAAAGCTGGTGAACTAGCTTATTCAGGAGTAGTAAAGGGTAATGAAAGCTTAATTATTATTACTGATGATGGTCTAACAATTAGATTTTCATTAAGTCAAGTTAATATAACAGGAAGAAACACTAAGGGTGTTAAACTTGTTAATTTAAAAAAGAGAACCGCTTCAATTGTTGGTGTAGCTAAAATTAATGATGAATCAGAAGAAAAAGAAGACCGTGAACTTACTCCAACTGAGTTTGAAGAAATTACTAAAGAATATAATTTAGAATCAATCGAAGATGATTTAGATATTCAAAACGAAGAAGAATAAAAAATATGGACTTACTAATAAAAACTAGTAAGTTCCATTTTTTAATATGCACTTTCTTTTTTTGAAGCGAATGCAACTTTTTGTCTAATTAAAACAATGACTGGATAAATAGCAAAAATGATTAAAGTATAAATTGGAATTTCAATTAAACTCTTAAAAATAATAGGAATCATAAAAAAGAAATAGTATTGAGAATATGTTCAATTTCCACCTCTAAAACGATTGTAATAATTTATATAAGCAAAAGGTCCTCACAATCATCTAGTTAAAATTAAAATTGCAAATACAGTTAATAAAACACTAAATAGTAATTGAGTTGAGAATTTAGTTTTAACATTTCTAGTTTTTAAGTATAAACATAAAAATGTTATTGAACTAATTCACATTAATAATATGCCAATTGAACCAATGGCTAAAATAGCTGCTGTTGTAAACTTTTTAGAACGCTTTATGGAAGTTTCACCAATTGGTAATGAATCATATTGTGTAGCCATTACACTAACAAAAATAATTGTCAAAATGCTTAGAAATAATAAACCAAATATTCAAGTAAACTTATCTTTTTTGGTTAGGATTACAAAGATAAAACCTGATAAAAATGCTATAGCCACAGGTATAATTGCATATTCAATCATTCATGTGCTTACACCAAATATAACTTGATTAAGAGTATCTGATAAGATACCTAAAAACGCCCCTCTTCAAGGTCCTAAGGCTAGTCCAAATATAACAAATAAGGCATAAGTGATACTAATTCTGAACGCCCCCACAAAAATATATTTTTCAGCTACTGCAGCAATCATATAAAGTGCTAATAATAAGCCAAATAATGAAATTTCAAAAATTGAAAATCGATAGGATTTCATTTTAATATCTCGATTTATTTTTTGAAAAAAATTTAAAATCATTTGCTATCACCACCCTTCAAATTTGAATTATAAGAAATTATATACTTTTTATAAAAAAACTAGCCCTTTAAGGCTAGTTAAGACTTTTATCTAAAATCTTGTTTAGTTAGTATATAGACACTTGTAAATGTTAAAATTATTGTTAACAATGAATAAAATGCTATATTAGCTCTTCTGTCCATATATGGGACTCTTGTTAATTTTGCTAAGTGATGATTTTTAGCTTTATATAAAGAATAAACTTTATCTAAGGCTTCACTATCTTTAGCTGTTATTTCAAAATCACCAATTTTTTTGCCAAATGAATGCTTTTCACTCTTAATTTTGTAAGTTTTAGTGATAGCTTCAATAGCAAAATCATTAAATAAAATTCCTGCGATTGGTGATTCTAAATTGTAATATGCACTAAATAAACCTTTAATCATATTTTGATCAACTTTAATTTTTTTATCTTTTTTTCGTTTCTCTAGTTCATTTAGCAAGTTTTTATTATTTTTAAAAACGTTATTTAATAGAATTAAAAATATAGCAGTTGAATCTAATTCATTATTTTCATGAACGTTCTTTAAATATTGATTTAAATTTTTTGTTTTAGTATTATAACTTTCAATAAATACTGATACCACAGGTAAGAAATTATCTAAAGAAATAATATTATCAGTTTTAGCACTATTTTTAATATTGCCTAAAGCAGTTGTTAAAGCAGCATTAGTTGCTAAATTTTTGTATGTTTCAATAATTGCAGCTATTAATAATAAGTCTTTTCTTTCAAAATTTAATTTTACTAAACTTGCAGTTCCTGGAACTTTATCAATTTGTTTTTTGAATTCATTAATTACATTGTATAGTAATTTAAAACCACTATCTCTAACACCTTCCAAATCTTTAAGACTAGTAATCAATTTTTCTTTGAAAACTTTATCTTTTTCAGTAATTTCTAGGTCACGGGATTTGTATAAACTATCATCTTGCATAGGTTTATAATAATAATTTTTTACTTCAAATGCTTCTCTAAAATTGTCGATGACAGATGATGCTCCAAATGTCTCTCCAGAATGAGAAGCACTTATTAAAACTTTATTTTGATAATTAAGGTCTAAAAATTTAGTAAAATGGAAAGGATTTTTTTCATTTGTAAAAAAGCCTACTTCTGCCAGATTATCTTTTAAATGTTTCTTTTCAATAATTTTGTATTCATTAATGGCTTCATCTAAATTTTTAAATGTGCTAAAAATTTCAGAATTTTTGTCAAAACCTATATTTTCCTTTTCAAGTTGTTTATTAGTTGTTGAAATAAGTAATTTAATATTATCTAAATATCTACCGTTTATTTTTCTGTATGTTTCTTTTTGAGTAAATGAACCAAAAACAGAACTAACTGGAATGATTACCCCAATAAATACAGTAGCAGCTATCGAAGCTGAAAGAGAAGCTTTAGTTGTAATTAAAAGTGTAATTGAACTAAAAAGTAAAGATAAAAGAATTAAAATTCCAAATATTTCTCCACCGTCTCTTCATACATTATCAGTTAATGTTTTTTTATTGATAATTTCAAGTTGTGGTTTAAAATTTTTTCCAACATCAGTAGCATATATAAAAATTATGTAACTTAAAATTAATAAAAATAAGTGAAGGATAATAATGGTTAGTAAAGCGAATCATTTGCTAACTATAATTTTGGTTCTTGATATAGGCTTAGCTAATATTGAAAGAAAACTTCCATTTTCAATTTCATCCTTACACATGGAAGAAGCTTTAATTCCTGAATATATTGTCACAAAACCAGTTAGGTATGACAATATAACTGAAGGAATGAAACTAACTGCATTTAAGTATTTTATTTCAGCATTAGGACTATTCACTTTGATAGCTAAATTAGGTATTAAAGCCGCAAGAAGTCCAATGATTAAAATACCTACAGCTGTCGTAACTCATGTAGATATAGACTTTAAATATTTGATCATCTGATCTCTATATATCACTGACATCTTGTTCCTTTCTATTGTTTTCTAATAAACTATCATAAAATGATTGTAGGTCATTGTGTCTTAATGAATGCAATGTTATTTTATTTTCCATAATCAATTTAATAATGTTTTTCTTAACTTCTTCATTAACATTTTTAATTATTAATTCTGATTTTAAATCACCTTCAACTTCAATGTTTAGTTCAGTTTTTATTAAAGATTTAGTTTTGCGATTATTAGAAGTTTTTATATATAAGTGATTTTTATTTTTAGATACATCATCTATTCTTCCTGAAAATAGTATTTTTCCATTATGTATAAAAGTTGCACTATCAATTATTCTTTCTAATTCACTAAGGATGTGTGATGAGATAAAAATAGATTTACCTTGTTTTCGTAGTTCTACTAAATTATCAAATAGTTCTTTTCTAGCTACAGGATCCAAGTTGGCAGCAGGTTCATCTAATATTAAGATAGTTGGATTAATAATTAGCGCCTGAGCCAACAATATTTTTTTCTTCATTCCACTAGAAAAATCATTAGGATTTCTTTTTTTATGTTCTTCTAGTCCAATACTTTTTAGTATTTCTAATGCTTTGATTTTAGCTTCTTTTAATTTAATACCACTAAAAGTTGCCATTGTTGTTAAATATTCAATTGTGTTTAGGTGTTTAGGAAAACTGGCTTTCTCAGGTATATAACCAATTAATCGGTTTGCCTTTTCACTTCCTGGCTTCCAATTTAAAATTTTAATTTGACCAGGCTTTGATCTATATGCTCCAATAATAGATTTTATAGTTGTTGTCTTACCTGAACCATTAGGTCCAATGAAACCATGAATGCTACCTCGCTCAATATTAAAACTGATGTCTTTAATAGCTTCAAATTTCTTAAATTTCTTGGAAAAATTGGTTATTTGTATAACCAAATCTTCATTTTCTAAAATTTTTTCATGTTCTTTCATAACAAAATTGTAACAAAAAATAAAAAGTCACCTCGTTAAACTCAAAGGCGACTTTAAAATTATTTTAAAACTAATTCCGAAATTGTCTTAACCATTGCAAACATAGGTTGTTCATCAACATCACATGTTCCTGCAATATCAAAGTGTATATGTTCAACACCATTTGTAAATTCTTTTAAAAACATTGCGGCAGATGAAGAACCAGCTTTTCCTGTAAAATCAGTGTTTTTTAAATCAGCAACTAATGAACCTTTCATGTATTCTAGATACTCATCATCTAAAGGCATTCTTCAAACTAATTCATTTTGAATTTTAGCTGCACTTTTAACATCTTGTCATCCTTTATCGCTTGTTGATCATACACCTGTGTATGTATCACCTAAAGCCATAATCATAGCACCTGTTAATGTAGCCACATCAATTAATCTAGTAGCATTTAAATGAGTTGCTCCATAATATAAACCATCGGCCATTACTAGACGACCCTCAGCATCGGTGTTGTTTACTTCTACAGTTTTTCCGCTCATTGAAGTTCAAACTGAATCAGGTAATGATGCATCTCCATTAACTCTATTATCTGTAATACACATTACAGCAGATACATTTGTGTTAGGTTTAAGTTGTGCAACAACTTTCATTACTGCAGCAACTACTGCAGAACCACTCATGTCATATTTCATTCCATTCATGTATCTGCCAGTTTTAATGTTATATCCGCCAGAGTCAAATGTAATACCCTTACCAATTAAAACTGTTTTTTCTTTTGATGCTTTATTTCCAGTGTATTCAATTACTACAACTCTAGGTTCAAATGTTGAACCTCTATTAACTGAAAGTAGAAGTCCCATTCCTAATTTTTCAATTTCTTTTTTTGTTAAAACATTAATTGAAAGGTTTTTGTATTGTCTTAGTTCTTTTTCAGTTATTTCTGCTAATTGTTCAGAGTTTAGTTCGTTAGGAGGTGTTAAACCTAAGTTTCTTGCTCAGTTTTGAGCTTCTACTAATATTTTTGCTTTTTCAAAAGTGTTAATTAATTCTTTGTTTGTTTCTTTTATGTATAAAGATAATTGATTTTTGTTTTCTTTTTTGTATACAGTTTTTTTGTTAAATAATTTAGCTGCTGAAAAGTTAATACCTTTTGTAAAAGCATCTGTAACACTGTAGATACAAATTTTCTTTTCAACTGCAAAAGATTCTAGGTCGATTTGGTAATCGCGAGCAGCATTTAGACCTAAATTTATAGCTAAATCATAAATAGAATCATATTTGATGTCTTCTTTTTTACCCATGTACACATAAGCTACATTTTCTGAGATATACTCGGTAATTGCATTTTGTTTTTGAACTAGGTTTAGTGGTAATTTATCTTCCTTAAAAATAGCTTTTAGTAAAGTTGAAGCATTACGTCTTGTTTCAAGTTGTTTAATTAATTCCATAATGTTTCCTTTCTATTTTTGTCTTTCTGCTAATTCTACTAAAGTTGACACTAATATACCTAAACCCATACCTTTTTTATCTGCAGTACCAGCAACATCACAGTGAATAAAATCAACATCATTTGTAAATTCTTTTAAAAACATTGCAGCTGCATTAGAATCAGCTTTGGCAGCTGAATTGTAATTTTTTAAATCAGCCACTAAAGAATCTTTGTTTGTTTTGTGAAAGTTTTCATGTAATGGTAATCTTCATACTTTTTCATGAGCAACACAAGCTGCTTCTTCAAAAAGTTCTCATCTTTCATCTTTAGTTGCAAAAATTCCAGAATAAGTTTCACCTAATGCTTTAACCATAGCACCTGTTAAGGTAGCCACATCAACCAATAAAGTTGCATTTAATTTTTTAACACCATAATATAGACCATCACCTAATACTAAACGACCTTCAGCATCAGTGTCGGTAATTTCTACAGTTTTTCCACTCATAGATTTAACAACTGATTCAGGAACTGTTGCATGTGTATCGATTGCATTGTCAGTTAACATCATTACTGCTGCCACATTAGCTTTAATTTCTAATTGTGCTATTGCTTTAATTGCATATGCCACGATAGCAGAACCTGACATATCAAATTTCATACCGTCCATGTGATATCCCTTGGTGTTATAACCTCCAGTATCAAATGTAATACCCTTACCTACATAAACAAATTTTTCTTTGCTTTTTGGATTTCCATTATATTGAATAACAACAACTCTAGGTTGGTGTGAAGAGCCAGCATTAACTGCTAATAATAAACCCATTCCTAATTTTTCAATTTCAGATTTATTTAATACATTAATACTTAAACCATTAACTTCAGCAAAATCTTTTTTAATTTCTTTTGCAATTCATTCACTTGTAGCAATATTTGGTGGAGTAATTTGAAGATCACGCGCTTTTGAAACGCATTCTGAAATCACTGTTAATTTTTTAACAAATTTTGTGTAACTTTTATCTTCTAAAAATAGAGATATTTCTACTTTTTCTTCCTTATCTTTTTTAGTTGATTTTTTTTGGTCTTTTAAACTAAATAATTTAGCTTCATGAAAAGCTAATCTTGTTATAAATGCTCTTAGCACTTCTTCAATTGAAATATTTTCATTAGCAAATGAAGCAATGTCAATTTGATAACTTCTTCTTTTTGATAATATTATTGAATCAACAACTTTTAAAAAATGATAGTAATTTTTTATTTCTTTTGATATAAAAATATAAGCTTCATTTTTATCAAAATATTCGGTTATAAAATTATCTTTTTTAGCAACACTTGAACACATTTCTTTGGTTTCAAATGCAGCTCTTAAAAGCATATTTTTATCACGAACATTATTATATTTTATACTCATATGGTCCTTTCTTTATTTTGTAATTGTTATTATTATAATCTTTAATTATAATTTATAGAAACTTTAATTTTTTAGCTTTAAACAAAATCAAAAAAACCTTAAAAATAATTAAAAATACCAAGCACAATTTTGTAATTTGCCTGATATGCAATTCAAATAAACTTAGGTAATAATTCTTTGTTTTTAAAAGAACATTTGTAATAAATGATTATTTGGTATTTCAATCAATTTCTTTCTTACTTAACTTTTTAAGTTTTTCATTTATCTTTAAAAATACATTAGTGTTTAAAAAGTTTCGGCTGCAACTTAAAGGAGAAGGATGAGAAGTTTTAAATACTATATGATTAGACAAATCAATATTTTTTATAACACCATTAGCATATTCACCCATTATCAAAAATATAATGTTCTTTTTAATACCACTTATAGTTTTTAAGAAATTATGATTAAATATTTCTCAACCAAAATTTTTGTGTGCTAAAGGTTTTGATTCTTCGACAGTTAGAATGTTATTAATCAATAAAACACCTTGACTTTTTCAATAGCTTAAATCATTTACTAAAAATAATGATTTAGGATATGAATTTTTAATTTCTTTAAAAATATTTTTTAATGAAGCTGGAGTTTTAGTGTTAGTTCTATTTGTAGAAAATGCCAGACCATTTGCAACTCCTTTTGTTGGATAAGGGTCTTGACCGATAATAATTACTTTTAAGTTATCAAAATCAAAATTTTCATAAGCCGAAAAAATTTCTTCTTGTTTTGGAAAAATTTTGTTGTAGCCTATAGTTTTTAACTTGTTTGATAAAGTCTTAAAATAATCTTTTTGACTTTCTTGTTTTAAAAATTCTTGAAAATTAAAATTCATGTTTAACTCTTTTTTTGCCTTCGAATTGATATTCGATTAAATAAAGTTTTCCATTACTAAAATCAATTGATATAGGACTGCTAATTTTTTCAATTGAAGCTCTAAAAATTTTTAGACGTTTATTTTGAAAAAATATAAAAGCTCCAGGTTGGTCATTGAATGCTCTAATTTTTGCCAAGGCTTTTTCTTTTGAATCATTTAAAAATAATTCAGCATCTTCATTTTTTATTTTAGGTGCAAAAGTAACCAAATCTTCATTTTGTTTCTTTGCTTTAAAATCACCATTATAAATTTTGATTAATCAATTACCAAGATTTAAAGATGCTAATTGTGCTAATTTATCAAATATTTCCAAAGCTGTATCATGTTTTTTTATTTCAATCTGTTGTGAAAAAAGAATATCTCCAGCGTCCATTTTATTAATCATATAAATTAATGAAATTCCGGTTTTAGCTTCATTGTTTAATAAAGCATGCTGAATTGGTGCTGCCCCTCGATATTTTTCTAATAAACTACCATGAACATTAAGACTTGAATTTTTAGCTAGTTCTAAAATATTATTTGGTACAAACTGACCAAAACTAGCGGTTATAAAAAAATCAAAGCGCATATTTTTTAGATCTTCATAAATTTCATTAATTTTATTAGGTTGAAACAATTGAATATTATATTTTTTAGCTAAAGAAGCTACTTCAGTTTCAATGATTTTTTTATCTCGAGATAATTTTTTATTAGGTTGGCTTATCAAGGCACATACTTCAAATCTTGAATCTTCAATTAGTGATTCAAAAATTGTTTTAGAAAAAGAGGCTGTACCAGCCAAAACCAATTTTATTTTTGACATAAAAAAATTATATTATATATTGTCAAAATATAGTTCTAATCTACTAATTAATAGCACCTTTGTTTAACTAAAAAAATGCAAAGCTTAATTGGCTCAAGCTCTGCATTTTGACCTATTTTTTTGATTCAATATTGTAGTAATTTTGATATCAATCAACATTTATTCTTATTAGTGCGTTTAAATAAAAAGCAAAAGGGACAGATATTATCAAAATTCAAAACAAACTCAAAAAAGTCAATATGGCTTCTACGTTACTGCTTAAATTTAAATTATATGTAACTCAAAATAATGTTGTTATGACCAAATTGAATAACAGCAGTGTTATGAAAGTAGACATATAAATTGTTTTAGTTTTTTTATCCATTTGTCAATGTTTTAAAACTATGAAAAAAGCAATTGCTGAAATTATTATTAATGACAATCAAATAAGTTTAAAAATTATATATTGATAAATAATATAAGTTGGTCCATATTCTGTTCCATCGAGTCGCGCAAATTGACTCGAGGATCTAATCATAAACAAGAAAATATAAATTATTGTAATCATGTAATAAAGAGGCTGACTTATAATTGAAAATACATTTGAAATAATAACATCAAACCTGGCATTCTTTTTTGATTTTTCTTTCATTTCAGAACAGACTTTCATCATTGAAAAAATATATTCCATTTTTGTTTCAGCAATTGAAAAAGTTGATAATTTATTATTTTTTAAAATACTTGTTAATTCAGATTTTTTCAACTTGTTTATTGAAAGAAAGACGTTTAAAGCCTCAAAATTTTTATCAAATTTATATTGTTTTATTAGGTATGTCAAAACGGTATATTTATTTATTGGTATATTATTTTTTTCAAAATGTAATAATGTCAATTTATAATCCAATATATTGTAATAATCAAAATATTTAGCAATATGTAAAATTTTTGGTTCAGTACTTTTATCAATTTTTGATTCAAGAATACTTTTTCTTATTTCTTTTATGTATGAATATTGAAATGAAACATAAAAATAAGGAACCAAATATTTTAAAAATTTGTAATTATTAATGTCTTTATAAAGAATTATTTTTTTGAGGAAAATAATCTTCAAAGGAAAATAAAAATTTAAAATTATTAGAAATGAAGTAATTAATAGAATTCTATAGTTAACATCTATTTTGTTACCAATTAGTAAAACTATTCCCATTACTAATATAGCACTAAAAGTAATCGTTAGAAAGTTTCAAGTAACTAATTTTGATAAAAGGACTCTACCATTTTTAGTTTTCTTGAAAAGAATTGTTTTAGCATCTTCAATATTTTGTTTTAATTGTTGATTCATATACTCCTTAGCTCATACAAATTAATTTAAATACATTCTTTTATCTAAATTTTAACATTAAAGAAAAGGTTGCTATAAACGTTTTTAGTTTATAACTAAACTATAGCCTTTTTAGGATTAAAAAAAGTTAACCAATAGGTTAACTAATATTCTAATAAAGTGTAATAATATTTTCCATCTATATCTTTGCTAAGTTCAAATTTTTCATATATTTGACCAAGCAGTTTTGTACCAAAATGTCTATAAGGTGATATTACTCTTTTATCATTATTATGTTTTTGTAAGAAATTATTTCCTAAATTGTTATATTTATTATCATTCAATAATGAAAACACCTCACTTGAATCATTTAAATCATATTTTTTATCATCATTAAAATCAATTCATAGTTTTACATCAAACTGTTTGTTTTTAAATTTATTGTTTAATTCTGTAGAATTTATATTTCTAGCTATATAAGAAACATATTCACTGTCTTCTTTAAATAAATTGCCATATATTCATTTTTCTGTTCAATAATTAGCTTGTTCATTTTTTTTAGATCAGCCATCGTATATTGAATTTCATTGTTTTTTAGCTATAAAGTTGTAATCTTGTAAAACAATATTATTTTTAATGAAATTTGTAGGATCGTTTTTAGCTACAAAAATTAAAGCCACTTCTTTATTTTTGTAGATGTTTTTTTGTTTAGGTAATTGGAAATAACCACCTAGATTTATTTCATTACTATTACTATTATTTAAATTGTAATGAGCAAAACTAATTAATTGTCCTCAACCCATTAAATCTATATAAGCTTTAAAAAGACCTTTATGAAATTTATCTCCAACACCTTGAAAAGGTTTAATATATTCACCACTTAAGTGATTTATTTGTTGACTAACAAAATGCTCAATTTGATTTTTAAAAACTCAATTAGGAGCATACGCATTTATATAGTTTCAATCTGATGTGTTTTTTCAAAATGAAATTGTTTTTAGGGCATCATCACCAATGGCACTAAAATGCGCTTTAAAACCATTATTTCTTATTTCAGTTTTAAAATATAAGAAGTTTTCTTCAGGTTTTCTTATATCATAAAACGCACCATTTGGACCTAATGATAGTTTTATTAATTCTCTTGGAAATAATTCAGCCATTGAAAATAAATAATCAATTGATTTTTTATCTACAGGAGCAGTGTATGTAATCTTTTGTCTAGAGTTATTAGTAAAATAATGTTTACCATCATATAGTTTAGATTCAATTTGACTTTTTTCATAAGGAGAAATATTTAAGTTAACTAATCTAAATAAATCATTTGAACTAATGTCTTTATATACAGGGATTTTGTTAGATGAATGTTCAAAATCATTTTTGTTTCGCATATATTTATAACGTTCAGAGTCATTAATGTCATGATAATTTAGATTAGCTCTAAATTCATTAATAAATTTATTGTTATTTATTCTTTTGCCATTTGAACTACCACCATGATCATGACCATCTTTTAACTCGTTTTCAACTAAATCATCATTAGCAAAAATATCATTTTTTTTGGTTGATCTGTTGTAAATATTATCAATGTGGTGTGCATATTCATGCATTAAAGTTCCAAAAACCATTTCTACTCTTTTACCAACAGTAGTATTTTTGATTTGAATAGCATTATTTTCTACAAAAAGTTTTGGGAAAATGTACATTTCTTGTTTTCCAGTATAATATAGACCATTTGCATTGCCAGAACCTTGAGTTTCAAAATTTATGTATACATTTTTTAGAGCATTAATTTCTGGACCATAGATACCTCTTTTGATAAACATATTGTTTAATATGGTTATACCTTCTTCTCCAAGAAAATAAAATTTTTCTGTCTTGCCATCTGGGTATTTAAAAATGAAAGGATTTTCTTTAATACTTAAATTACCATATTGAAAATCAGGATTTATAGCTTGCTTTCCTTTGATTTTTTTATCATTAAAATGTATTACTTCATCTTCATCTTTAAAGATCTTTATCATTCCTTTTCTATGTTCAGATTCTTCTCAATAATCAGGTTCCTTTTTTTGACTATTTTGGTTATTTTGATTATTTTGTGTTAATGAACTTATATGCTTGTAGCCATAATAAATGCCTACTGAAATTCCTATTAAAGTAATGATAGTAATAAAAAGTGTTAAAAATACTTTTCCAACTATGCTTCTGCTTCTCTTTGGTTCCATATTATCCTTTCATGCTTATAAAATTTATGTCACAATTATACTATTGTTATTTTATTTTAAACACAAGTACTTAAGTTTGCTTTCCATTTACTAAAAATTAGAGACTGTTAAAGACCCTGTGTTCAACAAAATGCTTAGTTAGAATTAATTTTATGACACTAAATAAAAGCTATTATATACATAATAAGTTAAAATTATATTTACTAAATTATTAAGTGTTAATTTGGTTTATAATTAATAAACTAATTTGACTTAAATTATGACTTTTAAAAATAAATTTGTAAAGGAGATAAGCATTATGGATAAAAAATTAATAATATTTACAGGTCCAAGTGGTGTGGGAAAAGGCACGATAGAAAAATCTTTATTTGATAATAAGGAATTAAAACTCAAACTTTCTGTTTCAATAACAACAAGACCTCCAAGAGAATCAGAAATTGATGGAGTTCATTATTATTTTATTTCTAATGATATGTTTCAAACATTTGTTGCAGAAGAAAGATTATTAGAACATTCTAAACATTTTGATAATTATTATGGAACACTGCGTTCTGAAATTGCACACATTTATGAATCAGGTAAAATTCCTTTTTTAGAAATTGAAACAAACGGTGCTAAACAAATTCTTGAAAAATATAAACAAGAAAAAAGAGAGCATGAAATTTGTTCAATATTCTTGATGCCTCCATCATTATCTGAACTAGAAAGAAGAATTGAAGGCAGAAAAACAGAAACTGAAGAATTAATTACTAAAAGACTAAAAAAAGCAAGAGAAGAAATTGCTTTATCTAATCTTTTTGATTATGTTGTTGTTAATAATTCTGTAGAAGAAACACTAAGTAAAATAACAGCAATAATAAAAGAAAATTTTTCAAACATTATATATGAAAAAAATAAAGGCGAAGCTGGCAGAAAGGCATAATTTTTAATGAAATACATTGTTAAAAGTGATAAAGGAAAATATCGATCAGAAAACCAAGATAGTGCTTCAATTTCTTTTTTAGGAGACTGAACATTAGCTGTATTATGTGATGGAATGGGTGGACATTTTGGCGGTTCAATTTGTTCAACAAAATCAATTGAATTTCTGTTTGAATATTTTCAAACAAAATTTGATGTAAATGTTGATTTTAATAATCGAAAATACATTAGTAAATGATTTAACAATGCAATTAGTTTTATTAAAAAATCACTTCAGGAAATAGTTAAAGAAAATGAAGAGTTGCAAGATATGGGCACTACACTTACAGCTGCCCTAATTTTCAATTTAAATAAGCAAACCTATATTTTTAATATAGGCGATTCAAGAACATATGCATATAATGGTTTTTTATATCAAGTTACAACTGACCAAAACTTATTACACGAATTAATGAGATATAAAATAGTTTCACCTGATTTAGCTAAATTACATCCTGATGCTGATAAATTGGTCAGTTGCCTAGGACCTAATAAAAAACCAAAATGTGATGGTTTTTTACTTAAAGGTAGCGAGGATGTTAAATACTTTGTGCTTACTTCCGATGGTATACATGATTATATGGAAAAACCAGCCATGGAACAAATTTTGCAAGACGAAAAACTAGACTTAGAAAAAAAAGCAAATAAATTAATTAGTGTTGCTAAAAAGAATGCATCAAAAGACAACTTAACAGTAGTGATAGTGGAGATTTAGTATTATGGAGAAGAAATTAAAAAAATATAAAAATGTTAATCAGCATTTTGAAAATTTTGAGCTGATAGGAAGAGGCGGATATGGTGAAGTATATTCAGCCAGTTATATTAATAATGGTACAAACAAAAAAGTTGCCGTTAAGATTTTAACGGTCCCAGATGCAACTAAAAAAGCCACTAATCAAATTCGTTTCAAAAATGAATGTAATGTCTTGCAAAAAATTAGATCAAATAATGTTGTGCGTATGTTAGGCTACTATGTTAGTGAAAATGAATCATATTATGCAATGGAATTAATTAAAGGAATAGACTTAAAAAGCTTGATAGCTAAAAATACAAAAATTCCAATTGATGAAGCTATTAGAATTTTAAAAGAAATTTGCCAAGGGCTAATTGATATCCATAATGCAAATGTTATTCATCGTGACTTGAAACCAAGTAATGTTTTAATTCAAAATATTACTAATACCGTTAAACTAATTGACTTTGGTATTTCTATTGCCGATGAAAGTGTACGTGTTACAGCTGATAACAAAGTTGTAGGTTCAATTCAATATATCGCGCCTGAACTTTTGACCCGTACTGCCAGAGCTTCAGTTAAAAGCGATATATATTCGTTTGGTATTATCATGTATGAAATGTTAGCTGGACATCCGCCATTTCAAGGTTCAGAAGAGCAATCAATTTTATATTTACAAGTTAACCAAAAAATTCCTCCTTTGGAAGGTGTTGGTTCTTCAATTCCTCAAGCTGTTGAAAACATAATCATTCGTTGTACAGCTAAAGATCCTAATTTAAGATATAACAATTGTGTTGAGATTTTAAAAGATTTAAATAAGTGTTTAAGTCCGCAAGCAAGTTTAGAAAAAAGACTTAGACTTGATAAGGACGGCAAAAATGCTGGTTCTAAAAAGTCAAAAAAATTATCAGCAAAGGTGACAATTTCAATAATTGTTGTCTTAACTTTAGCAATTGTTACTACCATATTAGTATTAGTTATCAAAGGTATAATATAATTAAATAATATTTAAATTATTTAAGGTAGGAATATGGAAGTAGGAAAAATCGTCAAATCAGTCGCGGGATTTTATGACATAAAATCTTTTGAAGACAAAAAAGTATATCGTGTTCGTGGTAGTGGCAAACTAAGACTTTTAGACATGAAACCCATTGTGGGCGACAATGTAGAATTTGAAAAAGGAAGTTTTATTCATCGAATTCTGGGAAGAAAAAATTTCTTTATAAGACCTAAAATTGCCAATGTGGATCAAGCAATTGTTGTCATGTCATTAGTTGAACCTGATTTTAGTTCCTTGTTGGTTGATAAATTTTTAATTATCATTGAAAGCAAGGGAGTAGAGCCAATAATTGTTTTAACCAAAAAAGATTTAACCTCAAATTCAAAAATTAATTTTTATAAAGACCAAGGGTATAAAGTTTTTGAAATCAACTATGAAACTCAAGATGGCTTTGAAGGTTTAAAAGAAATTTTTAAGCACAAAACTAGTTTTTTTGTAGGTCAAACAGGTGTTGGTAAAACAACTCTAATAAATTATTTGGCCAATACAAATTTTGAAACACAAGCAATTTCAAAAGCTTTAAATAGAGGAAAACACACTACGCGAGAAGTTAGTTTAATTGATTTTAATGGAGGAGAAATTATTGATACTCCTGGATTTTCTTCAATTGAATTCGATTTGACAATAGACGAAATGCCCACTGCCTTTAGTGCTTTTAGAAAAGCATCGTTAGATTGCAAATATCGTAGTTGTAGACATCATCATGAAAAATTAGAAGACTGTGAAGTTAAAAAACAAGTTGAATCTGGCAAAATTAAGAAAGAAAGATATGCTAACTATGTCAGTTTCCTAGAAAGAATGATAGGTCCACTTTATTAAGGAGAAACATGAAACAAATTAGTCCTTCAGTTTTAGATGTAAAACATGAAGAATTTTTAGATTATATTAATACCCTTGTTGACTGAGGTGTCAAAAGAATCCATTATGATGTAATGGATGGTTGTTTTGTTCCAAATAAGGGTATTCCAGAAAATTTAATTCTTGAAACTATTAGCAAAGCTAAAAAACATGAAATTGAATTTCATTTAATGGTTAAAGATGTTTTCCAATATTACAACATTTATTCAAAACATAAAGGCTTATTAATTTTTCATTATGAAGCAATGAATAAACAAACATTGGAAGAATTAATTAATAAAGCTAAACATGATAATGTAAAGTTGGGATTAGCAATTAATCCTAATACTAATGAAAAAGAAATAATAAATTATCTAAAAGATTTATCACTAATTTTAGTTATGAGTGTAAATCCAGGTTTAGGTGGCCAAAGTTTTATTGAAGATTCATATAATAAAATTTCAAATTTAAGAAAATATATAGATAAAAACAACCTAAAAACAATCATAGAAGTTGATGGCGGTGTTAAGCAACACAACATCAAAAAATGCTTTGAAGCAGGTGTTGATGTGGCTGTAGTTGGTTCATATTTAGTTAACAATTTTTCAAAAAAAACTGTTGAAGAATTACTTGATTAGAAATTATTAATAATAAAAACAACAAATAAAAAAAATAAGATATAATTTAAATGCTTTTAATAGCAATAAGAAGATTCATTTCTCACCTAAGTGATTTTTTGCTGGGTCGCTACACATAAAGATCTTGATATGTTTATTTTGTAGTTTAGGGAAGTGGATAAACCACTTTTTTATTTTATTTAAGGAGGAAGTTATATCACAAAATAACTCAAACTTTGCAGGTAATCAAAACAGAAGACCAAAATCAGAGCACGTTGTAAACAATGCTATTCCTTACAAGAAAGTTTTTGTTTTAGGGCCAGAAAATGAAAAAATAGGTGTTTTAACCAAAGCAGAAGCATTGGATAAAGCAGCTGAATATAATATGGATTTGGTTCTTATTTCGATTGAAAACAATAAGCCAATTACAAGAATATTGGATTATGGAAAATTTAAATATGACCGTAAGAAAAAACAAAAAGAAGTTAAGGAAAAGCAATCAAAAACAATAAATCGTGAAATTAGATTAACTCCACTTATTGGGGATCATGATTTAGAAACAAAAGCACGTAAAACTCGTGAATTTATATTAGAAGGTAACAGAATCAAAATTTCTGTTAAATTTAGAGGAAGAGAACGTGCAAGAATTGAATTAGGCGAAGAAATACTTCGAAAATTCTATGCCCTGGTTGAAGATATAGCAAAGATTTCAAAAGAAGCAACTTTAGTTAATGAACGTTTTTTAGATATGTATATTGAAAAAGACAAGCGTAAAGTTGATGCTTTAAACAAACAAAATAACGAACCTTCAGACAAACAAGGAGAATAACATGCCAAAAATGAAAACCAAAAGCGGTTTAAAGAAAAGGATTAAAATAACCGCTACCGGTAAAGTAAAACGTGGAAATGCATATCGTTCACATTTAGCTCAAAATAAAACAACAAAACAAAAACGTCAATCTCGTAAATCTTCAAAGCTTTCAGCATCTGATTTCAAAAGATATAAAGAATTAATTTAATTAATCATTAAATAGAAAGGAATTATTATGCGTACAAGAGGTGGAACAGTTACAAGAAAAAGACGTGGAAAATGACTAAAATTAGCTAAAGGTTACTGAGGACACAAATCAATTGGTTACAAAGTAGCTAAGCAAGCTGTTGTTAAGTCATGAACATATGCTTTTAGAGATAGAAAACAACTAAAACGTGAATTTCGAAAACTTTGAATCGCACGTATTAATGCTGCATCAAGAATCAACGGTATTACATACTCAAGATTAATCGAAGGCTTAAAAGCAGCAAATATTAATATAAACAGAAAAATGCTTTCAGAATTAGCAATTAATTACCCAACTTCATTTGCAACAATCGTTGAATCTGCTAAGAAAGCTTTATCATCAAAATAATCAAAATAGCGACTGAAAAATTAGCACAGTCGCTTTTTTATGTCAAAAATTAAGATAATAAAAATAAAAAATAAAATTTTGCTATTATTTTCATAGATTAATCAAATGGAGGGTTTATGAGTGATAAAAAAGATGATAAAGAACTAAAAACTGAAGTACCAGTTAATATTGGTACAGATACACAAAATCAAATCAAAACAGAAGAATATCGAGCCTTAGTTAAACAAAGAAAAATTAGAAAAGCTAGCGGGAAAAAAGCTACACCAATTACTGAGTTAAATAGATATGGAGTTAACTTTTTTAATGTCTGAAAAAAGTTTCCTAAAAAAATGCTTATGGTGTTTATTTCAGCTATCTTATATAACGTAGCTATTGCCACATTTCTAGCAAAAGCAGCTACTGTTGCCACTGGAGTTTCAGCTATTGTTCAATCATTAACTTTTACAGTGTCTGCAACAGCACCATATTTTGCTTATATTTATTTTGCAATTAATTTACCATTGATTATTTTCTTTTGAAAAAAGAACTCCAGACTCTTCATGATTCTTACTACTTATTGATTATTATGACAAGTATTATTTCAATCAATATTATTAATTGGACCTGCCGGGTTCTTTTTCCAAAAAATATCAATATACTATGTTAACTGATATTCACCTGTAAAAGATGGGGCTAATAGTTTTAAAGTTTTAGTGCCTTGAGATGTTTACGGTAGTTATTCAACAACATATAAAGAATTATTTAAATGAATTGAAACAAATCCTTCAAATCCAAGCGGAATATATATCTTAAGTGCTAATGTGAGCCATGAATTAGGTATGATTAAGGTAATAAATCAAATCCAATTGGACCAACTTAAAAAATTCTATACTGCAGTTCAATCTGGTTTTCCAAATCCTACATGACCAATTATAGTTTATACAATTATAGGAGCTTCTATGGCAGGTATAGCAGGTGGAATAGCTTGAAAAAATTCGGCTTCTACAGCAGGAGGAGATTTTATAGTTTATTATATTTCACGTGTTAAACAAAAAAGTGTCGGAAGCATTTCAACAATAGTGGCTTTATGTTTCGGAGCATTTTCAATTCTAGTTATAACAGCTGTTGAAATAGCTGGAATTAAAGCTGATAGACCTTTAAATGTAGCTTCATTATTACTAAGAATTTTATGTTCAGTAGCATATGTATTTATGTACACTTCATTTATAGAACTAATCTTCCCTAAATATAGAAAAATAAAAATTTCAATATATACCAAAAACCCTGACAAAATCATCCAACACTTTAAGAATATTCAATACTGACATGGTTACAATATTGCTAAAATAACTGGTGGATATACTAATACTGATACTTATAAAATTGAGACATTTGCCCTTTATCTTGAACAGAATATGATTAAAAACGAGATTTTACTAGCCGATTTAGAAGCTTGAATTACTGTAACAAGAGTACATAATATTATTGGTAAATTTAATACTTCTAAAGTTGAATCTTAAAATAAAAATAAGGAGTTAAGATGAATAGAAAAATAAAATGTCCAAAATGTCAAGAAGAATTTGAAATCACTCAAGATCATTATGAATCTATTGTTTCACAGGTTTCTAAAACTTTTAAACAAGAAATCATAGATGAAGAAGCACAAAACCACCGAAGAGCAATTGAACTTTTAAAACAAGAAAACCAAAATAATATAGCTGCTACTAAACAAGAAATTAAAAGTGAATATCAAAATATCATTAATGATCTTCAATTACAACTTAAAACAACCAGAGAAAACTTAAGACTAGAGCAAGAAAAATTATTAAATGCTCAAGAAAAAGAATTTAATGGTCAAATTTTAGAAAAACAAACAAAAATTCAAAACCTAGAATCAAAACTAAAAAACTATGATGATTCTAAGAAATTGGAAATTGACAGTCAAATAAATATTCAGATTCAAAAATATAATGAACTTAAGTCAGAATTTAATGCTATTAAAGAAAAATCTAAACAAGAAAAAGAAGATTTAGAAAAAGAACTTGCTAGATTAAGAGAACACAAACTTTCTCTTTCTATAAAACTAATTGGTGAAGATTTAGAACAACATTGTTTAAATACTTACAACCAATATTTAAGACCCAATCTTAAAAATGCAATATTTGCAAAAGACAATGATGTTTTAGAAGGGACTAAAGGTGATTTTGTTTTTAGAGAAACAACAGATGATGGTATAGAATTTGTTTCTATCATGTTTGAAATGAAAAATGAAAGTGAAAATAGTACTAATAAAAAGAAAAATGAGGACTTCTTCAGAAAGCTTTCAAATGATAGAGATAAAAAGCGTTGTGAATATGCAGTTTTAGTTTCAATGCTAGAACCAGAAAATGATACATATAATAGTGGAATTTATGATGCTTCAACAAAAGACATGCCAAACTTATATGTAATAAGACCTAATAACTTTATCGCTCTAATTAATTTATTAAGAAATATTGGTCTAAAATCCATTGATGATAAAAGAGAAATTATTGAAAATAAGCGAGCAAATTTAGACTTTGCAAATTTCTCTGAAAATTTAGCAGCTGCTAAAGAAGGTTTTTCAAAAAACGTAGAGTTAGCCAACAAACACTTTGATAATGTTATTGATAAAATTGATAAGTCAATTAAGGATCTAGAAGCAACAAGAGAAGGCCTTTTAAAAACAAAAAAACAACTGTCTACTGCTAATAATAAAGTTGACGACATCACCGTTAGAAAACTTACAAAAAACGCTCCTTCAATAGCAGAATTAATTAAACAAGCAGACAAAAAATAATCCAAAATATCTATTGTAAAACCAAAGCAATAGATATTTTTTATGTCAAAATTCAAATATAAAATTTTATTTTGCAGTAAAAAAAGTAGCAAATGCTACTCTTCACCAACTTCCTTTAATTTTTCTATTCTAGGAATGTGTCTTCCCTCTTCAAATACTTCTTTTTCTCAAGCGTGAAACATATTTTGAACACTCTTATCATCTAATAAACGGCCACTCATACAAAGAATATTAGCATTGTTATGTGCTTTTGCTAGTCTAGCTTCTTCTTCATTGGACACCCGTGCACAACGAATATGTTTAAATCTATTTAAAGCAATTGATATTCCAATTCCTGAACCACAAAAAGCAACATATTTGATATTGCTTGCTTCTGGTGATTTTTTTACTTCATTAGCAAATTCAATTCCTACATCAGCATATGATATAGATGTACTTGAATCGTTTGAACCAAATAATTCAACCTGATAACCATTATCTTTTAAATGTTTTGCTAATTTTATTTTGGCTTCATGTCCACCATGGTCACTAGTTATTTTAACTATCATATTAACTCCTTAATACTTCTCCATCTTCTACTCTAATAATTTGACTTGGTACTTGTGACATTTCGCCAAAATTGTATACTTGAGTTATTTCTGGAAAAATAACTTTAGCATTTTCAATTGATTTACATATAGGTGCATTTGATAGGTTGCAACTAGACATATAAACAGGCCCATTTTTCTCTAAAAAACTTAGTAATTCCTTTTGGTTTGGCATTCTAAAACCCTGGTCATTTACAACAAGTGTAATAGCTCCAGGTCAATGTTTTTTAGCATATTCTTCAGCCTTAGAATTTCATTGTTTAAATTGACGTGCTTGTTTAATTGTAGCCACTAAAATAATTAGTTTTTTATTACGATCTCTACCCTTGATTTGATATATTAAATCTTCTGTTTCTTTATTTACAGGACCACCAATTCCTAGCACGGTATCAGTGGTTGAAATAAACAATTTATTGTACTTCTTAGTCATATTCTTATTATACCAATATACTAAAAAGATATATAATAATACTATGCCAGAATTACCAGAAGTTAGAGTTGTTATTAAAGCCCTGAAAGAAAAAATTTTAAATAAGACTATTGCTGAATTAGAAATTTTAAAGCCTAAATTATTTAAAGAAAAACCAATTGAAACTTTTAGACAAAAATTAATTAATTCAACTATAAAAAACATTGAAAATAAGGGTAAATACATCATTTTTCATTTTAATAATGATGGTGTTTTAATATCTCATCTTCGAATGGAGGGTAAATACCGATTCTTTGAACAAAAGACTAAAAACCACAAACACACAATGGCAAAATTTATCTTTAATGATGGAACTGAATTACACTATTTAGATAGTAGAATGTTTGGGACATTATATTTAAGAAACAATATAAACTGAAATGCAACTTTACCACTATCTAAATTAGCACCTGAGCCTTCTCAAATAAATATTGAAGACTTATATAAAGAAATTTCTAAATCTACAACTGCTATTAAAACAAAATTATTAGACCAAACATTAGTGGCAGGATTAGGTAATATATATGTTGATGAAGCTCTTTTTGCCTCTAAGATCCATCCAGCTACTAAGGCCAAAAATATACCTATAACAAAGCTGAAAGAAATAATTGATAATGGTGCTAAGATTATGGAAAAAAGCTATCAATTTGGTGGAACAACTATCCATAGTTATGAAAGTCTAAATAAACAAATTGGTTCATATCAAAACTACTTGCAAATTCATAGTGACAAAATTAAAAATTGTTTAATTTGTAAAAATGAAACAACAAAAATTAAAATAAATGGCAGAGGAACATATTTATGTTCTAATTGTCAAAAGGAATATTAAATATGGGATTTGAAATTGATTTACATGGCAAAGATTCAATAGAAGCAACACTTAAAGTAGAAAACGCTTTATTTAGCCTAGAACAAAGCGGTTGATATGAGTATGTTGACATAATTGTGGGTAATGGTCAAGGAATTATAAAGCACACTGTTATAGATATTATTGAACAACATGGCAAGCGTTATGAATTCCCTAATCCTAGACAAGCATTGATAAGAGTATATAAAAGATAAAAACTTAATTACAGCTATTTTATACAAAACACTGTAATCGCCACTAAACACTTAATAATTCATTTTAAAAAAGCCGGCAAATTTGCGGCTTTTTGTTAATCATAATTTTCTAGAATTGTAACTTCTTGTTCTAAGTCTTTAACAATTTGTGGAATTAAACTTTCATCATGAATTTGCGCCCCTGAAGCCCTGTGATGACCACCACCACCTCATTTAACAGCAACATTTCTAACACATGCTCCTGTGGATCTAAATTCACATCTAATTTGGTTTTTATCTTCTTCAGTAAAAAATACCCAAGCTTTATTATCATCAATGTTAGCTAATGTAAAAGGTCTATTAGCTTTCAAAGGGTCTAGTATTCCTAATCTATGTTGGTCCTCAAGTTTGAAATAAAAAGAAACTACTTCATTGTTAATGTTCATATTTTGTTGAATAAATGAATTAATTTTAATGTCAACTAAAGATTTTTTAGCCATTTCATAGTGGATTAAATCTTTTTTTGCTCCTTTTGAATATAATCAAGCAACTAAGTGCATTGTTTTATCATCAACTAAGTTGGTTGTTAATCTTACTGAGTCTGTATAAATTCCTAAAAATAAATAAGTTGCAGCTTTAGCATTAACTCTTCAGTTTAAACCATATGCCATTTCTGCTATTTGTTGTGCAGCAGCAGGTGACATAGGATCAACTCAAGATAATGAAGATTCTAAATCGTCATCATTAGGGTGATGATCTATTCTTATAACTTCGCTGAATAATTTTTCATCTAAATAATCACGACATTCTATACGTTCTTTAAAATTAGCATCTACTATAATTGCAATAGAGTCATCTAAAGGTTTCTTTTCTAATTTGTCCATGCTAAAATCTAAATAAGAATAGCTATCTTTTGAATCTCCTATTGCATAAACATTCTTATCAGGTCAGTTTTCTTGAATTAAATTCTTTAGCCCAAATTGAGAACCCAAACAGTCTCCATCAGGTCTTATATGGTGAAATATGACAACATTTTTACGGTTTTTAATCTTTTGCTCTATGTCTTTAAAAATTGCCATTCTTTCATCATTAATTTTTATCATATTTAGCAACCTCAGCTTTAAGTTCATTAATTATTGATTTCATATCTGTTTTTGAGCGGCATGTAGCACCTGCGGCCACTTCATGTCCTCCTCCAGGCTTGTATTTAGCACATATGTGATTAATTCAAACACTGTTAGATCTAACACGAGTTCTAATAGTTCCGTCTTCCATATCAATGAAGAATACTCAAACTCTACAATCTCCAATATTTGCTAAAATATTTACATCATTTGCTTCATTTTCAGATAAACTAAATTTCTTTTGAATTTTCTTAGTTACATGAAAATATAACACCTTGTTTTCAGATTTATATTTAGATAAAACATAAGCTGCAAAACGAACTTTTCTTTCATCTCTTTTTGATAATTGAAAATTAACATCTCAAACCTTGAAATCATTATTTTTGTGTAAATATGACATAACATCAAAAGTTCTTTGAACAACATATTCATATTGAAATCTTCCGGAATCGGTATTAATTCCTAAATAAATATATTCTGCAGCCTTTTTTGTTACTTCTCATTTCATTTTCATTGCGATATAACCAATTTGTTCAGCAGCAGCAGCATATGTTGCATCTTCTCATGTGTAATCATAATTTATATCTGGATCCACAGGATGGTGGTCAATTCTTAACATATGACTAAAGTTTTTTTCTAAAATGTAGTTTGCAAATTGTATACGATTTGAAGAGTTTGCATCAACTACAACCCCTAATGAATTTTCAAAATGTTTTTTAGGAACATCTTCAAATTTATCAAAATCTCATTTCATAAATGGAAAACTTCCAATTGCATCTCCGAAAACATAAACATTTTTGTTGGGATAATTAGTTTTGATTAATTCTCTTAAACCAAATTGAGATCCTAAACAGTCTCCATCAGGTCTAATGTGATGAAATATAAAAATATTATCATGTGCTTCAATTGCATCTTTAGCAATTACTCAAGTATTTTTTGCCATTTTATTCTCCTCAATAAAATAATATTATTCTTAAATTAATAATAATTGTTTAATTATTTATATATATAACATAATTATTATAATACTTAAAAACCTAAAATGACAATATAGCGTGAGCTATAAGAGATTTAAAGTTAGTAAAAAAGCCTCATAAATTAATGAGGCTCTTCTTAAATTAAAATACTTTCAATTTATTTATAAATTCTATTTCTTTTTAGTGATGAAATATTTATCATAAATATAATCATCAGCTGCATGAAAAATTTCTCTAATGTAATTAAAATATGTTTTATATCTCTTTAAATCGTTTTTTCAAACTAATTTACGATTTAAATTTTTTGAAAAATCAATAGCTAAGTAAACATCAAAGATGCCAAATTCTTTTGTTGTTTCAATTATCATTTTTTGAATTAACATCCTAACAACAGGACTATTTATATCAACGTCTTTTTTGTAGTATTTACATTCAATAGCAGCAAATACACCAAAATAAATATTTAGACTTGATATTTGATTTGAATATTGTTCATTAAAAAGGTCATTTGTTTGTTTTTGTTCTTCATCAAGTTCAGAATTTTCAAATACTTTGCTAACGTCAACAGCACTTTTGGCATATTTGTTTTCAGACCTTAAAATAAGTATAATTTTAATAATTATTAAAATAAATAAGACTAAAAATATGGTTCCAAATACGTAACAAGAAATTATGCCAGCTTTGTTTATTTTGCCTAATACCTTGTTTGCTGCCAAGTATAATAAAATTCCAATAACCAAAAAGGCAAAGATTACAATAAACCCTAGGACATTAAATATTTTATCTTTGATCTCTTGTTTTTTTATTTTTTGATCTTGCATTATAAAATTTCTCCCTTGAATTGTTTAAGTTTATCATTTTTTAAATAACCTCGACCTTCTTTAGCAATTAATTTATCATTTAATTTCGTAGCATCTGCGCTAAAATTAACTCAAATTTTTAGCAATGAAGCTCCGACTCCATATGTGTCAACTGGCGTATTTTCTTCTTCAAACTCTTTAATTCTTTTAGCATTAAAACCACTAGAAACAGTTATTTTTACATGTTTGCCATTATTAGCATCCAAAGCTTCTCTCAATCGTTTTACTTGAGTAGGTGTTACTCCGTATTCTGCTTCCCCTTCGGTAAACATTTTATCAATCAGTGCTTTTGATGTGTCAATTCGAACTGCTTTTAGAGTGCTTCCAAATTTTTTTAAACAAGCTAACGAATCAGAAATAACATCATTATGGAAATCTACTAATGCATAAAGGTTATCATTAGGAAAAGCTTTATGATATGCCTCTGTGGCTTTTACTACATCTCCTTTGAACATTTGAATTAGCGCATGCGGCATACTGCCAAACGTTCTAGCCAAATCATAGTTTGAGCTTAATAAAGTGGAATGATTTTGAATTCCACCAACCTTAAGAGCATAAGCATCATTTGGTTGGTTAATATAATGGTCTGCTCGATCTGCCATACTTACTACTGTTTTTCCATTAGCAGCTTTTATAACATTATAAGCATTAGTGGCAATAGAAGTTTGTCTTGCTAAAATTCCATCAATCATACCTTCTCAAATACCAAAATCATAATAGCGTCCTTCCAATTCTAAAACTACTTCACGATTGTGAATAATGGAACCTTCAGGTAGGTAACGAATTATATATTTTGAAGTATCTGTGTTTTTACATAATAGTTTTAAAACTTCATTAATTCCACATAATTTAATATTATTGTGGCGTTGGAAAAATTGCAAAGTTACAATATCATTCTTACGATACTTTTGAGCAATTTTTTTAGTTTTAAAAAAATATATTGATATGTAGTCTTTTAATTTCATCTTTTTTCCTTATTTTGATTTAAAAAACAAAAGCATTTTGCTTAATATAATAAAATTATATATCATAATAAATATTATGTTATCTGGAGAGTAATGTGAAAAAAGATGTAATAGTTGATCCTTGTGCTAAAATGAGAAAAATATGCTACAATCAATACATTTTAGGTGCTTCTTTTTTAGTTATTTTAAGTGCTTTTATAGGTGTATTGTTAGCAATTTATTTACCAGATTTTGAGATTAATAAATCATGAACTTCTAATTTTAGTTATATTTTTATTGCCATCCTATTTGCTGGAATTATTTTTGCTATTATTCTAAATTCAGCTTTTGGTTTTAAATTAGCTAAAGAAATGAACGATAAAAAACTCTCTAAATATTTTATTTTTTCAATTATATTTATTATTCCATTTTTATCACTATATTCAATATTTGCTTCAGCAACACTTTTAAAGGAAAAATTATTGCCAAAACCTAAGAAGCCTAAAAAATCTAAAAACAAAGTTAACTAAAAAATCAAGTGATTAAGCGCACTTGATTTTTATGTTTGCATTATTAAGCAGTAGCTTCTTTTTTAAATAATCATGGTTCCAATTTGTGTTTGTATCATTTGGTTTTTTGGATATAGTGAACTGCAATATGTTGACATATAGTAAATAGTCCACCAATTACTCAATATATTTGTAATCCAGCACTAAAGAATAGACCTATAAATACAAATACAATTGGGATTATCATTGCCTTTTTATTTGATTTTTTCATTGCAGCTTGCTGATATGCATCGGCTCGAAGCGATTTTTTCTTCCGCATCTTGAGTATTTTAGGCATAAATTGAGCGAGTAGTTGAACTCCAGTTGAGAGTAAAACTATCGGCAAGTACTGCATTTCTTTGGCTCTAAAAATTCTAGAAACTGAAGTTGCAGAAAGTTGAATTGTATATAAAGTAACTTGTTTGATTTCTGGAGAAGTAGATACAATTCTAAATACCACAATTAAAATTGGTAATGTTATAAGTGAACTTACAAATTGTGCAACAGGAGAAATTTTTTCCTTTTTATATAATTCACTTATTTCCATTTGCTTACGTTGTTGCATTTGCTTATCATATTTGTAAGCTTCATATTTAGCTTCAATTTTTGCTTTCTTTTGATTTAATTCTTCCATTTTATTAGCACTAAAAATACTTTTAGCTGATAGGAAGAATGTTACCAATCTAACAATAATTACAGTAACAACTAAAGCTAATATAACACTTCAACCTGTTGTTCCAAGAGACCTTATGATTGAATTCATAAAGTGTGTAAATGGATGAACAAAGATTCCATAAAATGGTCCATGGTTTCAGAATTCTTTATAAGTACTTATTGGTTTATGTGGAACCAAAGCATCTGAGTTAAATAATTTAAATTTTCAATGATCAGGCTTATAGTTACCAGCTTCATTAATTGAACTTACATAATAATGGTTAATATCTTTTCCAAAATCGAGATCATTTGAAGGGCGGTTTGTTTTGACAAAAGATGTCATTGATAAATAGCTTTTCATCATTTTTGAAGCACTAGAGAATAATACATTTAATGCTTTGCCTTCTTCTTCAGTAAAAGTAAGAGTTCCAGGACCTACAGAGTTTTTGAAAGAAAGAATATATTTATTTCATTCATCTATTAATTGTTCTCTAGGTAGTGCTTTTAGTTGTTCAATAGTTTTAGCATTTCTCTTTGCTATTGTTTGACCAAACATTGAACTATTATTTTTATCATTTAATCAAGTATTAAATGTTTCAATTATTAAACTAGTTAAAATATCAGATAACAAGAGATTATAAATATCAGAATTACTTGTTGCAGCTAAAGATACTTTAGCCACTTCCAATGATTTGATGTGTGTGTAGTCATGATGAGTTATAGAGTCTTTTCCGCTCTTTGGTCATTTTTGGTAAGATTCAAATAATAAATTAATTGGCACATATATATCACTTAATTTATTAACAGGATTGTAAATTTTTGTTTTTCCGTTGCCTTTGCCATCACCAAAGTTAACATAAATGTGTCTTTTACCATTTCCATATACAACACCTTTTTTACCAGGCTCATTTTTAATTTCAATATTTGAAATATTTTGTCAATCTGCTGAATTAGAACTTGGATTTTTTATATTTTCTTTTTGTTTTTGAAGTTGTAAAGCAAAAGATGAACCGCCATAAATTCCATATTGTCCACCTGTTTTATCATCTTGGTCCCTTAGAGCTTTAATTTGTTCAGGGTCATCAAGACCTAAATAAGTGTTTGCGGCAATACCACTATCTTTTTGCAAGTTAACATTTTCGAATTCGTTTTTAAATTTGTTTCATCTTAATGTAACTATATTGGGTGAAATATAATCTTTTTTAGTTAAAACTTCTTGCCCTGAACCGACTTTAACCCCAGATTTGGTTGCAACTGACTGAATACAGCCTACTAAACCAATTCCAACAAAGAAAATAATTAAAACAATTTTAATTCATTTCCAAACTTGCTTCATTACAGATTTGGGATTCTTTGCTTGTGGCGTTTGATTCATTCTAAATGCATCATAATGTTTAGAACTATTATTCTTTGCCATCTGTTATCCTTTCATATATTTTATAAATAGCTTCTTTTTTTTGTTCTCACGTAAGAGCAAAAAAACTTTTTCTAGCTATCAGTATTGTGTCATAATTAATCTTACTAGTATCCATTTTTCTAAGAATTGATCTAATTTGATTTCGATAATGATTTCTTTTAACGGCATTCGCAAATTGCTTAGGTATTGAAATTCCTACTCTAAAGTAATTAGACTTAGTAAAATAAATAATCAAATTTCGAGAAATGACTTGGCTTCGGGTATCAAGAATTTTTTGAAATTCTCAATTTTTTTTAACAGTATTTTTTTTATTCATATTTTATTTATTTGTTAAAAATTTAATACATAAAAAAAGCATCAAAATTATTTTTCATCTGATACAGTTAGTCTATGTCTTCCTTTAGCACGTCTTGCTGCTAAAATTTTACGACCATTTTTAGTTTGCATTCTAGCCATAAATCCATGAACTTTAATATGTTTACGTTTTTTAGGTTGATATGTTCTTTTCATAAATAATTTCTCCTTTTTATAAGTGTCTAAAAATACTAGAATATATTTTACCAAAAAAAATAAAATTTTTCGGCTATATTATTAATTAAAATTAATAACGAAATTCACTACTGAAATTTTGAAATCATATTGTCTAAAAACATTGAATTTTAAGGTATTTTTTAGCTTTATTGACAAGAAAAATTTTGATAAAAAAATAATGTCAATAAACAAAATTCATTACATTTTAGTCTTAAATTAACCTTATTTTATTGAAAGGATTATGTCAATAAAATGTCAATAAATTTTTAAAAATCAGTTTTATTTTCATTAATTCCAGAAATATTTTTTTATTAAAATATAATTCTAAATATGAAATATGAAGAAAAAGAAATTAATCTAAGTGTTAGTAATGGTATTTTACAAACAGAACTAAAAAATACTGCAAGTGACCGCATGATATACAATAACTTTTTTTCTGATTTAAGGCTAGTTCATGTTGATAAAAACTCGGCATATATTCAATGTTGACCATCAATTATTGAATATGTTAAAACAAATTTTTTTCAAACAATTCAAAGAGCTGTATCAAATAGTTTAGAAAGAAAGATTAATTTAATTTTGATTTCTTCTTTGGATGAAATAGCTCAAGTAATTGATAAGAAAAAAACAGAAAAAATGATTACAGAATCAACTAAAAGTAATGTAAAAGATGATTTAACTTTTAGTAATTATGCTACAGGTAATTTTAATAAAATGGCTTTAAAGGCAGCAAAAAAAATTTGTGTGAACTATGAAGATATTTCCAACCCTTTATTTATTCATTCAAATAGTGGATTAGGAAAAACACATTTATTACATGCCATTGGTAATGAATTAAACAACCAAAATAAGAAGTGTTTATATATTAATCCTGATAATTTAACACGGCAATTAGTAGAGCAACTAAAATCTAAAAATCAGGAACAGATTAATAAAATTGTAGATCATTTAACTTCTTACGATTGTTTGATGTTTGATGATGTTCAGCAATATGGTAATAAAGAAAGCACACTGAATGTTTTGTTCAATGTCATTAATACAATGAAAACAAATGGTAAACAAATTATATTTTGTGCTGATAAAGAACCTTCAGATTTAGGTGGGTTTGAACAAAGATTCATTACTAGATTTCAAGGCGGCTTAATTATTGAAATTAATAAGCTACAAATGGATGATGTTATTTCAGTTCTTAAATTTAAGCTTTCTGAAAATGGAATTGATCCAGAATTATGAGAAGAAGAATCATTAAGATATATTGGGCGAAATTTTTCTACTTCAATTAGAGCTATTGAAGGAGCAATTAGTAGAATAAAATTATTTGCAGAGGGTGATGATTTTTTTACATATGATTTAAGAACCATTCAAAATATATTCAAAAATGTAACTAAAACGGAAGAAAATATTACACCAGAAAAAATACTTGAAACAGTTTGCAAATATTATGGAATTGAAAAAAAACAAATTAAAAGTATTAGTAGGTCTAAGGAAGTGGTTATTCCAAGAAAAATTGCAATCTATTTAATTCGAAATAATTTTGATATGACATTGCAAGAAATTGGAAAAATGGTTGGAGACCAAGCACATTCAACAATTATTGCTTCGTTGACATGAATTAAAAATAATATGAAAAAAAATGCTGCTTTGCGTACAGCAATAGAAAAAATTCAACTTTCATTTAAAAAAGTTGTCTAAATAACTTTTAAGCAAGGAGATATAACATGGAATTAAAGATTAATAAATTATTACTGGATTCTGCAATTGAAAAAGTGGCTAAGGCAATTGATTCTAATCCTTTTATACCAGAATTGAAAGGAATTAGAATTGAAGCTGAAGGAAACAAAATTGTTTTAATAGGTTCAAACGGAGCAATAAGCATTAGACATGAAATACCAGCAAGTCTTGATGCTGAAATCATTGTTCCCGGAGTAATTTTGGTGGATTTATTTTTATTTAGAAATATTATTAAAAAACTTGAAAATGATATTTTATTAAAAGTAAAAGAAAACAGTTTGGAAGTTTTATCTGAAAATGATCGATTTACTTTAAATCTATATAGTGCCTATGATTATCCACCAATTGATTTTTCTGTTTATGGTGATAAAGTTAAAATTAATTGAAACGTACTTAAGAATGTTATTAGAAACGTAGGAGTGGCAGCTTCAACACTAGAAACTAACATTATTTTATGCTGTATTAATATTTCAGCACAAAACAACAAACTTAAATTTGTTGCAACTGATAAATATAGATATGCTGAAGAAATTGTGGAAATTGAAGACGATGTTAACTTCAATATTTCAATATTAGCTAAGAACATCAAAGACCTTTTAAACTTTGAACATAGTGGCGATGTAGTTTTAAATGTTTCTGATCAAAAGATTTTATTCCAAATTGACGGTACAATTATTGAATCTAAAGTAGTTGATCAAGTCTATTTAGATGTATCTAAAATTATTCCTAAAAACTTTGAGCATACTTTAGAGATATCTAAAAGAGAACTAAATAATTTATTGAACAAAGCTTCAGTAATAATTAGTGAAAATTACAACAAAATTAGAGTACAAATTCAAGATCAGGTTTTAACTATTTCTTCAACTAGAGAAGAAATGGCTAACGCTGAAATTAAATCAAATAAATTTAGTTATTCAGATTCAGAGTTAAAATTAGCTTTAAATTCTAGATTCTTAAAAGAAGCAATCCAAAGTTTTGAAGATAAAATTAAACTTTCTTTTACTCCAGATAAGATGCGAATTGTAATAACTTCAGAATCGAATCCTAATTTATTTCATTTAATTACACCACAGAGAGGCTTCTAATGAAAGTAGAAATTAAAGGCAACGAGATTAAATTAGCTCAATTCCTAAAAAAAGCTGGTATTTGCCGTACTGGTGGAATGGCTAAATTCTTTTTAAGTGTTCATAAAATCAAAATTAATGACCGCGTTCCTGAAGGTCGCAATGCAAAAATTAGAGTTGGCGACACAGTCTGAATAGATGATGAACTATATATCATCAAAGCGGCTGAAGAATAAAAAACCTAAAAAACTTAAAAAAAATAAATTTAATATAAAATATTAACATATTGTTTACAAAGATTAAGGAGAAAAAATGCCAGGAAGAGATCAATTAACCGGTCAGAAAGCTTTAAGTGGAAATAAGAGATCACATGCTTTAAATGCCACAAGAAGAAAATTTGACCTTAACTTGCAAAAAGTAACTGTTAAAACAGACAATGGTTCTAAAAAAACTCTTAGAGTAACTGTTAAAAATGCAAGAACCTTAAAAAAATATGGTTTAGTAGCCTAATAATTTTATAATTGATAATATTGAGTGGAAATATATTCCGCTTTTTTATTTCTAATTTTTAGTTCAATTTAAATTTAGTTAATAAATATATAATATTATTTATATTTATCATTGAAGGGATTAGTGTATATGAAACTAATAATATTTGCTGAAGAACAAGAAAGTGTTGATATATTAAAATCAATAAAAGTTAAGAAAACAATAACATTAGATAATGATTATTCTAAATACCAAGAATTATTATTGTGTGAATATAAAAATAAAGAATTTTATGTAGTTCATTGTGGAGTGGGCAAGGTAAATAGTGCTTTATTTTTATCTTGAATTTTAGCAAATGAAAAATTTGAAATAGATTACATTATTAATATTGGCTCAGCTGGAGGTTTGAAAGATTCAAATATTTCTCAAGCTTATTTAATTAAAAATAGTTACTATTATGATGTAAATTTAACTTGCTTGCCTAATTATAGTTTGGGTCAATTACCAAACAACATTAAAGAATTTAAAACTGATTTTTCATTAAATAAAAGAATTAATGCTTTTTTAAATTTAGATGAAGTCAATAATGCCACAGCTGATAGATTTTCAACTCAAAGTGATATTGAAATTATTGATAATAACTTTGACGATATTTATAGTGTTGATATGGAAGCTGGCGCTTTAATTCATACAGCTAATTTTTATAAAAAACCAATTTCAGTTATTAAAGTAATTTCTGACAATCTTATTAATCCAAGTAATTCAGATGAATATAAAAATAATACTCAAATTGTAAGCAATAAAATTAATGACATAATAATGAAAATTTTAGAAAGGTTAGATTAATGAAATATATTGATATACATACACACCCCTTTAAAGAATATTATGAAAACCCTCATGATGTGGTTAAGTCATGACACCAGGACAACATGGAATTAATGTTTGTAAACGGTACCTCTAAAGAAGATTCAGCAGAACTGTTGGAATTATGCGCTAAAGAAAAATATTTATATCCAATAATTGGAATACATCCAACACTATCTGAAGGTTCTAATGATGGTAAATATCTTGAATCAATAATAACAAATGATGTAATAGGAATTGGCGAGATTGGCTTAGATTATCATTATGATGACTCACCTTCAAAAGAAATTCAAAAAGAAGGTTTTATATCACAAATAGAAGTTGCTCAAAAACATAATATTGTTGTAGTTATGCATATTCGTGATGCATTAGAAGATGCATATGACATTATTTCTAAGCCGGAATATAAAAATACTAAATTTGTTTTTCATTCTTTTAGTGGCAACAAAGAATTTGCAAAAAAATGTATAAAGCATGATAACTTTTATTTTTCTTTCTCTGGTGTAGTAACTTTTAAAAATGCCAAAGATTTGCAAGAAGCTTGTTTAGAAGTGCCGATTGATAGAATATTTTGCGAAACTGATACACCTTATTTAGCACCAACTCCAATGAGAGGCAAACCTAATATTAGTCCTTATGTAGAATATGTTTATAGATTTATTGCTAATCTTAAAGGTATAGAAGAAAGTGTCTTAGTTGAACAAGTAAGGCAAAATGTCAAGAAAGTTTTTGGAGTTTAAAATGAACATTAAACCTAAAAAACGTTTTGGTCAAAATTTTTTAGTCAATAAACAAATACAACAAAAAATTGTAGATGCTGCCGAAGTTAATAATGAAGAAGTTATTGAAATAGGACCAGGTTTGGGAGCTCTAACTAATTTGATGATTCCTAAAGTAAAAAGCCTTTGTGCTTATGAAGTGGATAATGAAATATATGAATATTGGCAAAACAAAGAAATTCCAGATAATATAACTTTTATAAATGAAGATTTTTTAAAAGCAAATTTAGCCTCTGAAACTAAAAAAGTAGTGATAGGAAACATTCCATATAACATAACTTCATTAATACTTTTTAAATTAATTAATGAACTACATTTCATTAAAAGAGCAACACTAATGATTCAAAAAGAAGTAGCAGAAAGATTAATTGCTAAACCATGCACTAAGGAATATGGCAAGTTAAGTGTATCTATTCAAACAATGGCTGATATTCATAAAATTGTGACTGTGAAAGCCCAAAATTTTATACCTGTTCCTAAAGTAGATTCAATGGTTATTAGAATTGATTTTAAAAAAAATATTCCAATCATAAAAGATTTAGAATCTTATTTAAAATTTATATCAATATGTTTTCAGTTTAAAAGAAAAACATTAATTAATAATCTTATTAATACTTTTGATAAAAAAGATATTCAAAATATTCTAAATAATATGTCTATTAATCTAAATTCAAGACCAGAAGAATTATCGGTCAAACAATATATAGAACTGTTCGAAAAAACTAAGTCAACTATAAAAAAATAATCTTATTTTAAGCGCATATTTGCTTAAAATGTTTAATGCTAAAAAAATGATATAAAAATTGCCATTTTGGCAAAAAAGTATTATAATTATATAGCATTAAATTATTAATGCCCAGGTGGCGGAATGGTAGACGCTACGGACTTAAAATCCGTTGACTGTAACGGTCGTGCTGGTTCAAGTCCAGTTCTGGGCACCATATTATGCGCCCTTAGCTCAGAAGGTAGAGCAAATGGCTTTTAACCATTGGGTCAGAGGTTCGAATCCCCTAGGGCGTACCATTTCAGGAAACTGACATTAAAAAATCAGGAGCTTTTAATTGCTTCTGATTTTATTTTCATTTTTGTTTTGTATATTTTAGTCTAATTAAATATGAAACTAAACTAACGGTAGCAATAATAATTAAACCAATTCATAAATAAGGAGCTACGTCAGAAATTTCTTGATGTTTTTTTTGAGCTGCATGTTGACCTAGCAGAGATGATGATAAATATCCATAAGTTATAAAATTTCGAACAAGTTTTTCAATTTCAAAACTGGCTAGAGTAATAAATTCTAATTTAATCATTGGACGCACATAGTTGCGATAAATTCAAAAACTACTATATTTCATTTTCTTTAGAGCGTCTATTTTTTCTTGATTTAAAGCATTTGTGTTAAGTGCTAAGTTTCTAGATAGTGAAGAAGCACTATGGATACCAAAAGCAATAACAAATGCAGCAGAAAAACCATTAAATAGATTTGAAAATATCAAAAATATGGTAACTATTGGTATCGCTCTAATAAACATATTTATATACTTAAATATTAAACTTGTTTTTAGACCAACTAATGACCTAGTCATAATTAAAACTTTAAAATAAGAAATTAAATAAACTAAACATCATGTAATAAAAATTAGTACTCCAAATTCAATTAGCATATAAAAAATTCCATTTTCTTGAAAACTAAGATTTATTGCACTTCATTTTCCATTAAACATCTCTTTAAAATAACTAGAAGCGCCCGAGGCATAAAATTTCTTACCTGCAATTGAACTAATACCGAAAATACAAATAATTACAAGACTTAAAACAATTATTAAACCTATAATTTTTTTAGTTATCTTTTTTTGGCTATATTTCTTTTGGTTTATAACATTAGTTGTTTTATTTTCAAAAAATAATTTATTCATATTTAAAGAAACAAGTTCAACTAAAAAAAGAAAAATAACAAGCACTAATAAAGGAATTAAAAGTTGAGTGTAATCTAAAGGGTTGTTTTGAGGGTTTGTTAGAATTCCAATTCCTAAAAAACCAAGATTAGCTAAAATTGTTGTTCATCTAATATTAGATTCAAAGGCATAGAAAAAATATCCTGTAATTTTCTTTCTAATTTGTGGTCATATTTCAATTCAAAATGCTCTAAATTTTGAATACTTTGTTTTGGTTAAATGATAAAAAATATTAAAATTAACATTTTCAATAGTTTGTGAAAAATATTCATGTAATCATAGCCAACTAAATCAAGATAAAATAAAATAAATACTTAATTCTTTATCAAAAGAAATTTTAAATAAATATATGAAAAATAACTCAGGAAATATTCTTAGAAATATTACTAAAAATTTAACTGGTATTGCTACATATTTAGAATTCATTTTATAGTTTGAAAAATAAGCACTAATAAAAGCTAAAACAAAACCTAAAGATGTACTTAAGAGAACTATTTTAATACTATTCCACAAGAACTTTAAAGACAATAAAAATAAATTTTCACCTCATAAATTGCTATATGAATTAGGGCTAAAAAAATCTTTGATGCCTGATCAAAATAAACCTCAACCATTTCTAGCAAAACTAAAATTGATTATGAAAATTGAACTTATAATAAAAGCAATTATTATACAAGCCAAAATAATTTTTCAAACTAACCTTAATGGTCCTTTTTTAATAATTTGTTTTTGGTCAGAAACAATTTGCTCTTTAAAAAAACTATTAGACAAATACATTATTATTTAAAAATTTTTTCATAAGGATCAATAACTTCTTTTTGAATGTCTTCAATTGCTTTATATTCATTAAAACCAACTAATGGTCCATAGTTATCTTTTTTATGTTTTCAAACATCAATAATAGCATTTTTTAGAATTGTAATTTCATTATCAAAGAAGCTTTTTTTGCTAACCGCTATTACATTGTATTTTAAAGGTTCAGTTACTGTTAAAAATTCAATTTTTGAATCCTTATCTTCAGGTGAATACTTATCATTGTTTTTTTTGTTATGTGTATATCCAAAAGATCCTAATTCATCAAAAACAATATGATATTTTTTTAATGAACCCTTACCTATATCCCTAGGTCTTCCAGTTGTATATTTTTCAGAATTATTTTTTTTGTCAATTGCGAAAGATTGAAAAGAATTGTCCTTCTTGTTAAAATGCTTTTTAAACAAAGCTTCTTGCAAAATATATTTAGATCCACTGGTTTCTTTTCCAGTTACAATACCAAAATTTCTAAAGCTATTTCAGTCTTTATTTTCTCAGGCTTCTTTAATCTTCTTCCTTTGTTTGCCTGTCCCTTGGATCATAATTAAGCCCCGATAGTATTCAACATTTTTTGTGTCATAAAAATACTCGTAGATGCTACCATTTCATTTGTAGCCATCATTTGTTCATTCTTTATAAGGTTTTTTGGCAAATAAATCCTGAGCATTTTTAGCGATTATTCTAAGTCTATCAGCATTAGTTCCATCACTATATAAGTCGTTTATGTTTAAATCAAATTTAAAAGCTCTTGTCATTGTTTGAATAATAGGAACTATATTTCTATCTCTTTGTTGAATAAAAAGAGGTGTTGTAACTATTGCTATATTAGTTGAACCCTTTTTTAAAAGTGAAATAGAATCATTATTTTCTTCAATAAAATTAATTTTGTATGAGACCCTTTTTTCATTTGTTGATTTTTGAAAACTATCAACAATAGCTTCAAAAAAGCCTCTAGGTCTTTTTCCATTTCAAGGTTGATTAACGCTAAACGATAATCTTTCTGTTTGACAAGAAATTGCCGTCAATGGAATGCTAAAAGGAATAGTTCCACTTAGAAATAAATTAAGTCTTTTCATATATTTTAAATCTCCTTTTATATTTAAAAGAGAGGGAGTAAAAAAATAAGAAACTCACTACGCTAGTATTAACTAGATCAGTTAATGAGGGTATTCTCTCAGCCTAATGGCACCCCTGTTCTTTTGTAATTATAATATTTATAATTATTACATTATATATTAAAATAGGCAACAAAAATTTATTAATTATATAATTAAATAGTACATATTTTTAAGAGGGTTTATGGAATATACAGTAGGTAAGATAATTAAAGCAAAAGTTCAAAGAGTATCTAAAAATGTAATTACTCTATTAACTAAAGATGCTATCAAATGCTTTTTGAGTATTAATGAAGTTAGCGATTATTATATTAATGACTTGAAAATGATGTTTAAAGTTGATGATATAAAGGAACTGTTAATTTTAGAAATAATGCCCAATAAGTCATTGGTTGTTTCATATAAACAAATACATCCTAAAGAATTACGAAACCCATTTAAATTTAAGTTAGATACCAAAAACACAAATTTTGATGCTTTATTAGAATTTACAAATAAAGGAATTGATTATGGCGATTAAAAATAGAATAGAAATAGATTGCTCAATGATAATGCAACCTAAAGTAATAGAAGAAAAATACTTGGAAATTGTATCTCAGCTAAATGCAAAAATTAACTCTAAAGAAGCTTTAGGTCAAAAGTATCTAGGTTTTTTTGAAATTGGTAAAAACATTCAAAGTGATGACATTCAAAATATAAAAAAGATTGTTAATTTTTTAGAATCAGAAAGCATTGAAGTATTTGTTATTGTTGCGCCTAAATATATATGTTTACAATCAGAAGCAATAATCAATTTTGTTTATGGTAAATTTAACCATAAAACCAAATTGAAACTTCTTTATGTTGATGAGAATATTAATGGTCAAGAAATGGCACAGTTGTGTCAATATTTAGAAACAAAGCGGTTCGCAATCAACGTTATTAGCAAGACAGGAGATAATATTGAATCATTACTAATTTTTCGAGAACTTGTGTTAATGCTAATTGAACAACTAGGTCCTAAAAATGCTAATCAATATATATTTGTTACAACAAATAATAATTATGGTCAATTATTTCAAACAGTACAAACCAAGAAATATAACCACCTCGTTTTATTAGACAATACTCCAGAAAAGTTTTTAAATTTTTCAGCCGCTGTTTTATTACCTTTGGCATGTGCAAAAATTGATTGAGAAGCCTATTTAGATGGAGCTAAGGAAGCTAATGAATTCTATTCAACAATGCCATTAAATAAAAATAATTCTGCTTACTTTTATGCTGTGGCAAGGTTGGCACTTAAAAAAGCACAATGGAAATATGAAAATATTGTAGTTAATTCAAACAGTCATTGTGATTTATCAAGACTATTTGCAATGTATTTAAATGCAACTTCTTATCGAAAAAATAGAGGTTTAATTGTCAGAAATAGTGTATACCCTTCTGATGCAAAAATTAATTCACACTTTTTTTCTGAAAAAGAAGGCAAGATTATTGAAACTCAAATACTTTTAAAAAACTCTTTAATAGATTACAGTATTGCTTTTCATAATAATTTTGAGGATGATGAATTTAGTTATTTGGTTAAACAAACATATAATCAAATTGGCAATACTTTAAATAAAGTAGTTTCAGATAACCATTTTACATATGAAGTCCCTAATATTAAAATATACATTCAAGATACAGAAGCAAAAACCTTAGGATGATTAGTTACATTTATTCACCGTGCTGCAATCATGTCGGCATATTTAATGGAAATAGATCCATTCGAAGATGATGGACTAAGAACTTACAATATTGAATTATCTAAGAAATTTACAGAACTAATGGGAGGAAAAAAGAATGACTAAAATTGGAATTATAGGAGTTGGAGCAGTAGGATCAGCATTTTTATATGCTTCATTAAACAAATGAATAGAAGCTGATTACATTCTAGTTGATGCTTTTGTTGATTATGCTAAAGCACAAGCCAAGGATTTAAGCGATGCAGCGTGTTCAATGACAAATAATGGTTCAACTTTTAAAGCGGGTACATATAAAGATTTAAGTGATGCAGAAATAATTGTTATTACAGCTTCAGTAAAACCAAAGGAAGGTGTACTAAAGGATAGATTAGAATTATTAACAGATAATGCAAAATTAATTAAACAAATTGCCTTAGATGTTAAAAACTCAGGCTTTAAAGGGGTTACAATTATTGCTTCTAATCCTGTAGATATTATGGCATCAGTTTATCAACAAGTAACAAAATTTGAAGCATCAAAAGTTATTTCTTCAGGAACCATTTTAGAAACAGCAAGAATGAAGAAATTTTTATCTGAAAAAATAAATGTTAAAGCTGGTTCAATTACAGGATTTGTAATTGGTGAACATGGTTCAAGATGTTTAATACCATTTTCAAAAATGCGTATAGGTTTAGGGTCATTAAAAGACTGATTAGCTAATGGAACTATCACAAGGGAATGATTAGACAATTTAAATCAGAAAGTAAAAGACGAAGCATTTGAAATAATTACGGGTAAAGGTATTACAAACTTTGGAATTGGTGAGAATTTAGCAGAAATTACACAAGCAATTTTAACAGATAGACAAGCTGTTTATTCTTTGGGGGTTAGATTACCTGAAGAGTATTCAAACCACGGTATATATTTTGGTTTACCTGTGATTTTAGGAAAAAATGGCTATAGACATTTGCCTAAAATAAGACTAGAATTAGATGAACAAATAATTTTTGATAGTTATTCAAAAGAAATGAAAGAAACAGTTATTCAAGTTTTAAAGAATCTAGAAATAAAACCCGATTTTAAATAAGCATATGCTTATTTTTTTATATTATAATTTTAGCTATGACTAAAATTGAATTTAAAGACTATTCAGCTACTTATAAAAAAGATAGTAAACTAATTTTAGATAATGTTTCACTTACAATTGAACCTGGTCAAATGATAGCTATAATCGGAAAATCAGGGGCAGGAAAAACCACCATTTTTAATGCTATATTAAAACAATTAGAAACTAAGAATGGCTCACTATTAATTAATGATACAAATATAGATGACTATACTAAAAAAGAATGAAAAAATCAACTTTTAAACACAGGTTATCTATCACAAGAACCAAATTTAATTGATTATTTAAATGTTTATGAAAACATCTTACATTTTTATCCAAAATATAAAAATGCTTTTTTAAGTTTTTTTAAATTATTATCAAAAAAACAGAAAGAAGAAATTTTTTTAGTTTTGGATAAATTAAATTTATTAAATAAAGCATATACAAAAATTTCTGAACTTTCTGGTGGTCAAAAACAAAGAGTAGAAATTGCAAAACTATTATTAAAAAATGTGAAATTGATTTTAGCAGATGAACCCACGTCTAATCTAGATATCAAAACGTCTAAAGATATAATGAGCCTTTTAAAAGAAATAAATAAAGACTTTAAAACAACAGTTTTAGTTAATATACATGATTTAAATATTATTCAAAAATTTTTCGACACTTATATTTTTATAAAAGAAGGCAAAATATTAAAAATTGGAAACCCGAAAAGTTTAAGTCAGAAGCAAATTGAAAAACTATACGAATCATAAATTATAAAACATGTCTTTTTATTAGTGCACACATCCTTTATAGTGCTATTTTACTAATTAAGGGATGTGTTTATTTTTTGTTCTATTTCATAAAAAATATCCAAAAATATCTCAAAAAAGCAAAATATTTACAGAAATTGTCCCAAAATGCCCAATATATATATATATATATATATGAAAAGCGCTATAATATAAACTTATAAATTACGAATATGGAGAAAATTATGGATAGTTCAAAAAAAATAAAAATAGCAATAGCGCTAGGTACAATTGTTACTTCAGCATTAGTAACAGCTGTAGTAACCAAAATTATTTTGTCAAATAAGGAAAAATCAAGGCAAAACCAAAAAAATGCTGACACTGGCAAAATAACTGATAAAGAAGTTGAAGACCTAGATAAACTAGATGCTAATAAAGATGAAGACTATAAAGCACTTAGAAAACTAATTGAAAAATTGATTAAGATTTTAGATGCTGGTTCAAAAAATGTGCTTGACCCTAGTTTAAGTGATAATGATTTACAAAACGAAATCAAAAAACTAGAAAAGCACATTGCAATTGGTGATAAAGTAGTTTTAATAGTTGACAAAAATATTGTCAACATTAATAACAACCAAGCTAAAGTTGATCAACTTAAATCTGATAAAAATGTTCTAATAAATGCTTTAGATAAAGCCAAAGAAGCTTTAAAGCAAGCTAAAACAAAACAAGAGCAAAAAGATAAACAAAAAGCTGACCTTAAAAAAGAAGCTGAAGCACTAATTAAAGAAATAGATAAAAAGATTGAAGAATCTAAGAGTGCCATTACAAAAGCAGAACTTGAAGGATTTATTGAAGCTTTGGAAAAATTAGTTGATAAGGCTAATGTTTTAGTTCAAAAACTTAAAACTTTAGATGATAAAGAAACTGAAGCTTTAGTAAATCAAGCAATCGAAAGAGCAAAAGAGGCAATCAAATCTCTTAAAGCAAAATTAGAAGTTGCAAAAGATGAAGCTAAAGAAAAAGCGGAATTAAATGATTTTGCTAATAGATTCAAAAAACAAGTTGAAGAACTTATTAATAGAACTAAGGATTTAAATACAATTAGTGAATTAGAAGAAGCCTTAAGAGATATCGATTTATTAGAAAAAATAGGTTTAAAAAATTCAAAAAGAGCGCAAGAATTATCCTTACCTATGGCTAAAGGAATTATTGATGCAGCTCTAGTTGATCTTAATAATCACAAAGAAGTTTTAAAACAGAAACTTGAAGATTTAAAGAAACAAAAAGAAGAAATTAAAAAACAAATTGAAAAATTAGATAAAAGCCAAAAAGATACACAAGATGCTTTGAAATCAAAAGATAAGGAACAAATTAAAAAAGCTAAAGACGCTTTAGATGCTGAAATTAAAAAATCAGAAGAACTTCTTGAAAAAAACAAAGATAAAAAAGATCTTAAAGACGATAACAATTCTTTATCTAAGAAAATAAAAGAAGCTAAGGAAACTCTAAAAACAGCTGAAGAAGATTTAAAAAATAAAGAACAAAAAGAAAAAGATTTAAAAGATAAGCTTAAACAAGCAGATGAAAAATTAAAGGAAGCTTTAGATAAAGCTAATGATGCTTTAAAAGGCAATGATGCCAAAGATGTAAAAGATGCAAAAGACAATCTTAAAAAAGCGACAGAAGAAGCTAAAAAAATTGAAAAAGAAGCTAAAGATCAAAACTCAGATGATTTAACAAAAGATTTAAAACCAAAAATCAAAGATGCAGAAACAAAAGATGCTGAATTAGATAAAAAATTAAAAAAACTTTTAGAAGGTATTCAAAAAGAAAGCATTAAATCGATTGATGATGAGATTGAAAAAATAAACAAAGCTTTAACAGCTGCAATGAATGCAAAAGGAAAATATGATACTTCTGTTTCCGCATTAACAACCCTAGACAAGGTAAATAAAGATGCTAAATTGTTATCAAGCAATCTAAAAAATGATTGAAGAAATGAAGCGGCTGCAGTTAAAAATAAGCTGGACATTTTAGATCAAAAAATTGCTTCTTCTGAACTTTGATATGCGCAGTTAAATAAAGATAACTCGGACTTAAGAGATCGAGTAGAATTGAAATATAACACTGCTAATAATGATTGAAATAAGAATAATTCAAAAATTGATCAAATTCTTAATTCATCTGACAATGGCAGCATTAATGAATTAAAAAATAAGTTAGAAGAAACAAAGAAATTAGCACAAGAATCATTTAATTTTTCAGAGCTTAGCGATTATAAGAGAATTAAAGATGATTCAGATGCATTAATTAAGCTAATTGATGCAGCTTTAGCTAAAATTAAAAATAAACTAGTTGGTAATAATGAAAGCACAATTATAAAAGCTCTTCAAGACCAAATAAATATTCTAAAACCTTTAAAAGAGACTCTTGAAAAGGCTACAAAATATAATGAACTAAATTCAAGTCGCTTAAGAAATGCTATTCCAGGAGCCAAAACTGTATACGAAACCCAAAAAGCAAACCCTGGTTATGCAGGCAATATAAATATCAAAGGAAAACTAAGCGAACTTAAAACCTTAATTGAACAGTCTGAAAATGTAGCTGATCAAGCAGATGCTAAAAGACAAGCCATTGAACAAAGCATTATAAATAAAATGACTGCTGCTACAAAACAAGAAGAGACAGCTGATAAAACTTTAGATGCAGCTGGTACTGATAAAACTAAACAAAACCAAGCCAAAGATGAATACAATGAAGCTTTAAAAACAATTCAAGAAGCTTTAGTTGAAATTAATAATACATCTTATAATAATGTAGCCAAAGTTCAAGAGGCTAATGATATAAGAAGAAGAATCACAGATAAAATAAAAGGCATTAATGATAAATTTGAAAAAGAAAAACAAGATGTAACTGATTTTAAGAATTTAGTTGATGCTGAACTTCTAAAATTAACTAATGCTCAAAATAATGTTCAAGCCAAAAAAACATTGGGAATGCAAGCTTGAGAAGAATCTATTGAAGCATTCAAAAAAGCAATTGATAATGCCAACACTTTTAAAACTAATAATGAAACTAATGCAATTCTAAAAAATTCTGAAGCTAATGAAAAATTTGAAGATTTTAAAACTAAATTATTAGGTTTTGACAATCAAAATACTATTTTTAAAAAAGAATATGATGATAAAAAGGCTGCACTTGATTTAGCACTTGAAAATTTTGAAAAAGAAGTTAATTTAAAACTTGCTCAAGCAACTGAAGCACTAAATCAAAAAAATTCTCAAAAAATGGAAGAGAGTTTAGAAACTTTAAAACAATATCGAAGTAATTCTGCAAAATCAACAGCTCTACAAACCGAATTAAATAATTTCAAATATACTTCGGGTATAAATAAAATTAATGAAATATTTGCTAAAATAAACGCAAAAATTCAAGAATTAAATACTGTTTTAAAACAAACAATTGATGCGTTAAAACAAAAAATTATAGATAAAATCGCTGAAATAAAGACTCAATTAGTTGGTAATCTAGGAAGACAATCTGATAATAAAAGTGCACTAGAAACAAAAAACCAAAATTTAGATAATCTTTTAAAACAATGAAATAAATTTGTTGAAGATACCAAAAAATCAAAAGAAACAAATCAAGAAATAAATGAAATTTTAGATAAAGAAAGTCTTCCAACAGAGATTAATGGAATAATTGATGATAATAATGCCTTAATCCAAAAAATTAAAGCAAAGCTTGGAAATGAGATCAGAGTTCTTGAAAACAATTTAGATATATACAAACAAAAACTAAATGAAATTAAAACTACTATTGATAAAAAAGATACTTTAAAGATTAAAGTTTTCGAACAAAGAGATAAGGTAAATGCCTTTAAAGGAAAATTGAATCTTTCAAGAGAAGAATATAAAACTTTTGATGACTTGAAACAAAAACATGCAGATATTGAACTTGGCACAAAAGAACTATTAGAACACATTGAAGATATTATTAAAATGGTAGATTCATTACAAAATGTCCAAGTAACCTGAAAAGGTCCTAAAAATTACGCTTCAAATTATGGTCCTGAAACAATTAAGAAAAATATCGAAATTAAAAATCAACATTCTAAATTTAAAATGAATTTTTCTGATTGGGATCCGGATGATAAATTAGGGGAACTAACTTTATATATTGGTATTGAAGGCTTTAAATTAGAAATTGAAAGAAAAATCAACGGTTTTAAAGGCATGAATTCAATAAATATCTTTTGATATAATTTAAAGAGCTTAGCTAAAGATATAAACATTGATGTTTATCAAATTATGGGTTCAATTAACTATAATATTCATAATAAATTTTTAGCACAAGTATTTGGAAATTTGACTTCAAATAATTTTTTACACCATATTTTAGCACATTTATATTTACAATATCCAGAAGACAATGAAAACAAATTGCCATATAGAAATTGAGAAGATTTACAATTATTAATTTTTGAAAACAAAAAATTTATTGCTGATGCTAATTATTTAAGATTAACAGCTAATAAAGCAACACTTAATGTTTTAAAATCAAGAAGACAAGGACTAAAATATCAAATTGCCAAAGAACAAAATAATTTTAATCTTAAGTTAATAGACTTTAATAATTTAAATGAATTCATGAAATATTACAACAGTTTACAAATCATTAAACAAGTAGTTCCTGATGCTGAAAAAGAATTTGATAGAATTATTGATAATGAAAGTCCTAAATTTGAATTTGATTATATGATTAGACAATTAAAAGATTGATTTAATAAAAACAAACCAAAATTCCACACTGAATGAAACAAAAAATCTAATGCTGACAAAAAAGCCGCTGAAGCAAAAATACTGGAAGATATTAAACAAAATATACATCGAGAATTTGCACCTAGTTCAGATAATTTATATCAACTAGGAATTAGTTTTATTCACAATGGCAAGACATATAATGTCTAAATTATAATTAATAAATTTTGATCCAGTTTAACTGGGTCAATTTTTAGTTTAGGTTTCTAATAAAATATATTTAGAGTAAAATATTTACATAAATATGTAGTTTTTGATTTTGTTTAAAATTACACTTATTTTAGATACTAAAATTATTAAAAAAGGAGGTAGCATGAAAAAAAATCAAAAACATCTAAAAACAGAAGCTAGAAGAAATACAGTTAACCAAAGATTAATTGAAGCTTCTGAAAAAAATGTGGATGAAATTTTAGCACACTACAATTCTTCTGAAAACGGTTTTATGGAAGAAGAACAAATTGAAATTAATCGTGATAAATACGGTCAAAACAAAATTTCTAAAAAAGGTGCTGATAGTACTGCTAAAAGACTGATGAGATCGTTTTTCAATTTGTTTAATATTATTTTATTAGTTTTAGTTGCTGTTAGTGCTGTAGTTGATATTATTATTCCTTTAACTAAAAACCCAAAAGAACAAGCTAATTATGCAACAGTAATTATAATTTTAGTTATTGTATTTACAAGCAGTATTATTCATTTTATTCAAGAGCAAAAATCCTCTTCAAGTGCAAATAAATTAATTGAAATAATTGAAACCACATGCTTAGTAGAACGAAAAGGAATCTTAAAAGAAATTCCTATGGATGAAATTGTTGTAGGTGATATTATTCACCTAGCAGCAGGAGACATTATTCCAGGTGATATTAGAATTATTAGTGCTAAGGACTTATTCGTTTCTCAATCTTCTTTAACTGGTGAAAGTGATGCAATTGAAAAATATGCTCAAATTGATAAACTTGGCAAATATGAAAGTATTACAGATCGTCACAATTTAGCTTTTATGGGCTCAAACATTATTTCAGGTTCAGCAAAAGCTGTTGTCATTGTGGTAGGAAATGATACTTTTATTGGTAAAGTAGCTTCTAAATTAAATGAAAAACAAGTACCTTCTAATTTTGAAAAAGGAATTAAAAAAATTTCAATAATGTTAACCATCATTATTGCAACAGTTATTCCTATTGTATTTTTAATTGTTGGGTTAATGCATTATAAAAATGAAGGATCTGCAGCATGAATTAATGCCTTGTTATTTGGTATTTCAATCGCTGTAGGATTAACTCCCGAAATGCTACCAATGATTGTTACTGGCTGTTTGTCTAAAGGCTCTATAGCAATGGGAAAAGCCAAAACAATAGTAAAAAATATTAATTCAATCCAAAACTTTGGAGCTATGGATATTTTGTGCACCGATAAAACTGGTACCATTACTCAAGATGAAATTATTTTAGAACGTCATCTTGATGTAAACGGCAAAGAAGATCCACACGTTTTAAAATACGCTTTTTTAAATTCCTATTATCAAACCGGTCTAAAAAATCTATTAGATAAATCAATTATTAATCGTACACTAGATCTGGCTGATGAACAAAAGTCACTAGATAATCTTGAATTACATTATCTAAAAATTGATGAAGTACCATTTGATTTTAATCGTAAAAGAATGTCAGTATTAGTTAAATCATTAAAAAATCAAAAAGTAACCCTAATCACTAAAGGGGCTGTTGAAGAAATTATTAATGTATGCAACAAAATATATTTAGATGGTAAAGTTGTACCACTAGATAAAAAAATAGTGCGTAAAGTGCTAAATAAAGTTGAAGAATTTAGTGAAGAAGGAATGAGAGTTGTTGCAATTGCTTCTAAAAAATCAAATATCGAGGCTGTTGGTAAACTATCAGTTGATGATGAAAAAGAAATGACATTAATAGGTTATTTAACCTTCTTAGACCCTCCTAAGGATTCAGCTGAAGATGCCATTAAACAATTACACAACCTTGGAGTTGAAGTTAAAATCTTAACTGGTGATAATCCTCTAGTAACTCAAGCTGTGTGTTCTAAAGTTGGTATTCCTTATGAAAAAATTTTATTGGGTAAAGACATTGAAAAAATGACAGATGTAGAACTAAAGTTTGAAGTAGAAAAAACCCAGATATTTGCTAAATTGAGTCCAGATCAAAAAGCGAGAATTATTAACATCTTAAGAAAAAATGGTCACGTAGTGGGCTACATGGGTGATGGTATAAATGATGCACCTGCTATGAAAGTTGCTGATGTTTCAATTTCAGTTGATACAGCTGTAGATATCGCCAAAGAATCAGCAAACATTATATTATTAGAAAAGGATTTAAATGTCTTAGCTACAGGAATTGTAGAAGGCAGAAAAACTCATGCTAACATTAATAAATATATAAAAATGACAGTTTCATCTAATTTTGGAAATATTTTTAGTGTTGTAATTGCTTCAATTATGCTGCCATTTATACCTATGGCACCAGTTCAAATTATATTTTTAAACTTAATCTATGACTTTTGTTGTGGAGCAATACCTTGAGATAATGTTGATAAAGAATTTATTAAAAGTCCACGGCAATGGAATCACAAATCCACGCTTAAATTTATGTTGTGATTTGGTCCAGTTTCATCTATTGTTGACATAATCACATTTGTTGTATTGTTTTATGTTTTTGTACCAAAACAAGTTGGAAATCAATGAAGTAGTTTAGTTAATTCAGCAGATAAAGAAAACTTCAAGCATTTATTTTGAGCGGGTTGATTGGTTACTTCGATGTGAACACAAACATTAGTAATTCATTTTCTGAGAACAAATAAGATACCTATTATTAAATCTAATGCTTCAACACCAGTCATTATATCTACACTATTAGGCATTGGAATTATAAGTGCCATGCCATACATTCCTAAAGTTAATGAGTCACTAAAATTAGCACCCTTGCCACCAGTATTTTATGCATGGTTAGCTATGTTTTTAGGTATATATATAACACTTATTCAAATAACTAAAGTAATTTATAGAAAAATATATCGTGAATTTTTATAAAAATTTTCATGGCAAAAAAACAATTTTTAAACCTTAATATTTTTCTCGAATTTTTCTTAGTTTTTTCTCATTACAACATGGTATAAAATCTATTATGAGATAATATAAATGTATTAAAAATAAGCATAAAAATACAGAAAAGAGGAGTATTTTAGAGAATGAAAAAGACAAATATTATTTTAAGTAAATTAGATTCTGAGAATTTAAATGATTTTATTTGTAGATATGTAGTTCAAGAGAAATTAGATGAAAAAAACAAAAAGACTTTCAAAAGTATTAGTGAAATTGATATTGAAAAAATCAGCAAAGATTTTAATCTATCTATTTTAGATTTATCTAATGAAGAAATAATGGATAAGTTTTTATATTCTTTAGAAAATCAACTTATCCCCAGAGCATTTGAAACTGCTAAGAAAATTGATAAATTATCAGAAGATACACATGATTTTCTTCTTGTTAATCCAAAAGAAAGTGTTATTGATATTTTAATAAGAAGATTAAATAAATTTTATTATAGTCAAGATTGGTCAATAATAGACTTAGCAACTGAACTGTTTATCTGTTTCTTGTCAGATCACCATTTTTTTAATGGTAATAAAAGATTTGCTATTAGTTTTTTAAAAACGCTTTTGTTTCACTTTGGCTTTTATTTCCAGTGAAATGAAACTAATCCTATTTGAGGACAAATTCAGTCAAATGATGCTGATATAGAAGAACAAATAGCATGTTTTGAAATTAGATTGTCAAACAGAACAATTGATCCAAATTCAAATGATGAGCATGCTGAAATCATTAAGAAAAATAGTCCGCGCTGTTTTGATATTCTTTCAAAAGATAGTAGAGATATTATTGAAAGAAAAGCTAAAGCAGACAGGATATTTAAAAATGAATTCAAATTCAAAATATGATTATAGTGGTAAAATATGTTTATGAAAAAGGAGGTCAAGATGAATAAAACCAAAAATAATGTAAGTTTTAATGTTTCTATGTATAATGAATCTTCATTTATATCAGATGAACAATGAGAAAAAATGTTAAAGTGAGAAAAAGAAAATCATCCTGAAAGTTTAAAAGCTTTTGAAGACCTCATGCGTAAATTATCAAAAATGTAATTGAGGTTTATTAAAATAATCACTAAATTGTTGCATGAAACTAAAAGTGCGGCAATTTTTTATTATAGCCACCATTTTGACACTTTGATTATAATAATCAAAACGTGTTACAATTAATAATGTAAAAGACATATATTTTGAAAGGATATAAATGACCAAAAACAAAAAAATTTTGATTATGCTTGGAATTTTACCAAGCTTAGCAATTGCACCAACAATTATTTCCGCAGGTTGCCAAAAAATTGAATCAAAAGAAAAAGTGGAACAAATAGCTAAGCCTGTATACCCAGACATTTCAAATACTGAAATTGATAAATTTGATGTAAGTAAAATTTCTCTTGAAAATCAATCGGGATGAACATTTAAAGTTAAAGACCACTCAGTTGATAAAGCAAATAAAAAAGTAATCTTAACTATAATTGCTTCTAAAGATAAAACTGAATATGAAATTAAAAAAGAAATAAAAGGTTTTAAAGAAACTACAACCCCTGAAGTAGAATTAACAGAGCAACAGGTAAAAGATCAAACCACAGTAGATTATCCAAACAAAAACACAGTGTTTGTTAAAGATATAGATAAAACAAAAATAACAGTTAAGACTCCTAGTGGCTGAAGTGCAACTGTTGAATCATTTGCTGAAAAAACTAAAACCAGTATCACAGTTACTTTAAAAGTTTCTAAAGGAACTAAAACATATACTATAACCAAAGAATTGACCGGTTTTAAAGAAAATACAACTTCTGAAGTAGAATTAACAGAGCAACAAGTAAAAGATCAAACCACAGTAGATTATCCAAACAAAAACACAGTGCTTGTTAAAGATATAGATAAAACAAAAATAACAGTTAAGACTCCTAGTGGCTGAAGTGCAACTGTTGAATCATTTGCTGAAAAAACCAAAACAAGCATTACCATTACTTTAAAAGTTTCTAAAGGAACTAAAACATATACTATAACTAAAGAATTAGAAGGTTTTAAAGAAGAAAGTGCTACTCCACCTGTAATCGAATCTAAAGATCTTGTATCAAGTTCTACTCTTATAGGTTATAAAAACAAAGAAAATACTCTTGTAGCTGATATTTCATTAGACAATTTCGAAGTGATATCTAAACGTGATGGCTGAGATACAAAAGTTAAATCATGAGTTAAAAAAACAGATTCAAGTATCACTGTTACTATTGAAGCTAAAAAAGCAACTACAACATATGAATTTGAGCATGATTTAGAAGGTTTTAAAACACCTCCTTCAGCAGAAGAACACCAACAAAGAATATTGGCTGATGTAATAGTAGAATTATGAGATGATGTAAAAAAAGAACAAGTTACTCAAGATAAATATAAAGATTATTATTCGGACTTCCCTTTTAAACTTGTAGTTAAAAGTAAAAGTAATAAAAATAAATATGAAGTTGAAGACAATGGTAAGGACCCTGAAAAAGGAACATTAGGATTGTTAATTTATGAACAAGATCTATCAGGTACACGTACTGGCTTTTCAGCTGAAATGAAATTAACTGGTTTCAAAAAACAACTACCTGAAGATAAAAATGATGCAGTAATTACAATTAAAGGTTTAAGTGCTTCTCAATATTCAACAAGATCAGCTAGATCAATCAAAGAAGAAGATGTTGAAATTAATAGTAAAAGTGGAAAATACAAATATCAAATACTTGGTTTAGAAGCTAATATGCCAGGAACACTTAAAGTAAATGTTAATCAATTTAACGCTTCGGATAATACTCGTATTGGTTATTTTTCAATAGAAATTACAGGATTTAAAAAACAATTTCCTAAAGATAAAAATGATGTAAAAGTTCAATGAAGAGATAAAGAAATAAGCGAAAATTCTAAAGAAGAAAATGAAAAAATTTATCTTGAAGAAATTCAACTAAGTGGTGAACCATTAAGATCTATTTCAAAAAGTGGTGACTATGATTATGAATTTAAGGAAACAGCTTATGATCATGATAGTGGAATAATTACTATCAAATTAAATCAAAAAGCATATGGTAAAGAATTAGGTGAAATAACAGTTCAAATTCAAAACCTTAAAAGAGGTCAACCATCTAAATGAACAGCAGATGAAGTTAAAAATAAAATTACAGTAGATTATGAAAATGATAAGACTTCGAATTCTGCAACAGCTGCAATTCAAAAACCAGAAAATTTCAAGGTTAAAATTAGTGATGTAGTTATTGAGGAAGTAAATAAAGAATTAGTAGCAGATGAAACTACAAAATCAGTCAAAGTAAAACTAACTTTAAAATTAAAATATAGACCTACTGTTAAATGAGAAGTTGAAATAACAATTGATGGCTTTGTTTAAATAGAACAATAAGTGCTGCGCAGAGCGGCACTTTTTGTTAAATATAATTTCAAATGAAGTAAAATTAATATTTGAATAAACAATTTAAATAGGAGAGTTTTTTATAATGAAAAATGATAAAAATGTTGTTATTTTTGGAATGGAAAATTCTGTTGAATTAGCCTCACAAATTGGTCAATACATTCATCAAAAAATAGAACCAGTTGACAAAACAGTTTTTGCTGATGGAGAAAGAATTTTATCAACTAATATAACAGTTAGAAACCGTCATGTATTTGTAATATGTAACACAAGTAAACCTGTTAATGATAATTTAATGGATTTATTAATATTTGTTGATGCTCTAAAAAGAGCTAGCGCTAAAAGCATAGTTTGCGTATTGACATATTATGGCTATGCAAGACAAGACAGAAAAGCCAAAGGTCGTCAGCCAATAACAGCAAAATTAGTTGCTGATTTATTAGAAAAAGCAGGTGTTACAAAAGTTATAACTGTTGATTTACATAATGCTTCAATCCAAGGTTTTTTTAATATTCCAGTTGATGATTTAAGGGGACATTTTATATTTGCTTCCGAAATGCGTAAAAGAAAGGAAAAATTTGTTATTGTTTCACCAGATCATGGTGGTGCGGTTAGAGCTAGACAATTATCAGAATTACTTAATGATGATGAACAAATAGCAATTATAGATAAAAGAAGAACAGCTCCAAATGTATCTGAAATTATGGGTGTTTTAGGTGATGTTAAGAATAAAAATGTAATTATTTATGATGATATTATTGATACCGGAGGAACCATAATTCATGCTGCTGAAACACTAAAAAAACAAGGTGCTAAAAAAATAATTATTGCTGCTACTCATGGTTTATTTTCACGTGGCTTTGAAATGTTTGAAAATAACGAAATAATTAGTGAAGTTATTGTAACTAATTCAATTGACCATTCTAATTTAGCACATTTTAAAAAGCTTAGACAATTATCAATGGCTGAATTTTTAGGAATGGTAATTGAAGCTAACATAAATAACACTTCAATTAGTGACATATATGAAGATTATAGCGATAGATAATTTTAAAAAAATTATCAAAGAATACATAAATGAAATTGATGAACAAACAATCACTAAACTTTATGATTATTATTATTTATTAGAAACAGAAAATGCCAAGTATAACTTGACTGGTTTTTATGAAGAAAAACTAGTTAAAGAAGGCATAATTGAATCAATTTTAATATTCAAAAAAATTAACCAAGAAATTATCAATTTAAATAACCTAAAAATACTAGATATTGGCTCTGGTGCTGGTTTTCCTATTATTCCTTATTTTATTTACAATCCTAATTTTGATTTAACTATTTATGAACCCCTAGACAAGAGGGTGAATTTTTTAGGACAAGTAATTAAAAAATGCAACCTAAAAAACATAAAAATTGCTAAACAAAGAGCAGAAGAATCATCAGAATTTGAAATATATGATTTTATTAGTGCTCGAGCTGTATCTGAACTAAAAAATCTTGTAGAAATATCACACAGATTAGCAAAAATATCAGCAACATTTTGTTTCTTAAAATCTTCAAATTATCAAAATGAAATTGATAATGCTAAATGAATATCTAATTTATTAAAGATAGATTTTAACATTTTAAATGTTGGTAAATTCTTTAGTATTAATAATATTTTAGTTCATTATCAAAAAAAATCAAAAACTCCTGTTGACATTCCACGCAAGTGGTCTACAATAATCAAAAACAATCTTAAAAATAGATAAAATAATTATTTCTTTCCTAATAATATGGAAAGATTTTTTACTTTTTTAGGGCTTATATTAATTAAACACTTTTATCCTTATTAAATAATAATTTAATAATATAAATAAAAAATTATATAATTTACCTTAAATTATTAAGGCTGCCATAATTCCTTAATAATATTTGGAGGAAACGTATGAGAAGACTATTTAAAGAAGTTTTTAAATCACTTGCTAAAAATAAAGTAACTTTAATATGTTTAACAATATTAATATTTTTAACAACTTTTTTATTTACTTTATTAAATGATGTTAAAACATCATACTCTAAAACAATCAATGCATATGACAAGGTGTCAAAATTGCATGATTTAACTGTAGACTTAGACATTAATCCTTCCGGTATTATTCCGCGAAATGGTTACAACCAAATTGGAGCTGATAATAAAACCAATATTAATAAACCAATAATGTTTGAAAGTGCTAAAAACGGCTCTATGATTTCATATTCAATTAATTTGCCAGCACACCAACAAGAATACTTAAAAATAAAAGGCAATATTGATAATTGAAATGCTGATGAAAATTATTATATTTCAACAGTGGATTTAATGAGTTTGTACTATGAACAACTAAAATCTAATGTTACTAGTGTTGAATTTGAAATTAACAAACCAAATCCAGATTCTACTAAAATAAGAGAATTTAGATTTTCAGGTTCTAATAGAAAATTTAAAGTATACAAAAAACAAGATAAAAAATATATCCCTATTACTCAAAAACAAAGCATTATTGCTAATGAAACAATTACTTTCAAATCACCGATTAAATTAGGTGATATTTTAAGCATTTCATATGCACCAAAAGGTCCATATGGTCAACAACAAAAAAATGATTCAATTGTAGAATCATCACCGTTATTTATTAATACTTTAACTAAAGAAGCATCATTTTTAACTTCTGATTATGACCAATGAAAATCACAAAACACTTTAGCAATTATTAAATCTGAAGATGTTTTAGACCTATTAGGTTTTAAAAAAGATGCCAACGATAATAAATGATATTTTGATAAGATAAAACATGATACAGGCGAACTGAAGCTGAAAACAGGTTTTAAAACAACTACAAAAAATATATCAAAAGACGATTTATTAGAAGGAACTTTTAAATTAAATAGTTACTTAGCTAAAAATTCTTTAGAAACAAATACACCATTATATATTGATTTAGAAGCTAATAAAACATATAAAATTCCACATAATTGAATTCGTAAGACAGAAACACTAATTACTTATAACTGATACCGTTATGTAATGAACTGAAATGAATTAAGTGATGAAGAAAAATCGAACTGAAAAGGTTCTTATTTTAAGTATATTGATAATTTCAAAAAAACAAACCCAGAAGGATATAAAAACAATTTATATTTTTCATATTGAGATAAAACTATAACTACAATTTATACTATTGGTGATGGCACTCAATTTAGCCAAACCTCTAATATCACTAAAAGACTAGAAAAAGAAGATGTTAATGATATATTTAAAACACCTTGAACAGGTGGTCAAAGTAATAGTCATATACCTGAAGCAAAGACAAATCAAGAAAAAGTTAATTTACATAATATAAAACAAGTTGAGTTCAAAATATTCGGTCCAGATGAATTAACAAATGAACAATTTTTAGACGTATCAAATGTTGAAAAACTAGCTAATTTTCAAGAAATAATTCGAAATGGTGCCATTAATTTTGCAAGAAAATCAATTTTAGATGATGTAGAAAAAAATGTAGGTAAAGAAAATCTAGGAATTAGAAAAACTATAACCGTTGAAACTGTTGATGAAAAAACTGGAAAGAAAAATGTTTTTCATTTTGTTGATACAGGTGATAAAAACCGTAAAATATTCGGCGTAGAAAGCAACATTGGAAAGTTGTATAATGAAACATTAAATCCTGGTATATTGCATAGTAGTATTTCTAATGAAGCTGCCGAGAAAATAGTTTTAAAGCCAGATCCTAAATCTAATAAAATAAATAAGATCCCTTCAGTATATACAAGAGAAATAATTGATACAGTGCTATATCAAAAATTAACACCTATCATTAATTATTTCAATGCTGATATCCGATTTGAAGATTATTATGATTTTTTAATTAATACACGAATTCCTTATTTAACTAATGGTAAATTATTAATTTTAACAACAGCTACTCCTGAGCTAAAATCAAAAGGTGCAACAGTAGTGGGAGCATTGGCTATGCCTAGACGAGGACAATATGTATTCTTACAAAAAAGTCCTATTAAAGGTTTTAGTTCACAAAGTGTTTGAAACAAAGTTTTAATTAATAATAAAGATTATTTAACTCTAGATGAAGTTTATAACTATTTAGTAATTCAAAACTATACCATTAGAGGTGACATTGGTCCTAATGGTTGAGCACAAATAAACCCTAAATTTAAAAACCAAATTACCTTACCTGTTAGCTTTGGTGCAGTTTCTAATGAATTAACCCAAGAAATTATTCAACAAAATACAATTAGAAAATTGATTGATAAAGCAAGATCAATTATTTTGGATACAGATTTTGCTAAACTGTTTAATAAACAAGATATTTATCGCTTTTTCAAAGCTATTTCAGATTCAATTGAAGCTAATGAATTACAAAAATTTTTAGCCGCTACAAAAATTAATTCATCAATTTTAACTAAAACAATTTTAGATATATTTAAATATCTATCTGAACCAATCGAACAAGGAAAAAATAAAAACCTTGAATATTTAAATATGAATGCTAATGTGTTTATTCAAAACCTTATTAGCAATATTTTAAGATACTTCAAAAAGCAGTATGAATCGTTTGGTTCTACAATAGCCGAAAGAGATGCTCGTTTAGTAGCTGAAATTAATAAACTAAGTGGACTTTTAGGTTTTTCAAAAGTTTATATTATTCCTCAACTAAAATTAAGTTTATCTGAATTGCTTGTTTTAATAAAGGACAAGGCTAAAATATTTGACATTCTAGCTGAATTTGTAGAATCTGTTGATTTCATTAAATTTAGTGCCATTATTCAAGATTGATATCAAAAACATCCATATAAACCGTTTACTGCTGTGGATGCTGAGTATTGAAATTTATCAAATGATAGAATTATTATTTCTTTATTACAATCGCTTGATGAGCACAAATTTAAAAGCACACTTAATAAATTAATTAAACAAGTTGATTTTTCTAAAATTTTAAGTCCAGATTCAAATTCAAGTTATTATCAAAAATGAATTAGAGCATATGAAGCAGCTTCAAGACCTTTAGACGAACAAACCAAAAACCAAGCCAAAAACTTTTTTGAAGCACTAGATGCCAATAAAGATGGCTCATATTCAAATGTGCAAGAAGGTTTATTTGAAATTATTTCAAATGTAAATATCACTAAATTTAGTGATTCATTAAATAAACTAATAAAACAAGTTAAAAGTTCTATTACTGCAAATAACAAAATTTACAACAATTACAACACTGAAGTTTTAACAAGCACTGATTATTTAGCTTCTTTCATGGCTTCAATTAGTTCTTCAATAGATAATGAAGTTTCATCAGGAAAAATTAATCAAATTCAAAATGCTTTAATTAAGTTGCTAAATCTATCAGACAAAACTTCAAATATTATAAGTGAACTAAATATTTCTATTCCTTCAGCCGATCCTGGAAAAATTAGTTTATTAGATTTAGGTATTTTACCTAAATTAGCGTTCCCTCAAATTAATAATAATTCAAAACCTGATCCATTTAATAAACCAATTAATCGTTTTGATTTGTTAGACGTTGAAAAACTTATTATTAAAGTAGATAATGCCATCAAACAAAACCAACAAATTCAATTAACTTCTTCAGAGTATGATTTCATTAAAAATCAAGCACTAATTAATGAAATTGAGCTTAATGATTTAGCTTTATTAAAAAATAAATTAATTAAATATCATCAATATATCCAAAAACTTCAACTAAAATCATTTAAAAAATCAGACAATAAATATGATTTTAATGTTGATAGTACCAAAGATCTAAATCCTAATTCTTATGGAGATTTAGCTTATTTATCAGCCTTAATAGATGAATCAAGTCAAGATCATGCTGCTAATATTAAGATTTATAAAACAATTCATACTTTATTAGCTCAAAATTTTGCTTCATTATTTATGACTAATGGGCAATATGACATTATTAATAACCATTTTGTTTTATATAATCTATGAATTAAATTAGCATACTTCTTAAATAGAATAGGTGATGCAAAGGAAAAAATCATTGTTGATCCAAAAACTGGCAACAGGTTAATTAAAAAAGAATTTGAAAAAATACTTTCATTTGACCAAATAAAACTAATTTTAAAAGAAATTTATAAATTGGCTAAAAACCCAGAATTTGCTAAGGTATTAACTAATTATGATAAAGTAATTAATCCAATACCAAGTATGGGTGTTTTAGGAAGTGATAGCGATTACAAAGCCACATTATTAAAAATGGCTTACTCACATGCACATACAACTCTAGCCAATCAAGAAATAACTAAATTGCTAGAAAACTCAAGTGCTATTAATCAATTTAGTGCAAATCTTGAAACTAGTGGTATTTCTGCTGACATTATTTCTAAAATTAAAAACTTATTAATTAGAAATTCAAATGAACTAACCTATAACTTAGGTTATGTGGCTAATGCTACACAAATGCCAACTTTCTATAATAAAGCATTAGAAATGTTTTTAGATTCGTTTTTAAAAACAAATGAATCAAATAAAATTGAAGCTTTAATTAATGATGATTATGATTTTGATTTGGCTTATAAAATGGCTATCGAAAATTCAAATTTATCAAATAGATTATCATTACTAAATGTTCCTAAGAACTTGCTAAATCCTTTAACATTACTAAGCTTTCCACAATTTCTTTTATACTACACCTTGAGTCCTAATCCAAATGAAGGCAATATTGCTCATATCATTAAAAAAATGTTAAATAATCTAAAATTTGCTAACATAAATGACATTCATAGCCAAATTGAATCTTTAACTCACAATTATGAAAATTCACTTAAATTAATTGAAAGTAGAAATGATAGTGCTGTTGAACTAGATTTATCAAGATTTAATAATCTTTTCAACAAAATTTTAAGAGACTCAGATGGCAAGTCATTGAATATATTTAATATTGATATAACCAATTCACTTAAAAAAGCTTTAACAAGTATTATTGAACCAATTGAAATTTCTAACCTTATTTCATTTTCTGATTCTGGTTCATATTTAGCTAAAGTTAATTACGGTTATGCTTCAAAGAATAATAAGCGAGCATATACAGGGGATATAAGCAAATATTTAGGTAATCCTTATACAATGCAATTATTTATTTCTAACCTTGATGATCAATACAAGGTTACAGTTAATAACCAAGAATACTTAATTATTGGAATTGATTCGACTTCTGATTATTTATATCCTGTTGTTAATGAAGAAAATATTCAAGTTGACACAAACACACAAGCAATTATTTATGTGAATTCAAAAGGTTTTGATAGAATTCATTCTGCTTATCCAACATTTGCGCTAAAAACTTATGCTTTAGTTAAAGCGCCTTTAGATGCTAAAAACCGTTTCATAGAAGGCAAGAGCCCTCAAGAATTACAAAAACTTTTTGCTAGAGAAGTTGAAAAAATCAATCCAAATTCATTAAAAAAAGTTTATTTAAGAGATGAATTAGATAGCATTAACCCTGAAAGGCAAATTAGAATTGTTACAATAAGATCAATAGTTAAAACAATTCAAAACGTAACAATATATCTAATTTTAGTTCTAACAGTTTTAGTAGCTTTTGTTGTTTACTTTGTTATTAAACGTTATATACAGGCAAGAAACAAAGTTGTTGGTATTCTAAGAGCTCAAGGTTATAAATTAACTAAAATAGCATTTGCCTTTTGTGCATTCGGCTGAATTCCAGCTGCCGTCGGTGGAATAATTGGCTATATTTTAGGATATTCTTTACAAAGACCTGCAATGGGAATATTATCATCATACTGAACCTTGGAAAATAATATTATTCCATTCCATCCATTAGCCATGATTTTAACGATATTTGTCCCACTGCTATTTGTGAGCTCAATAATATTCCTTATAACAGCTTTATCTGTTAGAAAAAAACCAACTGAATTAATGAGCGGTTTAACTGAAGTAAGTGTTGGTAACTTCTCGCAACGTGTTTCATCATTGTTTAGAAAATTGCCTATTAAAGCAAGATATATAGCTTCAATGACACTAAATAACTTCTGAAAAATGCTTTCTTTATTCTTAGCATTTTCAACAACTTCTTTAATATCTATGTTTTTCTTATCTTCAAATAACGTTTTCAATAAGGTTATAACCAAAACATATAAAGATAGATTATATAAATATAAACTAGACTTAGAAAGTCCTACCACTGAAGGTGGACCTTATGTGACATATAATAAAAATGATATTAATTCATTATTGTATGTTCCTAATGATATAGCAGGCGGTTCTTCAAGCGCGGGCAGTCAATTAGATTATGAAAATCCTAATTTCTTGCGTCCTGGAGGTTCATTTAATACAGATGTTATTCAAAAACCATATAGTCCTGTAGTTCTAACCAAATCTTCATTAGACATTCTAATGGACATTTCAGTTGAACTAACTCCTTGAGATGTAACTTATGCTAATATTCCTGAAACTCAAAGGGCTAGAATAGCTCAAATATTCAAACGAGTTGCAAAAGAAGTTCAAAATACTCAATATCTAATTGATATAACAAAAATTGGCAAAAATGAAGATTATTTAAATACAGAAGGTACTTTTATAGAAAATGTAATTGCCGTAAGAGATCTTCAAAAATTTCAAAAAGATCTTAAAGAAGGCAAACCAGAAGATTTAACTAATCGAACAAGTTTCTTCTATTTAACTCAGTCTGGCGCACATTACACTGGTGAAGTCTCGCGTCTGGATGAGCAATTTAAATATGTTGAATGAGATCCAGTTAATGAAATATATCAAAAAGAAAAAAATGTGTCTACAGCTAGATTTAGACAACAATATCGTGATTTCTTAGTTAACGCTTATCGCAATATTCAATCAATTGATTTCTTTGTTTCATTTGGTGGCATTTATTGAAATGACACAACAAATGAAAAATACACTTATGCTAAAACATTATTAGATGGTAAAGAAAATCGAGTTTATGGATATTACAATGACTCTAAATTTATATCAATTCATGATAAAACACAAAACAATTTACATCAAAAATTAGTTGAATATAAATATGATGATTCAAAAAATATTCCTTTAATTATCAATGAAGTAGCACAAAGGAAACATAAACTAAAAATTGGTTCAGTTATTGAACTAGATTTATTAAACCATGTGGATAGATTTGCTTATCGTGCTTTCAATTTAAAAGCTCCAAAAACCAAATATAAATTTGAAGTTATTGGTGTTTCTGAAACATATATTAATAGTGAATTTATTACCAGAAAAGACATTTTAGACAAGCTATTAGGATATGACACTCTTTCAAAACGTCTAAAAGATTCTAGACAAAATGAACTTAAAAATGCTTTAATTGCAAATCCTGCTAAAGAAAAAGAAATTAAAGCAGCATTTGATAGAAAATATGATGCTTTCAATGGTATTCTTTCAAATGATATTACTCCAGTTCAAACTATAGATACTTTAACTACATATTCTTCAAGTGGTTTTTGAGGTGCTGCTGCAACATTTGAAGTAGAAGGGGCAAGTGATCAAGCATTATGAACATTTTTCAAAAAAATATTTATTAGTGATCAAGCACTAAATTACAAATCAGTTTATGAAAATAATATTAATTCATATAATGAAGCACACCCTGATGCCAAACTTGATTACAAACAATCATTATTTAAATTGTTAGGAATTAATGAAGTTCAATTCCAAAAAATAGTTAAAGAAGAAAATTCTAATGAAGAATTTAAACAAATAGCTCGTAAAATTGTATCTGATTTTTATGGTATACAACCAGGAACAATTTATGGCAAAAATCTAATGTTTGGAGCTTCTTTTGATGTTAATAGCAAGGACATTGAAGCCGGCTTTATTGGCGAAATATCAGGAACAGTAAACACAATATTAGTTGCGTTCATTATTATGTCAATGTTAATTTCAATTATCATTTTAATTGTTATTACTAATATTATGATTGCTTCAAATCAAAGATCAATTGCTACATTTTCAATTTTGGGTTATTCAAGTCGTGAAAGAGTAATGTTATTCTTTGCTAACTTTGTTCCAGCAATAATATTTGCTTGTTTATTGATGATTCCTGTAACATTTTTATTAATTACAGCATTTAATGCATTTACTATGGCAACTTCACAAATAGTATTACCTATAACTTTACAATATTCAACTATAATACTTTCAATTACTATTTGTTTAACAGTATTTATATTGACATCTATAGCTACATGAAAGAGCTTAAATAAAATTAAAGCGGTGGACGCTCTGAAAGGAAAGTAATGGCAAAAAAACAATCAGAAGATAAAAAAACAACTAAAAATAAAAAGAAATTATCTAAAACTAGTGAAATTCATGTTTTAAACCCTATTGAATTAAAAAAACATGATCAGCCATTTGTTATTCAAGATGAAGATATTTCTGTTAAGGTTCTAGATCCTGGTACTTTAAAAAAATATAAACTAGCTAATAATAAGCCAAGAAAAAAAGATGGTCAAGAAAAACAAAAAAATACTGAAGGTTACATTGTTGAAGTTGAAGATGTTAAAAAAACTTATTTATCAGGTAATGTTGCAACTGATGTTCTAAAAGGTGCCACGTTCAAAATTAAAAAAGGCGAAATGGTAGTTTTACATGGTAAATCCGGTTCAGGAAAATCTACATTACTAAACATTATTAGTGCTTTAGATAGACCAACTTCTGGAACTGTAATTGTTAACGATGTCAATTTACCTTATTTAAGCGATTCTAAGCAAACATCATTTAGAAGAAAAAACATTTCATTCATTTTTCAAAACTATAACTTATTACAAAATTTAAATAGTTATGATAACGTTGAAACCGGCTCATACTTACAGGATGACAAATCAAAACATTTGAATATTAAAAAATTATTTAAAGATTTTGACTTAGAAGAATGTATGTACAAGTATCCATCACAAATGTCTGGTGGGCAACAACAAAGAGTTTCAATTTTAAGGGCTTTAGCTAAAAACTCAGATATTTTAGTTGCCGATGAACCTACAGGAGCACTTGATGAAAAAACAGGCTTAATTGTGCTAAAAATTCTTCAAGAAATTAACCGTGATTATGGCACAACAATAATCATTGTTTCCCATGACCCAGATGTAGCACAATTAGCAGATAAAGTAATTTATTTAGAATTAGGACAAATAAAGAATATAATAGAACAAGAGAGAAAATGATTAGCTGCAAAAGAAATAGAACTTAAAGGAGAATAAAATGGAACTATTTATTAACATATTTTTTATGGTATTAGGCTTTTTAGCTTCAATATACGTTTTAATCATCGCAGTTTTATTGTTTGTAAAAAATGTTAAAAAAGTTCATAAACGAGTGGCGCATTGCGCTTTATCAGCATTATTACCTGTTTCAGTTTTTGAACTATATCTGTTAGTTAAATCAGCAAATTCTAGTAACTATTTATGATTATCTCTTTCAATACTATTATTACTATTTATCATTTCTTCAAGCGTTCTATATCTAGTCGGAAGTATGATTAATAATAAAAAATACAAACACGATAGATAAAAAAAACAATAAAAATTAACCGAGCATATTGCTCGGTTTTCTATATCTCATTTTGTTCTTGAATTGTGTCATATTTATCTACATCTATTATGTTGCAATGTAAATAATTGGTGGCTAAATTATCAATTGAAGCTCAATTTTTACCATAAATATTTCTTAAATAATTAGCGTATTCACTTATAATTTTTATTTCTAAATCACCCTTATTTATAGTTATTAATTTGTAACTAATATTTGTAATTCATTTTCTTAATGAATGTCTATTAATTAATGCTGAAGTAACTAAAAAACCTTCTTGTTCTTGGTCATATAATAAATCTACAACATCTTTATAATTAAATGATTTAGTTAGTCCTTTTAAAGTTTTAGCTAATCTTATTTTAGATTTAATACTAGCAACTTTAGTGTTAGTCATCGAAGCATAATGATTAATATAACTTTTAATTTTTAATGGACATTTAACAAATTTTTTAGCTTTTTTAGTAGTTGTAGGAATAATCAAATTAATATTAATAAAAGGACATTCATTATATATTTCTTTTATATCTTGCACAAATTTATTTTGCAATGAAAAATAATCAGAATGCTTAACAGAATCAATAATTTTATCAGGAAATAATCTTCTTAATTTTTCATATGATTCAAATGTCATCATCACATCATAATGATCAGTTTCATTTCAATAAGAAAGATCATTTTTTAGTGCTAATAAGCTATTTTCATCCAAACTATATCAAATATCATTCTGATTACATATATCAATAAATTCTTTTAAAATCCTGATTTTATTTTCAAAAATATTAGTCATATGAAAATTATAATTAATTATTTTTTTAAAAACTAAAAAACTAAAAGACGGAATATATTTAGTTTATTGTTATCATAAATTTTAGTGTTTTTCGCTTTATTTTAAGGCATTTATTTATCGCAATAAACCAAATACATATGTTTCACATTACTAAATTAAAAATGTATAAAAAATGGTAAAATATATAGTATTCTATATTTAATAAATTAAATATGAATGTAATTAACATTAATCAAATTACAAGAAAGGTTTAATGATGGCAGAAAAAGTTAAAAAAACTCCTACCACTGAACAAAAAACTAAGAGAAAGAAAGTTTTATGAGCAACTTTTTGAACTACAGCTATTTCAGCAGTAGTTGCAGCAGGAATTGCAATTCCTTTAGTTAGAGCTTCAAAAGCATTGCCAGCACCAACTGAAATACTTGATTCAAATAGTCCAATTTTAAATATCGAAACACCAAATGGCAAGGTAACTCCTAAATATGGTGAAATTGATAAAAAACCAAGTGAACCAAACAAAAATAAAAATATTTCAGATTCAATGGAAAAATTTACAGCTAAATATCTATATGAACAAGAATATGAGGCTTCATTATGATATCAAGCTGTTTATAATGCAAACAAGGCAAGATTAGATGAAAAAGTTTTTGCACTAGATTCAGTTGAAAAAATTAGAGAAAAAGTCAAAAAAGAACTTGAAGATCTTAAAAAGCAATTTCAAAAGCAATATGGTTTAGAAAAAAAATGAGAAGAAAAATTCAAGGAAAGACTTAATAGTGAAGAATGAGGAAAATCTAAGAACGAGAGTGAAGCAATTGAACATAAACTAAACTTAGAAATTAAAAAACATGCTTTTAGAAGATTCGAAACTGAAGTAAATAATGACTGAACATACAAAGATCTAAAAGATGGAATTATTGCAAACAAAGATGTTTTTTATGAATACAAAGGTAAAAGAGTTAATATAGCAAAAAAAGGTGAAAGCATTATTTTACCTTTTGCTAAGGAAAATGAAAATTATGTTTTACCTGCTAATGACTCTGAAGAAGTTAACAAGGATTCTAAAACCTCAATTAAAATTCCTATGTTTGTAACTAAATCTTTTGTTAAAGAATATAAAAATGCTAATAGATTTATTGCTCCTTGAATTTCAAAGGGGCAAGGTATTTTGTCTGAATTTTCTCTAAGTGCTCATCAAGACCAAAAAGGTTCAGAAAAACCTTGAATAGTTACAAAAGCTGAAATTATTAATCTTTTAAAATTTGCAGCTTATGATGAATCAGATACAACAGTTAAAATTAAATTAGGAATTGATGGTTTAGGCGAATTCAAAGGATTTAGTACATTAATTAAATCTGGAAATATTACTAGTGCTGATGAAAAACAAGCTACAAATGATAAAAAACTAATTAAAGCCTTATCTGCTGATAAAACAAATGCTGATAAATTTGGTTCAAAAGGATTTATTAATTTAAAACAAACAATTTCTACTTCAGAACCTTCTGTATATTTAAATATGTTATCAATGATATCAGGAGATGGCAAAGCTAATAAAGGTGTATTCAAATATAAACAAAAAGATGATTTATTTAAAAAGCTAAAAACTGAATTACTAAAAGAATTTTTCCTTATTGAAGATTTTGTTAATTTAGAATCAACTTATAAAGCTAAATTAAAAGGTGCTTTAGAACAAGAGCCAAAAGCCGAAAACAAAAGTACTGAATATGATAAAGAATACGGCAAGCACAATTCTGAAATTGAAAGAATAATTAATGACTTAGATGACAAAAAATTTGCTAAGGCATTTGGTAATGCTTTCAAAACAGTGTTTACCTCTGGAAATGAAAAAAATAAAGTTGATGCAATTTATAAAGTGGGCGAAAATTTTGTAACCTTAAATGAAAAAGGAATTTTAATTCAAAACTTACATAAATTTGATAAAGAAGAAGAAATTAAACAACTTATTGTTAAAGACCTGACAATTAAATCAAAAGCAAACTATTCTCCAACATTTACAACAGAATTATTTGATTTAACTAAGATTTTTTCAGACATTTTAAACACTTCATTTCAGCTAAATGAACTTTTAAGTCAAGAAAAATTCAAAAATTACATTAAAGAACAAGAATATACACCAATTGATTCTGATAAAGCTAAGAAGTTTAATGATGATGATATTAAAGCAGCACAGGATTACATTAAAACAATAGAAATTAGTAATCAAAGTACATCAATAGCAAACAAATATAAACAAATTGATGATTATATTAAAAACCAAATTAACCTTGGTTTAGTACTTGATTATAAATATGACCAAACTAAAAACAAATACACTATTTCACCACACAACATAGATGCTAATATTACTGATTATTTATTTAATTTAATTGTTAAATATGTGCTAGGTAACTAGTAAGAAAAGGAATAAAATATTATGAAAAAAATAAATAAAATATTATGAGTTTTAGCTCCTTCTGCAACAGTATTACCTATTGCTGCTATTTCTGCATCTTGTGGCAAAACCGATAATTCAACCAAAAAAGAAACACCAGGTTTTCAAAGTGGATTTTTAAAAGAAGCTACATCGAAAAATCAAATTCTTTTATCTATTGTTAATACATATTTAGGAAGTTTTTATCAAGAAGAAATCAAGCTTTTACCTGAAGCAAATAGAGCACCTGAAAAAGACCCTGTTCTTGCGCTAATTAATAATAAAACTTCACAATTTCATAAAGACATATATAACATTTTTAAATTCTATGCTAATAAAGAAGTAGATTCAAACCCACAATTCTTTTGAAATATAAAAAATGATTTTGTTAAATTAAATATTGATACAACTCAATATAATCCTGAAATTGGAAAATTGCCAAGTGAAGATGAATTTATTTTCTTAATGAATAATTCAAAGTTTTTGGCAAAAAATATCAGACTTCAATTAGAAAAACTTCTAGTTGCAAAAATATATCTACTAAAATCAAGAGAAGAGTATAAAAAACTTTCATTAAATGACAAAGGCTTAGATAAATATCAAGTTAGCTTAGAAAAAGAAATGAAAAAAGATTCTACTTCTTCAACTAAAAAAGATATTTATAATGCTTTAGACTTTTCAGCATCAAACTTATACTTAATTAAATATTTAGTTGAAAATTCATTGATTCAAAAATGAAGTTTCAGTGATGACCAAAACATGGATTTAAGAGAAGGTAAAACTAATGTTAAATCATTTGAAGATTTTAACAATCTAGCTCGTTATAATCCATCAGAAAAACCAAAATTTGATTATAATCCAGCAGCAAAACACCCAGAATATATACTTAAAACTGGTGCATCTGAAAATTATGATCTAAAAAATCTAAGAGCATATAATGGAATAATAACCAATAAAGAATCATCAGGTGATTTATCAACAAGTATTTATACAATACAAAGACATAAATCTCCAATTTTTGGGTTCTTAGATCCTAAAACTCAAAAAGTTTATGACCAAGATCACTTTAAATTTAGAGAAATTTTAAAAACAGCGGACAAATGACCAGCCTTATTAGCAAGTGCTCAATTAAAAGCAAAACAAGATAAAGTTAATAAAGACACTTCATTTAGTGCTAAAGATGTTGAATTTATAGGTCTTGTTAGAGATTCCAAAAATGAAAAATTATTTACCAAAACAGTAGTTGTAAATTCGATTGTATATACATTGCAATTTGAAATTAATAGTTCAATTAAATTTACTGGTGAAAAAGATGGTGTTCTAAGAGTTCCAGTTACTTTAAACATTAAAGAACTAGCTAAGAGACATGAAATTTCATTAAACATTGACTTAGAATATAAAACTAATAAATTTATTGATCAAACTGAAGGTAAAAAATATAATCTAGATAAATTACCTGCGCATGTTACTATGATTAGTAAAGATGGCAAGAAAATAGAAGCAGCTTATGTTGTTAAAATAGCTCCTTCATATCTTAAAAAATCAATTAAGGATAATGAAGGCAAAACAAAAGAAAAAAGTATTTTTACCCTTGAAGAAACTCCATGAAACGATGCAGATCAACAAGATATTTTAGCTAACCACATTGTTTTAACTCAAGGAGATACTTTATTTAGAGAAGTAAATAAATACATTACAGGTAACTTAGGCTTTAAATTAGAATCACAAAACAAAACAATTTCAGATATTCTAAAAACAGAAGGATGAATTTAATGGAAAAAGACACATTTCAGAGAATTATTGATAGAGAAATTCCAGCGACAATTATTTATGAAGATGCAGATGTGATTGCAATTTTAGATATAGATCCAGTTGAAAAAGGGCATTTTTTAGTAATACCTAAAAAATATTCACGAAATTTATATGATATTGATAACGAAACCCTAGCTAAATTGTTCCAAAAAGCAAGAGAATTAGCTGTTGAACAAACAGAAAAATTAAATGCCTCAGGCTTTAAATTAACAGTTAATAATAATGAAAGTGCTGATCAAACTGTGTTTAGAACTCACATTCATATTATTCCCTATTACGATTAATAGAAAGACTTAGAATTTATTTTTATGGAAAGAAAATACTCAGAACAAGAACAAGTTAGAAGATCAAAAATTTCACAATTAGCTAATAAAAATATTAGAGCATTTAATGCAACAATTAAGCCTACTATTTGCTCTAAAGAAATTAACAATTTATATGCCTCAAAAACTAAAGACCAAATAGAAGCAAAAAAGCAAAATGTTATATTTAATGGTCGTGTAATGACTCAAAGAGGTCCTTTTTTAGTGCTACAAGACCGTTATGGAGGTATGCAAGTTTATGTTGATAAAAAATCTCTAGATGAAATTTCATTAGAGGTTTTAAAACAACTTGACTTAGGCGATATTATTAGTGTTGAAGGTTATGTATCAAAAACAAATACTGATGCTTTGATGGTTAAGTCTTCAAAAATTACTTTATTAACTAAAGCTTTAAAACCCTTACCTGATAAATATCATGGTTTAGTAGATCCTGAAGAACGTAGAAGACATCGTTATGTTGATACCATAGTTAACGAAGAATCAAAAAACACTTTTATTTTAAGATCAAAAATTATTAAAGGTGTTAGAGAGTTTTTTGATAATTTAGATTACCTTGAAGTTGACACTCCTGTTTTACAACCGATTTTAGGTGGAGCTGCTGCAAAACCTTTTGTAACATTTTATAATGCTTTAAATAGTAATTTTTATTTAAGAATTGCTACTGAATTACCATTAAAAAAATGTATTGTAGGTGGACTTGAAAGAGTTTATGAAATTGGGCGTATTTTTAGAAATGAGGGTGTAGATAGTACTCATAACCCTGAATTTACTTCAATTGAATTTTATGAAGCATATTCGGATATGTGAGGTATGATGGAACGTACCGAAGGCGTTTTTAAACACTTAACTGAAAAATTAGGTATTAAAAAAGTTAAATTTAACGGACATGACATTGAATTTAAATTTCCATTTGCTAAAATCAACATGGTTGATGCTATTAGTGAAAAAATTGGAGTTGATGTTAGAAAATTAGATGATAAACAAGCAATTGAACTAGCTAAAAAACACAACATTAAAACTGAAAAATACTATAAATTAGGTCACGTAATTAATGATCTATTTGAAAAATATATTGAAGATACTTTAATTCAACCTACTTTCGTTTATGGTCATCCTATTGAAATTAGCCCATTAGCATTCAAGGAAAAAGATGATGAAAGATTTACTCAAAGAGCTGAATTATTCATTGGAACAAAAGAATTTGCTAATATGTTTACCGAACTTTCAGATCCAATTGACCAACTTGAAAGATTTGAATCACAACTAGATGAAAGAGAAAACGGTAACGAAGAAGCTAATGAAATTGATTGAGATTTTGTTAATGCTTTAGAATATGGTTTACCTCCAACAGGTGGATGTGGAATCGGAATTGATAGATTAATAATGCTATTAACTGAAAATGACTCAATAAGAGACATTTTACTATTCCCACAATTAAAAGACTTAAAATAATTTAGAATTTCAAGTTTTAACACTTTTAAACTAAGTGCTAGTAAACTTGAATTTTTTTGTTATACATATAAAGCTTCAATTTTGTTAATTTATTAACTTAAATTAATATAATTTAAATAAATATGGAAAATAAAACATTTAGTTTAACTATCAAAGAAGAAATAATGAATCGACCACTGAAAAGACAAGAAAAAATGAATTTGCTTAGTGGCATTTTTGCTACTTCTAAAATTGAACAAGGCGAATTTAAATTAATTATTAATAATAAAGATTTATATACTTTTGTTAGAAAGATTTTAGATGAACTAAATGTCAAATATTATCAACCTCATAAAAATGAATTTTGCATAATTAAGGCCACTTTTTTAAATTCGAAATTAAAAATGGAAAGGGATTATTTTTCAGGAATATTTTTATCTAGTGGTTCAGTTTCAAATTTTAAAAGTCTTTCTAATCACTTGGAACTTAAATATTATGATTTTTCTATAGCTAGTGAATGTGTCAAAATTTTGAACAAATATAATTTAAATTTTAAATTAATCAAGCGAGATAAAAAATACATTACTTACATTAAAAAAATCGAGAATATATGCGATTTTTTAAAAGCTATCGAAGCTATTAATTCTTATTTCAAATTAGAAGAATATAAAATTGAAAGAGATTATTTAAATAATATTAATAGAATAACAAATTTTGATGTTTATAATCAACAAAGAATTGCTAATGCTAATGTTGTTTTTTTAAAAAACCTTGAATTTATAGAACAAAACAATTTAATTTCATATTTTGGAATTGATGAAATGAAATTTTTTAATATAAAGAAAAAAAACTTGGATTTAAGCCTAACCGATTTAGCTTCTATTTTAGAAGAACACAATATAGTAAAATCAAGATCTTCCCTAAATCATTCATTAATAAAGCTTAAAAAAATTGTTGCAAAATATAATCGAAAAAATTTTTAACTTTTTTTTGCAAATAAAAAAAATTAATATATAATATTAAACATAGCAACCATAACGAAGGGGCCCACCTGATTCCATTCCGAACTCAGCAGTTAAGACCTTCAGTGCCGAAAATACCATTAGGGAAGATAGGTCGTTGCTTTTTTTATTTTCTTTTTCAATAATTTGTAATAATTATAAATATTATGGAACACAAAGAATATGAGGATTTAGGAATATTATTAAGCATCAAACCACACCTTGAAAATGATGCAATTATTCAAGTGTTGTTTAGCAAAAACATTATTAGCTTATATGCAAAAGGAATTCAAAAAGGAACTTCAAAAAACCGGCTAAATCTTCAGTTATTATCATTAATAAACTTTGAAATAATTAGTTCAAAAAATCCTAATGGACTTAGCACTCTTAAAAGAGCAACTCTAATTAAAGCATTTCCATATTCAGAACACTTGCAAGAAAATTTTAAAACTATTGGTCATTTTTTAAAAAAACAAACTCCAAATAATAACTTAGAAATTTTGATTAGTGCATATAAACAAATATTAGACAACATTGAATCTAGTCCAATTCATTGTATTTCTTATTTTTTATTAAAAATAACTGAAATTAATGGACTCAGACCTATATTTCATAAATGTGTAGAATGCAATAATGTTGATAACATTATCGATTTTGAGTTTTATAAGGGTGGTTTTTTGTGTTCAAAACATTCACAAGATTCAAAAAACATTGAACTATTAAGGTCATTATACTGACTAAGTAGAGATTTAAAATCTTTTATTATAGAATCTAAAGAACCGGAAGTTCTAAAAATAAAAATTATGCTATTGGAATTTCTAAAAAATATAATTTAAAACCCGCCATAAAACGACGGGTCTTATTTTTCATTTTCTTTTTGAACTTTAATACTATTTTGTTTTCTTTTACTTTGAGTTTTTTTATTTAGCTCATTTGTTCTTTTAGTTTGTTTAATTGATTTAGTTCTAGTTTTAAGTTTTTTATCATCTTTTTTAGTTTCCGAATTATTTTTAGATTCTTTATTAATTTCATTGGTTAATAAAATAGTTGGAAGAATAACTATATTACGTCTTTTATTTTTATAAAAGAAAGGATCTAATCTGTCAATAATTAATTGTTTTAATTGCGGAATAGTTCATTCTTTTTCATTTTTAATAGTATAAAGAATTGCTCCATGAACCAAACGTTTTGCTTCTTCTACTAAGTGCAATGAATTTTTTACAAAAAAAGCACCTCTTGAAATAATTCTTGGCTTGCCTAAAATTATTTTCTTTTCTTTATTTATAGCCACAATTACATTAATGAAACCGTTTTGGCCTAATTCCATTCTTTCCTTCATGATTTGAGAATTAGTTTTAGATAAAACGTTTCCATCAATAAAAACGGGTCCGAAATATACTTTTTCTTCAGCTAAAGAAATTTTGTGATTTTGTAAATAATAAACATCACCTAAATTCGCTACTATAACATTATTTGGTTCCAAACCGCTTTCTATTGCTGTATATCCATGAACTACACTCATACGATATTCACCATGATAAGGAATGAAATATTTAGGTCTAGTTAATTCAAATATCTTAAGGTGTTCATCTTTATAAGCGTGTCCAGAGGTATGTAAATAACCATCTACACCGTTTTCTCTGATTATTGCACCTAATTTGTATAATCTATTAACTAATAATTCACACTTAGATCTGTTGCCAGGAATAGGACTGGATGAAAAAATTATTGTGTCTTTTGGTTTGATAGTTACATTAGGATGTTTACCAAATGACATTTTAGCTAGCCCAGCCATTTCTTCACCTTGAGAACCTGTTGTTAAGATTAATAGTTCATTTTCATTATATTTAGACATGTTTTTTTTGTCAATAAAAACTTCATCTGGAGCATTTATATATCCTAGTCTTCGACCAATATCAACATTATCAACCATTGATCTTCCAAAAGGAATTACTTTTTTGCCTAATGTTGCTCCTAATTCAATAATTGCCTTAATTCTTGTCAAGTTTGAAGCAAAAGCAGTAACAATTATTTTTCTTTCAGCTTCAAGCATGTATTTTTTAATGTCCTTTAAAATATCACTTTCAGAAGGTGAGTGATTAGGACGCATTGAGTTAGTAGAATCTGAAAAAAGTACATCTAACCCTTCATCGCCCATTTGTTTAAGTTTAGAAAAATCTGTTAAATTACCAATCGGAGTGTAATCAAATCTAAAATCACCCGTCATCATTAGACTACCATTAGGAGTTTTAACTCTAACTCCAAAAGCATCAGGAATTGAATGTTGAGCTGTTCATCAATCAACAGAACAATCGTCAAAATTAACTACTAAGTCTTTATGAATTTCGATAAATTCAACATTAGTTTTAATTTTCATATCAGCAAATTTTAGCTTTAAATATTGAATTGCAATTCTTGGTGCATAAATTCTTTTAATGTCCACTTGTTGAACTAAATAAGGTACACCACCAATGTGGTCTTCGTGCCCATGTGTTATAAATAAACCTTCAATTTTGTCTTGATTTTCAGCTAAATAGCTAAAATCAGGAATTGAGCCATTTATTCCTGTTACGAATGTATCACAAAACTTAATTCCAGTATCAATAATAAAAATATGTTTATCATATTCAATAATTAAGGTACTTTTACCAATTTCTTGCATTCCCCCTAAACCAAAAATTTTCGTTGGTTTCATATCATTCCTCCGTTTTTTGTGTATTATATATAAAAAATATAAAAAGATATAGTCTTAATTATTTTAACAAAATATATAATTATAATTATCAATATCCACTAAAAAAATATGGAGGCATTTATGACAAGCGAAAGAAGCTTTTCTATTGTAAATTTAATACTAAAATTTGTAGCAATTATTTTAATCACTGTCGGTATATATTTTTTTGTTACAAATTTTTTAAACTTTATAAAGGTGAATAATAAATCATATGATGAAACAAATTTAGACATTCTATTTCAAGACCTAAAATCACTTTTTGCAACAAATAAAAAATATTTTTATTTAGCAATTAGCGGAATTATATTAGCTTATTTAACTTATATATTTGACATCGTTATTTTATCAATCGCAAGCTGGAGTTCACAAGCTAGTGGAAAAATTCAACTATTAGTTTCAACAATCTTGCCAATTCCACTATGAGTTGTTTCTTGAATTGGTAACATTTTAATAATTGCTAAAAAAAGAGATAAGACAATTCAAGTTTAGTGCTTTAATTATATTGGTGAAATTATGACAAAAAAAGAACTAGAAGAAAAAAAGCACTATTGTAAGAAATCTTTTAAAGATGCTAAAGCAGTAATTGTTCGTGGCAACATGTTTATGTTAGCCATTGGTTTATTACTAGGAGCTGCATTTGGAGCAGTTGTTAATTCATTGGCTAATGACGTTATTATGGCAGCAATTGCTAATGTATTTAAGGTTGACAATTTAGCAGAATGAAAAGTAGGCCCTGTATTAATAGGTAAATTTTTGGCTGCATTATTATCATTTGTAATTGTGGCAACATTTATATTTATTGGCTTATTTTTAGTATTCTTTATAAGAAACTTAATTCAATACAAAAAAGCCAAAAAACAACCAATTGAACCAGAAGCAGAACCTGCACCAACAACTGAAGAAATGATCTTAGAAGAATTGAAAAAAATTAACAGTGAACTTTCGAAAAAAAATCAAAAATAGAGGGGAAAAATTTCAAGCCCTTCTATTTTTTAATATCAAATGATTGTAATCTAAAATTAGGTGTTTTATCTTATAGATAATAAAAATTAAATCGTAAAAAATTGTTATAATTTAGACGTGTTTTAAATATTTTGAAAACACTTATAAAAAGTCTATCTAAATTAATAAAATTAAGCCACTTGTTTTATAGCAAGTGTCAAGATAAACATTTTAAAGATACAGGAGAAAATACATGCCAATGAATTTAAAAGGTCGTAGTTTAGACACAGCTCTAAATTTTACAACCGATGAAATTAATTATTTATTAGATCTTTCATGAGATCTTAAAAAAGCTAAAATGCAAGGGTTACATACAAACAGTCGTCCTCTAGTAGGAAAAAACATTGTTATTATGTTCCAAAAAGACTCAACAAGAACACGTTGTGCATTCGAAGTTGCTGCTGCTGATTTAGGTGCAAGTTGTACTTACATCGGACCAACAGGGTCAAACTTTGGTAAAAAAGAATCAGTTGAAGATACAGCTATGGTTCTAGGACAAATGTATGACGGTATTGAATTCCGTGGTTTTAAACAAACAGACGTTGATGCTTTAGCTAAATATTCAGGTGTACCAGTTTGAAACGGCTTAACAGATGCTGAACACCCAACACAAATGTTAGCTGACTATTTAACATTTAAAGAACAAGTTGGAGACCTAAGAGGAAAGAAAATTGTTTTTGCTGGTGACATCAAAAACAACGTTGCTCGTTCATTAATGATTGGTGCAGCATTCTTTGGTGTACACATTGTTTTATGTGGACCAAAAGCTCAATGAGAAATTGTTAAAAATGGACCAGACCACAAAGAAGTTTATAAAGCAGTTCAAAAATTATTTGAACGTAACGGTGGTTCAGTATCATTTTCAGATAACAAAATCGAAGCTGCTAAAAATGCAGATGCAATTTACACAGACGTTTGAGTATCTCTAGGAGAACCATTTGAAATTTTTGAATCACGTATTCAAGAATTAGGTGCTTTCCAAGTTGATATGGCTATGATTAAAGCTGCAAAAGAAAATGTAATTTTCTTACACTGTCTACCTGCATTCCACGATGACAAAACTTTATTCTCATCTGAAATTAAAGAAAAATTAGGTAAAAAATACCCAGTTGTTGCAACCGGAGCTATGGAAGTTACAGATGAAGTATTCCAATCAAAATACAACAAATCAATTTCACAAGCTGGAAACCGTATGCACACAATTAAAGCAGTTATTTTAGCTACAATAGGATACTAATTATGAGTAGAATAGTTATTGCTTTAGGCGGAAATGCCTTAGGAAATAATCCAGCAGAGCAAAAAGAACTAGTTAAAATTCCAGCTAAAAAAATAGCTGAATTAGTAAAAGCTGGTCACGAAGTCATTGTTGGACATGGTAACGGACCTCAAGTTGGTATGATTTTTAATGGTTTTGTAAGTGCTGCTTCAGTAAATGCAAAATCACCTTTAGTACCATTGCCAGAAGCTGGCGCTATGTCACAAGGATACATTGGTTACCACATGGTTAATGCTATTACTAATGCATTTAAAGAAGAAGGTTTAAAAAATAAGGAAGTTTTATATCTTTTAACTCAAACATTAGTTGATCCTAAAGATCCAGCTTTCTTAAACCCAACTAAACCAATTGGTCCTTTCTTTGCTTCAAAAGCTGAAGCTGAAACTGCAAACCCTAACAGTGTAATAGTTGAAGATGCAGGTCGTGGTTTTAGAAAAGTTGTTGCTTCACCAAAACCAATTAACTTTGTAGGTATTAACCAAATGATTAACTCAATCAATGCAGGTGCTACAGTTATCGTAGGTGGTGGCGGTGGTATACCAACAGTTGAAGATAAAAATGGTTTTATCGAAGGTGTTGATGGAGTTATTGACAAAGACTTTGCATTGGCAAAAATGGCTGCATTAGCTAAAGCTGATTATTTTATAGTTTTAACAGCTGTTGACTATGTTAAAGTAAATTTTGGTAAACCAGACCAAAAGAACTTAAAACATGTTACAAAAGCTGAAATTGAAAAGTATATTGGCGAAAATCAATTTGCACCAGGAAGTATGTTACCAAAAGTGCAAGCAGCTATTAAATTCGTTGAAGAAGGCGGAAAAGCTGCATTCATCGGTGACCTAAAGGATTTAGAAAACATTATTGCTGAAAAAATCGGTACAAAAGTTACTTTAAATTAATTTCAAAAATTATATATATAAATAAAAACACATTCATCGCACAAAAGGCAAAATGAATGTGTTTTTTATAGTTTGTTTTTTGTTAGCTCATAAAGTACAATGCCAGTGGAAACTGATACATTAAGTGATTGAACTGATTCGCTTTTTTGATTAATAAAAATAATTTCATCAGATTTTTTGAGCAATGTCTTTGATACACCCGTGGCTTCATTACCCATAATTATGGCACTAGGAGCATTAAAATTAGCCTTAGCTAAATCTTTAGCCTTATTATCTAAAGCAGTAGCATAAATTCAAAATTCATTTTTTTTCAAATACTCAATTGCGTCTAATAGACTTCCTACTTTTATTACTTTAATGTTTTTAAATCCCCCTGAAGAAATCTTTAGTACGGTTGAATTAACATCTACAGCGCGATCTTTTGGAATAATTATGTGTTTAATTCCAAAAACATTAGCTGACCTCATAATAGCCCCAAAGTTCTGTGGGTCTTGAATATGATCAAGAATTAAAACTACTTCGGGTTTATCTTTTATGATAGTTCCAATATCATAATATTGAAAATCACTGATTTTAGCAATAAAGCCTTGGTGATTGCCATTTACCATTCTATTCATTTCATTAAGACTTAAAAATTTAATATTTTTAAATTTAATTAATTTAGCATCACTACTTTTTAATAAATAAACTTCTTTAATAGGAAAATTATTATTAATAGCCTCAATCACTGAATTTTTTCCATAAATAAGATTTTTCATTAGATAATTTTTCTTTCTTTTAGTGTGTTTCTAATCAAATCAGCTTCTTCATAGTTTTTATTTTTTACTAAAATGTTTCATTTGTCATATAAATCTATATCTTCTTGGCTTAGGTTTTTAGTAGCAAAAGAAAAACCTAAAATTTTCATAATTTCAATAAAACTTCCAACTGTATCTTTGTTTTTCGATAATTTAATAATATTTTTATAAGCTTCTGAAAAATTCAAATCAGCAACATAATTAATTACTTCTTTGATTAAATTTTCATTTTTTGTAACTTGATAATTTTGCAATACCAAACTGTTTTTTAACAAAATAAATTTATCAATTATATTTTGATTAGCTACTAATAAATCATCAGTTAAATTAATAGGTTTTGAATAATTAGTAGTTAACATTAATAATTTATATGTATCAGCATCATACTTTTTTAAAAAATTATGTGGAAAAATTAAGTTTCCGATTGATTTTGACATTTTTTGATTTTTATAATTGAGTGTTCCAAAATGCATTCATTTTTTAGCAAGAGCCTTTCCATATATGGCATAGTGCTGTATATTTTCATTTTCATGGTGTGGAAAAATTAAATCGATTCCGCCACCATGAATATCTATAGTTTCATTTCCAAAATATTTAGATATAAAACAACTACATTCAGTGTGTCATCCAGGTCTACCTAGACCGAAAGGACTGTCAAATTTAATTCCTTTTGTTGTTGATTTTCATAGTGCAAAATCTTCACTGTTTTTTTTGTTTAAATGTTCTTCTTCATTATTAATAAGATTATCCATTTTTTGATTGCTTATTGAACCATATTCACTTTTATATTTGTGTAAATCAAAAAATACATTTCCATTTATTTGATAAGCTGAATTATTTTGCAACATTTTATTAATATATTCATAAATATCATTAAGTGATTCGGTTACTTTTACAATTTTATCTGGCTTTTGTAAATTAAAAGTTTTAAATAATTCTAAATAATATTCAGTATATTTTTGTGTTATTTCATATTCAGTTGTATTTTCTGCAGCTGCCTTTTTAATTATTTTGTCATCAATGTCAGTAATGTTAGTTAAATAATAAATATTTTGACCTAAAAATCTTTGCGCTCTTATCATTAAATCAAAAGTAACTGTAGGTCTTAAATTTCCAATATGGGGATAATTATAAACAGTAGGCCCACATAGATAATATCTTCTTAAATTTTTCATATTATTAAATTATACTTAAATTTAATTTTTAGTTTATTAGTTCAAAATTTAGCATCAATTTTTAAATTATTTAACGATTACAAAAGTCCCTAAATATATGATTTTAATTATATAATATTAATGTTATGAAAACGGCTAAAGATATAATTATAAGCTCAATAAAAGAAGCTTTAGAAAAACTAAAAATAAACAAACCAGTAGTTTTAACGGAGGCAAAAAACTACGGAGATTATTCTACAAATATTGCTTTAACATTGCAAAAGGATTTAGCAAAAAAAGCAACAGAAATAGCTCAAGAGATTGTTAGAAATATTGACTTAAATAAATACAAAGAAATTTCAGAAATTAAGATAGCTGAACCAGGATTTATTAATTTTTGAGTTTCAGATTCAGTTATTGCTGATACTGTTAATTTGATTAATAAATTAGGCGATGAATATGGAAGTGGTTCAAAAGAAAATAAAGGCAAAATTAATGTTGAATTTGTTTCGGCAAATCCAACAGGATATTTACATATTGGACATGCTAGAAATGCAGCAATCGGAGCAACATTATCAAAAATTTTAGAAAAGGCCGGTCATAAAGTAATTCGAGAATATGTAGTTAATGATTATGGTAACCAAATGAACAAGTTGGCTATTTCAATTTATTCAAGATACCAACAAATTTTTGACAAAAATTATGAATTACCTGAAGATGCTTATCGTGGCGGAGACATTATTGAATTTGCTCAAGCATTTTATGAAAAAGAAAAAGAGAAATATAAAGGTGTTGAATATACAGCTGAAATTGAAAAACTATTTAGAAAATTTGGTAGAGATTTTGCTTTAGAAAACATTGAAAAAGATTTAGCAAAATTTGGAGTTTGATTTGATGTTTATACATCTGAAACTTCTCAATATGAAAATGATTTAGTTTGACCAGCTATTAGAAGACTTAAAACAACATATAAAAAAGATGGTGCCACTTGATTACAAACCACTAAAGGTGGTAAAGATGATAAGGATCGTGTAATCATCAAAACTAATGGTGATTCAACTTATTTATGTGCAGATATTGCATATCATGAACAAAAATTTAAACAACTAAACGACCCTGAAAAAGGAATCATAATCGACGTTTGAGGAGCAGACCACTCCGGATATGTGGAGCGTGTAAAATTTGCTTTTGAAGACTTAGGATACCGTAGAGATCAATTTGAAGTTATCTTATTTCAATTAATTAGAGTTATGAAAGATGGTAAGGAAATTAAAATGTCTAAGCGTCTTGGAACTTCATTAACTCTAAGAGAATTAATGGATGAAGTTGGCAAAGATGCCATAAGATTCTTTTTAATTGAAAGATCATATAATTCAAAAATTGATTTTGATATTAAAAAAGTTACTAGCGCTGATGAAAGTAACTCTATGTATATTATTAAATATGCTCATGCACGTTGTGTTCAATTATTGGAAAAATTATCTTATGAAAATCCTCAAGCTACAGATTTAAGCGACGAGTATTCACAAAAATTAGTTGCAGAATTAAAAGAATACCCAGATCTAATCACAACAATGGCAAAAAACTATAAAGTTAATTTATTACCACCTTACTTATTAAAACTAGCTAGAGCGTTTAATTCATTTTATTCAAATGTTAAGGTTCTAGATTCAAATAATGAACAAAGTTATGCAGCTTTAGTTAAAGCAGTTAAAACAGTTTTAGCTGATGCTATGAGATTAATGGATCTAGATATTCCAGAAAGAATGTAATAATAATATGAAATTATTAATTTTGGCACATAATGGTTTTAATGATATTGAACTAGGAACAACATATTCAATCTTTAATTACTTTAAGCATTTTGAAAAAATTACAATTTTTAATCCTGACCTAAATACTAAAGAAGTTATTGGTCAAGGTAATGTACTAAAATTGAGTTGTGAAAATCAAGTTAATTTAGATGAATATGATGCAATTTTCATTCCTGGTGGCTCTGGAGCTCAAACACTAAGAAAGGATAAAGAATCTTTAGATATCATTAGACAATTTAAAAATAGTGATAAATATATATTTGCTATTTGCGATGCCCCTAATGTTTTGTATGAAAACAACATTATTGATGATTCTATCAATTATAGTTCATATCCAATTAGTTCAAATTTTAAAGAAGGCTTAAAAAGGAATAAAAATGATGTCACAGTTGATAAAAAAATTGTAACAGGTAGATGTCCTTCAGCCTCTTTAGAATTTGCTTTAGAAATTTTAAAATTACTTTTTGACGCCGATGAAGTTAACCATTTTATAAAATATTTAAAAGCTGATTTAGAATAAATTTTATATAAAAAAATTCAAGTTTTCTTAGCTAATGCTGGAGGCTTGAATTTTTATTTATAAAACTAAAAAATCAAATTTCAACAGATTAAAAAAATATCGAAATTATTATGTCAATGTTAGAATTAGGGTATATGAAGCGCATTTTTCATATATGAAAAAACTAAATTGGAGGTGTAAAATGAAGAAACTTTTATTTTTAGGAAGTACTATACTAAGTTTACCTTTTACTATCATTAGTTCAAAATTAGAAAAAAATAATGAGATTAATATTTCATTAGCCAAAAAAATTGTTCTAGAAGATTATAAAAAAATTACTAGAACGAAAGATGTTAAAATTAAATTTACAAAATACTTACAAGTTGATAAAAATTTAAGATCTTTATTAGTTGTTTATGAAAAAAGAGGATATTCAATAATAAGCTTAGCAAATGGGAAAATAATTGAAGTGAATCCTTTTAGTAAAAAATATTTAAATTTAGATAAAGAAGTTCAAAATGAAAAACTTTTATATAAATATTTAAATGATATTAAAATATTAGACAAAGATAATAAAGAATTAAAGTCAAATTTTAAAAAAGAAATATTTTACAATAATGACGAAAACTCATTAAATTTGAAAATTGAAAATTTAGATTACAAAAGTTCACAAAACCGTGGAAAACCAGAATTTGAATGACCAAAAGGTCAAAGTGAAAAAGCACCATTTGTATATGCTGATTATGAAGTACCATATTCTTGATATTTTAAACTAAGTGGCTCTAATAATCATGGATATTTGGACGGCAGTGGATATCAAATTTATAAAGATTATTCAAACATTGAACCTTACTATAAGGGAAAATACTATGGTCAATCTCCAGAATCTGGGTTGTGTGGCTATATTGCTATGAATTTATTGATAATGTATAGAATGCTTTTTTATAACTCAAATTATTTTAACGATTGAGAAAAAGAAGAATTTGTTAGACCAGGAGAAGATATATATCATTCTAATTATTTAGACAGCAATCATTTACCTACATTAAAACCTGATTTTACAAAATATTTATATCAAAAAACATGATTTGCTACTGGTGTTGATAAATGATGAAATCTTAAATATATTGTTGATAGTTTTTTAAAAAATAAATGACAACAAGGAAAAATTAATTATTCACATTGAGGGGACTATTCATTTTTTGGTAAATCATGGTCAACTATAGTTTATAATAAAACTCCAACAGCCCTAGCTGGGCTTTATTCTCCAGGTTCCACAGGTAAAGATGGCCATGTAATTGTGGCTTATGGAGCAAATAGAGACGGAAGATTTTTAGTTAACTTGGGCTGGGGTGCAAATGATAGTCAAGTTTTCGTCACCAAGGAGTTATTTAGCCATGGAATGAATTATGCACTAAATGATAAGTCAGAACGAAAAATGGGTCAAAATAGATTTTTTTCATATAATGGTGAACTTATTGATGGTTCACAGTTTGAACAAATTTTAAATATGAAGGGGATAATATAATAATGAAGAAATTCTTATTACTTAATTCATTAATGATTTCTGCTATACCTATATCTATTTTATCTATTTCTTGTTGCCGATTTCCAAAGTATAATAAAAAAGAACTGCATGAAGAAATTGAAAAAACAAAAGGGCTAAAAATAGTTTCTATTTCAGCTCCATTGTTAAAAGGTCCAATAGAACCCGCTTACAAGAAAAATGACATTATTTTTAGTTTGGAAGATAAAAGTAAAGATCCTAATTATCAATCTATCACTATAAAAGATTTCAAAGGTCAAAAAAACCAAGAAAAAACAATCTATTTTTTAATTCCATATAAAGAAAAATTAAAATATAAAAATAAAGAACTAACATATTTTTATATGCCTGGTCGCTGAATGAATTATAGAAAAAATAAACATTTGAGTTTTACTTGGTGTATAGGCTATAAATATATTGGAAAAGAAAAGGAATCTGAATATTACTTTGAAGGTGAAGAAAACAAAAAAATCACAATTAATCTTAAAGTTAAAATCTTAATAAGCAATAGGTTTAATGAATTACATTTGACATTAAATGATACTAGTCAAATTTTAATAGTTGAAGAAATTTAAGCATTAAATAGAACCAAAGGAGACCTAATGAATAAAAAAAATTTGCTTTCAACTTTAATTGCACCAACTTTACCATTAACAATAATTTCAGTTTCTTGTAATTGATTTAATATGAATAAAGAAAAAATACGCTTCGACAAAAAAATAGACCAATATAAAGGTTATAGGGTGACTTCAGTATTTGGCACTATTACTAATGGTCCAATAGAACCCGCTTACAAGAAAAATGACATTATTTTTAGTTTGGAAGATAAAAGTAAAGATCCTAATTATCAATCTATCACTATAAAAGACTTCAAGGGTCAAAAAAACCAAGAAAAAACAATCTATTTTTTAATTCCATATAAAGAAAAATTAAAATATAAAAATAAAGAACTAAAAATTTGTCATCTTTTAAACAATGATAAACTTTATGAATATAAAAACAATGGTTTTTTCCATTTGAAATGTGGACTAGGATATGAATATTATTCTGAAGAAAATAATTCTGAGTATTATTTTGAAGGAAAAGAAACTCAAAAAATTCCAATTATGATTGAAATTAACAAAATACAAGATTACCCAGATTATGAAATAATATTAAAAATAAATAATACGTATCAAAAAATATATATAGAAGGATTGAAGTAAAACGAAATAAAAAAATGGCGGGTAAGAGAGGATTTGAACCTCCGCGGGTGCTTTAACACCCCTACAGTCTTAGCAGGACCGCCTCTTCGACCACTTGAGTACTTACCCGTACACATTAGCAATTAGTATTATATACTAAAACAATCTTCAAAATAAAAATATAGTTCACTAACAAAAAAATCAGTGAACTTATTTTTAATTTTTAGGATATATTTTATTAATATTACCGCTTCAAATACCTTTTTTATCTTCTCTAGCTTTGTCTTGTGCTTTTTTAAGAAAATGATAATAATTTTCATTATCTGTATAAAACTTATTTTTTAAATCAAGGCTAATATAATTCATTTTGGCAAAGCCATTAAAAACTAACTGTTCATTCAAACATAATAATTCATTATTTTTAGTTACAATAACTACAATTCCAATAACCCTGTCATACAAGTCTCGAAAGTTATTGCTTAATTTATCTTTTCCTTTAACTTTAGTTCTTTGTGGGATAACTCATATTGATTTAGCATTTTTTAGTTGCTTAGAAACGAAATTCTTTGCCATTTGGCCATATTTAAATTGTTCACCTTCAGTGGGAACTCAATTATCATTTATTCTTTTTCTGGTTTCTGGTGTGTCAATTCCTGCATATCGACAAATAAATTCTATACTAGTGTTAATTATTCTAAAATTTGTAGTATCCCCATCTTTTTCTCCTATCAATTTAACTTGTGTTGCATGATTAGGACTTAAATTATCAGAAATAACATATTCTTTATTATTAAGAATTAATTTTTTATTTTTGGTATCTAGTGAAGGAGATGTGTTTTCATTATTCCCGTTTGATTGTTTGGTGTCATCTTGACACTTGATTGATACAAGTGGACTAATTAAAACAACTGGGCTTAAGGCTGCTAATAATCATTTAAATTTAATCTTTTTCATACTAATACTTATTTAATAATTCCTTTGTTTTATTAAAAATCATTTCATTAGATAATTTGTATAGTTTTCTTGGATTATAGTTTTTATTTTTTAAAATATCATTGTTTTTTATATATTCTAATAGTCCTTTAGCATTTTCAATTTGCAAATCAGTATTAATATTTATTTTAGTAATTCCAAGACTAATACATTTTTTTAGGTCATTTTCACTAATTCCTGATCCACCATGTAAAACTAATGGAATTTGCAGATTTTCATTAATTTTATTTAATAGTTCAAAATTAATACCGCTCCAGTTTTTTGGATATTCACCATGAACGTTTCCAATTCCAATAGCAAGCATGTCAACACCAATTTCTTTAAATTTTAAAGCTTCTTCTAATTTGGTATAGACAATATCACTAATGCGATCATCATTTACATTTCCTATTGTGCCTGTTTCACATTCTACTGTTATATCTTTTTTTCTAGCTTTTGCAATAATTTTTTTTGATAGTTCTAGATTTTGTTCGAAATCTAGTTTGCTTCCATCAAACATAATGGAGCTAAAATTAGCTTCAATAGCTTGTAAACAATCTTCATAATTTCCATGGTCCAAGTGTAAACAAACTGGTACTTTAATACTTAGGTTTTCTATTAAGGCAACAACTAGATTATAAACCACCTTGTAGCCACCAAAATACTTTATAGCACTAGGACTAACTCCTAATATAATCGGCTTAGAAGTTTCTTGTGCAGCTAATAATACTTGTTTAGTTCATTCTAAATTATTGATATTAATATGAAAAACAACTTTCTTTTGTTTATAAGCATTATTTAGCATTTCTTTTGCATTTACTAGCATAATAAATTAACCTTTATAATCTGGTCTAATTGTTGTTCATGTTCCATCGGCATTGTGGAAAAATTTTCCGTCAACTGTTAGTAGTCTATATAACTCACCACGTTTTTTTAATAATAATTGTTCATCATTAACATTAGGATCAGTTTCATTTCTTCATCTTTCAAATAAAATTTCTTTTATTTCGTCAAATAAAGCATTAAATTCTATTGATTTACGACCTCTTAAAATATCTTCAGCAATATTTAGTAATGTCTTATATTCATTTTCTCTCATGTTATACTCCATAAATATTTTTTATTCAATTTTATATTTACAAATTATATTATGTAACAGTGCATTTTTAAGTTTAATTTAAGAAAAAATTAATAAATCATGACTTTAAATTTTAAAAAACAATGTAAAACATTTTTAAAGTGTCTTTAAAAGTCCATTCGCTCGCTAAAAACTAAAAAAATAGTATAATGTAATTGTATAAATTAGTTGTTAAAGTGTTTTTCATTTTTATTAAAAAAATTAGATTTTTAAAATATGTTAACAAATTAAAGTATTTATACAAAAAACATCATTTATTTGAAAGGAAAAAAATGTCTGTATTTGACAGTAAATTTAAAGGAATTCACGTTTACTCAGAAATTGGTGAATTAGAATCAGTTCTAGTTCACGAACCAGGACGTGAAATTGACTACATTACCCCAGCTAGATTAGATGAATTATTATTCTCAGCTATTTTAGAAAGCCACGATGCAAGAAAAGAACACAAATTATTTGTTTCACAATTAAAAGAAAGAGGAATTAACGTAGTTGAATTAACCGATTTAGTTACTGAAACATATGATTTAGCATCACAAGAAAACAAAGACAAGTTAATTGAAGAATTCTTAGAAGATTCAGAACCTGTTTTAACAGAAGCACACAAAACAGCTGTTAGAAAATTCTTAAAATCAAGAAAAACAACAAAAGAAATGATTCAATTCATGATGGCTGGTATTACCAAACATGATTTAGGAATCGAAGCAGATCACGAATTAATAGTAGACCCAATGCCTAACTTATACTTCACACGTGACCCATTTGCATCAGTAGGAAATGGTGTTACAATTCACTACATGCGCTACAAAGTTAGACAACGTGAAACACTATTTTCAAGATTTATTTTCTCAAATCACCCTAAATTAGTAAATACCCCATGATACTATGACCCAGCAATGAAATTATCAATTGAAGGTGGAGACGTATTCATCTACAATAACGATACTTTAGTAGTTGGTGTTTCAGAAAGAACTGACTTAGAAACAATTACTTTATTAGCTAAAAACATTAAAGTAAATAAAGAAGTTGAATTCAAACGTATTGTTGCAATTAACGTTCCTAAATGAACAAACTTAATGCACTTAGACACATGACTAACAATGTTGGATAAAGATAAATTCTTATATTCACCAATCGCTAACGATGTATTCAAATTCTGAGATTACGATTTAGTAAACGGCGGAGCAGAACCTCAACCAAAAGAAAACGGTTTACCATTAGAAGGATTGCTACAATCAATCATCAACAAAAAACCTATTTTAATTCCTATTGCCGGAAAATGTGCATCACAAATGGAAATTGAAAGAGAAACTCACTTTGATGGAACAAACTACTTAGCAGTAGCACCTGGTGTTGTTATTGGTTACTCACGTAACGAAAAAACAAATGCTGCACTAGAAGCTGCAGGAATTACAGTTATTCCATTCCACGGTAACCAATTATCATTAGGTATGGGTAATGCACGTTGTATGTCAATGCCTTTATCACGTAAAGATGTTAAGTGATAGTCTTCTATAAAATTATTTAATTTTATATATTTAAAAATCCTCTTGCCTATGGCTTGAGGATATTTTTTTATCTTCCTTAAATTTTAATGTGGTAAAATTGTAAAGTACTTATAAAGTATTCGATAGATTATTCAAATTTAATTAATTTATCAAGCACTATTATGAATTCAATTGCCAGTGCCAATATTAAATATTTGGTGCAAATTGTTCGAAGTAATAGGAAGTTTTAACAAATCAAAAAAACAAAATTTAAAGGAAAGTTAATATGTCAGAACAAAAAACTGTTGAACAAAAACAAGTAGACCAAAAACCTGAACAAAAACAAAATCAAAATTCAGAGCAACCAATAGTTTCGAGAGAAAAACTTTTAGAAGCTGGAGTATATTTTGGTCATAGAGTAAGTCATTGAAATCCAAAAATGAAACAATATATTTATGGTAAAAGAGCTGGAATTCATATTATTGATATTTCAAAAACCCAAAAAACATTGGAATATGCTTACAAATTATTAAATAAAATGGCGCAAAAACCAATTTCATTTATTTGAGTAGGAACCAAAAAACAAGCTAAAAATGCCATTGAAGCAGCTGCAAATAGAACGAATTCAGTATATGTTTCAGAACGTTGATTAGGTGGAACTTTAACTAACTCACAAACAATCTTTAGAAGTGTTAGAGAATTAGAAAAACTAGAAGAATTACAAAAAAATGGTTACGTAGGTTACACTAAAAAAGAAGGTTTATTAAACGATAAAAAAATTGCTAAACTACAAAGAAACCTAGGCGGAATTAGAAAATTAGCAGGAAAAGCTCAAATGCCTCAAGTTATGATAGTAGCTTCTCCAATTGAAGATGAAATTGCTATTAAAGAAGCTAAAATCAAAGGTTTAAAAGTTTTTGCTATTCAAGATACAAACTCAAATCCAGATTTAGTAGATTTTGTAATCCCAGCAAACGATGATTCAGTAAAATCAATTTCTTTAATTACCACAATTTTAGCAGATGCTATTGCTTCTGCAAGGGGTGAAAAACCTTTATTTGCATATAAAACAAACGAAGAAGTAGTTTTACCTGAAGAATAATAAATATAAATAAAATAGTATAGGAAGTTTAAATGTCAGTAGATTTGAAAAAAATTAAAGAACTAAGAGAAATAACAAATTCTGGTTTCTTAGATGTAAAAAATGCTTTAGAAGCAACAAATAACGATATTGAAAAAGCAATTGAATGATTGCAAGAAAAAGGAATTATCAAAGCTGCTAAAAAAGCTGGAAGAATTGCAGCTGATGGTATTGTTAGAGCAATTGTTAAAGATAACAAAACAGCCATTATATTTGAACTAAATTCAGAAACAGACTTTGTTGCTAAAAATGAAATGTTTGTTGATTTAACTAAAAAAATCGCTAGTGCATTGCTTGAAAATAACTTTAGCAGTGTTGAAGATATTTTAGGTCTAAAAATCGATGGACTTACAATTGAAGAACACACAAACCAATTAACAGCTAAAATTGGTGAAAAAATTTCATTAAGAAGAGCACAAAAATATGTTGCAAAAGATGGCGAGGTTGTAGCTGGTTATACTCATGCTAATAATAGAGTTGCTACAATAATTATTGCTAAAGGTTCAAATGCTGATGCTTTAAGAAATGTTTCAATGCATGTTGCAGCCTTAAATCCAGCTTATATAACAGAAAAATGTCTATCTAAAGAAGTGTTAGATGAAATCAATGCACAATTAGAATCGAGCCCTGCGCTAAAAAATAAACCTGAAAAAATTCAACAATCAATTAAGAGTGGTTTGTTAAGAAAAGAATTTAATGAAAGAGGAGTTTTATTATATCAACCGTTTGTAATGGAAGATACTAAAACTGTGGCTCAATACTTAAATGAATCTAATCTAGAAATTCTAGAAGTTCAAAGATATGAAGTTGGCGAGGGTATTGAAAAAAAGAGTGTGGATTTCGCTTCTGAAGTTGCGGAACAAATGAACGCTAAATAATTTAGAATTAAAATAACGAGAGAATCAAGTCTCTCGTTTTTAATATCTTTCTTTAATACGTTGATAATTTTTTTTGTTTTTATATAAATAAGATTCAATTATGTCTTTTTCATTAATATCAACTAACTGTCCTAAACCTAGATATACTTCAAAAGCCTCTTGAACACTTTTTTTATCTTTATTTTCTAATAAATTACAAAATAGTTTATATGTATGAGCCAATTGCAAATTAAAATTATCATATTCAATTTTAGGCTCTACTTTATTTGGAACTTCCATTTGATAAGCCAAACTAGTAATAAAATGAATTCCATCGGCAAATTCTTCAAGCATTTTCTTTCGATCAATATTTTTATCTTTTTTTCAGTATTTAAATGCTTTTACTTCATTAGCAAATTCACCCAATTCAACTAATAAAGCAATCACTTTTTTGGTGTCAAATAATTCCAAATCTTCTTTTTCTATATTATTAATAAAAGTCTTATCTAAAGTCTTTTGAGCCTCAAAAATCAAGTGCAATTCCATAATATCAAAATTATAGCACTTAATATATTTCATACAAATTATTAAAATCCAAAATATTTAGAATTGTTAGTTCAAATCCTCAACAATAGATTTTTCTATTTTTATTAGTTCAAATAAACAAATATTTTAGCATTGTATTATTCATTTCAAAAAGATTAATGTTTACAATCAGTTACAATTAAGATGTGTTAAACTAAAACATTTTATAAAAAAAGCACACACTAAAAACGAATTATCAAATTAATGTTAAAAAAATAAAGATTAACTATTTTTTAAAGAATTGTGAGAATATCATGAAAAATTATAATTTTTTATTAAGCAGTTGCATTACTTCTAAAATATTATTAAACATTGATAAAAAAGCTAACAAAATTTCAAAATCAACTGTATTTTTATTTATATATAGAATATTTTTCTTATTGTCAGCAATATCAATCTTAATACTTGGAGCGGTTAGGGCCAACTTTAAGTATTTAAATGTAATGTCAAGTGTTATTTATGTATATCCAATCATTTTGATAGTTTTCTATTCTATATACATATTGTGAGCATTCAGTTTTTTAAAAACTAAAATTCACAATTTTATAGAAAATCACCAGAATTTTGATTCGCCTATTTTGGATCACTTAAAAAAACACGGTGAATTAAGAAATTATTTTATATTTAATCTAGTTGTAAATATTGTTATTAATGTATTTGTCATAACTTCTTATATATCATTAACTTATTATTATTCAACTAAAAATAATGAAACCCTAAACTATAATTCGTATTTATTTTTATTAGCATTTTTAGTTTTAAAAATCATTTTTTCAAATTCAACACTTCATATAATGTATGCTAAAAATACAAAAGTTGATTTGAGTTTAAAATATCAAAAAAGAAATAATTTAATTAATTTAATTTCAATTTATTTAACTTCATTAATTACATTAGGAACTTTAACATTTATTTCAATTTTATTTCCAATTAATCAATCATGAAATTTTGGATGAGGCTTTTTAGTATTTTTAATTGCTTTAATACCAATATGAATTTTAGGAATATTCATTTTTAAATTAATATTATTTCTTATATTTTTACTAAAAGCAGAGTGCAAAACTAGCTTAAAACTTAAAATGTTGTTTTTATTCTTATTTTTCAAAGAAGCTAATTAAATATCAAATTTACTCGAAGATTTTCTTCGAGTTTTTGATTTATTATTTTATAATTCTATTTGTTATTAATTTAAGAGCTCCAGTGGCGGAATGGTAGACGCAGTTGACTCAAAATCAACCGGTTAAGAGCTGTGCTGGTTCAAGTCCAGTCTGGAGCACCATATAATTTATTTAAAATTGCCCAAACCTCTTTTTTATGAATTAGAGGTTTTTAATTTATAATTGTATTTATAAAATAGGTTTAAATTATGAATAATAGAAAAAATGAACTTAAGAAAATTAAAAGACATGATTTGCATTCAAATTGATATTTAATCTTGTCTTTATGTGCAATAACTGTAAGCTGATTTTTTATTATATATGTATCAGCTATATTTAATAATATTTATTCTGCAAATAGCCTTTTTAGAAAAACAAACGATTTTATTGTCAGCTTCATAGCGGGTTTAATTTCAGGAATACTAGCAATTTTGCTAGCCTTTATATTTCTAGATTTAATCAAAGTATCTCGAATTAAGGATTACTTTGCTTATTACTGTTATTTAAATTCTTTAAAAAATAAATCAAAATATACATTTTTTAAAAATTCAAAAATACCTTCAGAGTTATATAAAAGAAATCAAAAAGCTATGACCAAAAGCTATTTTATTTCTTTGGTAGCTTCAATACTAGAATACACCGAAACTTCACCTCAGTATAAAAATCTAGTTAATGAAATTGATAGTGATTTTGCAATTCATTCATTTTTAGAGCCTAATTTTGAAAAACAAAAGAAACATGCTATCACAAGAATTGTAATTTTAGATATATTAATTCCTTTTATAATTGATACCATATTAATTCTTTTAGCTATAGCAGTCACAATTAAAAAAGGCACCAAACCTTCTGCTATTTTAAGAGTAATAATAGTGTTTATTTCAACTATTTTTTCATTATGTTTATCTATCACTATTTATGAATTTTATATACTTAATTCAGTTAAGAACTATTCAACTTTTAATGACTTTTATTTACTATCATTTAATAACTTTGAATATAAATATTTAAATTCATCTTTAGTTAAGCGATAATATGTCTTAAAATTAGCCTAGTAATACTTATTAATTTATTAATAAGTTTTATATACAAAAAACCGGGTTTTTGTAAAAATTGTAATACAATTAATATGTGAATAATTATACATACAATCAAAACTCAATTTTCACAACTTCACAATGTCAATTGGTCAGCTAATTGATATTGTATTTTTATTATTTTATTGAAGAAATATGGAAAGGTAAAAACATGAAAAAAATTAATAAGATTTTATTATCTTTAACTCCAGTATCTGCTATGGCTATTCCTTTAATGGCAGCAGCATGTGGTCGTAGATTTGATCAAAATTACGACGGCATAATTAAAATTGCTACTGGTTATGGAGAAAATAACCCTCAAGGTAAAGCAATGAAAGGTATTGTTCAAGCTTATAATGATTGACTAGAATCAGGAACTGAAGAAGATAAGAAAAAACGTAAAGAAGATGGATACTTAAAAGTTGAAGTTGAATTTTTACCAAATGGATACAACACAGGTCCATTACAAAGTAAACTAAATGCTAAAGAAAGAAATAAATTCTGAAACATTATAATTAATTATCCAACAGCAGCAGCAATCATTTCTAAAAGAGATATGAACTTATCAATTTCAGATGAAGATTACAATGCTTTAAAAATTTTAGATACTTTTAAAAACGCTAATGATGATATTGCCGGAAATGACAAAAAAGAAAAATGAGTTATTCCATTCTCACGTTCATCAGAAATGTCAGCAATTGACAAAGTTCTTTTAGGAAAATTAATAAAAGAACTTAAAGCAATTGATGGTGTTAACTATACACAAGACGCAGTTAAGACTAAAAAAATTGATGAATATGTTAAATATTATGAAGATCTAAGTAAAGCAGCAACTCCAAATGATGCAAAATATGTTGATACAGAATGAGAAATTTCTAAAACTGTTGAATTAGATAAAGCTAAAGAAGCTATTAAAAAATTGAACATTACTTTAGAAGATGAAATGTTTTCAAAATACGACAGTTTAGTTGATTTTGCAATTGCAGCCAAAAAGTTATATTCAGGTAAAGATAGTAACAATAAATACATTATTGGTTTAGATTCATTACCTTCAGCACTTAATGTTATGAATGCTGCTATTACTAAAGGTGACAAATCGAAACAATATATTCCTCCATCAGAAAAACACAAGAGATTTGGTGGATATGATTATGAATCATTCTTGAAAAAAAATACAGATCAAAATAAACACTTTGAATCAATGTTAGGCAAAGTTTTTGAAGGAATTAAAACAGGAGCTATTTGAATAGGTGGTGGTGGAGCATATGGTTCATCATCATTAACCAGACATAATATGGCTATTAGTATTGGTTCAACAGCTGGTTTTACTCATACTTTTGTTAAAGGTAATGACAAAACAATATACTTTTTAAAAACTAACAAGGCTAAAAGAGAATTAGGAACTCCTAATGAAATTAAAGAACCTACTAAACAACCAAATAAAGATAAAGGAGCTCTTTTTGAATTTGGTAAATATCAAAATCCTATTTTTGCATATAACTCAAACGTAAAAATGGGTCAATATGACAAAAAATTTGTTAACAAAAAAGCCCAAGACCAATTTATTAAACACAAAGATAAATTTGGCGATTATCATTTATTAGATGCTGAATTTAATAAAAACGAATCTACACTAAAATATAAAGGTGAAGAGGATAAATTAACAGCAGATGAAATTTCAAAAATTATTGATTTAGGTGAAATATTTGAAAATGATTCAAGAAAATACATACTAATTTCAAAAGATCTATACACTTCTGAAAAAATTTCAAAAGAAAAATTAGTAAATAAAGAAGATGCTGACTGAATTAGTGCACCATTAAGAAAATCAGCTAGTGATAAAAAATCAGTATTTGTACAAGGTCCATCATTAGTTTTAATTCATGCTAATGAAAAAGAAGACAAAGCTACAAAATTATTAGTTAAATGACTATTTGAACATAAACATACAAAAGTTACAATTGACAAAAAAGACTATGCTAATATAAACTCAGTTGATGCATTCAATCAACATGGTAATTATATTTCTCCAACAGAAGCATACTTCAGTGATGCAAATAAAACTGTTATAGATAAACTTTCAGAAGCTGAAAAATTAGCATTCCAAAACTTTAAATTAGTTAAAGAAAGTCCAAGTGAATATCAAACAGCTGATGACGTTTCTTCAAACTTATCAGATCAACTTAGAGATTCAATTAGAGCAGCAGCTGTTAAAATTGTAGGTCAAGTATCTGCAAACAAAAATCCAAGTTTCGAAGATTTAATGGAAGAAATTAGAAAACAATTTAAATAGACATAATAAGCAAAAACGCACATAATGTGTTGTTTTTGTCGTGTTTTAGGAATTATTAATGAAGAAGAATGAAAAAAAATGATTGGGGTTGTTTTCAATTGTTTCCATGATTGCAATGCCACTTGTGGCTATATCATGTGTTAATTGAAAAAAAATAGAAAAAGATCTAAAAATAAACGACACATATCCTATTAAAATTCAAGATATTGACAAAGTCGGAACAATGTTTGATCAACAAATTACATATTCTGAATTTGACAAAGTTGCCGGTACTGAAAAAGAAGTAACGAAAACATTGTGAGAATATTTTTCTTTTATTGAAGGTGAAGTTCTAAAGGTTTCAGATGGTGATACACTTTCAATTAAGGTTACAAAAGGTAATCCTAATGGTAAACCTAAAAAAGATGAAGTTATTAAGGTAAGAATACCATTAATAGACACTTTGGAAGAAAACACAAAAGATGTTAAGGAACGTGAAAAAAATCTAGCCCATTTAGATAGTAATTATGCCAGATCGATATTACCTAATGGTACAAAAGTTAGATTAATCTCCGAAGATGGCTGAGTTAATTTATCATATGATCGTCACGTAGGATATCTATTTTTTGGTGAAAATTTCCAAAAAAACTTTAGTATTGATATGCTATCAAATGGTTGAACACTACCCAGATTTAACGATAGTGCTCTAAAAGACTTTATTGGTGATTTTAACAAAAAAGATAAGAAAAACATAATTAGTTACTTATTACCTTTTGCAGCTCATGCTTTTAATAAAGGATATTTGGAAAACAAAGGTTTTTATAATAAAAATGGTGTTGATATTGAATTAGAAGGCAAAAAAGTTAATATTAAAATTAATAACCCTATAGAACTTGCAAAAGAATATGTTTCACATGGTGAAACTTTAATAAATACTGCTTATAAGATTATGTATCCTTCACAAATACCAAAACAATATTTTGATCCCCAAAATAATATTTATGAATTTTTAAGAAATAATCAAAACAAAAAATAAAATAAGGATTTTTTAAAATGAACAAAGCAAAAAATGAATTAACACAAAGTGATATTCATAGCTTTTCAAAAGAACGTTACCAAGCTAAAAAATCAATACCAGCTATTGAAGTTGAAGATTTAGTTATTGACTTTGGTGAATCTTTAGCTGTTGATAATGCTTCTTTTGTCATTAAAAAAGGGGAATTAGTTACCTTGCTTGGACCATCTGGTTCTGGTAAGACTACTACCCTTAATGCAATTTCAGGATTACTAAGACCTACAAGTGGAAAAATATTTTTTTCAGGCGTAGATGTAACAAAATTCTCTCCTCAACAAAGAGAATTGGGTCTAGTTTTCCAAAACTATGCATTATACCCTCATATGACAGTGTATGAAAATATTGCATTTCCTTTAAGAAATGATAGACACTGAAAAGAAGAAACTATTGAAAAAACAAAGTTATCACAACAAAAAATATTTGAAATAATTTTTGAATACTTTGGAATTGAAAAAGCCAAAATTGAAGATACAAGAACAAAGTTGTATCACAATATTGACAATCCAAAGGAAACTAGAAGTTATCTAACTCATTTAACAACAAAATTCAATAATATTATTGAAAAAGAAGTTAATGACTTAAACTTTTTAGTTACAAAAAAAACAGGTTTGCTTTCTTCTTTAACTAAAAAAGTTTTAATTGACATTAAAGAAGCAAAACAAAAGTTTAAAGACCAAAAAAGTAATTTAGATAAAGAATGTGCTATTGAAAAACAAAATGCATATCCTAAGACCAATGCAGCTTTATCAAAAGAAGAATCTGCAATTAGAGCTCAAAAATATGCAGAAATCCAAAAATTGTTTAATGAAAAAAAACTTGCCAAAAAACAAGAATATAAGCAAACAATTAAAAATATTACAAATGACTATGAACTTAAGTACAAAGATACTAAGCTTAGTTATTCAAAGAAAATTTTAGAAGCTAAAAAACTACTAAAGGATAAAAAAGTGATACAAAAACAAGATCCTTTAGTTGCTGAAATGCTTCAAATTAAAAACCGTTTAAAGAAAATATCAGCGGAAACCGCTTTAATTTACAAAACGTCAGTCCGTGAAATTTTAGACCAAATTTTTGAATCACAAGGTATTCAAAAAACTAAAAATATAAGCCACGATATTAATGTTTTATTAGCAAAATTACCTAAAAAATTACAAGATGAAATCAGAGTAATCGGTAAAGACGTCCTTACAATAAACGAAGCTATTGTTCGTGACGTTTTAGATGTTGCTCAAAGAGTTGAAATTACTAAAAATTTAGGTAAAAGACCTACACAATTATCTGGAGGGCAACAACAACGTGTGGCTATAGCCAGAGCAATTGTTAAAAAGCCTAAAATTCTATTGTTAGATGAACCGTTATCTAACTTAGATGCTAAATTACGTATTTCTACAAGAAAATGAATACGTTCAATTCAACAAGAACTTGGAATTACTACAGTTTTTGTTACTCACGACCAAGAAGAGGCTATGTCAATTAGTGACAAAATTATTTGTATGTCTACTGCCCAAGTACAACAAATAGGTGCACCAATGGACTTATATCTAAAACCAAAGAATGAGTTTGTAGCCAAATTCTTAGGTATGCCAGAAATGACAATATTTGAAACAGATGTTAAAGATGGATATGTTTATTATAATGGAAGCAAATTAACCAAAGCTCCTGAAACATATACAAAACCTAGAGTGGATTTAGGATTTCGTGGTGAATCTTTAGTTGAAGATAAAAACGGAGTTTTTGTTGGAGACATTAGATTAGTTGAATATTTAGGAAAAGAAATTCAAGCACAAATCCATATTAAAGAGATAGATAGAATTGCAAACGTTTTTTTAGGTGAAAAAACTCACTATGAACTAGGTGAAATTGTTAAACTATCAATTAAAAGAGAAGAATTATACCATATGTTTGATGTAGACACTAAGGATAGAATTTAATGAAAACATATTTTTGAAAAAAATATCGTATTAAAAAATCAGGTGAAGCTCTAAGTATTTTAAATACTCGAACACCTGCATGAAAACCATTTTTATTGTTATTACCATCATTAATAGCACTAATATTTATGGTTGTAATTCCTTTCTTATTTGCAATTATGGGTTCTTTTAGAGCTCAAGGGGATAGCTATCGTGATTATACTTGATCAATTGATAACTATTATCGTCCAGGAGTAACGGGAGTTGGTATTTTTAATGACCCTAAGTTTATCAATTCTGTTGTAAACTCAATTATTTATGCTATTTTAGCGCTACCAGTAGGATTACTTTTTTCAATATTAATCAGTTCTGCTATTGCTACAATAGTTAAAAAATATGCACGTAGTTTTTGACAAACAGTATTCTTCTTACCTTATATGACAGGAGCAGTTGCTGTTTCATTAACATTTAGTGCCATTTTCGGTAAATCAACAGAGGGTGCAATACTTCCATGACTATATGATACAGGTTCAAGATGAAAACCACTTATTGTTATATTTATTAGAGGGGTTTGAGGAGGGTTAGCATTCCAAGTATTAATTTTAACTACAGCAATGCTATCAGTTAATCCAACCTTATATAAATCATCAGCAATTGATGGTGCTTCACCATTAAAACAATTTTTCAAAATTACTTTACCATCTATTCGTAGAACAATTTCATTCCTATTTACTATTGGAATAATCAATGGTATAAAGGTCTTTCCACTGGCATTATATAATAATGATGCTAATACAGCTATAGCTCAAGAAGGTGGATCACTATTAATCTATATTTTTAACAACGTTAAAGCAGGTCAAACCGAAAGATCTATGGCAGCTTCAGTATTCTTATTCATATTAGGAGTATCAATTTCATTTTCACTAAAGAAAGCAGTTTCATTAAGTTACAAAGTATATGGACACATAGGAGAAAAAAATGTTACTAATAAAATTAAAGAACAGGCAATGGCGAGAGAAATTATCTTTAAGATCTAAACAAGAATTAATGTCGAAACCTTATTCGACAACTAATGTATTAGGAAAATTTCTTGAATGAGGTTTTAAGATATCAATACTTACTTTCTTTAGTATTCTTATCATTCTTCCTTTCTATTTTATGATTGAACAATCTTTAGTGGACAGACGATTTTATACAGAAGAAGCTAGCTCTAAAATAGCATGGTGACCTTTCGATTGAAAATCTTATGAAGATAACGGAAAGGAATTTAAATTTGGTCTCAAAACGAGCTTCCATTTTGAAAATATTAAAGATGCTTTCCAAAAAGGATATTGACAAGCTTTAATATTTACTGCATCATATACAACTATTTCAGTAATGGTTCGTTTATTCTTTGCAATAACTTTAGGATATGCACTGGCAATGAGAAAATGAAGGGGCAAAAATGCATTCTTTGGTTTCTTATTATCATTGATGGTAATTCCTGAAATTACGCTTATTACAATGCAATATACGTTTGTTTCCAAAGCCAACTGGCTAAATACTAATAGTCCAGTAATTATAGTTGCCCTAATCATTCCATTTGCAACTTCTATATTTAATGCTTATATGTACAAAAATGCATTCGAAGCTATACCAAACTCTGTTAAAGAATCATCGATGCTTGATGGAGCTAGTGGATTTAAGTACTTCTTTAATATAGCATTACCAATGGTTAAAGCAACAACATGAACTGTAGTTATTCTAACTGCTTTATCGTCATGAAACTCATATACATGACCTGCAGTATTATGAACCTCTACACCAGGAGAAACTGCTGGTTATTGATCACCAATTAACTTGTGACTATTTACAACAGGTAGAATTCAACAAAAAACTGAAGATAGTAGTGAAGTGCAAAAAATTGTCTTATCAATTAGAATGGCAGCCACTGTATTGGCAATATTGCCAATGATGCTAATATACCTACTATTAAGAAAAAGAATAATGGCAGCAATTTCAAGACAAGGAAATGCTACAAAAGGATAAAAAATGAATAACAAAGATTTTAAATTATTAATAACTAAAAATAAACATAAAAGAATTGCAAAACGAGTTTTGAGTATAATTGGAATTTCTTCAGTAGTTTTAATGGGTTTAATTATGTTAGGGTTCATTATTTATGGATTATTTGTAGGTGTATATTCTGTATTTGCAGAAAACATATTTAACTTTTAAGACAATTAAATTTTGAAATTTATAAGAAAAGACAGGTTTAAGTGACCTGCCTTTTTAATTTAGTCTTTTTTTAAGAGTTTTAATATAAAATATTAAATTATGAAATTTTTTAAATTTAAAACAACTGAAATGAGAATTGCTGAGCATACCTTGCGAAAAATAAACCAATTAGAAGACAGCATTAAGGTTCTAAGTGATGAAGAACTACAGGCTAAAACAATAGAATTTAAAGAAAGACTAAAGATGGGTGAAACTAGAGAAGATATTCGCCCTGAAGTTTTTGCTGTATCTCGTGAAGCTACCAAAAGAATTTTAGGTAAAAGACCATATGATGTTCAAATGATCGGTGGAATTATTTTGGATTTAGGTTCAGTAGCTGAAATGAAAACTGGAGAGGGTAAAACAATTACCTCAATTGCTCCTGTTTATTTAAATGCCTTAGATGGTTCAAGCGTTATTGTTTCAACAGTTAATGAATACTTAGCTCAACGTGATGCTGAAGAAATGGGACAAGTATTTAATTTCTTAGGCTTAACTGTAGGTATTAATAAAGCTCAAATGCCAGCAATGTTAAAACGTCAAGCTTATGCTTGTGATGTTGTATATTCAATTCATTCAGAACTTGGATTTGATTACTTGCGTGATAATATGGCAATGTCAAAAGAAGAAAAAGTTCAAAGAGGACTTGATTTTATTCTTTTAGATGAAGTGGATTCTATTTTAATTGATGAAGCTAAAACTCCTTTAATTATCTCAGGTGGTGAACAAGAAGAAAGTTCAATGTATAACATTGCCGATTTATTTGTTCGTACTTTAAATTTTGAAGATTATTTTATTGATGAAGAAACTAAATCAGTATATTTAACTGATAAAGGAATTGAAAAAGCTAACAAATACTTTAATTTTAATAACTTGTATGATTTAGAAAACTCTGAATTAGTTCATCGTATTCAAAATGCTTTAAGAGCTCATAAAGTTATGAAACTAGATGTTGAATATATTGTTCGTAATGATAAAATTGAACTAGTTGATTCATTTACTGGTCGTATCATGGAAGGAAGAGCATATTCAGAAGGTCTTCAACAAGCTATCCAAGCTAAAGAAAGAGTTGAAATTGAATCTGAAACCAAAACTTTGGCAACAATAACATATCAAAACTTTTTTAGATTATTTAAAAAAATTAGTGGTATGACAGGTACAGCCAAAACCGAGGAAAAAGAATTTATTGATATTTATAATATGCGTGTTAATGTTGTCCCAACTAATAAACCAATAGTTAGAAAAGATGACAAAGATGAAATATATGTAGATATGCACTCAAAATGGCAAGCGGTAGTTAAAGAAGTAAAAAGAGCATATCAAAGAAAACAACCTATTTTAATTGGTACAGCCCAAGTTGAAGATTCTGAAGTTTTACATGAATATTTGTTAGAAGAAGGAATCCCTCATACAGTTTTAAATGCTAAACAAGATGCTTCTGAAGCTGATATTATTTCACATGCTGGAGAATTAGGCGCTGTTACTATAGCTACCAACATGGCTGGACGGGGAACTGATATTAAACCAAGTAAAGAAGCTTTAGAGGTTGGAGGACTTTATGTTCTTGGAACTGAAAAAGCCGAATCACGTCGAATTGATAATCAACTAAAAGGACGTTCAGGACGTCAAGGAGATATAGGTTATACTAAGTTCTTTCTTTCATTAGATGACCAATTAATCCTAAGGTTCTCAGTTCAAGATAAATGAAAAGAAATTTTTAAAGAATATGGTTCACATCCTATTCCCGGAGAATCGATTCGGTCAGCATTTTTAAGAGCTCAAAAGAAAATAGAGGGCTTTAACTATGATAGCCGTAAAAGCGTTTTAAATTTTGATGACGTTATAAGACAACAACGTGATTTAATTTATGAACAAAGAGATCTTATTTTAGAAAGAGATGATTTAGGCTTAATTATCAGAAAAATATTTCAAGTTGCTGTTAGACAAATTGTTAATAACCCATATTTTGTTCAAAAAAACGATACCATGGATTTTGAAAATTTTACAAGGTATTTAAATGAAAACTTTATGGTTTTAACAAAACACACTTTTAGTGTTGATGAAATTAAAAAAATGGACCGTGAAGAGTTAATAAGCTACATAATTTCAATATGATATAAAGAATATGACATTTTAAGAGAAAACATCATTGAAAAATATGGACTTTCAGCATTAGCTAATTCTGAAAGAAATATTATTCTTAATGTCTTTGATTCAGGTTGACAAGACCATATTAATATTATGGATAAATTGCGTCGTAGTACACACTTGGTCCAATATGCTCAAAAAAACCCATATCAAATTTATACTAAACTTGGTTCTAAGAAATTTAAAGAACTAACAGATAGAATTGCTTTAGAATGTAGTATTAATTTATTAAATAATTATGATGCTCTTCCTTCTTCAAATAGTCAAATTGATTTGGACTGATTAGAAACTTCAAATTCTGAAAATTCAAATGGTCTTGAAAAAGTTAATAGTTTTATAAACTATTTATTAGAATCAGAAGCGAGACATTTATTATCTGAAGGTTTAAGTGAACAAGAAGTGATTGAAAAAATTAATACTAAAAAAGATGAAATTTTTCAAGAATTAAAATTAAAATTAGAACAACTTTCAGCTACATCTAATCCTAAAAAAGAAGAATAAAAATAAACTCACTTAATGTGCTAGATTCTAAAATGAATCTTGTTGCAAAAGTGAGTTTTTATTTTTTGTAATTTCAATAATGATTAATGTAATGATTAATAGCTTTTTCAAGAATTTCACGATTGTTGTCATGAATAATTCGATTAACTAAAGCTTCTTCAACATTAACTCATTCGACAACATCAATTTCTTCGATTTGATTTTTTAAATCAAAGCTTTTTGGTTTAGCTAGGAAAAAAACGACTTTTTTACTTGTTCCCTTAAATGGCGAGTATTGAGAAGTTTCTCTAAAACCATCAAGAATTTCTACATCAATATTAGTTTCTTCTTTTGTTTCTCGAATTGCAGTTTCTATTTCAGTTTCATCTTTTTCAACATGTCCTTTAGGAAAACTTCAATGACCTGCTTTTTGTTGAACTAAAAGTACATATAATTTAGATTCAATATTTTTAAGCACAATTAGACCACACGATTTTTCATATCTCATTTTATGTAACCTCCTTTAAATCAAAAGACTTAGTTTTTCTTTTTTAAAACAATATTAATAGTTAATATTACTAATGAAGCTGCTATAGTAATTGAATTAAAAAAGTAAAATAAGTTTTTTGAAATATCAAAATAATTTCTAACTTGTTGAGCACGTTCGCTATCTTTTTTATCAATAGCACTAATTAAACTTTGCCTAAATGAATTTAAGGTCAACACTAAAGCAATAAAAGTAATAATACATACCAAAATAACTATAATTAAAGCAAAATTAATTCTAAAAAGTTTTGCTTTTTGATAATGTTGTCTATCTTTGAAAACACTAAAAAAACTATAAATATCAAAAGCAAAAATTATGCATGTCAAAACCAAAACAGTTACAATTCCAAAAAATACTGAATTGGTTAAATCAATTTTCATGAAATATATAGCAATAACTAAAAAAACACTAATAATAAAAGCAATAATGCTAAAAGTAAAGTGATTGTAAAAATTTCTACGCTGTTTTTTGCTAAATACCTTGTCTATTTTATTCATACATAAATTATTATAAACTTAATTAGAATTTAGGCACTTTATTTGTATTTTATTTTAATGCTATGCCTAAAAAAATAAGTTTTAATTTTGCCATAGTTTAATTTGGTAAAATATAAATATTATTTAGGAGGTCTAATGTCATTAACTAATAAATATCAGGCTCTATATCGTCAATATCGCCCTAAGAACTTTGATGAAGTCTATGGACAGGAACATATTGTTAATACACTAAAAAATATTCTTAAGGAAAATAAGTTAACGCACGCCTATTTATTCTGCGGTCCGCATGGAAATGGTAAAACATCGACTGCTAAAATTTTTGCTAACGCAATAAATTGTGTTGATCGTGTAAATGAAAATCCTTGTGGAAAATGTATTGAGTTTATTGATAGAAATATGGATATTATTGAAATAGATGCAGCTTCAAACACGGGAATTGAAGATATTAGACAACTTAAAGAAAAAATTAAACATTTACCTACAAATAGTAAATATAAAATTTACATTATCGATGAAATTCATATGTTATCTAAAGGCGCATTTAATGCCTTATTAAAAACTTTAGAAGAGCCTCCTAAACATGTAATATTTATTTTAGCAACTACAGATCCGCAAAAAATACCACTAACTATATTAAGTCGTGTTCAAAGATTTAATTTCAAAAAAATTGATCGTGAAATATTACACAAACAGCTAGAATATATTTTTAATAAGGAAAACATTAAAGCCTCTTCTGGAGCGATTAAATTGTTAGTTGACTTAGGTAATGGAAGTTTTAGAGATACTCTAAGTATTGCTGACCAAGTGGCTATTTATTGTGCTAATGAAGAAATAAGTCAGCAAGCAATAGAAAATCTATATGGCATAGTTGATTTTAATAATATATGAACTATGATTAAGTTAATTTATGAAAACGAATATAAATTATTAGTTGAAAAATTTAGTTATTTAATTGAAAACGGAGCAAGTGTTGAAAAGATTGCTTTACAAATATTTAAGACTTTAAAAGATTATGTGGTTTTCAAAAAAACTAATGATGAAAAACTATTAGAATATGCTTCCAAAGAGTCGTTTTTAAGCTTTGATATTAAAGATGATATTTTGTTTAAATATATTGAATATATTACTGAAGCAATTAAAGAAATTAATTATAGTGATTTGCCAAAACAAGTAATGGAAATATACCTTCTAAAAATGGCATCTTATCAATCTAAAACTTCAAGTCATGATTTAAATATTAATTATAAAAATAATTCTTCAAGTTTGGGCAATCAAGGTACTCCTAATGAAAATGATTTTAAAATTGTTAATGAAGCAATTTTAAATGAACAAGAGGAAGAAGAACAAACTAAAGATACTAAAAACAATGCTAAAGACTTTAATTCAGTTTTTAATTTAGCTAGCATATCAAATTCATATAATACTCAAAGCGAAATAACATTTAATAATAAACCAAAAATGGATGACCTCGGTATTAATGAAGAAAATTTGGACAAAATACTAGAAAAAACTTCTGAAATATTGGTGGCAGATACCACTAAAGAATATGAAAATGACGATATTCTAAATGAAATAATAACAAGTGAATTTTCTAATGATATTTCTGAATCAAAAAATGATGTTGAAATTTTAACACCTGAAATTGCTCAAAATGATGTTGATAATTTAGCTTTTATTTATCAATATGTTAAGAAAAAAATGTACAACTACAACAATGATAAAGTAGCTAAGTTTGATGAAATTAACTACAATATGCTGGAAACAAAAATATCACCAGAATTAAGTCATCTAAAAGAACTTTTATTAGGATTTAAAATTTTTCTTTCTTTGGATCAATTGATTGTACTAAAATCGCCTGATATTATTAAAGTTCATCAATTGAATTTAAAAAGAAAAGATTCACAATTAATGGAAGTTTTATATAGTATTTTCAATCGTTATGTAAATGTTATTGCTGTAACATATGAGCAATTGGAAAAAGCTATTGAAAATTGTAAGTTAAATTGAAAAGATAAGATCAATGAACAACAACCGCTATTAGACTTGCCTAATTTAGATAAATATAAAAATAAATCAACACCTTCTATTGAATATGCTAAAAAATTATTTGGTGATGCTGTAAAAGAACCAAAAGAATAATGGAGAAATAATAATGAATATAAACGAAATGTTAAAAAATGCCAAAAGAATTCAAGGTGAAATGGAAAAAGATGAACAAGAAGTTTCAAAAACAATTTTCACTGTTGAAAAACAAGGTATAACAGTTACTATGAATGGTGAAAGAAAAATCACTAAGATAGAAATTAATGAAGCTTTAATCGATCCTGAAGATCCTGAATTAGTTCAAGACTTAGTTATGATTGCTGTTAATGAAGCGATTGATAAGGTTCAAGAAGCATATGATAAAATTGCTGAAAAATACTCAAATACAGGAATGCCATTTTAATGGATAAAAAAATTGATGAAATTGTAGATTTATTAAAAAAAATTCCCGGAATTTCAATTCGCCAGGCTAATAAAATCATAAATTTTTTCTTAGATAATGACGTTGATGAATCAAAAGAATTATTTAACAAAATAATTGAATTAGCTTCTCAAACTACTAAATGTATCCAATGCTTAGCTTATACAAGTAAGGAATTATGTGATATTTGCTCTGATAAAAGCCGGCAAAAAAAGTTATATGTTGTTTCAACAAATAACGATATTAATAAATTTGAACAATTAGATATCCCTAAGGGAAAATACTTTATTTTTAATGAATTAGTAGATTTAAAAAATGTTAGTGAAAAATTTGAACTTAAACTTAAAAAATTATTTGAACTATCGAAACAATTTGACGAAATTATTCTAGCTCTTAATTCTGACTTTAATGGTCAAATAACAATGCGTTATATTGAAAAGAAATTAAGAGACGAGCTAAAATATTACAATGTTTATCAACTATCAATTGGAATACCATTCGGAATGTCAATCGATGCAGTTGATTTAATAACACTAAAACAATCAATCTTAAATAAAAAGAAAATAAACTAAATGAATAATAAAAGGAATGAGGAAGATATGAACAAAGCAAAATTTATAGCAATTGAAGGAATGGATGGTTCTGGTAAATCAACTATTATTGACATGTTAAAAAATGAATTAATTAACAAAAACTTAATAGATAATTTCGTTTTTACACGTGAACCAGGCTCTGCTTTTTCAAAAGAAGCTGAAAAAATCAGGCAATTAATCTTAGATAATGAAAACTCTTTTAGTTCAATGGTGGATGCTTTGTTATTTGCTACAAGCAGAAGACTTAATTTAGAAAAAGGAATTTTGCCAGCTTTAAAAGATAATAAACATGTCATATCAGATAGATATACAACTTCCTCATATGTTTATCAAGGAATTTTAGGTGATGCTGGTCTTGAAAATGTAGAAATAATTAATAAAATTGCTACAAGTTCAACTGAACCTGATTTAATTATTTTCTTTGACTTAGAGCCAGCGCTTTCAGTTGAAAGAATTACTAAAATGCGTGAAGGTATGGATAGATTAGAAACATCAGATATATCATATTATGTTTCTTTAAGAAAAGCGTATCAAAAAGTTATTGCTAAAAATCCTGAAAGATATCGTATTGTAGATGCTAATTGTTCAATAATCGAATTATTCCAAAAAATAATTAATATTTTAAAAGAAGAAAAAGTATTGTAATTATGGTTTCAAAAAATTTTGAGAGAATAATTAATAATTCAATTAGTAAAAATAAGCTTAGTCAGGTGTTTTTATTATCATCAAAAGAGATGGATTCTTTTGATGAATATATTCTTTATTTTATTAATAAAATAAATGGTGAAAATATTACTTCTTTAAAAGACATAAAATTTGGTGAACTATATTTTATTATTGGTCAAAACAAAACATCATTAACCAAGGATTCGGTTTTGGGTGCAATAAATGATGTTTCTGAAACTAGTAATTTAAATCCTAATAAAAGAAAATTTTTAATAATTAACAATGTTGAAAATGGTAGTTTGCAATCATTAAACGGCTTACTAAAATTTTTAGAAAACCCTCCTCAAAACACCATTGTTTTAATGACATGTAATTACATATCACAAGTACTTAAAACAATTAAATCGAGAGCTTTAATAATTGAAATTTATAATACAATTTTAAGTGAAATTGATTCACATAAACCCTATAATAGCTTTTTTAGTCAAACAAATAGTGAATACAATGAAGAATCAATTAGTTTATTTGATAAATTAGCTAACTCAATATCTGAATCTTATAAAAATCCTCAAACTTTTTTAAATTTAATTGTTCAAACACTAGACTATAGCAATAAAGAAGTTTTTTTAAACTTTATGAATTTAGTTTTTAATGATATTTATCGTATTAAAAAAGGTCTAAAAAAAATGACAATTTTAAAAAACCACAAAATTTCTCAAACGGATTTTGATTATGTTCCGATATATAAAATAATTAAGCTGATAGAAAATGTGAAAAAAAATTTAAATAAATCAGCTAATTTTAATTTACAAAAAAGCTATTTATTAGTGGAACTGGAGAAATACTATGGCTAATAAACTGTCAATAGTTGGAACTCCTATTGGAAACTTAGAAGATATAAGTTTTCGAGCCATTAGAGTTTTAAAAGAGGCTGATATGATCTTGTGCGAGGACACTAGATTAAGCCAAAGACTACTAAACCATTATGATATTAAAAATAAAAAGCTGATTTCATATCATAAATTTAATGAACGCCAAATTACTTCTAAAATAATTGATTTAGTTAAAGATCGCAATGTAGCTTTAATATCTGATGCTGGAATGCCTTGCATTTCTGACCCAGGATTTAATTTGATATCTGAAGCAAAAAAACATCATATATTTATTGATGTAATTGGCGGTCCGACTGCTATGATTCATGCTTTTATCAAATCAAATTTAGGCTCCAGTTTTAGCTTTTTAGGTTTTTTAAAAGATAAATCTGGAGAGAGACAAAATCAATTGAAAAAATTGTCAGAAGGAGTTTATGTTTCATACATTTCACCTTACAAATTACTGGCAACATTAGATGATTTTAATGAAGTATTTGGCTCAGAAGCACAGTTATATTTATGCAAAGAATTAACCAAAATTCATGAACAAGATTTTGAAGGTACAGCAGCTGAAATTAAAAATATGCTAAATGACCAAAATCTTAAGGGTGAATTTGTATTGGTATTCTTAATCAAAAAACCAAAAACCAAAAAAGTTAATAAATATGAATCTCTAAAAAATAAACAAAAAACATCAGATTTAGAATAAATTATCTTATTAAAGATAACTATTTGATCTGATGTTTTTTAATTAAAAGATAATTTACTTGATTTTAAAATTCATTATTGAGTAAATTAATTATTTTCTTTAGCAATAAACGCATCTAAACGGCTAGCTTTTCTTGCACCATTATTTTGGTGTAATACACCCTTAGAAACGGCTTTATCAATTTCGTGGTGTGCTTTAGCAACTAATTCAGCAGTCTTTTCATTTTTAGATTGTGCAGCTAATTTAGCTTTTTTGATAGCAGTTCTAACTGTTGATTTAATAGCTGAGTTGCGTTCATTTGCCTTTTTATTAGATAATATTGCTTTTTGTTTTGATTTAATATTTGCCATTTTTTGCCTTTCTTGCTAAAAATAAATTAGCATACATAATTTTACACATTTTTTTTGCTTTTTAAACACTTTTTGCTTATTATTACTATTTTTTTGTAAATAACTTTAATTTATATAAAATTAATAATTATGAAAAGCGTTTCTGAAATCATAAAAAGGACAGTTGATGGAAAAGAGTATGAAATTCAAGTGTTTTATACTAAAGCTAAAAATGTTTATTTAACTTATGACAATGGAATTTTTAGTCTTAGAGGTGCTTTTTATAATTTGTCAGGATCTGTGTTTGAAACTTTTTTAATTAATTCAATGAAAAAGCAGATTAAAAAAGAAGGTTTTAAAAAAACCTATGGTTCAAAACAAAAATTAGGAATTGATTTTGATAATCAAACATTTTATTATTTCGGTCAAAAAGTCAACTTTAGCATTAATGATTATTCAATATCTATTTTTTCAAGTGAGAACGAACTAATTGATTACATCAAAAAACCCAAAAATAAAAACACCGTTTTAGAAATAACCTCTTTAATTAATAATCATACTGATAAAAAACTAAAAATGATTTTTGAAAAGTACGCTAATGAAGCTAGTTTATTGATTTTGAAAACTTATGAAAAACTGACATTTATCGTAAGAAATAAAAAAAATACTTGAGCAACAATTAATACTTCTAATAATAAAATTAACATTAATTCTGATTTAAAATATTTTTCTGAAGATTTAATTAAATATGTTGCATACCATGAAATTGCACACAAATTAGAGCACAATCATGGTCCAAAATTTTGAAACATTGTAAAAAAATTCATTCCAGATTACAAAATTAAAATTTTTAAGCTAAATAACTATATTATTGATAAGTAAAGGAATTCTAAATTATGGACAAACAACTAATTATTATAATTTGCGTGTGTGTTATTGTAGCTGCTCTTGTAATAACTGTTGCCACTTTACTCATCCTTAAAAAAATTAAACAAAAGAAAAAAGCCAAACTTAACCCCGATTCTTCAGATCAAGTTGATTTAATTTCTGAATTATCCAAAATTTCAAATTTAGTTTCTAATAATAAATATTTATCCAAATCAAATTATTCTAATGCTTCTAAAACATTTGAATCTGGTCTAATTATGGTTAATAGTTTTGGCTTATTTGTAATTAATGAATTTAATTATGAAGGCAAAATGATTGAAGGAAGTTTTGGCAATCGTGAATGATATATCACAAGACCAAGAGCAAAATATTATATTTATAATCCACTGTGAAAACTAAACAAAAACATTAAAGATTTGATACCTATTTTGCCTAATAATTTGCCAATAGTTGGTATTCTTGTTTTTAATCAAATTAATAATTTTGAAATTCACAACTCACCTTCACATTTAACATACACAACACTTGATAATTTCTATGAAACTTTTTATCAAATCAAAAAGAATTTGAAGCCTATATTAAGTACTGAAAACGTTGATAAAATAATTGATTTATTGAAGTATAGAAGTTCATAATTTATTGTTTAATATATTGAAAAAACATTGAAGCGACATTGAAAAACATTGAAAAAGTGAATAAATATTCAAAAATAAGCCCCAAAAATGCTAAAACGGAAGTTTTTAGCGTTTTTTTTAATAAATTAAGCAATTAATATTCTAAAATTATTGTTATGTATGTATCGTGTTGATAAACATATAGATTAATTATTTAGGAGAAAAAAATGGCAAAAAGCACATTAGAAAAATACTATATCTCTGAAAAATTTGATAAAAATAGAAATATTACTTTCAACTTTAAAAAAGCTAATCAAAAAATTTCAGGAAGCTTCCCAGATTTTAAAGATGCAGTTTCTGAATTTATCAGAGTAAGTGAAAAAACCAAAAACGAAACTCGTGTTTGATTCCACAGAGATGGAGCATACCGAGGAAGTGTTAATATTGAAAAAGCTCAAATTATCTTAGCAACACTATCTAAAGAAAAAGTAGCTAACGAAAATGTTATTGAATATTTAGAAAAACAAGAATTGGTTGATAAACCAACTGTTAAAAAAAGAACAGTGACAACAATTGTAGAAGAAACAATTGAACAACCAGTAGTTGCTCAAACAAAACCAACTCCAGTTCCAGTGGCAGTTTCAGAAACTAAACCAGCATCTTGCAATCAAGCACATGCTAAAAGAAGACAACAAAAAACATTTTGAACAATGTTTACAATTTTGGCAGTATTAATTGTAATTAACATTATTTTAATTGCTCTACGTATTGCTAAAGTTTACTAAAAATATATTTTGATCTCTAGTTCTTTAATAGAAAGGAGATCTTTTTTAATTGAATCAAAAATCAGATGTAGATAGTTACACCTGATTTTTTCTATTTAAGATTACATTTTAAATCATAGATTTTTTTCAAAAATTCATCTTTTGTATAAGTTGTTGTTTTTTCACTGCCGTATTCTCTGACTGCAAATGAATTATTATCTATTTCTTGTTGACCAATTACAATAATAAATTTTGTTTTTTGAATTTGTGCTTCTCTTATTTTTTTATTAATTCTTTCATGTCTTAAATCAACATTTACATTTATATCTAAATCAATAAACTCTTCATATAATTTCTGACAATACTCATTTTGATTATCGCTTATTGGTAATATTGTAACTTGTCTAGGACTTAGTCAGTATGGTAATACACCTTTAGTTTGCTCTAGCAAAGTGGCTATAAATCTTTCATAAGTACCAATTAGACCTCTATGAATTAATACAGGTCTTTGTAATTGTTCTTTATCATCAACGTATTTCATATCAAACTTTTGTGGCAATAAAAAGTCTAATTGTAATGTTGACATTGTGATTATTCTATTAAGCACTGTTTTAACTTGGAAATCCACCTTAGGACCATAGAAAGCTGCTTCTCCGATAAATTCCTTGTATTCAATTTTAAGCTCTTTTAAAACCTCACGTAAGTCATTTTCAGCCTTATTTCACATCTTATCATCTTTAAAAAACTTAGTTTCATCTTTAGGGTCTCTTAAAGATAAAGAAACGTGGTCGATTTCAATTGAAAAATCTTTTAAAGCTTGAAGTATCATTTTGTATAAATGCTTAAATTCATCTTTAATTTGGTCAGTTCTAACAAATACGTGTCCTTCAGTTAAATCCATTGATCTAACACGTTCTAGTCCGCTTAAAGCACCTGATTTTTCATAACGATATAATCTTGATTGTTCTGAATATCTAATTGGTAAATCACGATATGATCTTCTTGTAGAATTAAATAAAATTATATGATGTGGACAAGTCATAGGTCTTGCCACTAACATCTCATTATCCATTTTAATCGGCTTGAACATTGTATCTTGATAATGGTCTCAGTGACCACTCATTTCATATAATTTCTTTTCACCAAAATGCGGAGTTAAAACTTCATTGAAACCAAACTTTTTATCAAGCTTAAGTACATAATTTCTAATAGAATTATGTATTTTCATACCATCTTCTAATCAAATTGGCAAACCTTGTCCACTTAAATTATTAAAAGTGAATATATTTAATTCTTTACCAATTTTTCGATGATCTCTTTCTTTTCTTTCTTGCAAAATCTCCAAGTATTTTTCTAAGTCTTCTTTTGATTCTCAAGAAGTACCATAGATACGAGTTAACATTTTGTTATTTGAATCGCCTCTTCAATAAGCGCCAGCTGTTGATAATAATTTGAAGTGTTTAATTTCTTTTGTGTTTTCGACATGTCCACCAGCACACAGGTCAGTAAATAAAATTTCATTTGTTTTAGGATGAATAAACTGAAAAAAAGTTATTTGTTTTTTTTCTTTACTAAATTCATCGAATAATTCTTTTTTATAAGGTTGGTTATCAAAATTAAAATGTTCGATTCCTACTTGTTTAGTATCATATCCTTGCTCTGCCATTTTTTTCATTAATTTTTCAATTCTTGGCAAGTCTGATTCTAAAATAGGTTGTTCAAATTCAAAATCATAATAAAAACCTTCTTCAATAGAGGGGCCTATTGCTAGTTTAGTATTTGGATATAATTTTAAAATAGCAGCAGCCAGTAAATGGCTGGTTGAATGATTTAATTTACTATTTGCTTTCATTATTTAAACCTAAACCTTTCATTAATTTAATTAGATTTTTATTTGCTATTTTAGAAGCATTTTTAGCACCCTTTATAGCTTCTTCATTTACTTTTAGTATAGTTTGTTTATATTTTTCTTGAATATTTTCTAAAAAGGATTTAACTTCTAAACCTACAGCTTGTTTGAATTCTCCATAGTTATTATTTTCAAACAATTTAACTGATTCTTCTAAAGATATATCTTTTAGAGCTGAATATATTGTTAACAAGTTCTTAATACCCGGTTTATCATCTGATAAATAAATTTTGCCTTCAGAATCAGTCACAGCTTTTAATATTTTTTTGTAAGCTTTATCTGGATCATCCAATAAATAAATTGAAGCTTTTTCATTAATATCTGATTTTGACATTTTTTTAGTAGATTCAACCAAAGACATTATTTTTGCCCCTACTTCAGGAATAAAAGGTTCAGGAACTTTAAAATCTAATTTAAATTTATTATTTAATCTTTGAGCGAGATTTCTTGTTAATTCAACATGTTGTTTTTGGTCAATTCCCACAGGAACTAAATCAGCATCATATAGCAATATATCACCTACCATTAATGTAGGATACATTAATAAACCTGTAGGGATTGTTTCCATACCATTAGATGATTTTACCTTAGAAGATTTATCTTTAAATTGGGTCATTCTTGAAAGTTCACCTATTGTGGTTTGGCTTAAAATTAATCAGTTCATTAATCCATGTTCAAGTACATCAGATTGGAAAAATAGGGTTGTTTTAGATGTATCTATGCCACATGCCATAAATAAAGCATAAATATTCTTGCGATTTTCAGCTAAAACATTCGGGTCTATTGGCAATGTTAGAGCATGTAAGTCGGCAATAAAAATATAACTGTCATATTGTTCTTGTAGTTTAACCATGTTTTTAATTGCACCAATGTAATTAGCCAATGTAAGTTTTCCTGTTGCTGTAATTCCGCTCAATAGTCTTTTTTTATTGTTCATCTATTCTCCTTGCTTGTGTTTTAAGATACACTAAAAATAAAGTCACTATTAATTTTATTACTTTTTGGTTTAAAAATTAATATTAATAAATATTAATATCATTTTTTACCAGTATTATCGTATCAGTTTTAAAAAATTAAAATTACTCTAATTTTTTGATAAAAACAACAAAATAAAACCTTGATTTTTAAATAAAGTTGTTTTTGTGCCTTTAATTATAAATTAAAATATAATTTTATAAAGACTTAAAGTGAATTGGGGGTTTAATAGTGAATGGAAAAAATAAATTTTTATACTATTTTTTAATAATAATTACTTTTGGTTTCATACTAATTTATTGAAAGAAAAAATATAGACAAAACAAGCAAAAAGACTACTTATCAAAGAGCACAAAAATAAGTTTTGATTTAGAAGATATGATTAGAAGTTTAGGAGGAAAAGAAAATATAAAATCCACTTCTTCTACTCAAAAAATTCTTAAAATCTTTTTTGATGATAAACAGAAAGTAAATGCTTTAGAACTGAAAAAATTAGATGGTGTAAGTGGCATTGCGCTACAAAGCCAAAGCATATCTTTAGTATTGGGTAACACTGCCAAATATGTAGAAGAGCTTATTAATAATGAGGTAAAATAATGGATTCAAACAACACAAAATATCAAAGTTTAATGGCTAACCTATTAAACATTGATACATATGACTCTTCACTTTTTAGCACAATTGACAATGAAAGATATTTCGATATTTATAAAAATTTTGGTGAAAGTACTTTTGAAGAAATATACAACAAATTTAATTTTAACTGCGTTTTAGCTGAAGCTGCTAATCGTGCCATTGCTGAAAAAGTTAATGAAGCTAAAAACAAAACTGAAATTATTAATATTTTTAAAGATTACAATAAAAGACTTGATGACCATATTTTTAAAATGTTAACCTCTAATTTAGAAAAGGCTAGAAGTTTAATTATTGCTCAACAAGAAACAGAGTTTCAAAAATCAATTGTAAAATGAAAGAAAATTTTAAATAAGGCTCAAAACATAAATATTGAAACTAATATCTGACCATTGCATATTGGCTTTTTTTACATATCAATTAAAACTGAAAATAAAACTATTTATGCTCCTTTATTTTTTAAAGAAATAATGGTTGAAATTAAAAACTCTTTAGTTTATATAAGCTCGAATTCAGATATAAGAGTTAATAGTAAATTAGTAACATTTTTAAACCAAGAAGGTTTTTCACTTGATGTTGATTCTTTTGATTTTTCAGGATTATCTATAAGAGAAGTTTTTGAAAAATTGAAAGAAATATGGTCTCCTTTATTTTCATTACCAGATAACCTAAGACAAGGAATTAAAAATTTAAATGTTGAAAGTATTAAAAACACTTCAATTATGTTCCATTCAGGAATTGTTTTAGGATTCTTTAATGTATCATCTGGTTATTTATGAAACCAAATGAAAAAAATTATTGAAAATGACGAGTTTGACAAAATACTACAGCCAAATGTAAATAAAAATGTCTATCGTCAAAAAGTGCAAAAAGTAATTTTTGATGATAATTTTAAGTTATTTAAAATTCAAGAAACCAATTATTCACAAGATGTTGCTACAGTTTCTTCATTATATCAAGACACTATTATTTGAGGTCCTCCTGGAACGGGTAAATCTCAAACAATTTCCAATTTAATAACCAATATTATAGCTAGAGGCTATACAGCTCTAGTAGTAAGTCAAAAGAAAGCAGCTCTTGATGTTTTGAAAAACAGAATGAAGAAATTATCAATATTTTGTTTGTTTGCTTTAAATGATAAACACCTAAGACTAGAAACATTTTATGAACCTTTAAAAGAATTTATATATTTAATTGAAAATTATCAAAAAACTGAACGAGAAGAAGGATTTTCAGTTTTTTCAGATGAAGATAAAAATTATGTAGATAATGTTAATTTAATAAAACGAACTCCTAATTTAAATAATATTATTAATTTTTATGCCTCAATAATGAATGGTAACTTTAGTGAAAAAACTTATGATAGTTTAAAACAACTAGATACAAGTTTAAAATACAATTTTTCAAATGTTATAGGTGACCGTAAAGAAATTATTAAACAGTTATATGAACTAAATTTAAAAAAGAAACATTGAATTTTTAGCATTGTGCCTGGAAATATTAAAAGAATGGCTGATGTTTTGTTACAAGATGAATCTTTATTTACTATTGATATCAACCAAGCCTTAAAATATGTAAATTTAGTTACATATGAAGAAATAATGAATTTCTCAGAACAATACAAAAAAATATTGATTTCTAAAACAGTTAAATTAAATGATGATAAAAGATTAACAAAAATTCTTTTGGAAAAAACCTTTGAAAAAATTAACAATTTTAGTGAAGAACAAAAAAGACAGTACACAGCTTTTGCAATGGCAATTAGAATAGGTAGCCTAAAACCTTACAAATTCTTCCATAAACATAAAGAAATGATTAAGTTATTGTTTCCAATTATAGTAACAACCCCTGAACTTGATTTATCAATGTGACAAAAAGAAGAATTTGACTATGCTATATTAGATGAATCATCTCAAGTTTTCTTAGAAAAAGGAATTCCAATTTTATATTTAGCTAAAAGAAAAATTTTGGCAGGAGATAATCAGCAAATGCAACCTACCAGATGGTTTTCAGCATCATATAGCTTTGATGAAGAAGATGATTTTGGTAACATAAAATCATTATTAGATTATGCAATGGTTCTAGGTGTTTATTCTGTTTTATTAGACAAAAATTACCGTTCTAAAAAAGCCACATTAATGACTTTCTCTTCTAAGCATTTCTATGAATCTAAGTTAGATGTTATTGACAATTATGAATTATCTTTAGAAAATGATAAAGCAATAGAAGTTATTCAAGTTGATGGTAAATGAGATAATAGTATGAACGAGCAAGAAGGAAAAACTGTTATCGAATTAGTAAGACAAAATCTATCGAAATACAAGAAAATCATTATTCTGTTATTCAACTCTAAACAACAAGATTATTTAATGAATAATATATTCGGAATAGAACCTGTTTTAGAAGAAGCTTTAATGAATGAACAAATAATAATCAAAAACATTGAAAATGTTCAAGGAGATGAAGCAGATTTAGTTATTATGTCAGTGGTTTATGACAAAAATACTTCATTGCAAAATACATACGTTGCTAGAAATGGTGGTAAAAACGCTTTAAACGTCGCCATTTCAAGAGCGCGTGAAAAAGTAATGGTAGTTAAATCTATATATGCAGAAGATATTGAGATTTCTGAAAAATCTACAGCTGATATGATTATGTTTAGAGACTGGCTAAAATTCTTAGACTTATCTTTAGAACAACAAAAAAATTATCTTGATGAAACTAATGATTTTTTGGCTACAAGAATTCAAGCAATACCTGAAGATTTAAAATTCAAAGTAGACGTAATAGATGATTTAAAGAAATTAATTGTTAATAAACCGGATTTCAGGTTTGAACTAAATTATTCTGTTGGTACTAAAACAATTGACATTGTGTTAATTAATAAAATCAACAAAAAAATGGTTCAGGGCTTTATTTTGGATAATTTTGCTTACAAAAATGATTATCAAAAATATTTAGTATTTATGGATAGTATAAAATTCTTAGAATCAAAAGAATATCCAATTATTTATGTGTCTGAAATTGAATGACCTATTAATAAAGATAAAATCTTTAATTATCTAAGAATGATTATTGAAGAAGAAACTCGTTCGAATGAACAAATTAAAAATCCAATTGACCCACCTTTGTTTGTAACAAAAACGTTAACTATTAATGATGTTGCTTATAAATCAGATGAACCGGTTTCTGATATTAAAATAGAAGATGTAATTTCTGAAAAAGAATCAAATATAGATTCTAGTTCTGAAAGCGATGAAAATAATGATGATTCTGAAGAAATTGATGACTATGCAGTTGATTATTCTCAAGATAAAGCTGAGCTAAGTAAAGAAATAGATTCGTTTGAGGATGAAAATTTAGGTGAAAACCCTGCTGGTGAAGTGGATGAAATGGATGTATTATCAGATGAATTTAAAACAGAAGAGATATCATTTAATAATAATTTTGAAGAACTAAACTCAAATATCTCTGATTCAAATTCAGTGGAATTAGAAGATGATGAAAACGATGATAGTCATAGTAATTTATCTAAAGATATTTTAGAAGAAGAACAGTTAGAATCTAATGAAGAAACTAGTGAATATGAGTATTTTAATTTTGATGGATTGAATAATACTAATGAGAGTACAAAAGAAATTGTCCCTTCAAATTTAGACATGGAAAAAACTACTGAATTAGATTTTAATGAAATTCTTAAAGAAAATAATCTTGAAGAATTACCAACAACTTCTGTATCAGGAGATACTAAAAATATTAAAATTGAAGTTCTTCCAGATATTGATGAACAAGACACACATAACATTGATATTTCAGATATTAATGAGGACACAAAAACAACTGAATTTGAGGTGAAAGTAGAGAAATAATGTCTAAAAAAAATAATGAAGATTTCGATTGAGAAGATTCAATAGATAAAGAAATAAGTGACGAAGATAAACTAAAACATAAAGAAGTTGCTAAAAAAGTAGTTAAAGCAGCAAAGATTAAGAAGATTGCTTTTTGAAGCGCAACCGCTGTAGCACTGTCGGCAGTATTAATTACTACTATAGTTGTCATTACAATGAAACCACGTTTCTTACTAACATATTGATACAACAGTGTCCCTCAGGTTATTTATGAAGAATATAAAGAATATGGCGCTTCAAAATATGGAATTGCCATTGAAAAGGAAAATATTGAGCTAGATGGAAATCCAGAACAAATAATGACTCAGCTAGCAAATGAAAATGATGATTTAAAAAAATCTAAGGTTTTAAAAGATTACATAAAATTCAGTAATGACAAACACAATTATTCAGTTCAAGCAAACAATTTTATAATTGATTCAATATCTAAAAAAATATTATATGTTGATTTGGCATTTCGAAAAAATAGAAGTCAAAAAGTAGAATTTGTTATTAAAAACTTTCCAATCAAGACTAAATATGAAACGGTTAAATTTAATGAATCAGCCTTAAAATCTAAAAAACAAGAATTTAGTAAAAAATTTTTAGAAGATATTAAAAGTAAAATTATATTTAATTTATTTTTGCCTATTGATATAACCAAAAATCCGCCAAAAGATAAAGTTATTGAATACAAAAGTCAACTTAAAAAATTTATTGATGAATTTAATCAAAAACAAAAAACTAATAAATATGATCCAATTAGTTTATCGTGAACCTTAACTAAAGATATACCAATTAATAGGGGAACAAAAAGTATAAAATTACTACCTAATATTGATACTAATAGTAATTTCTTTTTTCCATTAATGCTCACGTCCGAAATAATTTTAGAAAACTTTGATACTGAAAAATGAATTGATAATTCGAAGCTAAAATTCAAAGCTAGATTATTGACTCTTTCTTTAAACACTGAAAGACTAGGTAAATATCGAGCTGAGTATGGAATTTATATAGAACCATCAGACCAAGAATTTGAATTCTCAGTACCTCTAAAATTTAAAGTATCCAAAAATTAATAACTAATTTAAATAATATAAAAGCCCAGAAATTTTCTAATTTCAAGGCTTTTTTTATAATAAAACTAGGTTTTTGTCTTTCTTTCAAGGTTCTTTTTTATTTATTCTATCAATAAATAGTGTTCCACCTAAATGGTCATATTCATGTTGAAAAACAATTGCTGGATATCCAGAAAGTTCATATCTTTTTATTTTCTTTTCAAAATAGGAATAAGCTTCAGCAATAACTCTTGAATATCTTGGAACATAACCTTCTTGGTTGGGGTGTTTTTCATTAACACTTAAACAACCCTCACCTTCTGATAAAGCAATTTTATGATTGGAATGACCTAACATTTTAGCATTGATTAAAACATCACTAAATATTACATTGTTTTCATTATCTGTAATTAAAATATAAAATATTTTTTTTAATATTCCATATTGCACAGCAGCTACACCCACAGCAGGTCTAAATTTGGTATTATCTTTTTGACTATCAGAAACATGATAAATCATTTTTTCAATCAAATCAATGTTTTCTTGTGATAATGGTATTTCAATATCAAGTGATTTTTCACGCAAGACTTTCTCAGGTAATTCTACTAATTTCACATCTTCAAATTTAAACATAATAAAATTATAGTTCTAAACGTAAAATATTGACAATTTTAGATTTTTCTATAATTTAAAACTAATTACTATTGTCAATTTAATTATCAATAATAAATTTATAGTTTATAATAATTAAATAATTTAAGTATGCACTAACATACAAATGGAGAGAATTTTTAAAAATGGACGAATCGCTCAGTATACATGACCCAAAAGTTTGACAAAGTATAATTTATTCTATATTGTTATTATTTTTGCTTGTTTGCTCAGGTATATTTTCTGCTTGTGAAACAGCATATACTACTTTATCTAAGGCAAAAATTGAAACCTTAGTTGATAAAAAAGTACGTGGTGCAAAAGCAATACTGAAACAACATCAATTTTTTAACCGTACGCTAGGAACAATTTTAATTGCAAATAATTTAGTTAATATTGCCGCTTCCACCTTGTTGGTTTATTTATTAACTACTGCTTTAGGCGCTGAAAGAGCAGGAATTTCATCAATTATTTCTACACTAGTGATGACACCTATTATCGTTTTCTTTGCTGAAATAATACCAAAAATAGCTGCTAAAGCCAGACCTGAAAAAACTGTTAGAAGTTTTTATTGATTTATTGAAATGTTATATTGAATATTTATTCCAATTACATATCCAATTTCTAAAATTGGTAAAAAAATATATATAACCAACACTGAAGAAGACGTTAAAAGTTTACTAAACATAGCTCAAGATGAAGGTGTTTTGGAAACTAATGAATCAATAATGGCTCAAAATGTTTTAGACCTTGATTCAACTAAAGTTTCACAACACTTTATTAAGCTTAAAAATGTAGATTATATAAATTATAAGTCAACAATGCAAGACGCACTTGACATGTTTAAAGCAACTAATTATTCAAGAATACCTGTTGAAAAAGATGGCGATTTAGTGGGTATATTATTACTAAAAGATATATTCTTTTTAAAACGTGGCAATATTATGAATTACATTAAAACTGTTCCTAATATTTCGGCTAACTCACTATTATCTGTTGCTCTTGAAAAAATGCGTCAAGCTCGAGCTCAAATGGCATTTGTTACAGAAAATAATAATGATGATAAAGCCATAGGAATTATCACTATAGAAGATATTTTAGAAGAAGTTGTTGGTGAAATATACGATGAATATGACGATGATGAACAAATTTATGAAATTAGTTTAGAAAGATCTGAAGCTAAAGGTACAGTTCTAATGAAAGCATTGTGAAAACAATTAGAACTAGAAGATCATTTAGAAAACTTTAGCTTATCTGATAAAGAAAAGAATTTAAGTTTGTCCGAATGACTAGAACAAAAACTAGAACACCCCTTACGTAAAAATTCAAAATATGTTTTAAACGATGTTATTACTTTTAAAGTATTATCTAAAAAATCAAAAGAAAAAAAATATGATTACATTGAAATAAACTGAAGCAATTAAACCAAAATATAACTCTTTAAACCTAAAGGGTTATTTTTTAAAATAAAAATAGAACTTAACTAAAAGTTCTATAAATTAATTAATATCCCATTGCTTCTTCATATTCTTCTAGAGTGCCATAAAATAAATAACTTTCTTTTGGTTTGATTTCTAATAATACATTAGCGCATTCTTTAATCATAGCACGGTTGTAAGTTGTAAATATACATGAGCTCTTATATGATTTAACACCTTCAATTAAGCTATCAATTGATTCTGAATCTAAATGGTCTAAAGGCTGGTCAAAAATTAAAAAGTTACTTTCTTCTAGCATTAATTTAGACATCATTAATCTAACTTTTTCTCCACCACTAGTTACTTTAACATTTTTAAATACACTGTCATTAGAAAATAACATTCTACCTAAAAATGCTCTCATTCTTGCATCACTATTATCTTTAGTTTCTTGTGTTGTATTATTTAGTGGTCATTTGCTTAATCAATCAATAATCGATTCTGATTCTTCAAAATACTCCGAATTATTTGATGGAAAATAATTAGGTTTAATTGTTGAGCCTCATTCAATAGTTCCTGAAGTAGGTTTTCTTTTTAGCATTAAAATTTCCAAAAGTCTTGTTTTGGCAATGTCATCATTTCCAACAACAACCATTTTATCTCCGGCTTTTAAACTAAAACTTACATTTTCAAATAATGTATCTCCAGCATCATTAACATAAGTTAAATTCTTAACATTTAATATTTGTTTTCCTGGTGCACGGTTTAGATCAAATTTAATATATGGATATTTTCTTGAAGATGGTTTGATTTCATCAATAACAATCTTTTCAAGTAATTTTTTTCTACTTGTAGCCTGTCTTGACTTAGATGCGTTGGCAGAAAATCGAGCTATAAATTCTTTTAATTTTTGTGCTTGTTCTTCTTTTTTTAGATTTGATTTTTGTTGCATCTCAATTAGCAATTGACTTGTTTGTTTTCAAAAAGAATAATTACCTACAAATAGTTTTGCTTCAGAAAAATCAATATCAACAATATGAGTGCAAATGGCATCTAAAAAATCACTATCATGACTTACTACAATAACTATATTAGAATAATCCATTAAGAAATTTTCTAGCCATTTAATAGTTTTTAAATCAAGTCTGTTTGTTGGTTCATCCATTATTAAAATATCAGGGTTGCCAAACAAAGCCTTAGCTAACAAAACTTTAACTTTTTCATTAGCTTTAAGTTCTGACATTTTTAGATTTCATTTACTTGATTCAATGCCTAAATTTGATAAAAGAGTTTGGGCATCGTTTTCGGCATTTCATCCACCCATTTCACCATATTGTTGTTCTAAAACACTAGCTTTTTCGTAATCTTCCATTGTAGCTTCAGGATTTTCATAAATCTTATTTTTTTCTAAATTAATTTTATATAGTTCTTTGTTACCCATAATAACAACATCAGTAACATTAAAATCATTGTATTCATCATGATTTTGGCTTAAAACACTCATTCTGGCATTTTTTTCTTTAACTATTTGTCCTTCTGAAGCTTCAATCTCTCCACTTAGAATTTTTAAAAAAGTTGATTTACCAACACCATTAGCCCCTATAATACCATAAACATTACCTGGTAAAAATTTCAAGTTTACATTACTAAAAAGTTTTTTATCGGGAAAAATTTTGCTTATTCCACATACATCTAACATCTAAAAACCTCCATATTATTAACATAGTTATTAATTATACTAGAACAATTTATATTTAATCTAATACACCGCAATTAAATTCTAAAAATAAAATAATAGCCTAAAAAATTGGTTTATAATTATATGTGCTTAAAATGAGCATCCTTAGCTCAGCAGGTAGAGCAAGGGACTCTTAATCCCTGGGTCGTGGGTTCGAGCCCCACAGGATGTACCATATAAAAAAGACAAGCTTGTGTGACTTGTCTTTTTTCTTTAATTATTTAAGTTCAATACTTAGTTCATCTTTTTCGACATTTACATGTATTGAAGAATAATTTTTAGTTTCATTTTTAATAATTAAATCAGCAATTCTATTTTCAATATTATTTTGAATAAATCTTTTTATAACTCTAGCTCCAAAGCTTTCATCATATGATTTTCGAGCTATATATTTATATACACCTAGGTTTGTAATTAATTCTAGATTGTGATTTAAAATCAATCTTTGATTTAGTTTTTCAATTTCTATGGCGGCAATTTGTTCAATTGTTAACATATCCAAGGGACTAAAAGGTATGATTTCGTCTATTCGGTTTACAAATTCTGGTTTAAGACGTTTTAGAAGAATTGTTTTAATTTCTTCATTTGATAATTCTTTTTTCATCATTTCCTCTGAACCTATATTTGAAGTCATTATTATTATTGTGTTTTTAAAATTAATTTTTCTTCCTTTGCTATCACTTAGAGTTCCATTGTCCATAATTTGTAATAAAACATTTAAAACATCTATATGAGCTTTTTCAATTTCGTCAAATAAAACAATAGAATAAGGCTTTTGTCTAACTTTTTCAGTTAATTGCCCACCATTATCATCGTAACCAATATATCCTGGAGGCGAACCAATTAATTTTGAAACACTATGTTTTTCCATATACTCAGACATATCGAGTCTAATTATATGATTTTCATCATCAAAAAGATTGGCAGCTAGCGCTCTAGCTAGTTCAGTTTTACCAACTCCTGTAGGTCCTAAAAACAGAAACGAACCAATTGGTCTATTTGGATCATTAATGTTTGCTTTTGCTCTTTTTATTGCTTCAGAAATTAAAGAAATCGCATGATTTTGTCCTCTAACACGCTTTTGTAAATTCTTGCTTAAATTTAGCAGTTTATTTCTTTGATTTTCTAAAAGTTTTGTCACAGGAATTCCTGTTCATTTACTTACTATTTGAGCCACTTCTTCACTATCAATAGTTTCTTTAATTAAACGGTTATCTAATTTCTTTAATTTATCTTCAAGTTCTTTTTTAGTTTGCTCTAGTTCAGGAATTAATCCATACATAATTTTTGAAGCTAAAACATAATTTCCTTCAGATTGTAAAACTGATAATTGTCGTTTATTTTCTTCAATACTATCTTTTAATGATGACAATTTTGCAATTAATTCTTTTTCATCATTTCATTGTTTTTGAAGTGTTTGTTGCTTAGTTTTTAGTTCACTAAGTCTTTCATTAATTTCCTTAATTCGATTCGCATTTTTTGTTGTATTTTTTTGATTAATATCTTCTAAGGCAACTTTTTCAATTTCTAAATTCGCAATTTCATAATTTAGTTTTTCAATAGGTGCTGGAATGTAATTCATTTCAGTTTTAATATTAGAAGCTGCTTCATCAATTAAATCAATTGCCTTATCAGGTAAAAATCGATCAGGAATATATCTAGTTGAAAGATTAGCAGCAGCCACAATAGCTTCATCTTCAATTTTAACTTCATGGAAAGTTTCGAATCTGTCTTTAATTCCTCTTAGAATGGTTATTGTGTCATTTATCGAAGGTTCTGCAATATAGATTTTTTGCATTCTTCTTTCTAAAGCAGAATCTTTTTCAATATATTTCCGATATTCATTTAATGTTGTAGCACCGATTAAATGTAACTGACCTCTAGCCATCATAGGCTTTAGCATATTAGCAGCATCCATATTGCTGTCACCAGAAACTCCTGCTCCTATTAGCATATGAATTTCATCTATAAATAAGATAATTTCTCCATCAGAGTCTTGAATTCTTTTAAGAATAGATTTCATTCTTTCTTCAAATTGCCCACGATAGCTACTTCCTGCAACAATTGCAGATAAATCTAGTTCATAAATTTTTTTAGATTTTAAATTTTCAGGAACTTGATTTTCAATTATTTTTCTTGCCAGTCCTTCAACAATAGCTGTTTTACCTACACCTGGTTCTCCTACTAAGACTGGATTATTCTTAGTTTTACGAGATAAAATTCGCACTAAAGAACGAATTTCTTCATCTCGATTAATTACCGGTTCTAATTTTCCTTTGCTAGCTAATTCTGTCAAATCTCTACCATATTTTAGTAATGGATCTTTTTGATCATCTTCAGCTGGTGTTCATGATGCATGCATAATTATCCTCCTTGAATGAACTAATTATATCACTTTATTAGCACTTAGACTAAAAGAGTGCTAATTTTTTTGAAAATAAAGTAGTTTAGAATTTTGTACAGCAACATATTTATGAATTTCTAAAATAGTATCTTTATTAAAAGATATATAATATTAAATAGGTTATTTTATTTAGTAACCATTTGAGCATGAAAAATATAAATGAAAAAAAATTTTGAATAACTTATGCCACTTTAAATGTAGCAATATTTCTGATATTTATTGCTTTAACTCCTTTTAATTATTCTTTGTTATTTGGATTTATGGTTGGCATAGTTAGTTTTTTATTATTCTTAGGATCATTGAAATTAATTGAAAAGTTAATTGCTGATATTGCTAAGGAAAAAAATAAAACAAAATCTAAAAAAGTAATTGGAATATTAATATTTTTTGTTTTATTTATTCTTAATATTTCGCTTTTTGCATTATTTATTTGACTAAATGTTTATTTCAATGATTCATTAGGTTGAAAACAATCAAAAGCTTTTTTTCCATTTAATGTTATTACAATGACAACACCATATGTATTACTTTCTGTTTATGTAATTATATGAGCAATTGCGAATTGGATAAATTCAAAAATAAGACAAAGAAAGGAGAATAATGGACAAATTACTGAGACTTAATTGATTTGGTGATTCTGAAATTAATTCAAACCAAATTTTTTCAATGATTGTGTTAGTTTTTATTACACTTGCATTATCAATTTTGATTTACATTGGTGTAAAAAGACAAAAAGCGAATGTGGCTCCAAATACTGCTATTGTTTTAGTTGAAGTTGTAGTTGCAGGTAGTGATGAATTTTTTAGTGAGAAACATGAATCAAAATTTGATAAAGCAAATCCATATTTAATATCATTATTTGTTTTTATTTTCTTTGGCAATATTTTATCTTTAATAGGGCTTGCTCCTATTGGAACAAGTTTATCGGCAATTTTAGCTGCAACAGTAGTTACATGATTAGGTACAGCCGGAGTTGGAATAGCATATAACAAAATTAAATATATACTTAAATTAATAAATCCATTAGAATTTGCTTCCAATTATTCACCCCTTATATCAATGACATTTCGTTTATATGGAAATATTATGGGAGGAGTAGTTTTAGTTTCATTAACAACATTATTTTTAAATAATATTTGATCTAAAATTATTGGAATTGATCCTAGTTCAGCAGCATCAACATTTAATCCACTAGGAGTGTTATTGTTGCCAGCATTTAACTTATATTTTGACATATTTGGTGTTGCAATTCAGGCATTTGTATTTGTGTTATTAACGGTATCATACTGGTCCCAGGCAGCAGAGGTTGATATTAAAGAAAAACACAAGAAAAAAATTCGAGCTTGAAAGAAAAAAGTTGTTGAAAACAAACAACTCAGTCTTGAAAGCAATACTGTTTAAAATAAAATAAATTACTATATATAAAAAATTTTTGTAGGAGAAAATTATGATTGATAAATTAGATAAATTGAACGAAATTGTTCAAAAATTTAACCCTAATAATGCAGGTAGTTCTTCAAGTGTAAATTACCCATTTGCTTATGGTTTAACAATGCTAGGAGCTGGTCTAGCTATTTGTGGTTCTGGTGTAGTTTCTTTAGGACAAGGTATAGCTGTGGCTAAGGCTTGTGAAGCTGTAGGAAGAAATCCTGAAGCTTTATCTAAAGTTCGTACATTATTAATATTTGGTTTAGCAATAGTTGAATCGGCTTCAATTTATTGTTTAATTATTGCACTACTATTAATTTTTGTTTAGTAAATTATGTACCAAAATACTTTTATTAAATTAAAAAGCGGTAGTGTATCTGATGAAATTCAAAAAACTTTCTCAGGCTTGTCATTTAATTGACCATTATTTGTATTTTCATTAATTGTTTTAATGTTGGTTACTGTTATTATTACTTTTTTAGTTTACAAACCCATTAAAAAGATGATTAAAAAGCGTCAACAATTAATTCAAGAAAATATTGATGCTTCAATTAAAGCAAAAGACGATGCTTTAAGAGTTCAAGAAGAACATGATAAAAAAATTATTGAAGCCACAAACCAGGCAACTATGATTATAAATAACGCTAAAGTTGAAAGTGAAAGAATTATTAATAGTGGTTCGGCATTAGCAAAGAAAAAAACAGAAATAATGCTAGATCAAGCAGAAGTTTTAATTAACAAAAAGCATGAAGAATTTAGCAAACAACAGAAAAAAATTATTATGGATAATGCAGTTGAATTAGCTAAAAAAATCATTGGTCGTGAAATTAAGGATGCTGACAACATTAAAATGATTAAAGAAGTATTGGATAAATAGTCATGTTTGATTTAAAACAAACAATTAACAATTGATCTTTTGCTCTATTTGATTTAGTTAGAAATTCTGAAGATCTAGAAAAAATTACTGATGACTGCGAAAAAATAATTCAGGTTTTAAAACAAAACAAAGAGTATTTAATGATTTTAAATTCTTATGATATGTCAGATGAAAAAAAATACTCGATGATTGATGAGGCTTTTGGATTATTTCATCCTTATATTTTAAATACAATAAAATTAGCAACTAAAAAACACGTTGTTAAATATTTAGGTTCAATTTTTCATAGATTTATAGAGTTATCTAATGAAAAATTAAAAATAAGATATGGAAAAGTTTTTAGTTCAAAAAAGATTTCGACTGAAGAAATGAAGAAATTGGAACTAAAAATTTCTAAGGACTTAAATTCTAAAATAATTTTAGTCAATGAAATTGACCCTTCTTTAATAGGAGGTATCAAAATAAAAGTTGATGAATATTTAATTGATAATACCGTTTTAGGTAGATTAGAAAAAATCAAAAGAACAATATAGAAAGGAGCTCTAATGGCAATTAAACCTAGTGATCTATCAGCTATTATTAAAAACCAAATTAAAGATTTTAATGAAGCTATTAGTTATGAAGAAGTTGGGCGAGTTATTACTGTTGGTGATGGTATTGCAATGGTTAGTGGGCTTAACAGCGTTGAATATGGCGAATTAGTTTTATTTGACTGTGGCATTGTTGGTATGGCACTAAATTTAGAAGAAGAACTAGTCGGAATTGTTGTTATGGGTGATGATAGAAATATTGTCGAAAATTCCCATGTTAAAAGAACACACAAGGTAATATCAGTAAAAGCTGGTGACAGTCTTTTAGGCCGTGTAGTTAATGCTTTAGCTCAACCAATTGATGGCAAGGGTAAAATAGAGGGCGAAATTGATAGCCCAATTTTCAAAATAGCTCCTGGAGTTATGACAAGAAAACAAGTATCGGAACCTTTACATACTGGAATTTTAGCAATTGATGCCTTAATTCCAATTGGTCGTGGTCAACGTGAATTGATTATTGGTGATAGACAAACTGGAAAAACAGCAATAGCAATAGATGCGATTTTGAATCAAAAAAACAAAAATGTGTATTGTATATATGTTGCTATAGGTCAAAAAAATTCAACAATCAGTCAAATTGTTGACCAATTACAAAAACATAATGCTTTAAAATATACAACTATAGTTTCAGCCTCAGCTTCTGAAAGTGCTCCATTACAATATATTGCTCCATATACAGGCATTACAATAGCAGAAGAATGAATGTCTAAAGGAAAAGATGTTTTAATAGTCTATGATGACTTATCTAAGCATGCTGTGGCTTATCGTACTCTTTCTTTATTATTAAGAAGACCTCCAGGCCGTGAAGCATATCCAGGAGATGTATTTTACTTACATTCACAATTACTAGAAAGATCAGCAAGATTAGACCAAAATCATGGTGGTGGTTCAATTACAGCCTTACCAATTATTGAAACTCAAGCAGAAGATATTTCAGCTTATATTCCTACAAATGTTATTTCAATTACCGATGGTCAAATATTTACCAAAGAATCGTTATTTAATTCAGGCCAAAGACCCGCAATCGATGTTGGTTATTCAGTTAGTCGTGTTGGTTCAGCTGCGCAAACAAAATTAACTAAAAAAGTTGTATCAAGTTTAAAACTTGAACTAGCACAATACAACGAAATGCAAGCTTTTGCCCAATTTGGCTCAGATTTGGACCAAAATACAAGAACAATTCTAGAACACGGTTCAAAAGTATATGAGCTTTTAAAACAATCACAATATTCACCATATTCTCCTTCAGAACAAATTATTTTACTGTTTTGTGCTAAATATCGTTTAATTAATGTAATTCCTAAAGATAGAATAATTAAATATCGCCAAGAATTATTAACTTATTTTTCAGTTAATGTTTCAGCATCTAAAGTGCTAAGAAAATTAAATGAAGCTTCTGATTGAACTGATAAATTAATTGAAGATATTTACAACAAAATTTTGCAATTTAATGAATTATTTATTAAAACAATTCCTTTATATAATAAAGACCTATATCAACCTGTTCCGGAATTAGCATGGAAAACCTCCAAAAAATAAAACAAAGAATTAATTCAGTTAATTCTACAAAAAAAATCACCAAGGCAATGGAATTGGTTGCAACAGCAAAATTTTCTAAAATAAGAAACAAAACAAATAAAGTTAAGTCATATTATGAAAATATTGAAAAAATTTTTATTAATTTAATAAAAAATACTGATCAAGATATAGATAAATTATTAAATAAACACGCCTGAACTTTTGCTGCTAAAAGAAACTTATATATTGTTTTTGGTAGCGATCTAGGTCTTTGCGGTTCTTTTAATTCTGAAATGTATAAAAAAATATGTGAAGTAGTTAGTGGCGATGACATTTTAATTGTCATTGGTTCAAAGTTACTGAGCTTAATTGAGAAAAACAAAAAATATCATATTATTCAAACATTAACACAAATTGGAGATAATCCAACTATTGATGTTGCTCAAGTGGTTTCAAATAAGATTTATGATGTTTTAGAAATATCACTTTTAAAGTCTGTAAAACTAATTTATACATATTATGAAAATCCCTTAAAAGCAGATCCTATAGTCAAAGAAATTTTTCCAATTTCTTCAGAAACTATCCAAAAATTCGATAATAAAGAAAATGAATATATTAAAAAAGAAACAATATTTGAACCTAACCCAGAAATAATCCTACAAAACTCATTTAAGATATTTTTTGAAGCTTCTATCTTTAATGCTTTAACTAATGCTAAACTAGCAGAAACTAGTCAAAGAAGAACAGCAATGGAACAAGCTTCAAACAATGCTGAAGATTTAATTAATGATCTAAAAATAAGCTATAACAGTTCAAGACAATCAAAAATAACCCAAGAACTTACAGAAATTGTAAATGGTTCAGATTCTTAGGAAAGGATATATATGCCAAAAACTAAAAAAAATGAAGAACAAAAAAACTATGGTGTAATAACTCAGATTTTAGGTGCAGTTATCGACGTTAGATTTGAAGAAGGTAAAGCGCCTAAAATGCTTAATGCCTTGTTTGTTATTGATGAACAAAATCCTAAGAATCAGCAATACTTGGAAGTAGCACAACATATTGGAAATGACACTGTTAGAACTATAGCTATGAGTTTAACTATTGGTCTAAAAAGAGGTATGAAAGTTTTAGACCTTCAAAAACCAATTACAGCACCAGTTGGTAAAGAAATTTTATCTAGAATGTTTAATGTTTTAGGTGAACCAATTGATTTAATGGGTGGAGAATTTAATAATCGTTTACCAATTCACCGTCCTGCCCCTAGTTTCGAAGAACAAAAATCAACTTTAGAAATATTTGAAACTGGAATTAAGGTTATTGACTTATTAATACCTTATATAAAAGGTGGAAAAATTGGATTATTTGGTGGTGCTGGAGTTGGTAAAACTGTTTTAATTCAAGAATTAATTAATAATATTGCAAAACAACATGGCGGTTTATCTGTGTTTGCTGGAGTGGGTGAAAGAACTCGTGAAGGTAATGATTTGTATCATGAAATGAAAGCTAGTGGTGTTTTAGATAAAACTGCTTTGGTGTTCGGACAAATGAATGAACCGCCCGGTGCTAGAATGAGAGCACCATTTACTGCTCTAACAATGGCTGAGTACTTTAGAGATTCATTGGGGCAAGATGTTTTATTATTTATCGACAATATTTTTAGGTTTACTCAAGCGGGTTCAGAAGTTTCTGCCTTATTGGGACGTATGCCATCAGCTGTTGGTTATCAACCAACATTAGCAGTTGAAATGGGGCAATTGCAAGAAAGAATTACTTCAACCAATAAAGGATCTATTACATCAGTGCAAGCAGTTTATGTTCCCGCTGATGACTTAACTGACCCTGCGCCTGCAACTACATTTACTCACTTAGATGCTAAAACCGTTTTAGATCGTGATATAGCTGCCTTGGGTATATATCCTGCTATTGACCCACTTGGTTCAAATTCGAGAATGATGGACCCTAACATAATAGGTTTAGAACATTACAACACTGCCCGCGAAGTTCAAAATATTTTACAAAGATTTAAAGAACTTCAAGATATTATTGCAATTCTAGGAATGCATGAATTATCTGAAGAAGATAAAAAAGTTGTTGCTAGAGCCAGAAGAATTAGAAGTTTTCTATCTCAACCATTTTTTGTTGCTGAAAAATTTAGTGGAATTCAAGGTAAATACATAAATTTAAAAGACACAATAAGATCATTTAAAGAAATTTTAAGTGGAAAATATGATGATTTACCAGAAGAAGCCTTTTTATATGTTGGCACCATTGAAGAAGTTATTCAAAAAGCCAAAACTTTAGGCTACAAATTTGATGAATAAATATGGCAAATAAAGTTATCGATGTTGTTATAACAACACCCAAAGGGATTTATTTCGAATCTAAAGCTTCGATCGCTACATTTTCTACAACTGAAGGACAAATAGGACTAATGAACGGCGCTTTACCATTTATAGCAGCTTTAGTACCTTCTCAAATAATTATTAAAACTGAACAAGGAAAGGATAATAAAATCTTTTATATTGACCAAGGAATAGTGGAATTTAAAGATAATTTATTATCACTTATTGTTAGTCATATTGATACTAAGCCAATTAATTTAGAAATTAATTTTAAACAAGACATTCAAAAAAAACATGATGTCATTGAAGAATTAATTCTTAAGAAAAAAATTGCTGAACAAAAAAAGTAAATTAATTTATTACAAAACTCACTTTTTAATCAATTGGTGAGTTTTTTTTGAGCTTTCTTAGATTATATCTAAGGTTTATATTAACTCTTAAAATATTTAGTTACGTTTTTTGTTAAAATATAGATTAGATATGATAAAAAAATGGAGAAAATAAATGAAAAAATCTTTAAAAATTTTAACAACATTGGGAGCAATGACTGCAATGGTTCCTGTATCATTAGCAGCAATTTCTTGTTCGAATACAGAAAAAAACGAATTAGAAAAAACTATTAGTGAATTCGAACAAAAATTAAGTGCATCTGACCTTAGACAAGATCAAAAAGATGCACTAAAAACAGAAATCCAAAAAGCTAAAGAAATTTTGAATAACAAATCTGCTTCAAAAGAAGATTTAGTTAAGGCTAAAACAAATTTAAAATCAAAATTTGAAGAAATAAAAAAACAACCTGCACCCAAAACAGAGGCTGAATTATTACAAGAAGCTAAAAACGCTTTAAGTGCTTATATTAAAGAAATTGAAGCTAAAAAAGATACCTTAAGAGCTGATCAAAAAGCAGACTTAGAAAAAGCAATTGAAAAAGCAAAGACTATAGAAAATAAAGCAGACGCTACTAAAGAAGAATTAATATCAGCTAAGAATGAGCTAAAATCTTCTTATGAAACAATTTTAGCTAAACCTAAACCAAATAATCCAAGAGATATTGCTATTGAATCATTTAATGCTTCAAAGCAAGCTATTGAAGAATATATTAAAAGTGATTTAAAATATACTTACTTAGAAGCTTTAAAAACTGAATTATCTCAAGAAATTCAAACCCAAACAAATATAGTACAAAACAATGCATCTACCAAAGAACAAATTGATGAAGCTAAACAAAATTTAACCAAAAAATTTGATGAAATAAAATCCAAGATACCAAATTTAAAATTACAAGAAGCTCAAAAAGTAGTTAATAAGCTAGCATTTAATACAAATAAATTTGCTTCTGAAATTACAAATGACAATCTAAACGAGCAATTGCTTTATGTAATGGCAGAAGGCTCAACTGGTTCTTGAAAAGACTTTAAAGATAATGATAAAACAACTGAATTTAGCGAAAAAATATTAGAAGACCTTGGGCTATCATTAAATAAAGTTAATGACAAATTATATTCAGTTGAATGAAAAAAAGACACCAAAACATTAGAGGCTGAAATAACTATTGAAAATAAGAAATTTAAAGTTTCAGGCACTCTAGCATTTGATGCTCCAAATGTAGAAGAATATTTCACAGTTTTAAATCCTACAATAAAAGCTGATATTGACAAAACAACATTAACAGCAAAAAAACTAAATTATAAAAGTTTTGATTTTGCTAAAAAAGGATTTATATATGAAGGTGATGCAACTAAACCTCAATTCATTAAATTTTATACAATAAAAAATATTACAACAGATGAAAATGCAGCTGAAGGTAAAGCAGTAATTGAATTTGTTTTTTCAAACTATGACAATAGTATTAAATATTCAAAAACAGTTGAATATGACGGTTTTAAAAAAGGCTCAACAAAAGTAACAAATGATTCAATTCTTGAAAAAATTAAAAACAAAACAATTTTTAGTGGAAAATTAGAACAATCAGTCATAGATGATATTAAAAAATTATCAGAAGATAAAAAGAAACATAAAGATTATGAATATGAATATTTCGGTTACATTAAGTCATATAGCACCAGCATTACTTACGGTTTAAAAAGCAAAGATGCAAAATCAAAATTCACAGGAATAAAATGAGATGAAGAATTTATAGAAGCACTTTATACTAAAAAAATAATTTACGCTTCTAAATCATCAAATAAAAGAAAAGCACTTGAATTTGCTCTAAAAGATAACAAAATATACATTGTATTCATTTTTGCAGATGATGATACAAAAACTCCTCATTTTATAGCTCTTGAAGATTAATAAACTAATAATTATAGTTGGCTTTTGCCAACTATTTTATTAGTCTTAATAAAATTCTAAGTTTTTTAAAAAACTAACTATTTATGCTAAAATAATAAGGCTAATAAATGGCGTTCGTGGCGAAGTGGTTAACGCTCCGGGTTGTGGCTCCGGCATACGAGGGTTCGATCCCCTTCGAACGCCCCATTTTTTTATCTTTTTTACTAAATGAAAAAAGTTGCTAATTATTAGACAAATTCAAGAGTCTAATAAAATATTGCAACTTTATTTTTTTATATTTTTTCCTAAATTATAACATCTACGACATCTAGGTTCATACTCATTATAATCACCTAATAGTCTTTGTTCTTCGCTATCAATTTTTCGATAAGACATTGAAGCCAAATTTTTACATATAACACATATAGCATTTAGTTTGGTTACTCTTTCAGCTATTGCCATTAATTGTGGCATTGGACCAAAAGGTTTGTGCAAATAATCCTGGTCTAAACCTGCAATAACAACTAAATATCCCTTATTAGCTAAATCATCTGCAATTTTGATAATATCTTCACTAAAAAAATGAGCTTCATCAATCAAAATAGAATCATAATGCTCTTTTTTTAGTAAAGAATATATTTCATTAATATCTTCTAGTGTGTAAGTATCACATTTTGTTCCTGCTCGACTTACTATTTCAGTTTCTGAAAACCTATTATCAAATTTTGGTTTAATAATTAAGCTGTTAAAACCTACATATCATAGAGTTTTAAATTTTCTTAATAATTCTTCACTCTTACCACTATACATAGGTCCTGTTATGATTTCTATTGACCCTTTGTTATACTTTTCATTCATAGCTTAAATTTTCTCCTTATCATATGTGCTGTTGATATGTAATAATAATACATTTTAATAGTATAATTTTTCTAATTTAAACTAATATTTTTTAAGTTATAAAAAGGAGAATAATTATGTCATTAAAAGCAGGTATTGTAGGTTTACCAAATGTAGGAAAAAGTACCTTATTTTCAGCCTTAACGCTTAATGAAACTGAATCAGCAAATTATGCTTTTACTACAATTGAGCCTAATGTTGCGATTGTAAACTTGGAAGACACTAGATTATATCAATTAGCCAAAATGGTAAATGCCAAAAAAGTAGTTCCAGCAACATTTCAATTTGTAGATATCGCCGGTCTAGTTGAAGGAGCTTCTAAAGGCGAAGGCTTGGGCAATAAATTTCTAGCTAACATTCGAGAAGTAGATGCCATAGTTCATGTTATTAGATGTTTTGAAGATGAAGATATAGTTCATGTCAAAAATAAAATAAATCCTTTAGATGATTTAAAAATAATAAATTTAGAATTAATATTAGCTGATTTACAAACTACTGAAAATATTATTAATAGAATAGCCAAAAGAGCTCAAAACACCAATGATAAAGAACTTAAAAAAGAATATGAATTGCTTTTGAAAATTAAAAATAATTTACAACAAGAAATAATGCTAAAAAATATAGATTTTGATGAAGAAGAGCTTAAATTAATTAAAAATTATCAATACTTAACTATGAAGCCTACAATTTATGTAGCTAATTTAGATTCTAAATCATATGCTAATTTAAATAATGCTATTCATTTTCAAACACTAAGAAAACATCTTAAAATTCAAAATGAAATATTAATTCCAATATGCATTAAATTAGAATATGAAGTTTGCCAATTTAGCGCTGAAGAAAAACAAATGTTTTTAAATGAATATAATATTGAAAAATCTGGTTTAGATGAAATTATTTCTAAAAGTTTCTATTTACTTAATCAATCGACATACTTTACAGCAGGTGAAATCGAAGCTAGAGCATGAGTTTTTAAAAACGGAATGAATGCTGCTGAATGCGCTGGCATAATTCATACTGATTTTGAAAAAAAATTTGTTAAAGCTGAAGTTATCAAATATGAAGACTATCTAAATTTAGGTGGAGAAAAACAAGCCAAAGAAGCCGGAAAAATGTCATTAGAAGGCCGTAATTATATAATGCAAGACGGTGACATATGCTACTTCAAGATAGCAAAATAGTTTATAATTAAAACATTATAAACATGGGGGTTTTGTATAATGGTAGTACTATAGTCTCCAAAACTATTTGTAAGGGTTCGATTCCTTTAACCCCTGCCATATTATTTTAAATAACCAAAAAATAGAGCACAAAACCGCTCTATTTTCTTTTTTGATTTCTTCAAATAATAAATTGAATCATATTTTGACTTAGTTTTGATTGGGGAATTTTTTCCAAGCATTTTTCTCAATCTTCAAGTTCAAAATTCTTATCTAAAATTTGAATGTCGCCAGATTTAGAATATGTAAATTCATTTCTATCAAAACATTTATGAATATCAATTGGTAAATTTAGTAAATTTTCCTTGCTTGCAACATATCCAAGAATTTCTTGAAATTTAGGAGAATCCGCTATTATATCATTATCAATATTTTTGATAGTGTTGTGTAAACTAAAAGCATAATTCTCTAAATCTTTTTTAATATATTTAACATCATATATATGAGCATTCTCAATTTCCATTTTTCTTTTTCTTTTGGCTTTTATATCCTCTAAATCAAATACGTTTATTTCAAAAGAACTGGCTTTGTTTCTAAAACTTTCTATTTTAGGATCAATAATATTTTCCCTAATTCTCTTTGTGCCATCAATTTCTTTAATTATTCTTTTTTGATATAAGGTTCATTCAAATTTTTCTTTTGAATTTTTATTGTTTTTGTTTGCTAATTTTAATAGCTCACCAAATTTTTCAGATGCTTTATTAAACGAATCATTTTTTTCATCAAAAAACTTATCCATAAAGGAATCATAATTCTTGTAGTTATTAGAAAATTTAGCCATCTCTTCAATTTCTTTAGAATTTTTGTTATTTTTTTGATTTTTTAAAATTAAATCTAAAACCATAAATAAATTATAAATATAACTATCATATGCTTTTGTTTTCATCGTGTATTTTTCTAAATCAATTATCATTTCAGCATTTTTTGGATTAGCAAAAGAACCTCCTGCATTGTTTCCTTTTAGAATAGAAATGATATTTTTTATAGTTTTATTTTGTAAAAAATAATAATTGTTAAAAAAGTCATTAACAATTTTAATTTGTTTCTCATCTAAAACAATAGTTTTATTTGCATTTATATTTGGTCTTTGTTCTTGCTTTAAACCAATTAGTTTAAATAAATGATTTCTAGTTTTAAAATTAGCATTTTGCTTTATGAATCAACTTGGAGTAGTATATTCATCAATTTCTAAATATTCGAAATTGATATAAATGCCCTCAATTAGTCAATCGTCCTCTTGCATGAAAATATCTATGTAGCCTTTTGCTTTAGCGGAATTAGAACGCTTGTTTTTAGCAGATCTAGTAATGAAATAAAGTCTATATTTATCTAAATAAGCTTGCATTCGATGATTTCCTTAAAAACATGTTCTAAAACTTCAACACTAATAGAATTGCCACATAAATAAATCATTTTTGTTTCTGACATTAAATCAGCATTTTTTAAAGCTAAATAATCTTTATTATCAAAACCCATATATAAAAAGGATTGCTGTGCATTAATATAATTAATGCTATTAGTTTCTTTGAAATAAAATTTTAATCTGCTATTTGCACCACTTGCTGTTAAAGTCGGTCCAAAGCCTTTATTTAAATAAATATAGGCTTCAGAATTAAAATTAGTATAATCAATTAATTTAGATTTTCAAATTCCGTTTTTAGTTTTTTTAAACTCATTAAAAGCATATTTATTGGAATATTTAAATTCTTCCATATTATCATTACAAATTATTTTGTCTAGTGTATTTTCATGAGTAATATGTTTTGGAAAATCAAAATTTTTAGTTTTGTCTAATCAAGAAATACAGAAAACTCGCTCTCTATTTTGAGCGCTTCCGTAATCAATAGAATTAATTATTTTATATTTTGATTTGTATCCTAATTTTTCTAAGCTTTTGGTTCAATCCTTAAATTGCTCAATAAATTTTTTAGACATCAATGCTTTTACATTTTCTAAAACCAAAACCTTTGGTAAAGAATTTTTATTATTCTTTAGAATACGTTCTATTTCATAAAGCAAACCACTTCGAGTGTTATCTAATCCCTTTTGTTTGCCTTGTTGCGAAATATCTTGGCAAGGAAAAGAATAAGTTAGAATGTCAATATCTTTAGGTAGTTTCTCGAAATGAGTAATGTCAGTTTGACTCTCTCTCTCTCTCTCTCTCTCTCTCTCGTTTACATTAAATTTCTTAAAAAAATAATCATTATTTACATATCCATATAAATAGGGAAAAATTCTTCTCAATTTTTGTTCATTCATTTTCTGAAAATAATTGTCACTAACAACATTTTTACTGTTGGCACTTCATATGTATTCTTTAAGTTTTGTTATCATTTCAGTTTTTGAATATTTTTCTTCAAAAGAAACGGCGCCATAATGAATTATCATATATGCAATAATTGCATCAATATAAAAATCACAAGATCCAAGCGATTTAACATTGATTTTTAAAGATTTTTCAATATTTTTAAGAGCTTTATATTGGCTACCAATTCCAGCAAACATTTCATATAGTTTTACATTTTTCATGATATTAATTTTAGCGTATTAAAAGGCTAAAAAAAATTAAAATTAAAACCAAAACCGTAACTGATTTTGGTATCCATAATATTTGCTTATTTAAGGTTTAATTCTGATTTAATAACTTGAATTTTATCCAATGCCTCTCAACTTAAATTTAAATCGTTGCGTCCAAAATGACCAAATGTTGCAGTTTGTAAATAAATTGGTTTAAGTAGATTTAGCGTTTTAATTATTCCTCTAACACTTAAGTCAAATAATTTATTTATTAAATTAATTATTTCATTTTCAGAAAATCTAGAAGTTCCAAATGTATTAACATAAATACTTTGAGGTCTTGGTAAACCAATAGCATAAGATAATTGAATTTCACACATTTTAGCTACGCCTGCAGCTACTAGATTTTTAGCTATATATCTTGCCATATAAGCTGCACTTCTATCAATTTTAGTAGCATCTTTTCCACTAAAAGCTCCTCCACCATGGTGAGCAAAGCCACCATAAGTATCAACAATTATTTTTCTTCCAGTTAAACCAGTGTCTCCTACGGGCCCCCCAATTACAAATCTTCCGGTTGGATTAATTAATATTTCATAATCTAGATTGAAATTATGTTTCACCATTACATAATCAATAATATTTTCTTTAATAAATTTTTTAAATTTTTCTTCGTTGAAATTGGATAAATGTTGAACTGACATTAAAACTTTTGCAACTCTAATGCTATTGTTTTCATCGTCATACTCAACTGTAACTTGGCTCTTCATGTCACTTTTAGCATAAGGAAATTTTTTGGCACGTCTTAGTTTTTCAGCTCTCTTAACCAATTCATGACTTAAAACAATTGGTCAAGGCATGTAATATTCATTTTCATCTGTTGCATATCCAAATAAAATTCCTTGGTCTCCAGCTCCTAAATCATCACTACCTTTTTTAGCAATTCCAATGGCTATGTCTGGACTTTGGGGATAAATTCCATTAATTATATTAAAATCATTTTCATTATATCCTAATGGTTTTAGCACTTTTCAGGCTTCTTTTATTGTATCAATATATCCAGAAGTAGTAATTTGCCCTCCAATGTAAATGATATTGTTATTTGCTAAAACATCACATGCTACTCTGGCGTACGGATCTTTTTTTAATAAACCATCTAATATAGCATCACTAATTTGATCACAAATTTTATCTGGATGACCAGCACCCACGCTTTCTGAAGTTAAAACTCTTTTCATAGTTTAAATAATCCTTTCTTATATTTTTAATATTAAAAAAACATAAAAAACAGCCAATAATTAGAAAAGCTGTTTTTTAAAAGCATTAGTGTAATGATACATGTTAGACATTTAATGTCCCTGACTATCCACCTTGATTATTAATTTTATAAACAGGTTGGCATGTTTCAAACGCTTGTCAAGCTAAACAACTCTCTATGTACTTTTTAATATTAATTAATTATAGCAAAATAATATCTGATTTTTTTGCACTTTCGATCGTTTTATCATCTCAAACACTAACTTGAACTTCACCTATATGTTTTTTTTCTAATAAAAACATAGCGATTCTCGATTGTCCAATTCCTCCACCAATAGTTAAAGGAAATTTATTTTCAATAATAGCTTGATGATATGAACTAATTCTAGCTATTTCTTCTAATGGTAAATTATATTGCTTTTGTAATGAATTAGCATCAACTCTAATCCCCATGCTGCTTAATTCTAGTGCAATATCATTTAGTTCATCATATACTATTAAATCTCCATTCAAGTTTCAGTCATCATAATCTTTGGCTCGATTTGAATGAGGTATGTTATCTGGAAGATTGTAGCCTATTTTATAAATAAATATTGCTCCATATTTTTTAACTAGTTCATATTCTCTTTCCTTAGAACTTAAATTAGGAAATTTATTATAAAGTTTCAATGAATCAATAAAAAAGATCTTTTTAGGCAATTTAGATTTTAAAGTAACATAAGTGCTATTAATTTTTTTCTCAGTAAATTTCAAAGCTTGATATATTTTGTTAACTATTTTCTTTAAAAATGATAAATCGCGATCTTCTTTAGCAATTATCATTTCTCAATCTCATTGGTCGACATAAAATGAATGAGTATTATCAATTATTTCTTCTTGTCTAATGGCATTCATATCCGTATATATTCCATGATACAAATCAAAATTATATCTATATAGCGCATCTCTTTTTCATTTAGCTAACGAATGAACTATTTCAAGTTTTTCATTAATTGATTTAGGTCGAAATGATACGGGTTTTTCGCCAGATAAACCATCATTTAAACCACTTGAACTTCTAACAAATAAAGGAGCAGAAACTCTAGTTAAATTCAAAGATTTTTTTAATTTATGTGAAAAAACGTCTTTTAAAATTTCAATTGCTAATTGTGTTTCTTTTAAACTTAGTTTGGAATTTTTCATAATTTAAAATTTTAGCAAAAAATGTATAAACAACATTGCTTTAAAAACCATTATAAACTTAGTTTCTTGATTTTATAATTTAGAGCATTAAAAAATATCGAGTGCTTAAGTTTAAACTCGATATTTTTGCATCAATATTATTTATCTTGAATTGCTTCAAATCCTGGCATTTTATTTCCTTGAATAAATTCAATAGAAGCACCACCACCAGTTGAAATAAAACTAAATTTTGATTGATAGCCTAATTTGTTAATTGCAGTAACCGAATCTCCGCCACCAACAACTGAATAAGCTTTTTGGTTATTAGCTATAGCTATAGCAATACCTTTTGTTCCATTTTCAAAATTCTTAAATTCGCTAACTCCTGCTGGACCATTTCAAAAAATAGTTTTTGCTGAAGCTATAACTTCATTAAATAATTCAACAGATTGTGGACCAACATCTAGACCCATATATCCATCAGGTATATCAATATTATCTTTATTTGTAAATTTAGGTGTTTTATCTGCAAATTCATCTGTATAAGCATTATCAATTGGTAAAACAATTTTGTCTTTATATTGTTTTAGATATTGAGTTGCTAATTCTAATTTGTCATCTTCACATATTGAAGTACCAATTTTGTGACCCAATGCTTTTTGAAAAGTATAAGCCATACCTCCAACTACTAGTACTTTATCAGCAACATTAAATAGTTTTTCTAAAACTTTGATTTTATCGCTAACTTTAGCTCCACCCACAATAGCAACAAAAGGTCTTTCGAAACCATCTAGAATTTTTTCTAAATGTTTAACTTCATCATTCATTAAAAAACCTAAAGCTGATTCTTTAACAAATTTAGCAATTCCTGCTGTTGAAGCATGCGAACGATGTGAAGCTCCAAAAGCATCATTAACATAAACATCACCTAAACTTGCTCAGAATTTAGATAGCTCTTCACTATTGCCAGATTCTGCTTTGTCATTTAAATCCTCGTGACGAGTGTTTTCTAAAAAAATGATTTCACCAGGTTTTAGATTTTGAGCAGCCTCCTGTACTTCTTTTCCCTTTGTAAAAGGAATAAATTTAACTTCTTTGCCCAAAATTTCTGAGAATTTAGCAACAACAGGTTTTAAAGTTTTATTAGCTTTATCTTCTGGAGTTTTAATTCTTCCAAGGTGTGAAAGCATAATTAAAGAAGCACCATTTTCCAAAATATATTTTATTGTTGGTATTGCTGCATCTATTCTTTTAGTATCCATTACTTTTCCATCTAATAAAGGTACATTAAAATCAACTCTCAAAATTACTTTCTTACCTTTAAGTTCAATATCTTTAATTGTTTTTTTCATTTTATCTCCCAATTTAATATAAAATTTTAACGATATAAATAATTATAATAAGATTATTTTATATAAAAATATTGAATTTCGTTGAAAGAATGGAGAAAAAATGGCAAAACTTTTAGGTGCTCAAAAACAAAAAGATACCCGTAGTTTGAAATATGATCCTGAGAATGATAGTATTTCAAAAATAATTGCAGAATTTCAGAACTATAAGAAAAAAGCTTATTTTTACAAACCATACTCTGAAATGGAGATTTTTTCATTTTTTCAAAAAATAAGATTCATGAAAATAATGGATGAAAAGAACTCAACTAAAATTGAAGAAACTCAAAAACGCCAAAATAAAATTAAACTTAAATATGCTAATTACATTGAATATGAAAAATGGTCAGATTCACCTTTAGCAACTAAAACTAAGCCAATGCCACTATGACTAAAAATAACAATCATTTCAGCCTTTATTGCTTTAATTATTATTATGCTTGTGATTATTCTTGGCTTAAATAAATGATGATAGGAAAATAAGATTATGGAAAAAAACATATTATATGCAATATTATCATTAGTTATTTTAGTAACAATTGTAATAGTTACCAACTATGCAATAGCACTTTTCAATGCTATTAAAAGAAACAAATCAAATAAAAAAGCCTTAGGTGATTCAACACGAATAAGAATAATATTCCAACTAAAAGAAGCTATTGAGTATTTATCTAAAACTAAAACAGGTGCTTTAATTACTATCGAGAACAATGATAATTTAGATAGTTTAAGAACTGACGGTGTCATTTTAGATGCTAATATTTCAGCAGCACTTCTAATTTCTATTTTTAATAAAAACAGTCCGCTACATGATGGAGCAGTTGTGATTAGAAATAATAAAATTCATTATGCTGCAACATATTACAAAATTACTAAAAAATCTATTAATAATAAATATGGAGCAAGACATAGAGCGGGAATGGGTATATCTGAAACTTCAGATGCAATAACAATTATTGTTAGTGAAGAAAATGGTGGAGTAACTGTTGCTAAAACAGGTGAATTTAAACAAGTTCCTATTGATGCTTTACAAGATACTTTAGGAAGAATTATTAAAGATGACAAGAAATTTTAATCTTGCTAATTTTTAAGCGAAAAATACTATGATTTAAGTCGTTAAGAATATTAATGTAAATATTTATATTTTTTTGTTAAAATTTATTCTATTGACTTTAAAACTAAACGCAATCGGACAGGACATAGATGAAAGACTATGCTTAGGTGGTTAAACGCGTTTAACTAAGATTTTTAATCTTAAATAAAAATAAAAATTAAATATTAATCAAAAATTTTTGAAAGGAAATTAAATATGGCAAAAATGGATTTTGACCGTTCGAAACCACACGTAAATATTGGTACAATCGGACACGTTGACCATGGTAAAACTACTTTAACAGCAGCTATTGCTACAGTTTTATCTAAAAAAGGTTTATCAGAAGCTAGAGACTATGCTTCTATAGATAATGCTCCTGAAGAAGAAGCACGTGGTATTACTATTAATACTTCACACATCGAATATCAAACAGAAAAACGTCACTATGCACACGTTGACTGTCCAGGCCACGCTGACTATGTTAAAAACATGATTACTGGTGCTGCACAAATGGATGGTGCTATCTTAGTTGTTGCTGCAACAGATGGACCTATGCCTCAAACTCGTGAACACATTCTTTTAGCGAAACAAGTTGGTGTTCCTAAGATCGTTATCTTCTTAAACAAAATTGATATGTTTAAAGCTGATGAAAGAGAAGAAATGGTTGGATTAGTAGAAATGGACGTTCGTGGTCTATTATCAGAATATGGTTTTGATGGTGACAATGCTCCTATTATTCCTGGTTCAGCTTTAAAAGCTCTACAAGGTGAAGCAGAATATGAAGAAAAAATTATGCAACTTATGGATGCAGTTGATTCATATATTGAAGAACCGAAACGTGAAGTTGATAAACCATTCTTAATGGCTATCGAAGACGTATTTACAATTACCGGCCGTGGAACTGTTGCAACAGGTAGAGTAGAACGTGGAGTTCTATCAATCAACGAAGAAGTTGAAATTGTTGGTCTAAAACCAACCAAAAAAACAGTTGTTACTGGAATTGAAATGTTCAGAAAGAACTTAAAAGAAGCTCAAGCTGGAGATAACGCTGGTTTATTACTACGTGGTGTTGATAGATCAGAAATCGAACGTGGTCAAGTTTTAGCTAAACCTAAAACAATTATTCCTCACACAGAATTTGAAGCAACAGTTTATGTTCTTAAAAAAGAAGAAGGTGGACGTCACACACCATTCTTCCAAAACTATAAACCTCAATTCTACTTCCGTACAACAGATGTAACAGGTGGAATCGCATTTATTGGAGACCGTGAAATGGTTATGCCTGGAGATCAAGTAGATCTAAAAGTTACTTTAATCTCACCAATCGCTGTTGAAGAAGGAACAAAATTCTCAATCCGTGAAGGTGGTAGAACAGTTGGTGCAGGATCAGTTACAAAGATCTTGAAATAATTTAATTCGAACATCAAATGCAAAATTTGATGTTTTTTCTTTCAAAATTTTATTTTTAAAAAACATACCAGTGTCTAATTTCTTGGTATGTTTTAATTATTTTTGTATTTCCACAACTTTATCAACCTCAAATGTTTCGCCATCTACTTGAACTAAATTATCTGGAACGTTTTCAATTTTGACATACTTGCCAAAAAATTGTTTTACATATTTAACTTTGATATGTAAGCCTAAATATACTAAACCAAATAAGCCTATTATTCTTTTAGGCTTAAGTCCTGAAATAACAATTATTGATAATTTATTACTTGCTAAATTAGCCTTTGGAGCAATTTTCATTCCTCCTCCAAAATAAGGGCCATTCATAATTGCTATTAGACTTACATCATTTAAGTTATATTCTTTATCATCCACTGTCATTTTAATATTATTTTTTGTTTGAAAATTTTTAATGCATTCTAGACTAACTCTAAAAAATGATGCATTAGCATGTAATGCTTTTTTAGTGTTCATAGCCTTTGATATTTCTACATCAACACCAAGGCCTACACCATTTAAAAAACTTCTTTCTAAATTACTAGATTTAATAGTGGGCAAACATTTAATAAAACTATTTAATTTATAAAAATTCCGATTAATGACTTCATATTTTTTAGAAGCTTTAATATTTCTTATAAAATCATTTCCAGTCCCTGCTTTATATGCATATACATCAGGCAAGTTTTTTGCTTTTCTTAGTTCATTTAGTACATAAGTTAATGTTCCATCACCACCTATAATAACTATAATGTCATCTTTGGTTAAATAACTCATTTCTTTTTGATAATCAACAATCTTAGTTATGTCAATAACTTTAAGAGAGTTTCTCTTAAAGGTCTTAATTGCACTCGAAACAATACTAAACATTTTAGCTTGATTTTTTCCACTTTTAGATAATAGATTATACAAAACATATAGCATGTTAACATTATATAAAATGAGACATTTATATTTGAAAAAATTCAAAATATATCTAAAAAAGTACTTAATTTTTCCCAAAATTTATTGATTTAATCAAAATAAATACAATCTTGTAAATTTTTATATAATTGTTAGTTTTTTATTTAAAAAAAGCAGCTTTTAAAATATAATTTAACAAAACTATGAATAAAAAAAATATTAGAAACTTTGCAATTATTGCTCATATAGATCACGGTAAAAGCACACTTGCTGACCGTATTTTAGAATTTACTAATGCCATTAGTGCACGTGAATCAAAACCTCAAGTTTTAGATTCAATGGATCTAGAGCAAGAACGTGGAATTACAATTAAACTAAATGCAATCCAAATTAAATATAAGGATTATATTTTTCATTTAATTGATACACCTGGGCATGTCGATTTTACTTATGAAGTCAGTCGTAGTTTGGCTGCTTGTGAAGGAGCATTATTATTAGTGGATGCGACACAAGGAATTCAAGCGCAGACTTTAGCAAATGTATATTTGGCAATTGAACATAATTTAGAAATAGTTCCTGTAATTAATAAAGTCGATTTAATTGCAGCAGACCCTGAAAGGGTTAAGGAAGAAATTGAAAATATTATTGGTATTGATGCTTCTAATGCTATTTTAATATCAGCCAAATCTGGAATTAATATAGACCAAGTTATTGATGCTATTATCAATCGCATTCCTGCACCAAAAGAAGCTAATGATTCTAAACCACTAGAAGCATTAATATTTGATAGTTATTTTGATAACTATCGAGGTGTGGTTATTTATGCTCGTATTTTTAATGGTCAAATTAATGTTGGTGACAAAATACACTTTATGCAAACCAAGAAAACATATACAGTTACTGAATTAGGTGTAAAAAATCCTAAAGAAGTAAAACGTGATTCATTATTTGCAGGTGAAGTAGGTTGAATTGCCGCTTCCATTAGAGATGTTAAGGATGTTGAAGTTGGAGATACTATTACAAAACTAGACAATCCTGTATCTGTTCCATTAGTTGGTTATAAGAAAATGAAACCTGTAGTATACACTGGTTTTTATCCAGTAGATACCCGAGATTATAATGCTCTAAAGGATGCTCTTGAAAAAATTAGTTTATCAGATTCTTCTATTGTCTGAGAACCTGAAACTTCAAAAGCTTTAGGATTTGGTTTTCGTATTGGTTTTTTAGGTTTATTGCATATGGATGTATTGCAAGAAAGACTAGAACGTGAATTTCATTTAGATATTTTAGCTACTGCTCCTTCGGTTGAATTTGTAATTAGTTTAACTAATGGCGAAGTTGAGCATATTACTAATCCTTCGTTTTTTCCAGATCGAACCTATATTAAAAAAATTGAAGAACCTTACATTAGAGCTTCAATTATGTTAACAGAAGAATATATTGGTCCAATTATGGAATTGTGTCAATCAAAACGAGGTAAATACATTAATCTTGAATACTTAGATGAAAAGCGCAGACGCTTGATTTATGAATTACCTTTAAATGAAACAATTTTCGATTTTTTTGATTTAATGAAAAGTTATTCAAAAGGTTATGCCTCTTTTGATTATGAACATATTGGATTAAAAGAAAGTGATCTAGTTAAAGTTGATATAATGCTTAATGGTGAAAAAATAGATGCTTTAGCATTAGTTGTACACCGCGATTTTGCTTATTCAAAAAGTCGCGAGCTAACAGAGAAATTAAAAGAAGTGGTTCCAAGAAAAAACTTCGAAATTCCTGTTCAAGCTGCAATTGGGGGTAAAATAATAGCGAGAGAAACAATTAAGGCATATCGAAAAGATGTTACCGCTAAGTTATATGGTGGCGATGTCACTCGTAGACAAAAGCTACTAAATAAACAAAAAGCTGGTAAGAAGCGAATGAAACAAATTGGAAGTGTAGAAGTGCCTCAAGAAGCATTTTTAGCACTTCTAAAAACAGACACTCAAAAGAAAGGTTAGACAAATGGATATAAGACCAATTATTACAGGTTCACCTGATGGAAATACAGGTACTCATATGGCCATAAGTGCAACAATGACTAATAACATGGCACAAATGGATATGAAAACTAAAAGTATTTTTAAACCATCAAGAACACTTGATCCTTTAAAAGTAATTCCAAATGGTATTTATAAAGTTTTTAAATCAGAAATTACAATTAAAACAATAAATATTTCACTATTATCTGTAGTATTTTTTCTATCTTTCATCTTTTGTTTATTATTTGCTTTTAGTCCAACTAGTTTTAGCCAACTACTGAAAGACCCTTCGAGTTCAGTACCATGAGGATGATATATTATTCCTGTAGTACTTGGTGTAATATCAATAGTGGTTCTAACGTTTGAATCAATTGAATTATCTGGTATAAAAAAATCTATTTTGCATTATCGAGAAAGAATAGCAGAAGGTGAATCATTTACTCCACCTTTTGTAGCAATACTTTATGAAAAATTGATGAAAAAACAAGTACGTAGAACCTGATTAGTGGTAGCAATATTATTTTATTTAGGTTTATTTACTTTAATATTTTGAGCTCTTAAAGATAAATCGTGAAAAGCCCTTAAATTTCAGGAATGAATTCACAATAGTTTTGTAAATCCAGATTTAGTAGTTTATATACTTTGTGGTATACTAATAGGAGTTGTAGTATTATTTATTGTCAATTCAATCTATCGAAAAAAACGAATGGTTGATATTCAAAACTTTTTTGGGCAAGAAGTAATGAATTACGCTGATTTATTAAAAGAAAGAAGCAATGCACATAAATATTGAGCAAAAGTTTTTTTTATTAGTGTATTAGTTATCTTAGTTATACCTATTATCACTTTATTAATTGTTAAGAAATTTGTTAAGAAAGGAAAATAATGCCTACTTGAGGAATAGTTTTATTAGTAATTTTGCCATTAGTATTTGGTGTTATTGGCGGTATTGTTGCAGTTATAATTACTAAGAAAAAATTTGAAAAGCAACTAAGAGAAAATCCACCAATTAATGAAAAAATGATTAGAGTAATGTTCCAGCAAATGGGACGTAAGGCTTCAGAAGCACAAATTAGACAAGTTATGCGTTCAATGAAAAACGCAAAATAGTCTCGAATTAGGGCATATTTGTCCTAATTTTTCATATTATATATATATATATATATAAGTCATTTTGATTTATGTATGCTATTATTATTTACAAAATGAATATTAAAATAATTAATTATTAGGAGAAAAAAATGACACCAAAAACAAAAAAAATACTTATGATATCAGGTATTACAGCAGCAGCTGTTGTTGGGGTAGTTGCCTTATCTGTAATTCCATATGCAGTTCTTAAAAGCAATAAACAAAAAAAATCAACGTTAGAACAAAAAACAACTGAAGCTTTAAATAATGTTGATTTAAAAATTAAAAGTGTACCTGAAGGTTTAGATGATAAATCTAAACTAACTGCTTCTAAAAAAAATTTAGAAGAGTCAAAAAAAGAACTTGAAACTTTAAAACAATCAGCACAAAAATCTAAAGAGGCTGTACTTGTTAAAAAAATCGAAGTTAAAGAAAAAGAAATTAATTCAGCAATAGCTGCGCTATCAACCAAAATTGAATTACATGATAATCTTGAAGCCATTAAAGATCAAGATATAAAAACAAAAACTAAAGCCAAACTGTCAGTTTTCTTTGATGAGCTAAAAAAAGAAGATGATCTATGAATAACTTCTAATTTAAGTAATCTTGGTATAAAAAATCTAATTGGTGAACAAGAAACCCAAGAAATTGAAACATTGTTTAAAAATAATTCTAAAAATTTAAATAATTTTTATTTACAAATAATATCTAAAATTGTAAAAAAATACAATGAAAAACCAGATGATAAAGCAAAAGTTAATAACTTGGCAAGAGATTTATATAAAGAGCATTTCACACCTGAAAACATTAAAAATTTCATCGATGATGAAGTATATGGTTTAGCAAATCACTTCTCAAAAACTATTGAATTAGCCAAAAAACATGTTGAGCTAATTATTAAAAAATACAATGAAAATTCAGAACTAAAAAATAATGAAAATTACACAAAATTACGTAATGCAATAAATGAAGAAATATTTGCTAAAGACAAGTTATATGAAAAAGCATTTAAAGAAATTAAAAATTTTGATTTTTCTAAATATCCAGCTGATACAGCTTACAATCAAATTTTTGATGGCATTTTTGACATAGTTGACATATTAGAAGATACTAGAACTGGTTTATATATGAAACACGGAATAGTATTAGACACAGTTTTAGCAAAAATAACAGATTATTTTGACTTTATTGACATTTTAATATTGCAAAACTCAAAAAAAGCTACAAATTGATCAAAGTTAAATGACTCATTTTTAACAGCATTTAAAAAATAAATCAAAATTAGATTTAAAATTTAAAATAAATACCACTCAATGCAATGTCTAACCTAAATTCAGCAGCTTGGACTGTTAGTAAAAGATGGACATTGCTTTTTTTATTTATTTTAGTTTCTAAAACCGCTTTGTTAGTCACAGTTTTATAATATAATTTATAAAATTTATTTTAATATATGGAGTGAGTAATTTATGAATAAAATATTAGTAATTAATGCTGGTTCAAGCTCAATTAAATGAACATTATTTAGCAATACTTTAGAAGTTGAAGCAAAAGGCCTAGCTGAAAGAATTAAATTAGCACAGGGCAAATTAATTTTTAATTATGATAATAAAACAGAAGAAATGGAATTAGCCTTACCTAGTTTTTTAGAAACTGTTAAAAATTTAGTAGAACAATGAAAGAAGAAAAATATCATTAATGATTTTAAGGATATATCTAAAGTTGCTTTTAGAGTAGTAAACGGCGGCCCTAATTTACAACAAACAACTATTGTAAATGACCAAGCTATTAAATGATTAGAAGAATCAATTGATTTAGCTCCTGTACATAACCCCGGAGCCTTAGAAGCTATTATTGCATTTAGAACACTTTTACCAAGTGCTACAATGTCAATGCACTTCGATACATCTTTTCATAATTCGTTACCTAAGGTTTCATATACATATCCAATTAATTATGAACTAACTAATGAACTTAATATTAGAAAATATGGGTTTCATGGTTTAAATTACAACTACATAACTCAAAAGTGTCAAGAAATTTTTAACAAGCCTAAAGTTAATATAGTTGTAATGCATATTGGTAATGGAGCCAGTTTATGTGCAATTGAAGATAATAAATCAATTGATACATCAATGGGATTTACTCCTTTAGCAGGTATCATGATGGGCACAAGATCTGGCGATATAGATGCTTCTATTATTCCATATATTGCTAAACATAAAAGCATGTCACTTGAAGAAATATTTAAGATATTAAATGAAAAATCAGGTATGCTTGGAGTTTCTGGAGTTTCTTCCGATGTTAGAGATATTCAAAAAGCCAAAACTACAAATCCACAAGCAGCATTTGCACTTGATTTATATACTCAAAGAATAGCTGATTATTTAATTACATACATTAATAAAATTAAAAATAAAATTGATGCAATTATTTTTAGTGCTGGTGTTGGTGAAAATGATTATTTAATTAGACAAGAAGTAATTAACAAAATTAACTTGATTAATTTAAAGGTTGATGAAACTAAAAACAAAGGAAGAGACTTTGGTGATTATAAAATAATATCGGCAGATGACAGTTTAATTCCTATTTATGTAATTAGAGCAGAAGAAGAATTATTTATAGCTAAAGAAGCTATATTGCTAAAAAACTAAATAAAAAAATAAAAGCCTATATAAGGACAAAACTTTTAAAGTTTGCTTATAATTAGGCTTTTTTTGTATTAATCTTTTTTTATCAAAGCTAAAACATCAGAAATTTCCTTTTCTTTATTAATTAGTTCAGCTAAAGTTGTTGAACTAGTGTTATATAAAGTCATAAATTCTTTTAATTTAGCATCAAAACTATTTCTTAAATCTATTGATTTAAATGTTATACCATCTTGTTGTGTGATTACACTTAAATCACGATACATATATGTCCCTGCTTCAAATCTTTGAGCTAAAACACTTTTGTAAATATCATACTTAGTGGTTCTTGGATTTAGTATTTGTTGTAATTCAGCAATATCATTAAAGTTTATTTTAGTTAATAAACTTGGATCTTTCTTAATAGCTATTTTATTAGCGTTTCTTTTGATTAGATATATAGAATTGTCATATGAAAATATATCTAATTCCATATTTTTAGCAATAGTAGTGGTATCAAAATATGTTTTTAAATCGACTTTTTTGCCTTCTCTTAAATCGATAGCAAATAGGTCATGTTTATGTTTATTATTTTTTTCATCAAAAGAGTATTTGTATACAAAAGCAACATTACCTACCATAAATACTTTTGGAATTGTGCTATCTTTAGCATTAAGGAATGAATCATCTATTAGTTTTTTAATTGGATCATCATTTGAAACTAATTCAAAACTATTTGGTCCATCATGGAAATTAGTTTTGAATAATCCCATACCTTTTTCATTTGCTCTTCCTGAATAAAGTGCAAATGTATATCAATTATTTTGATATTTAAAGAATCTACTTTGAATAGAACTTAAAATTCAACCATTTTTAGTCATTCTTTGACCTTTATTGTTATGTGATAACATAGTGCTATCAACATAGCTATTTTGAGCAAAGTCTTTAAACATATGATCAATTGGTAGAGTTCTATAAAACAATCTATAACCAGGGTAATGTAAATCTCTACGATCTGCATCTAGGTTAATTTTTAGTAAAAAACCATCTTTAAATTTAGAACTTCCCTTTAGTGAAGAATTAACATATCCAGATGGATATCTAACAATATTATCATCTACTTCATTATCAAAGTGAAGTGTATCAACATAATACCATTTAGCTTCAGTATCATTTTTCGTTTTTGTTTTAACTCAAACAAATTGGTGGTGTCCTGCTTCAGATTTTTTAGGATATGATTGAATTCCAACTAGATTTAATAAAAGTGATGTCATTCAAGAATATTGTTGACATACTCCATAAAAATCTAAATCAATAGTTCCAGATAAATTGAACTCAGGTTTTCATGTTTCATCTCTATATGAATATCTGTCAGCTACATATTGCATAATAACAAAGATTTTTTCTTGTTCATCCATATCTTCATTGATAAGCAGTAATGCATCTTTGACAAAATCCACAAATTTTTGTTTGATGTTTTTATCAAAAACAAGTCTTTTATCAACTGAGTTTACTCCATTATTAAGTCCATATAAGAATTTTTTTAGGATAGCTAATTTAATAAATTCATCATCAATTTTTTTATCTTTAGAATTGTATTTAAATTCTTCAGTTTCAACATTGATTGAATATGCTCCAAAATGTACATAAGCATTATCAATTCAATCTTCTTGAGCTCATTTGAACACAGCCTCAGCTAAATATCTAGCATTAAAATTATGTTCATATAAATTTAAATCTTCTGTTTCAAGACCAGTAACAAATTTATGATAGATTTCTTTTAATTCTTGTATTTCAGCTTCTTTGTCACCTATTTTAGATTTACGTGTGTAAGGTTTTTTAGGTTTACTTTCTCATAAATCATGTTTTTGGTCGGTTATATTATTTTTATCATTAGGATAGATTTTTTTAATTTCATCATATTTTCCATTATAAAAATCTTTAGTTTTTGTATCGTTGGTTTGTTCATCGGTTTCATTAACATCAAGTGTTGAAATTGTGCTACCTACAAGTCTAGCTAGTTCAATACTTCTTCTATAAGTGGAACCTAGTGTATAAGTTATATTTTGTTCTTTATCTAAAATAAATACTTGTGGTCTAAAAGTACTAAAACTAGTAACTTGATTTCAATCATCTGTAGGTCTAAAAATATGTTTGTCTATTGCGCTTTTGTTACTATACATATCAATAGTATTTTCTCATTTTGATTTGTCTCTATAATCATCTAACAAATCAACAAAATTAAAATCATTAAAATGTTTATCTTTGAAATAAGATAATGCTTGTAAACAATATTTACATCCAATATCTCCTCAAATTACAATGGTTGCCTTACCATTTTTAGCAATAATATCACTAAATTTATGTTCGGTATCATCAGCTTTTTTAATTTTTAGTTCTGATACATTTTTAGCATAAAGATTGTCAATTAAATCTTGTCTAACATCACTAAACTCTGGATTATTTTGTTCAGATCTTTTTCTTTGTTCCCATGTACGGTATTCATTGTTGAATTTTGGTCCATTAGGATTTTGTTCTTCTGGTTTAGGTTTAGCTAAAATTGTTTCATAAGAAGATTTTAGTTCATTCTTAGCTGATATTAATTCTTCCTTGGTAGCATTAGCTTTGTTTTCTACTGTTTTAGCTTTTTCTAGAGCTTTTTCTAAATCTGCTTTTTGATCAGCTCTCAAGGTATCTTTTTTAGCTTCAATTTCTTTAATATAAGCACTTAAAGCTTCTTTAGCTTCTTTAATTAATCCATCTTCTATATTAGGTTTAGATTGTTTGGTTGTTATTGTTATGTCAAAAGTCTTTTTAACAACTTTAATAAATTCTTCATTAAAATTGCCTTCCAAACCATCAATAGCATTAACAACTGTACCTTTTTCATCTAATAAAAGAATTTTAGGAGTAGTGCTAAAATGCATAACATTTTTTCAAATAAAATCTTGATTATCTAATAATGAATCATCTAATTCAGATAAAATGTTTTTTTCTTTAAAAGCTTTTTTAGATAATTCGATGTATTCATCAAGCCTATCATTATCTACAGAAGTCATAACCTTAACATAATTGAATTTATTTAAATCCAACTTACTTAAATCTGCTAAGTAATCCAAACATGTTAAACAAGTTGGTGAGCCAAAAATAAAAATTGTTTTTTTGGTAGTGTCAACAATATCATTAATTTGTTTAATTTGCTTTGTGTATGACATTGTTTTATATTGATACATATTATGGTTGAAGAAATTTTTAATGAATTCTTCGTTAACTTCAAATGAAGGATTTTTAGCAATGTGCTCATAAGCACCATTTGTTTTATATGAATCATAATCATTTTTATCTTCTGATAAAGCACTTATTATATCGAATGTAAAAAGTGCTTCATTAACATCGCTAATATCTATACATTCCACTTTTAGTTGGTATGTTTTTTTAGTTTCAAGAACAACTGAACTTCCAAATAATTCTTTAATGCTTGAGCTAAATGGTTTAGATAATATTTTAGTAGTAGTGCTAATTTGATTTTTAGTTTTGAAGTCTAACAAAGTAAATTTATAATTAATACTACTTTCTTCAATGTTTTTGGTTTCCAAACTAAATGAAATGTCTTCGTTTGGCTTAAAACTAATTTTATTTGATTTAATTTCTAACAGTTTTTGAGAAGATTTAACATCAACATGAGGCTTATTTTCTCTTAGTCATTTAGTTATTCCGCCATCCATTCAATAAATGTTTTTAAAACCAAGCTTTTGCATAATCTTAGCAGCAGCTTGTGAACGATTTTGTGTACGACAATAAACTAAATAGATTTTGTTTTTATCGAATGCATTAATTTTTTGTTCAAAATTAGGATCATTTAAATTCACATTGATCATTCCATCAATGTAATTTTCCTTTATTTCACCTTCAGTTCTAACATCAAGTAAAACAAAATTCTTGTTATTTTTATTGTTTCTTATAAATTCTAATGATTCATCTGTTGATAGCTTTACTGGTTCATTATTATTAGAACATTTACTAGCCAAAGGCACAATTGTTATTGGTGCAGCTGATATAAGTCCCAATCCAAAGATAACTTTTTGTTTTTTATTCATATTTTTTCTCTCCCTAATATATATATATATATATATATATAGCAAATCAACAAATATGCAATACAAATATATACTCCTATTTAAGTTTTAATATTTTAATACATAATTGTTAATATTTTCAAAATTTAAATTATTTAATTTTGTAAAATAATAAAATACATGACTTTTAAGGTCTTAAAATATAATTTTAAGATTTAGCCAAGGGGAGGTGAATAATGTTCAAACTATATAAATATATGGATAAAAAATTTAGATGATTATCAGCATTATCAATATTTTTAACTATTTTTCAAGTTGTTTCATTTTTGTTTGTTCCTATTTTTGTTGGACAAATTTCATCTCTTATATCTTTTAATGCCTTTAGACAATCAGATCCATCAATTCCTGATTATTCAAAAGTAGAAATTTTGAAATTATTCACAGTTGAGGGCACAATTAATGAATCAATAAAACTATTTTCAATTTATTTTGCTATAGCTTTGTTAGTAGGAATAATAAGTTCGTTTGGCACCTCTCTTTTGGCAACCTATATTTCAGTTGCAGGTTCAACTCAAATTAGACAAAGATTGTGAAATCATTTAGGTAATTTATCACAAATTGACATTGAAACTCTTAGTCATTCAAAAATAATCACTAGATTTACAATAGATATTAATCGTATACAATGAGGTTTATATTCTTTTTTAAGACTAAGCATTATTGGACCACTAAATTTAATTTTTGGTTTAGTATTTGCTTTATTAACTGATTTAAAATTGTCTATTGTTTTTGGTGTTTTAATTCCAATGATTTTAATGACAGTTATTATTGGTGGTTTAGTAGTTGCGCCACTATTTAAAAAAGAACAAAAAGCTAATGAAAAAATTAACAATGAATCACGTGAAAGTATATCAGGTGCCAAAGTTATTAAATCTTACAATTTAGAAAATTTAAGATTTGAAAAATTTGATGAAGCCAACAATAAATGACAAAAAATTTCACGTAAAACATGAAATGTAAATAGCGTTATTTTTTCTTTAATTAATTTATTTTCAAACATTATTATTGCCTTAGTCTTATTAGTTACTGGATATGTAGCTAGAAATAGTCATTATTCACAAGCTGAATTTAAAACAGTAATATCAAATGCAGTAACATTTACTAGTTATGTAATATTTGTAACTGTAGGGATAGTTTTATCAGCATTTGTTGTGTTTTCTTTAGTTAGAGCTTTTATATCGGGCAAAGAAATTAATAAAATTTTTACTAAAAAACCAAATATTGATTATAAAGAAACTAGGAACCAAATTACCAGTGGTAATGTAGAGTTTAAAAATGTATCATTTAACTATTCAGGCATTTTAGATAATAATAATGTTTTAGATAACATTAGTTTTAGTGCTTTTCCTGGGCAAGTAATAGGCATAATTGGACCAACAGGTTCAGGAAAAACAACAATAGCTAGACTAATAAGTCTTGATTTTAAAACCTTATCAGGTTCAATAAAAATAGATGGTCATGAGATAACAGAAATTGCTACAAAATCTATTAGAAACAACATTTCTTTTGTTTATCAAAAACCAAGCATTTTAAGCGGAACAATTAAAACAAATTTATTAATGGCTAATCAAAATGCAAGTGAGAAAGACTTAATTGATAGTACCAAAAATGCTTGTGCTTATGAATTTATTCAAGATTTAGAAAATAAATTTGATCATGAAGTCCAACAAAAAGGTGCAAACTTATCTGGTGGTCAAAAACAAAGACTTTCAATTGCTCAAGGTTTATTAAAAAAACCAAAAATTCTTATTTTAGATGATTCAACTTCTGCTTTAGATTCTAAAACAGAAGCTAAAGTTTTAGCTAATATCAAAAATAACTACAACCAAAAAGAAATGTTAACTTTTGTTATTGCTCAAAAAATATCTTCAATCATGAATGCAGATAATATTTTGGTGATGGACAATGGAAAAATAATATCTTCTGGGAAGCATGATGAACTAATGCAAAAATGTGATTTATACCGTGAAATAGCACTATCACAGTTAGGGGGTGAAAATGTATAATTTAGATCCTCTTGAAAATAATAAAAAACTAACAAAAGACGAAGCAAAAAAACAATCTAAATTGAAGTGACAAAGTTTTAAAAAATTAATTCATTATTTAAATTATCGAAAAGGAATGCTATTTTGAATAATAACAACTTCAATACTGTCGGCATTATGTCTAACTATATCTACTTATTTACTGGGTTATATTACAGATGAGTTTTTAAATTTTGATTTTTTATCAGGATCAAATTTTGATGAACTTAAATTTATTGGTTCGATTTGTTTATTGATAGTTTTTGCAATTTTAAAAGAAATATTTTGGTACACTTCCTCATATTTATCAATAAGAGCCGGAATAATAGCTTCAGCAATTATGCGGCTAGATGCTTATAAAGCCATTATGAAAATGCCTATTTCATTTTTTGAATCAACTAATACTGGTAAATTGATGTCTATTATTTCAAACGACATAGATAATATTTCTAGTGGTTTATCGACTAATTTTAATAACATTATTTCCACAATTGTAATAACCATTACTTCAATTGGCTTTATGTTATATTATTCAGTTTATTTGACACTAATCACCATAGCTTTATTTCCTGTTTTATTTTTTGTAATGTTTTTCTTTTTGAAAAAAATAATGGTTCATTACCAAAGTCAACAAAAGAATATATCAAACTTAAATGGTTATATAGAAGAAAACTTAGCCGCACATCATTTAATAAAATCACTGGATTATAATGCAAAAAGCAATGAAGAATTTAAGAAAAAAAACTTGAAATTATACAAATCTTCTTTGAAGGCAAATGTATATTCCGATTTAGCTTGACCATATGCCACTACAGCAATTAATTTTTTACAATTAATAATTGTTGTTATAGCTGCACTTTTAGCAAATGCCAACATTGGCACAGGATCGAACAAAAATTTCAGTCCTGGTGTCATTATATCTTTTGTATTCTATATTAGAATGATCCTAAACAACTTTGTAAGAGTGCTTGAAAATATATCAATAATGCAATTAGCCATTGTTTCTTCAACCAGAGTTTTCAATGTTATTAAACTAAAACCTGAAATTGATGAATCTAAACTAAAAACTATTGAAAATATTAGAGGTGATGTTAGTTTTGAAAATGTTAATTTTTCTTATACTAATGATCCTGATTCATTACAATTAATTAATGCTTCTTTTCAAACTAAAAAAGGTCAAGTGTTTGCTATTGTTGGTCCCACTGGAGCTGGGAAAACTACAATTATTAATTTATTAAGCAAATTTTATTTGCCAAATAGTGGCACAATAAAAATTGATAATTACAAATCATCAGAAATTAATGAATCAAGCTGAAGAAATCAGATTTCTATTGTTTTACAAGATACATTCTTATTTCAAACCACAATAATGGAAAACTTAAGATATGGTAACCTAGAAGCAAGTGATAAAGAAATTATCGAAGCAGCTCATTTGAGCCATGCACATGAGTTTATTAAGAAACTTAAAAATGGTTATGATGAAATCATTGAAGAAGGCGGAGCAAATCTTTCTCAAGGAGAAAGACAACTGCTAGCCATCACTAGAGCAATTATTGCTAACAAAAATATTTTAGTTCTAGATGAAGCCACTTCTAATGTGGACACTAGAACTGAAAAAATCATTCAAAAAGCTATGCTTAATTTAATGAAAGGAAAAACTTCTTTCATTATTGCTCATAGATTATCAACAGTTATAAATGCCGACCAAATTCTGGTAGTTAAAGAAAATAGAATTATTGAACGTGGAACTCACAAAGAATTATTAGAATACGGTGGTTTTTATAAAGAATTATATGAATCTTCATTTTCAGAAAACTAAAAATTAAAATACTAAAAAAATGTAATGAATTCAGATCAATTATTTTAGATCTATAATCTCATTACATTTTTATTATTTAAATACCATTTCTATTTCTTCTTCGCTTAGTTCTTTAATATGACCTAATTCAAGACTGTCGTCCAATTCTAATGAACCAATTGAAATTCTTTTAAGATAGCTTATTGTATAACCTAAAAAAGCTAACATTTCTTTAACTTGGTGAAACTTACCTTCGTAAATTGTTAAATAACCGGAATTCTTATCTATTAATTCTAGATGATATTCATTTACAACATAACCATTAGATATAGTAATCGGTTTTGAATGTTTATTATCTAATAAATCATTCATATCTTCTTTTGTAACAAAAAAATATTTTTTAGGAATTTTAGATTTAGGGCTTGAAATTTTATGTCCTAATTTTCCATCATTACTTATAATTAATAACCCTTCAGTATCTTTATCTAATCGACCTATTGCAAAAAACTTATTTTTATCTAATTCTAATAAATCAAAAATAGTTTCTTGATGTCGGTCATAATTAGCAGTTATACATCCACTAGGTTTATTAAACATATAATAATAATTTTGCTTAAAAGTTATTATTTCATCATCTATCATAATTAAATCATCTGTAGCGTCAACATTGCAAGTTTTATTAATTATTGCGCCATTAACTTTTATTCTATCTGACCTAAGAAGTTTTTTAGCTTCTTGTCTTGTAATGCTTAAAGCTGAGCACAAAATTTTTTCAATTCTATATTTCATTATTTAATTGTTTAATTTATTCCTATCGCAACACCTTTGTTTTTAAAAACATATTCATCATCGTTTAAGAAATATACTTTTATTAATTCAGGATAGTCACTAAAAGGATTTCGGTTTCCTTGATGTTTAAATATACCATTGTTTCTGTCAATATCAAATTGAGAGATATAGTCATTTTCATTTCATTTTAAGTATGTTTTTAAATAATTGTCCTTAATTCAATTAATATTATTTTTTTGAATAAAAACTCTTCGAGAAGGTTCATTAGCCATTATATTTCTATCATGATAAGTTAAAACAAAATATAGTAATGCTCTAGCAACATCACCTTTAAATTCATCTATTACTTCTGTAACTGTGTCATTATCTTCTTGGCTAGTTCCTATTTTTGTACCATTACTTGATTGATATTGAATTGATTGAATTACTGTTCCATATGGTGAATTACCATGACGTGCATTTACGTATTTATCAGTAGGTCAAACATGGTGTGCATCTTCTCTCATTGGACTAGACTTTTTAAATCAAGATTGAGGAATGATGTGTTCTCTATTCATTCCTGTTCCTTCTTTGTTGCCTATATCTTGATATTCATTAAATCTGAAAACAAATTTATCTTTACCATTGGGTATTTCTGTGTATATATCCAAGACAGTACCATCATTTTCATAGTATTTATCAACGAAAGCATCCTCGTAAGTCCGGTGTAATGCAGAATAGTTTCCAGTTTTATTTCTATGTTTAAGTTGCAATTCAAATAATTTATTTCTAAGTTGTTGACCGCTTAAGCCATCTAATTCAGCATAAAATTGATTTGAAGCATCATATCTAATTCCCTTTACTGATAATTTATCTAGTTTTTCTAGAATAATTTGAGCTTGCTTCGATAATTCAATGTAATCAATTTCTTCTTCTTTGGCTGCTAGAGCATTAATTTCTTCAATTAATTTCTTTTTATTGCTTGGACTTAGCTCATTTAATTTTTTAAATATTAATGTTTTTATTGCTAAATAATCATCCTTTTTAGTATCTGTATTGTCGCATCTAGCTGATATTAAAGATACAATAGGTAAAAGCGCAAGACTTGGAACCATCATTAATGTTTTTAGTTTAGATTTTATTTTCATTACTATTTCCCTTTTTTATACTACTAATAATTTACATACATAATTATAAAGAATAAAAACGTATAAGTTTTCACTTATACGCAATTAATAAATATAAAATGGTAATTATTTTTCAACTTCAGCTTTTTTAGCTGCTCTTCTTAAGTCGCGAGCTTTTTCTTTTGCTAATTTGTGAGCTCTTTTTTCAGCTCTAACTTTGTTAGCTAATCTAACATCTTTTCTCATGATCTATCCTTTCATTTTTTAGTAGGTCTAATTTAGTTGAACATTGAAAAATAATTATAAACTATTTTTTCTTGATTTTCTTTACTTTTTGTTCAATGTATTCAATATTAATTTCTTCAAGTGCTGCTAGTTTTTCTTCCAAACTTAATTCTTGAGTTTTCTTCTTAAATTCAGGATCGACAATTTCAAATTCATTGCTAGCTTCAAATAAATCTATTTGTTCATTTTTAGTTTCGTTTTTGGCAATTTCTTCTTCAGAATCGCTGTAATCTGAATTGTAATAATATCTTTTAAGTAGTGTTGTTTCAGTAGTTAATTCAATATCGTCATTTGAATTTTGTCTTTGTAAATATATATCTTTTAATTTTTCTTTTTCTTCATCTTCGACATCATGTAATTCTTTAATTTTTATGTGTTGAATTAAATTTCCACTATTAACAAAATCATAATTTAAATTAACTAATTTATCAATTTTGCTTCGGTCTTTGTGAATTTTGTCCAAATCAAAATGACTAATTTCATTATTGTTGTTAGTATATAAAAATTCAAGTTCGCTCGTGTTTACTTCTAGTGATTTAGGAATAGAATTATTGTTTTTTAATAAATTAAATAATCTTGAACCTCTATTTGTTCTATTAGTGTATTCTATTTCTCTTAAGCTTCATTGTTTAGCTAGTCCACCTTCGGTTAACATAGTTACATTATTAATTTTGGAACAAGTACAAAATGCTGAAACGAAAGTATTATTTTTAGTTTGTAATTTTAATAATAATTTAATCCCTTGTGCTCTTAAAGCTAAGTCTGTGCTAAAAACAGATTCATTTATTAAGAAATAAAAACCATTATTTAAAAGAATAAATAAATCTTTTTCACCATTACCTATTTGTGCATCAATTAGCTCATCGTCATTATTTTTAAAGTTCATGCAAGTTCTCTTCTTATTAAAAATTTTTGAATCGAAATCACTAATTTTAACTTTTTTGGCATAACCATATTTAGATAATAAAATAATGCTTATATAAGAGTTATAAGAAGTTACTTCCATCACTCTTATTATTCTTTCATTAATATCTAATGATACTAATGAAGAAATATGTATTCCTAATTCTTTTCATGAATTATCTTTAAAAGTATGAGCTTCGAGAACAATAAAGTTACCTTTATTGGTAAAAAGAATAACTTTTGATAGTGAATTAATTTTGTCATAATATTTAATTGCATCACCATCTTTTAGTTTATAAGAACTAAGTTCGTTTGAACTAAAAATTTTAGTGCTAATCTTTTTAAAATAACCTTGTTCTGAAATAAAGAAATAGAAATCTTCATTTTTAGTTAGCAGTTTATGGTCAACTTCTTTGTTAGCTACTTGTTCAGTAATTTGTGTTTTACGAGGTTGACTATATTCTTTTTTAATTTCCTTTAATTGTTCAATTAAAAACTTATCAAATTCGAAACTATCATTTAGTAATAATTGGCATCTAGCAATTTGCTCTTCCAATAATTTTTTTTCTTCTTGGAATTGAATTTGGTCCATTCTAGATAGTTTATATAATCTTAATTCAGCAATAGCAGTGGCTTGAATTTCACTAAAACCAAATGCATTCATTAATGCAAGAATAACACCTTTTTTAGAATTATCACTTGCCTTAATGATTTTAATTACTTCATCTGATATATCTGCTACTCTAATAAAACCTTCGACAATTTCATGTCTAAGTTTATATTTGTGTAAATCATATGTTATTCCATTAGTATTAACTAATCTTAAGTGCTCTAAGTAAGCAAATAAAGCTTGGTCAAGTGAAAGCAAACAAGGAGCATTTTTGTATATGGCAAGCATGTTGTAATCATAATTAATTCTTAGTTTGGTTTTATTCATTAAATATGTAACAATTGCTTCTGGATTAGAATTTTCTTCTAGTTCGATATAGATTGATAAACCATTTCTATCAGATTGGTCTCTAACTTCTTTAATTCCAGAAATTGTTTTAGATGCGACAATTGAATCAATTTCAAAAACTAATCTTGATTTAATTACTCCATATGGAATTTCTAATATTTCAATTCCAATAATGTTTTCTTTTTTATCATAAACAAAACTATATTTTGAAGATAAAACAATTTTTCCTTTTCCGGTTTGAAATGCTTGGCTAATTCCTTTGGTACCATTAATAATTCCCCCAGTAGGAAAATCAGGTCCCTTAACATGTTTCATTAATTCTTCAACCTTTAGATTAGGTTTTTTAATTAAGGCAATTGTGGCATCTAACAATTCTGCTAAATTATGTGGTGGAATTTGTGTAGCAAAACCAGAAGCTATTCCTAGCGCTCCATTTACTAATAAATTAGGAAATAAACTAGGTAAAACAACAGGTTCATATTCCGAATCATCAAAGTTTGGAACCATAGTCACTACTTTACGTTCCAAATCCTTTAGCATTAATTCAGTTATTTTTTCTAATCTTGATTCAGTATAACGCATCGCAGCTGCTGGGTCATCATCAATAGAACCCTTATTACCATGCATTTGAACTAATGGATAATTACTTTTTCATTCTTGTGCCATTCTTACCATGGCTTCATAAACTGAACTGTCACCATGTGGGTGATACTTACCTAAAACATCCCCAACTATACGAGCTGATTTTTTAAATGGATCTTTATTTCGTAATTTTAAATTTCACATCGAAAATAAAATTCTTCTTTGAACAGGTTTAAGCCCATCGCGTGCATCCGGAATTGCACGTTGTTGAATTACATACTTTGAAAAACGAGCAAAACTATCGCTCATTATTTCAACCATGTTCTTATCAATTATATTTTCAATGACTTCATCAATATTTTTCTTATTTTTTTTATCCATTATATCCTACTTATTTTTGCTTATATCAAACTCATCAATGCTTGAAAAATCAATGTTACTATTAATTCATACTTTTCTAGCTTCAGAATTGTCACTCATAAAAGTGGTTACATTTCTTTCTGTTAAACTTTGTTGATCAATATTTACTCTAACAATAGACCTAGTTTCAGGATTCATTGTAGTTTCTCAAAGTTGGTCTGCATTCATTTCTCCAAGACCTTTATATCTTTGAATTTCATAGTTTGAGTATTTTGAAGTAATTTCTCTAAGTCCTTCTTCATCTCAAGCATAAAAATATTTATTATTTGAACTTTTAATAGTTACTTTATATAGAGGTGGTAAAGCGATATATACCATTCCAGCTTCAATTAAATTACGCATGTATCTTCAAAAGAAAGTTAATAATAACATTTGAATATGTGCGCCATCGACGTCAGCATCAGTCATAATAATTATTTTTCCATACTGTGAATTTTTTACATTAAAATCTTCACCAATTCCAGCACCTATTGTATTAATAATTGTTGATAGTTCTTCATTTGCTAGTATATCAATTAATTTAGCTCTATCTGTGTTCATAACCACACCACGAAGCGGCAAAATAGCTTGAGTTACTCGATCACGACCCATTTTAGCAGAACCACCAGCTGAATCACCTTCAACTAAAAATAATTCTTTTACTTTGGGATTTTTAGATTGAGCAGGTGTCAACTTACCTGAAAGAATTTTTTTATTATCTAATTTATTTTTAACTTTTCTAGCTTCGTTTCTGGCATTTCTAGCTGCCATTCTGCCTTCATATGTTTTTTTAATTTTTTCAATTATTTTATCTGCTGCAACTTTGTTTTCATTTAAATAAAACATAAATTCTTCAGAAAAGAAATCTTCTACTGATTCTCTAGCTTCTGAAGTGCCTAGTTTATCCTTAGTTTGCCCAACAAATTCTAAAATATTTTCCGGAACCTTGAGTGAAACCACAGCAATAATACCTTCACGCACATCAAGTCCGTCAAAATTTACTTTATTTTTGGCTGAATTGTTTTTTGATCATCATTCATTAATAGTTTTAGTTAAAGCAGTTTTAAAAGCAGTTTCATGAGTTCCACCATCTCTTGTTTTAACATTATTAACAAAACTGTATATAGTTTCAGTGTAACTATCTGTATAAGCTAAAGATATTTCAATGTGAATGCCATTTTTAGCTAATCCTGATGCATAAAAAGTAGAACTAATAAAGTTCCTTCCTTCACCTACAAAGTTTATATATTCTTTGATACCTTCATTTGTTTGAAAAATTATGTTTTCATCAGTTATTTCATTAATGTAATTTATTTTTAAATTTGAAATTAAAAAACTTGCTTCTCTTAATTTTTCTTTAACAGTTTCAGAAGAGAATTTAGCTTTTTTAAATATTTCATAGTTAGGTCAAAAATGAACTCTAGTGCCTTGTTTAATTGTGCCGCCTATTTGTTTGGTATGACTAGTAATATTATCTTGTTCGAACGCTGTAAAATATTCTTTTCTATCACGATAAACACTAACTTCTAATTTAGAACTTAGAGCATTAACTACTGCTGAACCTACACCATGTAGTCCACCACTTGTTTTATAAGCTCCATCACCAAATTTTCCACCAGCATGTAACTCAGTAAATACTAATTCAACACCACTCTTTCCAGATGCATGCTTAGTAACGGGAACACCACGACCATTATCTTCAACTATAACTGATCCATCTTTTTTAAGAATTACTTTAATGCTATTGGCATAACCAGCTAGCGCTTCATCAATAGCATTATCAACTATTTCCCATATTAAATGATGTAGACCATTAGAATCGGTTGAACCAATATACATACCGGGTCTTTTAATAACTGCATCAAGTCCTTTTAAAACTTTTAAATCCTTTGCTTCATAATTTGTTGTACTCATATTGTTTAATTATATACATTTTAATAAACATATTAAGCAAGAAAAATAAAATTGAAAAAAAGTATTGATTTTAATTTGATTAAAAAAAGCAGTATATAAAACTGCTTAAATTATTGACTTAAATCAAACTTCTTTATTACAACGTTATCTATTGCTTCATCTTCTAGTTTTTGAAGTTCTTGCAATTCTTCTTCTAATTTTTGAGCTTCTTGTCTAGTAGGTTTAGTTACAGGAAATCTTGGAGCAAATAATTCACAAGTTTCGCAAGCTTTTTGTGTAGATATATTCATTGTACCTATGCTTTCAGCAATTTTAATTGTTTCGCTTTTATCAAAAGAAATTAATGGTCTAAAAATAGGTAAATCACATACTTCTGAAATGGTATAAATTGACTCTAGTGTTTGAGAAGCTACTTGGGCTAAATTTTCTCCGTTAGAAATAGCGGCAATATGATATTTTTTAGCTATCTTTTGAGCAATACGATAAAAACTTCGACGCATTAAAGTTATCTTATATTTTTGATTTGAAACAAGACCAATGTAATTCATTACTTTGGTGTAATTAATTTGAAATAAAGTTGATGAGCCTTGATATTTATTTAATACTTTAATAATATCTTCAATTTTCTGTGTTGTTTTATTATCTGTATGAGGTGGAGTAATAAAATTTAAATATGCGATTTTTAAACCTCTTTTTTGCAATAAATTAGCTGCTACAGGACTATCAATTCCGCCACTAATTAAATGCAAGCATCTACCAGAAGAGTTTACTGGCATTCCACCAAGTCCATAAATGTATTCACTAAAAATATAACTAGATTTATCTCGTATTTCAATATAAATACTCAAATCAGGATTAGATAAATTTACTACTTTATTTTGAGTAGCTTTTAGCACTATGGCACCAAAGTGCATATTTAGTTGTGCTGAGCTCATAGGATAGTTTTTATTGTGTCTTCGTGCTTTAATAGCAAAAGAACTAAATTCTTCATTTTCTATAATTTGAAGAACTACTTTTTCTATATCTTTTAGTTCGTTAGAAGTTTCATAAACAATTGAATATGAAGAAATACCAAAAATATATTTTAAAGCTTCTAGATTGTGCTCAGAATAATTAACAAAAGCACGATCAAATTCCATTTTAATTTCTTCTTTTGGAATGTGGTTTTCCAGATTTCTTTTTAATTGGTTAATAAAATCTTTTTTATTCTCTCCCTTTAGGCTTAATTCCCCATATCTAATTAGTATTTTGGTTTTTTCCATATTATTCCTTCTTTTTTAATTCAATTATTTTGATGATAACTTCTTTATATTTGTGGCTATAAAAAAGATTATTTAACACCAAATATTCATCGCCATCAAGTTGTTTATCCTTAATGATATATTGATATTTTTCTAACATCTCTTTTGCAACTTTTATTTCAGCATTCAAAATAATGATCATTCATTTTATTGTTTCATTATATAGTTTTAGGGTTTGAGCACTTTTTTTAGTTAAAGGCTTAGCATTTTTCAATTGTTTTTGATATGCCTTTTGAAGAACATGAATATCATTAGTGATTGGAAAATCAAAATCATGATCTTTGTAAATATTAGTATTTTCTTTTTTTATGTTAGTTATTAGTTCATCTAAACTAATTTTTTGTTTGTTAAGCAAATTTTCTTGTAAAAAAATTAAGTTGTACATTTTCTTTAATAAAAAATTAAGTTCTCCTAATTTAATAGCAAATGAAATTTTGCTTTCTTCTTCTCAATTTTTAGCTCTTAAAAAATTAAAAAATGGTAAATCGCTTTTACTAAATTTATCAAATTCTTCTTTGTATAAATCATTACCCTTAACTTTTAGTAATTCAGCATGGTTTTGAATCATAATGTCCACTAGATCAATTATTGATTTTCGCAGATTATCTATTGTTTGATATGCAATAACTTCTTTAGAAATATTTATTAGTACTTCTTCTATTCTAGTGCTTAGATTTATTAAATCTTTTTCAAAAATATTTTTTCAACTAAAAACATTTGCATTAGCAATCTGATTTTTAAGAATTTTAATTTTATTTTTGATTTCCGAGCAAAAACCCTTAATTCATTTTTGAGTATATAAAAATCTAATTTTTTGTTTATTTTTTTCATATGTTGTAGCAATGTAATAAATCTTATCTTCAATTTCTTGATTAATAAAGTTATAGTATTTGAGTCCTCTAGTAATCATAATGGTATATTCTCGAATTAGATTAATTGCATTTCTTTTATTCTTTTTTATTTCTTTTGAAGAAATATTTAAGTATTTATCTTCATCGAATCAATTAATAACTTTAGTTATTTTTCTTTGAATATTTATTTTTCTTGATTTTAAGTATTTAAAATCTTTAATTTCATTATTGTCAAGATAATTATTCATCATGCTAAAAGCACTTTTGATTTTTAGTGCAAAGTTTATTACATTAGTTATATTTGCACTTTCAAGTTGAGCTCATTTATTATTTTTATTAAAGATTTTAACTATTTTAGTTTTTTGTTCTTTAGCATTATTAAAAATTTCATACAGTTTATTATATTCTTTCAACTTTATTGAATTTTTGGGACTATTAGCTATTTCATATTTAAACTGGTCAAAATATTTATAAAATAAATCTTTATATGAAGTTATTTCAACAATTAATTCAGCCATTTGCATTTCTAATTTTTTATATTTTTTTTCTTTTTTTGAAACTTCATAAAACTGATTATTGTATTGTTCAAGTTTAGTAAATATTTTTTCAATTTTTAGTGATTGATTGGTCAATTTTTTTAAAAACACTTTTGGGGCTATTTTTTTAATATATAAATTAAAAACAATAATAGTAAAAAGCAGCAGTAATACACTGCCCCCTACTATTGCAATTATTGTTTTTCATCCAATCATAATTATTAAATTATAATTAATTAGTTCTTTTAAGGCAAAAAAATATATAATTTAAAAATATGAAAAAGCAGAAGAAAATAACATTAGCCTGCCAAGAGTGTTTGCGAAAGAACTATTCAATTAATAAAAGTAATGAAATAAGGCTGGAAATTAAAAAGTTTTGCAAGCATTGCAATGTTCAAACTTTGCATAAAGAGGAAAAATAATGGAAGAGCAAAAAGACTTTAAATCAAAAGAAGAAATTAAAAAAGAAAAACAACAACAAAAAATGTTGAAACGTCAAGAAAAACAAGCAAGGCAAATGGCTTCAAAAGAAGGTAGGCTTTTTACTTTTAGAAACTTTTTTAGAGAAATTAAGCGTGTTGTTTGACCTAAACATTCAAAATCATGAAAATGGTTTGGTATTACTATTGCATTCTTAGTTGTTATGGCTATATTCTGCTTTTTAGTTAGCTTAGCATTTAGCAGTTTATGAAATGTTGTTGGAATAAAATCATAGGAGTAATAATATGAGCGTAAGTTATAAATGATACATGGTCTCAACTGTTTCTGGAAAAGAAGAAAAAGTTATTGAAGCACTTAAAAATAAAATTTCTTCACAAAACAAAACAGAATCTTTTGAAGAGATTAGAATTTTTAAAATGCCACACTTATCTGCAAAAGAATTAGAGAAAAAAACACGTGGAGAAGAATACACAGTTAAATATTTAAATATTTACAAAGGTTACATTTTTATTAAAATGGAAATGACAGATGAATCTTGATACTTAGTGCGTAATACACAGTTTGTTACAGGATTGATAGGTTCTTCTGGAAAAGGAGCTAAGCCAACTCCTATTAGTGAAAAAACCTTCCAAAAAATGGTTGAAAAAGAAAGAGCTTTAATTGAAAAATTTGAAGCTGGTGATATTGAAACTCCTTTCAAAGAGGGTGTAATTGTAAAAATCATTTCAGGTCAATATAAAGGTGTTGAAGGCGAAATTGTAAAAAATAATGATATTACATGCCGTGCTTTTGTTAATATTGAACTTTTTGGGCGTAAGACACCCACAGAATTTGGTTATGAAGAATTAGAGATATGCAGCTAAGCATATTTTTTTTTAATCCAAAATAAGCTAAAAATGATATATAATATCATTAACTTTTTTAATTTTAAACTTAATAAGACTTTAAAGAAAGGGAGATATTAAAATGAAAAAAACTACTAAATTGATTATTGGTTTAAGTTCGATTTCAACATTAACCTTACCATTAATTGCACTATCATGTTCTAACCCGAAAACAAAATTAGAAACTGAAATAAAAGCAGCTAAACAAAAAGCTGACACTTTTGTTTTTGCTGATGATTTTAGAGATAAATATAATTTAGAAATCAAAAAAGCAGAAGATAGTCTAAAAAAAGAAGGTATTACCAAACAAGAAATTCAAAAAATATATGACGAGTTCAAACAAAATCTAAAAACCATCACTACCAAAAACACCGAAACAGTGAATAAATATAATGAAAATAGTAAGAGTGTGGAAAAGAAATTCAATGAGGTTAAAGAATTTGCTGCTGTTGGACTTAAAGATAATAAATATTCAGAACTTAAAAAGAAACTAGTTCATGATTATAAAGAATTTGAAAAAAAGACTTCAAAAATGCTTTCACATGAATATAATGACACTATAACAAAACAATACACCAAAGAACTAAATGATTTATTGGAAAAATATAAAACTGAAAAAGCTAAAATAGCTTAAGAAATTTATTTCTTAGTTATTTTTTATGCTTTTGTTTTTTAAAAATCAAGAAAGGATAACATGTTAAAAAAATTATATTTTAAAGAAAATCAACCACTAGACCAATTGGTTGAATATATTTTATCTTTTCGTAATTTAGAAGCCCTTTTATTAAGTGGAGAATTAGGTGCAGGGAAAACCACACTAACTTCTCAAATTGCCAAAAAATTAAATGAAACTAAGCAAGTTGTATCTCCAACATTTAATACAATTTTGATTTATGACAAAATTGTTCATATAGATGCTTACAAATTAAAGGGAGATCTTTTTGCATTTGAAGAGTATTTTGATAATAAATTAGTAGTTGTTGAATGATATGAAAACATTAAGCATAATTTTAAAAATTATATTAAGGTTAATGTAACACTAGAACAAAAAAATAATGAAGTTTATCATGTTTTTGAAATAATAGAAAGCACTGTTAAAAAAGGTTTATTTATTGAAACAAGTCTTGAAGATTTCTTTGTAGCTATTGTAGAAAATAATCAAGTTATTGATTATAAAATCATCAAATCATTGATAAAAAAAACTGATAAGTTTTTTGAAGTAATTGATGATACTTTAGCTAAAAATAATTTAGACATAAATATGATGGATGAAATTTATACCACTATTGGTCCAGGTAGTTTCACAGGAGCAAGACTTGGCTTTAGTTATGGTCGCACCAATACTCAAATTCAACCATTAATTGCTAATAATGATATAAGCTTAAAATTAATTCCGACTTATGAACTGTTTTTTATTCAAAATAATAAAAAAGAGGTTTTCATTAAAGCGAATAAATATAAAGCTTATAAGGTATCTAAGAAAAATAAAAATATCAATATTGATATAGTTGACATTTCTAGCAAAATTGATGTTTTTGATTATAGAAAATTCATTAAAAACCCCAAACCTTATTTAGAATCTTTTAAAGAACCAAAAGATTTATTGGAAGCTGAGTTAGTTTATGCTAGTGATCCACAAATTGGAGGGCAATAATGATAATTTTAGCTATTGAAACTTCTCATGATGATACTTCACTTGCAATTTTGAAAGATAATCAACCTATATGAATGAAAACAATTTCACAAACAGATATTCATAAGCAATATGGGGGCACAATTCCTGAAATAGCAAGTAGATTACATGTTAAAAATATTGCTTTAATTTTAGATGATTTATTTAAATCTAATGCTAATATATGTTCTAAAATTGATTACATAGCTTATACTAAAGAACCTGGCTTAATTGGTTCGCTGCAAATTGGTTATATTGTTGCTCAAAGTTTATCGAGAATATACAAAGTTCCTATCTTAGGTCTAAACCATTTAGAAGGACATTTCTATTCGGCTTTTATAAAAAAAGAACTAGAATTCCCGGCCTTAAGTTTACTTGTTTCTGGTGGTCATTCGCAAATTATGTTTTATAAAAGTCAAAATGAATTTGAAATTATTGGGGAAACTCAAGATGATGCAGTTGGTGAAGTCTATGATAAGGTTGCTAGAAAACTAAATTTAGGTTTTCCCGGGGGTCCTTTAATTGATAAAATATGGCTTGAAAGCAAAGATGTTTATCTAGATCATTTTAGTATTCCTCAAACTGAAAAAAAACTAAACTTTTCATTTAGTGGTATTAAAACAGCTGTTATAAATTACATAAATAATTTGGTTAACAAAAAACAAAAAATAAATATAAATAAAATTGCTACAGAATTTCAAAATACAATAGTGATGTATCTAAAAAAACAATTTAGTCAAGCAATTGAAATATATAAACCTAAATGCATTTCTTTAGTTGGTGGAGTTAGCGCTAATAAAGCAATAAGAAATATGATTTTAGAATTGCATAAAAATGTTTACTTACCTGAAATGGAATATACTACAGATAATGCAATGATGATAGCTCGTTTGGCTTATGAGAAAGTAAGGAAATAATATGTGAAAATTTTTAAAAAGTTCTACTTCGCAAGAAAACTGACTAGAAAACCATAAACAAGAAATTGTTTTTTGAGGTAGATCAAATGTAGGTAAATCTTCATTAATTAATGCCTTAGCTAATTCAAAAATAGCCAAAACCTCATCTACTCCTGGAAGAACAAGATTAATTAATTATTTTTTAAGTGATAATAACAAAATAATAGTTGATTTGCCTGGTTATGGTTATGCAAGTGTGTCAAAAAAAGACCAAGTTAAAATTGCCGGCATTATTGATTACTATTTTAGAAACTCTAATACAACTAAAAAAATTTGTTTCTTAATTGATGCTAAAGTTGGCTTTACACCCATAGATCTTGAAATGATTGAATATATTAATTCACTAAATTTGCACTTTGATATTTTTATTACCAAAATAGACAAAGCTAATCAATCTCAAAAACATCGTGTAAAATCTCAGGCTTTAACTTTTAAAGATGACATCAATATTTTTATGATTTCATCACAAAAAAATATAGGCATTACAGAAATTATTAAATTTTATGAACTATAAGTTAAAAATCAGCTTATAGTTTTATTTTTTATCTTCAACAATATTAATATTGTTTAAAATATGTTTTTAGCCCTAAAAGACCTTTTTTTAAACAATTTTTGTATAATTTTAATTATGAAAAATGAAAAAAGAGAAGTTATACTTTTAATTTTAAAAGTTTTATTACTATTTGTATTACCAACAATAATTTTTTTTATTGGTATTTTTAGGTTTCCAGAAAATGCCAAAATTGCTATTATAGTTATATACTCAGTGTTGATTATTGCGCTTGGTGCATATTTGATTTTTATCATCAAACGATATTTAAAAGATATGTCATTATCAAATAAAACATTAAATCAATATATTCAAAATGAAGTAAGTCAATATGGAATAGGCACAATTATATTTTTAAACAATGGAAGAATAGTTTGGGCTACTGATTTTGTGCTAAAAAGATTTGGCAAAAAAATCATTGGCAAAAATATTAAGAGTGTTTTTGGTGTTAATGAAATTGATTCAATTCAAAGAAATTTTAAACACAAAAAAGATGAATATCAATATGACGTTCATGTTAGCTTTGAAAAAAATGTTATTAGCATTAAAGATATAACTGTTCAAGAAAATCTATTAAGCAACTACATGAGCCAAAGAGTAGTTTTTGGAGAACTACACATTGATAATATCAGCTTGTATCAAGTTATTTTGTCACAAGAGGAAATGTATAAAATATACTCTAAACTTGGAGTTTGATTTGATGATATTGCCAAAAAGTATGACATTATATATCATCAATATGATAATGGTAGATTTTTTGTTTTAACTACTAGTGAAACGCTAAGTTTATTTGAAAAAAACGGGTTTCAAGATTTTTTAGAGCTAAGTAACAAAAAAATTCATAAAAATCTAAATTTAACTTTATCTGGTGGTTTTGCTTATGGAATTTTTAAATTTGAAACTTTAGATAAACTGTCAAAAGATGCATTATTACAATCTAAGACACGTGGTGGTAATCAAATTACTGTGTTAACCAAAAATGAAAAACCTAGATTTTATGGTTCGACATCTGAAATTGATATTAACATGTCACGTACTAATGTTGCTTACATTACTAATATTTTGATGAACAAACTAAAATCAGAAGAAATTAATAAAGTTATTGTCTATGGGCATAAATTCGCTGACTTAGATGCCCTTGGTTCTGCTTGAGGAATTTATTGCCTAGCAAAAGGTTTTAAAAAACAAGCATATATTCAAAATAAAACATTTGATGAAACCACTAGACGAGTATATAATCGCCTGAGTGGTAATGAAAAACAAGTATTTATAAGTCCAGAAGATGCCACTTCTCTAAATGATAAAAATACATTAGTAGTTATTTGTGATACATCTGATGAGACTAGAATTGAAAATATCCAAGCTTTTAGCAAAATTGAAAAAGAAAATATTATTGTTATAGACCATCACCGAATTGGTTTAAATCCCGAATATGCTTTTAGAGAAAATTTATATATTGACTCTTCATCATCTAGTGCTTCTGAAATTGTTACTGAAATAGTAGCACTATCGAACAATAAAGATAAAATTGATGAAAAAGCTGCACAGCATTTATTAAATGGAATTTATTTAGATACAAATAACTTTCAAAAACAAACTTCATCTAAAACATTTTTAGCAGCATCTCTATTACAGTCTTGAGGTGCAAAAATTTCTATTTCAGTAGAATCTTTAAAAATGAATGATGAAATTCATGAAAAAATTAAAAAATTATTGGCTAATTTAGCTGAAGTTAAACCAGGTTATTTTTTAGCATATAATGATAATATAACTGTCTCTTCAGACATAATTTCCATGGCAGCTGATGAAATCCTTAGAGTTAGTGACCGAAAAGCAGCATTTGTAGTTGGGAAACTAGATTCTAATAGATGTAAAATGTCAGCACGTGGTATTAAAACAAACGTTCAAGTTATAGCTGAAATAGTTAATGGCGGTGGGCACTTTGGCTCAGCAGCAGCAGAAACAGATGAAGATATGGAATTATTTGTTGACAATATAAAACAAGCGATAGTGAGTGTGAAAAATGAAAGTTATAATGATTAAACAATATGAAAAATACAAAGTAAATGAAATAATCGAAGTTAATGATGGTTTTGCTAAAAACTTTTTAATTAAAAAAGGCTTTGCTCAACCTTTAAACAAACAAACATTAGCAAATTTACAAAGAGTTAAAAACAATATAGCCATTGACCATGCCCAAGAAATATCTAAGGCAAATGAAATTAAAGCTGAAATTGAAAAACTAACACTTAATTTCTTTTTAAAATCAAATGGCAATATTGTTCATGGCTCAATAACAAATAAAGCAATCGAAAAAGAACTAGCTAAAAACAATATAAAAATTAGTCCCTATGCTTTATCAAAAGATACATATAACACTTTTGGAAAACATTATATAAATGTAAAACTACATCCAGAAGTTACAGCAATTTTATTAATCGAAATTTTTGAAGATAAATAAAAATTAAAAAAAGAAAGGAATTCTTATGTCAAATCTGAAGCAAAAAGTAACAAATACGTCTAATTTAAATGACAATGAAATTAGAATTGCTAATAACGAAGTAGCTTTGTTGGGTTTATTGCTTACAGATCCGACACAAGAGGCATATTTAAGTATTTCAGAACAAATACGTCCTGAAATGTTTCATTTTAAATCTAATCAAATACTATATAGTGCTATTAGTTCAGTTATCAATAGTTCTATTAATTTTGATTTAACTAACTTATGAAATTATTTAGATAAAAATAAGTTAACTGATGATATTAGTGCTTTTGGGATGAGAGCAGTTGAATATATTCCCTATTTAACCAAAAACCCAGGGTTTATTTCTGAGCTTAAAAAATATACTGAAAACATCATCAAACAATACAAGACCGATAGATTATATGATTTATTAATTTCATCTAAAGATACAATTGAAAATAAAAAATTTGATATATCAGATTTAATTTCTAAGTTGCAAGTAAATCTTTTAAACATTGATATCTCTGAAATTCATTCAAGTTATGATAAAGTTTATGATACTGCACAATCAATTCTTAACCGAATTTTAAAACATGATAATAATGATGAAATAGGTGTTGGTCTTTCTTTAGGTTTTCCGGAATTGGACGATCTTTTATTAGGTATTAATAAGGGAGATTTAATTATTATTGGTGCTCGTCCAGCAATGGGTAAAACTGCATTTGCTTTAAATATTGTTAATAATATAGCCAGAAACAACAAAACTGTTTTATTTTTTAGTTTAGAAATGTCCAATGCACAATTGGTACAAAGAATGATGGCAACAGAATCGTTTGTACCAATTAGGCAACTTAAATCAAAGAACATAAACATTGAAGAACAAAGAGCTTTAATGCAAACTGTTGAATTAATGAGATCATGAAAAGTATTTCTAAATGAGCGTTCAACTTCAACCATTTCGGATATTATTACATCTTGCAAGAGATTTGCTAACAATAACCAAGTTGATTTAATAGTAATAGACTATTTACAACTAATAAGTGGTTCTTCATCAAACAAACAGCAAGAAAGTCGTCAACTTGAAATAGCAACTATTTCACGTTCACTTAAGCAATTAGCAAGAGATATTAATTGTCCAATTATTGCTTTAAGTCAACTAAGTCGTAATTTAGAAAAAAGAGAAGATAAAACTCCTATTATGTCTGACTTGCGTGAATCAGGTGGAATTGAGCAAGATGCCGACCGTGTTATATTTTTGCATCGTCCAGAAGTTTATAAAAACAGACAAAATATTAATAATGAATCTAAAACAGAAAACGGTCAAAAGTCTGAAATTAAACAGGAAGCTTCAGTTGCAAATATTATTGTGGGAAAAAACCGTCATGGAGCCACTGGAGTTGTTCAATTAGTTTTTTATCGTGAAATTAATCGATTTGTTTATGAACACAGACCACAAGATTTTAGATCATCTATAACAAATACACCAAAGCAAAAGGAGGACTAACATTTTTATATGAATCAACAGCAAATTAAATTAAATCAAAAAATAAAAAAACGAGCTAATGCTAAAGCTTTGCGTGATGAAAAAGAAAAAATTTTAAATCCATTAAAAGTTAATTTATTTAATGTATGAAAAAAATATCCCAAAAAAATTCTATGAATGTTTGTCAGTGCTTTTTTGTATAACATTGCGCTTACTGTATTCTTAAAAAAAGCTGCAACAATAGCTTCAGGTACATCATCATTAGCACAAATCATTACTTTTACTTTGCCTTCAACTGCTCAATATTATGGGCTATTTTATGTTCTAGTTAATTTACCTTTGATGTTTGTTTTTTGACGCATGAATCCGCGAATGTTTATGGTTTTAACTTACTATTGGATGTTATTTCAAATTATTGTTCAATTATTATTTATTGAATACACTGGTCGTGGTTCAAATCCAATTGTAAACTTTATAAATCAGCGAATTACTTTATATAATCCCACCGCTACGAGTGGTTATTATTGAGATCCATTTGGTATAGATTCGCGAAATATTTCAAAATTATTTGCTTCAAGTAATTGACAATCAATTTTAAAAGGCACTGAAAGAATAATGAATAACCAATATCATGCTTTAACAAGCATAGAAGATGTTAAATTAGCAGAATATTTTAGTAATCAATTTTTCTTGTCAGATTTTAAAATAATTAAATCCAATATTAACCATTTAGGCTCGGGTCATGCTTTTAGTGTTATTCCATATGATGCGCTTAATGTTATGCCTCAAGTTCTAAATGGTACTAATATTCATGGCGTAAATGATGGAAGTACTTGACCAGTTTTAGTTTATGCTATTATTGGTGGAGTGTCTGAAGGATTTGCTTCAATAGTAGCTTGAAGACAAAGAGGATCAATAGGTGGAACTTCAGTTATATCAAACTACATTGCTTATCGTTCTAAAAAACCTGTTGGTAATGTATTTTTAATGGTGGCTATTTGTTTTTCTTCCGCTTCAACAATCATAATTGGTTCATTAGAATTTAGTGGCAACATTATAGGTCACGTTTGACAATCAGATTTATTTTTAACAAGAATAATGGGCACAATTGCATATCTATTAGTATTTTCAACTCTAGTTAATAGGTTCTATCCTAAATACAAAAAAATCAAAATTGAAATATATACAAAGCGTCCAGAATTAATTGCAGAGCAATTTAAAAAAATTGGCTATGTACACCCTTTTAACATTTTCCGTGGAGTAGGTGGATTTAGTCATGATGAATTTGGTAAGTTAGAAACTGTTGCATTATTTTTAGAAAAAGATTTAATCATTGAACAAGTTAAAAAAGTAGATAAAACTGCTTGAATTACTACATCTAATATTAATGGTGTTTCCGGTCAATTTGACACTTCATTTGTTGACTAACCAATTACAAAACACCTAACACATATAGGCTTTTAGCCTATTTTTTTATTCAAAAATCCCCAAAAAGGGCTATAAAATTCCAAAAAATCTCCCAAAATGCCCATTATATATATATATATATGAAAAGCGCTATAATATACATTTATAAATTACAGATATGGAGAAATTTATGAAAAATTCAAAAAAGAAAACAGCTGCCATTGTTATTGGTGTAATTGCCACTGCAGCAATAGTTTCAGCTGCTACAGCTGGAATTATAATTTACTTAAATAACAAAGCTGTTAAGGACTGAAAAGATCCTAACCCCGATAAGATTACAGATAAAGAAATAGAAGATTTAGATAAATTAGATGCTAACAAAGACTTGGATTACATGAAACTGAGAGCATTTATTGAAAAACTAATTAAAACATTAAACGCAGGTTCAGCAAAAGTAGTTGAACCAAATTTAACTCTTAAAGAATTAAAAGACGAAATTGCAAGTTTAGAAAAATGAATTAAAGTTGGAGATAAAACCGTTTTAGTAATCGACAAAAACATTGCAAACATTAAAAACAATAATGCCAAAGTTGAACAATTAGGAAATGATAAGAAAGTTTTAAATGCAGCATTAGAAAAAGCCAAAGCAGCTCTAAAACAAGCTAAAACAAAACATGAAGAAAAAGAAAAACAAAAATCTGACCTTAAAAAAGAAGCTGAAGCATTAATTAAAGAAATAGATAAAAAGATTGAAGAATCTAAAAATGCTATTACTAAAGTAGAAATTGAAAATTATATTAATGCTCTTGAACAATTAGTTGTTAAAGGCACTACATTAGAATCTAAATTAAAACTTTTAAGTGATGAAGCTACTGCAAAACTAGTAAATGAAGCTATTAAAAGAGCTAATGCAGCTATTAATTCACTTAAAGAAAAATTAAATGTTCTTAAAGATGAAGCTAAAGAAAAAGAAAAACTAACTGAATTTTCTACAAACTTTAAACAAAAAGTTGATGAATTTATTGCTAGAACTACCGATTTAGAAACTATTGAAAAAATCGAAGAAGCATTAAAAGAATATGTAGTTTTAAATAAATTTGGAAAAGAAAACTCAAAAAGAGCACAGGAACTATCACTTCCTGCTGTTAAGGCAACAATTGATGCTGCTTTAGATAAATTAACTGATCATCATGATAAACTTGAACTTAGAAAACAAGCAATTGAAAGACTTACAAAGAAAAATAAAGAAATAATTGAAGATTTAGAACTAAAATCAACCGAAACAAAGAAAGATCAATCACTAACTAAACAAGAACAAGCAATTAATAACTTACAAAATAGTATTACTGCTGCTGATGCTTTAGAATTAGAATTAACAAATAATAAGTTAAATATTTTAAAAAATACTCTAAGTTCAGAAATTCTAAAAGCTAAAGAAACTCTAAAGACAGCTAAAGAAAAATTAGCTGCTGATAAACTTAAAGTTGAAGCAATTAAAAAAGAATTAAAAGAAACCAGAGATGATTTATTAATTAAAACAAGTGATGCTGGAGCTCAAATCACTGTACAAAAATTAGAAGAAGCACTTAATGCTCTTAATGAAGTTATCACCAAAGCTGATAAATTAGATGCAAAAGTAAAAGATGATGTATTAAAAGAAGATTACCTTGTAGAATATAATGCGTTTAAAAAAGCTTTAGAAGATGCTAAAAAACAACAAAAGAAATCAATTAAAGATTTAGAAACTAAAAAAGAAGAGCAAAATAAACAAAAGAAAAAAGAAATTGAAGATCAAATTAAAAAATTAAATGACAAGAAAAAAGCTGTAGAGGAATCTCTTAAATCAGGAGATAATGCAAAAATCAAAAAATCTCAAGATGACCTTAAAAAAGAAATTGATAAAGCTAAAGATTTACATAATAAAAATAAAGATGATAAATCTCTTAAAGATGAAAATGATGCTTTAGATAAAAAAATCAAAGAAGCTCAAGAAACTTTAGATAAATCAAAAACAGCTGAAGAAAAACTTAAAGAACTTAAAGATAAAATCAAAGCAGCTGAAGAAAAACTTAAAAAAGCCATTGATAAAGCTGATGATGCTTTAAAAACAGAAGATACTAATACACTAAAAGAAGCTAAAGAAGAACTTAAGAAAGCTCTTGATGAAGGTAAAAAAGTTGAACAAGAAGCTAGAGATAAAAAACATGTTGATTTAATTGAGGAATTAAAAAAGAAAAATAAAACAGCTGACGAAAAACAAAAAGCAATTGATAAAAAAATCAAAGAAATTGAAGATAAAAAATATGCAGATCAAATAATAAGTCAAATTAATCAAAAAATTCAAGAACTTAAAGATGCGCTAGCAGAAGCAACAACACCTAAAGGTAAATATGATACTTCTAAAACAAAATTAGATTTATTAAACACTGTAATTACATCTGCAAATAAATTATCTGGCGATCTTAAAGCAGAACCAAAAAATAATGCACCGCAAATTCAAGCAAAATTGACTGAACTAGATCAAGCAATTGCAAATACAACTACAAAATATACTGAATTACAAAAAGCTAATGAAGATCTAAAAACTGAATTAGATAAAAAAGTAAGTGAATTTTCAACACCTGCAAACAAGGCTATCAGTGATTCTGATGTTGTTTTGGTTAACAAAAAAATTCAAGAACTAGAAACAGCTATTGCAGAATTGAAAAAATTTGATAAAACCTCGGCTAATGTACTTACACTTATTGGTACTTTAACTGTTTCAGATTATAGTGAAGGTAAAAAATCAGTTGAAACAATTACTGAACAAGTAGAAGAAAAACTAAAACTATTAACAGAAGCTTTAAAAAACAAAATTGCTGAAATTAAATCTAAAATCACTTCTGAAAGTAACAAAATAAAAGATGGCATGGTAGGCAAAGAAGCGCAAGATACCGATACTATTGCTCAAATTGAGAAAAAAAATGCAGATTTAACAAAATTAAAAGACGCATGAGATGAGTTAGTTAATAATCTAAAAACAAATAAAGACACTAATACTGAAATTAATAAACTTATCGATGAAGATGCAAACGTTAAGGCACTAAAAGAATTAATAGAAAATAATGCCAAAAAAATTGCTGAGAAGAAAGAAAGAATTGCAAAAGGCAAAAAAGAAATTGAGGATAAATTAAATGAAGTTAAAGAAACTATAAAAAATGCCAAAGAAAACAAAGTTGATTCAAATTATCTTTCAAGTAAAATTTTCGCACATCTTACCGAACTGAACAATTTAGTAATTAAAACAGCAAAATTGCAACAAGAAGCCCAAAAAGAGGGTTATGACGTTTCAGATATAGAACAAATGAATAATGACATTGAATCATTACAAGACCAATTGACAGAAATGCATGATTTAATTAATTCACTTTCTTCTATTGAGGTTGAAGTTGAAAACAAAGAAAAAAAATATGCTTCAAAAATTGCTAAAAATGAACTGACATTAAAAAATGTTCCAGCGGGTTACACAATTCAAACTATAGACATATCACCTAATGATAGTGAGGGAGAAATTGTAGCAACATTATTTGCTGAAGGTAAATATAAAATTGAATTTAACGCAAAAAAAATGACAGGATTATTCCAAGTTAGATCACATAAAATATTTTTTAATCCAGGTCACATAACTAATTTAATGAATGAATTTACTCAGCATGTAGTAACTGCTAAAAAAGTTGATATTATTACTTTAAAGGCATATTTTGATAAAAGCATACCAACATTAAAAAATAAATGATTCCCTAATGATAATCACATAGCTTGACCAATAAAATGATTCTATCCATCACAACATTCAAATGATAAAATAGTAAATATTCTAGAAGCTAGAATAAAATTTGCTGAATTTTCAATTGTGACAACAAATGATGATATAAATTTAGTTTTCAAAGATTTTAAATTTAAAACTATAAGTGGTAAAACTCAAAATAATTACAATTTTGGTGAAGAATTTACTACTGAAAAAACTTTAAAAATAGCAAGTTTGAAAAATATTTTAAAATGATGACAACTAAGAAATACAGCTCGAATTATTTCAGCTTTTGGTTATAATTACCATGAACAAAATATTTTAAATGAATTATATGAAAAATATCTAGAATCATTTAATAATCCATTTGGAGATGCTGACTTTTCTAAATATATCGATGATGAACTAAAACCAAGAATTGCCCAAATTAAAGAAACATATAACAAGGCTGATGAAAATGGCAAAAAGCAATATAGTGCTGAAATTGAAAGAAGATTAGAACAAACTCTTAAAAACATTAATAACTGACATTATATAGAAAATATATTTACTGAAAAAATCGGAATAACCATTTACATAAAAGGTGTACCAGTTAACATATAATTTTAAATAATTAAGCAAGTTTTAAAATTGACTTGCTTTTTTGTTTTTTATAAACATAATTAACTAAAGAATAATAAATAAACTTAAAATAAAAATATTATAATTAAGTGTTGTTTGTGAGGTGTTTAATGAAAAAAAGAGTCGTTTTAGGGTTGAGTGGAGGAGTTGATTCAAGCGTTTGTGCCCATTTGCTTTTAAAACAAGGATATGAGGTAATTGGATTGTTTATGCGCAATTGAGATTCATTTTTAAACAACGACTTTTTGGGTAATGAAAATATTAATCAAACTATTTGTCCTCAAGAGCAAGATTATCAAGACGCACAAGCTGTAGCTAAAGCTTTAAAAATTGAACTAAAAAGAGTAGATTTTATTAAAGAATATTGAGATAATGTTTTTAGTTATTTAATTAATGAATATAAACTAGGTAGAACTCCTAATCCTGATATTTTTTGCAACAAATATATTAAATTCAAAGCTTTTGCTGATTATGCGTTTGATAATCTAAAAGCGGATTACATCGCTATGGGCCATTATGCTGCAACAAAAGGTGATGAATTATATCGTGGCAAAGATAAATCTAAGGACCAATCATATTTTTTAGCACAACTAACTAATGAACAATTAGCCAAAGTTATTTTTCCTTTGGCTAATATCTCAAAACAAGAAGTTAGACAAATTGCTAAAGATTTAAATTTAGTTACCGCTTCAAAAAAAGATTCAACAGGAATATGTTTTGTGGGTGAAAGACAATTTGCTAAATTTCTAGAAAATTATATTCCGGCTCAGCCAGGAAATATAATTGATATACACACTAACAAAATTGTTGGCAAACATAATGGAGCGATGTATTATACAATAGGCCAACGTAAGGGTCTAAATTTAGGCGGTTTTGCAAAACCTTATTTTGTTGTAGGTCATGATGTCAAAAATAAAATTATTTATGTGACTAATGATGATCACAAAGAATATTTATTATCTGATCACATTATTGCTTTAAACTTTAATCAAATTGCTAAAAAATATAACAAAAACAATTTAAGTGCTAAGTTTAGATATCGGCAAGAAGATATTAAGTGTCAAATTAAAATAGATGCCAATAAACAATTAGAGGTTTTTTATGATGAAACTGAAGCTGTAACTCCTGGCCAAGAAGTTGTTATTTATGATGGTAATAAAGTGGTTGGTGGAGCAATAATTGATAAAATATTTTACAAAGGCAAACAAAAAAACTATTTATAGGAGATATTTAACATGATTTCATCTAAACAAATAAGAGAAATGTGAATTAATTTTTTTGCTTCAAAAAATCATTTGGTGCTTGAATCAAAATCACTAATTCCTCAAAATGATCCCTCTTTATTATGAATTAATTCAGGGGTAGCAACCCTTAAGGACTATTTTAGTGGTAAAAAAATTCCACTTGCTAAAAGGCTAACCAATTCTCAAAAATCAATAAGAACAAATGATATTGAAAATGTAGGAATTACCGCTAGACACCACACATTTTTTGAAATGCTAGGTAATTTTTCAATTGGAGATTATTTTAAAAAAGAAGCCATTGCCTTTGGTTATGAATTTATTTTTGACATCCTAAAATTACAAAAATCAAAAATATATATTACCTATTACGAAAAAGACTTAGAAACCTATAATTATTGAATTGAATTAGGAATTGAACCAGGTCATCTAATTAAAGGAACTAAAGAGACTAACTTTTGAGATGTTGGTCAAGGACCTTGTGGGCCTGATACAGAAATTTTTTATGACCGAGGTCCTAAATATGATTCAAGAGGAATTGAGTTATTAATTAATGATATTGAAAATGATCGATATGTTGAAATTTGAAATATAGTTTTTTCACAGTTTAATAATGATGGTGAAAACAATTACACAGAATTAGCCACAAAAAATATCGATACTGGCGCAGGTCTAGAGCGAATAACTTCTATTATGCAAGATGCTCCTACTAATTTTGATACTGATTTATTTTTACCTATTATTAAAGAAGTTCAAAAAATCACTGATTATCATTATGACATTAATAACTATTTTACAAAAGAACCAAATCAAACTAAAATTAATACTTTATTCAAAATAATCGCTGACCACATTAGAGCTAGTGTTAATGCCATTAGTGATGGAGTTAATCCTTCTAATGTCGGTCGTGGATACATAATTAGAAGACTAATTAGACGTTCATATCGCGCTGGTTTATCACTTGGTATCAAACAAAAATCATTTTTATATAAACTGACAGGCATAGTTAAAGATTCTTTAATTTATGATATTGATGTTGATTATGTAGCTGCAATTATTAAAGAAGAAGAAGAATTGTTTGCCAGAACAATTAAAGAAGGCGAAAAGCTTTTAGAAAAAGAACTAGAAAAAAATGGTTACATTGATGCTAAAACTGCCTTTAAAATGTTTGACACTTACGGTTTTCCAATTGAACTAACAGAAGAAATCCTAAGAGAAAAAGGTATAGCTATTAATCTTGAAGAATTTTATGAATTCCAAAAAGAACACCAAAAACGCTCAAAAGGTAATATTGAAGCTGGTATGCAAAAAGTAATTAATTCATTATCATTAATACCATCTTACATTTCAGAATTTGTTGGATATGAACATTTAGAAACCAAATCAAAAATTTTATATTTATTGGATGAAGAAAAAGAAATAGATGCCACTAATAATGAACAATCTATTTCTTATGTGATTTTAGATAAAACACCTTTTTATGCTACAAGTGGTGGTCAAAACCATGATTATGGATATATTATTCAAAATAATAATAAATTAGAAGTCTTAGATATATTTAAAGATAAATTTTGAAACCATGTGCATGTAATTAAAGGTTTAATTAATAAAAAAGATCCTGTTGAATGTTATGTTGATTATGATAAAAGAATTAATTTTGCTCGTAATCACAGTTCAACTCACATGATGTTTCATGCCTTAAGAAAAACATATTCTAACGATATAATTGAACAACTTGGTTCAAATATTCACCCTGAGCATTTTACTTTTGACTTTGGTTTAGACCATCGTCCTACTAAGCAAGAAATCAAACAAATTGAAAAAATTATGCGAGATTATATTGCTATGGCTTCAAAAAGAACATATATTGTCACTTCAATTCAAAAAGCCCAAGAAATGGGCGCATATATGACAATTGAAGAATCAGAGTATCACGATGCCAATAAAGTTAGAGTTGTTGAATTTGAAGGTATAACTAAAGATCTTTGTGGAGGAACACACGTTGAAAACTCAAGTGTAATTGAAGATTTTAAAATTATTTCTGTTGATTCAAAAGGAACTGGAATATATCGTCTTAGAGTTGTTACATCAAATAAGTTAGTTAATGAATATTTAGCAAAAGAAATAATTGAAAAACAAGAACTATTAGCATCATTAATAAAAAACAATAAACAATTTGATGCTTCATATCAATTTAAATATGATTTAAGTATTCCTAATTCAGCTTTAGAAAAACAAGCTTTATTAGCAAAATATGATGAAATAGAACAAAATATTAGAGAAGATTATAAAAAATTCTTGAAAGCTAAACAAAACCAAAGTATTGATTTAACAAAATATGAACCAATAAAACTTAATAATAAAGTAGTTTATTTTGTTATTGAATCTGATAATTCAATCTTAAAAAATGCAACAATTCAACTGCGAGAATCAAACCCTCAAGCTTTAGTTATTTCATTATCACTAAAAGATAACAAATGCTTTTTAATGATAGCTTCAAAAACATTTGATTCAGCTACCATATTCAAGTCTTTAGCTCAAAATTTTAGTGCTAAAGGTGGTGGTAATAAGATTATAAGCCAAGGTTCATTTGAAACAAACTTAAATGAAACCGAAATACTAGAAAAAATTAAGAGTTTAATTAATGCGTAAATTAGCACTTGATTTAGGTTCAAAAACGTGTGGGTTTGCCATTAGCGATCCAAATAATATCATCGCTAGTGGTCTAGAAGTATTAAGATTCGAAGAATGACACTTTATAGAAGTAATTAAAAGAATTGATTATTATTTAAATGAAAGTGAATTTAGTAATCAAATTGATGGCATAATATTGGGCTATCCTTTAAAAATGGACCTTAAGCCTAGCCCTCGTACTAAAATGGTTTTAAAATTCTATGAACGCTTAAAAGCACACTTTAATATTCCAATTTATTTACAAGATGAACGAGAAACCACAATTATGGCTGAAAATATATTATTTGAAGCTGGATATGATGGCAAAAAAAGAAAAACAAAAAAAGATTCATTATCAGCACAATTAATACTAGAAGATTTTTTAAAAAGGAATTAGTTATGGAAAAAGACACAAAGAAATCAAAAACCCTTAATAAAATTAATATTTTTTCAGTTGAAAGAGAAGTTATTTTAGAAGACAACACTAAATTACATGTTGTTTTTGATGTAATGGAAAATGGTGAAAAATATATTATTTTAACTGATGGAGAAGCATTTATATTTACTAAAGAAATTAATGGTAGATTAGAAGAACTAGAAGATGCAGGTGAAATGGATATAATTCTAAATTTGCTTGCTGATTTTTTTGAAGAAAACATATTAGTTGACCAAAATGGAAATAGCATTATGGATAAGCTAATGACTGATGCTGAAGAAGAATATAATGAAGACTAATCAAATTAATTATTCCTTAATAAAAGGTTCAGGCTCAAAAATATCACCCGAAACAAGACTTGGATTAGTAATATCCATAGTAGTAGTTTTATTAATTGCGATTATTGTTTTAATTTTAAGCTTATGATATCGCAAAAAAGTAGCTAAAAAATACTTGTCGCCTTCAGAAGAAACTGAAATAGCTAAACTAAAAGCTAATAATCCCAATTATGGCATAGTTTTAAATGGTATTAAACCTCTATATAAGGATTTTGCAAATGATTTTTTAGTGTGCTTTTTAATTAATACTATATATATAAATAAGTATCAAAATATTTTTATACAAGATAATGATGATTATATTGCCCTTTCAATAGCTAATTTATCAAACGATACTAATGTTTTATATAAAGGTGACATTAACCAAGAAATAAGAGCCAATATTGCTAACAACTATCCTGAAATATCTTTAGATAAGCTGCAAGTCACTACAAAACTAAAAAACAATGTAGATTTTATGTTGTTTTTTGATGATGGTAATTCCAATTTAGAAAGCAATCTAAATCAAAATCTTCAATATTTAAATGATAAAGGAATGATAATTTTTTCAATTTCCAACTACAAGCAAGCCAAAAACCATTATCCATTATTTAAAGAATTAAATTTAAGATATGAAACACTTAAGTTTAAAAATAAAAGTGTTATACTTTTAGCCAAAGGTAATATCAAGGATCGTGTCGAAAAAGGAGAATAATTTATGGATGATAAGATATATTTAACGAAAGAAAGTCTTGAAGAGTACAAAAAACGTTTAGTTTATTTACAAGAAGAAGCAAGACCTTTAGTAATAGAGGAACTTAAAGAAGCTAGAAACCAAGGTGACTTATCAGAAAACGCTGAATATGATGCAGCACGTGATAAGCAAGCTGCTATCGAAGCTGAAATTTTAAAAATTCAACATATTATTGAAAATGCTGAAGTTATTGAAGAAAATTCTAAAAAGAATCATGTTGCTTTAGGTTCATCAGTAAAATTGTTTAACCTAAGTACTAAAAAAGTTCTAGATATTAAAATTGTAGGAGCTTTAGATGCTGATCCTTTTATTGGAAATATCTCAAATACTTCTCCTTTAGCTAAAGCAATTTTAAATCGTAAAGTTAATGAAACTGTAGAAGTAGAAGGACCTAAAAAATACAAAGTTAGAATTGAATCTATATACTAATTTAAATATCGCTAAATGTCGCTAATAATCGGCGACATTTTTATATTTTAAAATTTTTTATAATTTTGTAAATTTTTTAAAAATTAGTATATACTTCTAAAAGTGCGCTCTCATTTTAGGGCCACTTGAGATAGTTCTTTGAAAACTGGATACGAATACCATAACGTCAATTTAATTTATTTAAATAACAAAAAAACAAAACAAAAACATAATAACCAAAATCAAATTTTAAGAGTTTGATCCTGGCTCAGGATGAACGCTGGCTGTGTGCCTAATACATGCATGTCGAGCGAGGTTTCTTTTGAAATCTAGCGGCGAATGGGTGAGTAACACGTGCTTAATCTACCCTTTAGATTGGAATACCTAATGGAAACATTGGCTAATGCCGGATACGCATGGAACCGCATGGTTCCGTTGTGAAAGGAGCTCCAAAGCTCCGCTAAAGGATGAGGGTGCGGAACATTAGTTAGTTGGTAGGGTAATGGCTTACCAAGACTATGATGTTTAGCCGGGTCGAGAGACTGAACGGCCACATTGGGACTGAGATACGGCCCAAACTCCTACGGGAGGCAGCAGTAGGGAATCTTCCACAATGAGCGAAAGCTTGATGGAGCGACACAGCGTGCACGATGAAGGTCTTCGGATTGTAAAGTGCTGTTATAGGGAAAGAACACCTGGTTGAGGAAATGCTTCCAGGCTGACGGTACCCTGTCAGAAAGCGATGGCTAACTATGTGCCAGCAGCCGCGGTAATACATAGGTCGCAAGCGTTATCCGGAATTATTGGGCGTAAAGCGTTCGTAGGCTGTTTATTAAGTCTGGAGTCAAATCCCGGGGCTCAACCCCGGCTCGCTTTGGATACTGATAAACTAGAGTTAGATAGAGGTAAGCGGAATTCCATGTGAAGCGGTGAAATGCGTAGATATATGGAAGAACACCAAAGGCGAAGGCAGCTTACTGGGTCTATACTGACGCTGAGGGACGAAAGCGTGGGGAGCAAACAGGATTAGATACCCTGGTAGTCCACGCTGTAAACGATGATCATTAGTCGGTGGAGGATTCACTGACGCAGCTAACGCATTAAATGATCCGCCTGAGTAGTATGCTCGCAAGAGTGAAACTTAAAGGAATTGACGGGGACCCGCACAAGCGGTGGAGCATGTGGTTTAATTTGAAGATACGCGGAGAACCTTACCCACTCTTGACATCCTTCGCAAAGCTATAGAGATATAGTGGAGGTTAACGGAGTGACAGATGGTGCATGGTTGTCGTCAGCTCGTGTCGTGAGATGTTTGGTCAAGTCCTGCAACGAGCGCAACCCCTATCTTTAGTTACTAACGAGTCAAGTCGAGGACTCTAGAGATACTGCCTGGGTAACTGGGAGGAAGGTGGGGATGACGTCAAATCATCATGCCTCTTACGAGTGGGGCAACACACGTGCTACAATGGTCGGTACAAAGAGAAGCAATATGGCGACATGGAGCAAATCTCAAAAAGCCGATCTCAGTTCGGATTGGAGTCTGCAATTCGACTCCATGAAGTCGGAATCGCTAGTAATCGCAGATCAGCTATGCTGCGGTGAATACGTTCTCGGGTCTTGTACACACCGCCCGTCACACCATGGGAGCTGGTAATACCCAAAGTCGGTTTGCTAACCTCGGAGGCGACCGCCTAAGGTAGGACTGGTGACTGGGGTGAAGTCGTAACAAGGTATCCCTACGAGAACGTGGGGATGGATCACCTCCTTTCTACGGAGTACATTGTTATGGAAAAATTATTCGTATCCAGTTTTGAGAGATTTATCTCTCTTGTTCTTTGAAAACTGAATATCGACATTGAAAAATTAAAATTATTAATATTTCAAAGTTTAGATCAACCTATAGAATAAACATCTATAATAAAAAGACAAAGCGTGCGAAATGTGTAAATCTCGTTGTAGTATCCTGAGTAGGGCGGGGCACGTGAAACCCTGTTTGAATCCGCCGGGACCACCCGGTAAGGCTAAATACTAACCAGACACCGATAGCGAACTAGTACCGTGAGGGAAAGGTGAAAAGAACCCCGGGAGGGGAGTGAAATAGATTCTGAAACCAATTACTTACAGTTAGTCAAAGCCCGTTAATGGGTGATGGCGTACATCTTGCAGAATGGACCGGCGAGTTATGTCAACATGCAAGGTTAAGTGGATTAAAGCGAAGCCGTAGAGAAATCGAGTCTTAATAGGGCGCTTTAGTATGTTGATATAGACCCGAAACCAGGTGATCTACCCATGAGCAGGTTGAAACTTAGGTAACACTAAGTGGAGGACCGAACCGTAGTACGCTAAAAAGTGCCCGGATGACTTGTGGGTAGGGGTGAAATTCCAATCGAACTTGGAGATAGCTGGTTCTCTCCGAAATAGCTTTAGGGCTAGCGTGTAGTGTTAAGTGATGGGGGTAGAGCACTGAATATGGAATGGCGGCGCCTAGCCGTACTGACTATAATCAAACTCCGAATACTATCATGAATTACTATGCAGTCGGTACATCGGTGATAACGTCGATGCACGCGAGGGGAACAACCCAGATCGTCAGCTAAGGTCCCAAAATTGTGTTAAGTGAGAAAGGTTGTGGAGTTTCTTAAACAGCTAGGATGTTGGCTTAGAAGCAGCCATCGTTTAAAGAGTGCGTAATAGCTCACTAGTCGAGAGACTCTGTGCCGATAATTTAACGGGACTAAAACACAATACCGAAGCTACGGGCATGAAAGTGCGTTAGGAGAGCGTTGTAAGGGCATTGAAGCCAGACTGTGAAGACTGGTGGAGCGCTTACAAGTGAGAATGCCGGTATGAGTAACGATTCAGAGTGAGAATCTCTGACGCCTATTGGGGAAGGTTTCCTGGGCAAGGTTCGTCCACCCAGGGTTAGTCGGGCCCTAAGACGAGGCCGAAAGGCGTAGCCGATGGACAACAGGTTAATATTCCTGTACTACCTTTATGAATGTGATGGAGTGACGGGGGAGGATAATACTACCACTTATTGGATTGTGGGGTAAGTAGTAACTGGGTTATGTAGGCAAATCCGCATAACTTAACTGGGAGCTACGATGCATAGTGAAAGGGCAACCAAGTAGCGAATTGTATGATTTCATACTTCTTAAAAAAGCTTCTAGCGCTAAATTCATAGAGACCCGTACCGAGAACGAACACACGTCCCCAAGATGAGTATTCTAAGGCGAGCGAGAAAACTAATGTCAAGGAACTCTGCAAAATCATCCCGTAAGTTCGCAAGAAGGGATGCCCACCCTAAAAAGTGGGCCGCAGTGAATAGTAAGGGGGAACTGTTTATCAAAAACACAGCTCTATGCTAAGTCGTAAGACGATGTATATGGGGTGACTCCTGCCCAGTGCCCGAAGGTTAAGCAAAGGTGTTAGCTTTATGCGAAGCATTGATGTGAAGCCCGGGTGAACGGCGGCCGTAACTATAACGGTCCTAAGGTAGCGAAATTCCTTGTCGGCTAAATACTGACCTGCACGAAAGGAGTAATTATCTCTTAACTGTCTCGACATTAGACTCGGTGAAATTATGGTTCCGGCGAAGACGCCGGAGACCCGCATCTAGACGAAAAGACCCCGTGGAGCTTTACTATAACTTCATATTGAAGTTTGATTTAACTTGTGTAGGATAGGTGGGAGACTATGATGCTTGGACGCTAGTCCAAGTGGAGTCAGCGTTGAAATACCACCCTTGTTACGTTGAACTTCTAACTTATTGCCATGATCTGGCAAGAGGACAGTGTGTGGTGGGTAGTTTGACTGGGGCGGTCGCCTCCTAAAGGGTAACGGAGGCGTTCAAAGTTACACTCAATACGGTCAGAAACCGTATCAAAGAGCATAAAGGTAGAAGTGTGATTGACTGTGAGACCTACAAGTCGAGCAGGTGCGAAAGCAGGACTTAGTGATCCGGCGGTTCTTCGTGGAAAGGCCGTCGCTCAACGGATAAAAGCTACCCCGGGGATAACAGGCTTATCTTTCCCAAGAGATCACATCGACGGGAAGGTTTGGCACCTCGATGTCGGCTCATCGCATCCTGGAGCTGGAGTCGGTTCCAAGGGTTGGGCTGTTCGCCCATTAAAGCGGTACGCGAGCTGGGTTCAAAACGTCGTGAGACAGTTTGGTTCCTATCTGATGTGGGCGTTGGAATATTGATGAGAGCTACTCTTAGTACGAGAGGACCGGAGTGGACGTACCGATGGTGTGCCAGTTGTTTCGCCAGAAGCATAGCTGGGTAGCCAAGTACGGTAGGGATAACCGCTGAAAGCATCTAAGCGGGAAGCCCCCTCAAAGATGAGTATTCCCTATTAAATTCCTTATAGACTATGAGGTTGATAGGCTGGAGGTGTAAGTACAGCAATGTATTCAGCTGACCAGTACTAATAAATTGATTGGTTTAATAGTGATTCTATAGAAGTAATCTAAATTATTTATCGATATTCAGTTTTCAGAGAACAAATTAAGCGATGAGCCGCAAAAAACTTAAATCCTTAAATGGATTTTTTTATTTGTTTTTTTTAAAAAATCATTAAACTAAAAAAAGGTTATAAAATTTAGTTATTAATGAGGTTTAAAATATGGATATTAAAAAATATAGAAAAATTTTTTTCAGTTTTAATTTATTATTGGATGTTGTATTTGTTTTATCATTGTTTTTTATTCTAGTTTATATTACTTGAGTAAATAAATACAATAGTGAACTTGAAAAGTCAACCTTGTTGCCAAAATTAATGAAAGAACGTATTAATTGAAAACAAATTTATCTTATTTCATTTTCTTTAATTTATTTATCATTCTTAATGTTGCAAATAGCAAAAATAGCCATTCTTATCAAGAACAAAAACAGTTTTATTAAAAGTTTATTTTCATTATTTTTCATTAATAAACTAAATTTAATTAATGAAGATTCAAAAGTTAATAAGACCAATTTTATTTCTTTATTTGTTGTCTTAAATTTAGCTCTAATTTCAATTTTTGTATCTTCTGTTTTTAATATTATTTCAGATTGAATACATTGAAGCTTTATTGTGTTTTTATTTATTTCATAACAATCATGGTTATTTATGTTCCAATCGCTATTTGTTTTAATAAAAAAATTTTTATTGCTAATCAAAACAAAAATCTAAATATATAAAGTATTTATAAAACCTAAAAATAATAACAATTTGTGTTTTAGCAACATTTATTTTTGGAAAATATACAACATAATAAATTTTAAAATGAAATCCAAAATTGGATTTCGTATTTTTTTATCTTTAATCATGTAAAATGATAAATATATTAAGACTAAGAAGGAAATTTAAATGTCAACATTTATAATTACATTAATAACAACTTTTGTATTGCTCATTTTCTATCATTCGATAACACTTTATTTTTTAATTTCTATTAATAAAAAAACTGCTTTTATTGAGAATTTTAAGATTAAATCAAAAAAATATATTTTGAACGACTTTATTAAATTACCTGATAAGGTTTTTAATATCTTTGATTCACTTATTAAGAAATCTTATTGATTTTTATATATTGAAATATCAATAATAATTTTGTTTTGTATAAGTCTACCCATAGCTTTATTGACCATTCATTTATCCAATATAGAAAAAATTAATTCACAAGATTTAATTTATGTATTTTTGTATTATTTATTATTAATTGAACCATTATGAATATTAATAATAAATGTTATTAAGATACATAGGATTTCTAAAGTACTAAAAGATTGAAAAAAGGAAAATAATAAAATAAAAAATACTAATTTTGAAATAAATTTACCTGAAAATTTTAATCAGTTTAAAAGCTTAATTTTAAATGAAGATATAACAATTAAAATAGCAAAATTTAAAAATACTGAAAAGCACTTTTTTACTAAAAAATATACAAAACAAAAGAAGAATTTTTTTCATAATGGCGCTATAGATATAAATAAATTGCTATATTTTTTATTGTTTAATTATGAAGAAATTTATATAAATTCAACAAGATTTGACAGTGTGTACTTTTTAAGTTTTATAAAGGAAATTTTAAATAATGACACTCAACTTAACTAAAAATTTGAATATTGCTTTTTTAGCAATTCACACAGTAATAATTTTATTATTTTTTTGTACTTTCATTTTCTACATTTCATTTAAAGTAAGAACAATTATGATAAAAAAAGATGTATCATCAATATTTTTGAAAAACAAAATTAAAGTAAATCAAAACTTTTTTAATACTTTTTTTAAAGAAGCAAGAAAAATCTATATATTTATAATAACTTTTTCAACAATTTCAATTTTCTTAATTACCATTTCAATTATTTCTTTGGTTACAATATTGAGTTTTTTATTTGATGGTATTAATTCATTTTGAGCTATATGAGCTATTGCTTCTTTTTCCTTTGGAATTGCTATTTTTTCAACTTGTTTAATGGTTTTATTCAAAATTAAAATAATTCATAAAGAAATAAATATTTGAAAATCTAAAAATGAACAAACCGGTAATAAATTATTTGAACATTTAGATACTAGTGATAATAATAAAGAACTTTTAAATTTATTTAATGATTCCAAAAATTTAAAAATGTCTTTTATTACAAAAATATATAATCAATATGATGCTACATTTAAGCTAAAATTTAAAAAAATTAAAAGAGCGCTCTTAAAGCTTAAAGAAGGAAATTTTGATGATTATCTCTATTATTTTTTAATATTTAATTATGAAAATGTAGCTATTAATAACCAAATATTTAAGGTTGAAGATTATGCTTTTTTGTTTCAAAATCGAAGAGAATTTTTGAAACTACTAAAAGAATAATAAAAGCAAAAAACTTCCTAATTTTGTGTTATTTAACAAAAAAAGTATAAGTATATTTTGTTTTGCACTTGATATATTACTTAAGAATCTCACAGTAGAGATTTTTTATTTGCAAAAAATATAAAGTCAACAAATAAAAAACTTTATTGTAAAATTAGATTATAAAAGGCAACTAAAATTTATTTTCTAAAGGAGGGTAATTCATGATTGATATAAAAATAGCTAAATTTTTATCAAACAGATTTTCAATACTAAGCATTATATTATTTATTTGTTTTGTGCTAATTTTTATGCTTGTATTTTTTAATGAATATAAAGGAATTCTAATTAAACAAGGGGCTTCAAAAATTTTTATAAATAAAAATATAGTTGTGCAGCATTCATTCTTTAAAACTTTTAAAAATAAGATTAATAAACTATTTATATTTGTTTTAAGTTTTTTATTAGTTTCTGCAGTGTTAATCATGTTATCATTAAGCTTTAGTTTGGTATATATAATTAATTTAATAATTAATCACTCATGAAACACAATTTTTTATCTACCGTTTATGGCATCTGGTTTATCGATTGGTATGCTAGTAATTTGTGCTATATTATTGGCTAATATAACTAAAATAAATAAAGAATTCCAAATTTGAAGCCAAAAAAATAAAACTTTAAAAGAAAGTGTTTTTGAAAACATTAGTTCAAGCGAAAATGAAGATCTATTTCATTCTCTTAAGGCTACAATTGATTTAAATATAAGTTTAATTTCAGAGACACCAAATCAAAAAAACAGAAACTGAAAATGAAGATATACTTATAAGGACTGAAAAAGCAAGTTATTAAAAAACCCTAAAACTTTTGAAGATGAATTTTACTATTTTTTAATATTTAATTATGAAAATGTAGCTATCAATGGCCAAATATTTAAGGTTGAAGATTATGCTTATATTTATCAAAATAGACATTTAATTTTTAATAAAATAACTAATAACCAATAAATAATCTCTTATCGTTTAAACATTAAAGTTTAAGCGATTTTTATTTATAAAAAAAGCATCTAATCAGATGCTTGAATTAATAAAGAATTAAGTTATTATTGCTCATTAGATAACTTAAAATCTAAATCAAAATCTTTTTCAATCTTAATGCATTGAATACCAAACGTTTCAAATATTTTTTCAGACGCTTTAAAATCATCAGATTGTTCTTTGTATGCTACTGCATAATAAACTTTCGAAATCTTTGATTGTACAATTAGTTTAGCACAATGATAGCAAGGCGAATGAGTTACAAAAATTGAAGATCCTGGTTCAATTTTTGAATTAGTTAAATTAGCATTAATAATGGCATTAGCTTCAGCATGTACGACATACGTATATTTAGAATTTAGCACATCTTGTGATTCACTAGGTCTATTTCATGGGAACATTTCATCATTATTAATTGTTTGACTATTAAAACTTGTTGGCATACCATTATATCCCAGTGATATTACATAATTATGAGGGCTCACAATACATGCACCTACTTTAGTAGTAGGATCTTTTGACCTTAAGGCACTTAGTTTAGCTAAAGACATAAAATATATTTCTCATTTAATATTGTCTTTATGCTCGTTAAAAATTATTTTTTTTGTTCTTGAATTCATAGTTAAAATTTTACCATAAAATAGCAAAAATCAGGCTCCGCAGACCCTGTTTTAATTATTCAGTGAAATAAGCTTTTATGCTCGGATAAGACATTAACTAAGTTAATCCAACAATCAGAGCTTGTTGAATTAATACTATTATAGCATAAATTTTTTACATGCCAATTATTTATAGACAATAATGTAAAAATTTAAAATTTATAAATGTTTTGCGTTAATAATTAGCCCATACTCAAAAATGTTTTAGGCATTTATAAGGTCCTTAAAACAACTAGAAAATTGTTATTAGGTGATTTTTTTCGATTTTTTCTTGCACTTTTTAATAAAAAATGTTAACATATATGCATTAAAAGGAAAAACATGAAACAAGAACATTTGAAAACTAACCTAAATTCAATTATGTTCTCAGCATCAGACAATGCTGTGTTTTTTGACATGGAAATTATGAATTTTGACAAGAATATTATTATAAATGCAGACATTAATGCAATTTATAAGAACAAGATTCTTGGTGGAATTTATAGTTATTTAAATATTTTTAATTAAAAATTATAGTAATAAATATTAAAAGTTTACTAAATGTATTTTAAAAAATATAAATCAACCAAGAATTATGGCTTAGAGGTACATAGTTCAATTTTGTTATATTGAACAAATAAGATCTAAAACTCTTCAAGCTAAATTTCCTTTTAAGATGATTTACCATTCAAAAAACATTTAAATTACAAACTAAAAAAGGTTAAAAAATTATTTAAATATGGCTTTAAATTAGCAATAAAAAGTCAAAAATAATTTATAATTATTTCATAATTTCAAAGACATTTTTAACAAATAGAAATTATGAAAGTTATGGAGATAGAAATGAAAAAAAATAAAAAATTGTGATTAGTTTCACTTGCTACACTTCTCGGAACAACTGTTCCTTTAGCAGCAGCTTCATGTAGTGATTTTAATAAAAGAAGATATGTTTATGAATATAACTCTAAAATAGAAAATAAACCATTTTTTTATGATGCTTCTAGATCATTTGGTAGTTACCTAGAAACCTCAACAAGACATCAAACATCAGTTGGTTTAATAAGAAAGGCAACTTTAAATGAACCTAAAATTGTTGGTATCTTAACTAATGATTCTAGTGGAAATCAAAAAAGCCAGAGGTTGATTTTGGAGCCAACATGACAAAAAAATAAATTAGAATTAGCTTCAGAAATTCATGTAACAGATGAACATGGTAACATTCATGTTTTTGACAATGATGAAGCAGACATTAAACCAGAAGGTGATGTTACTATTGAAGGTAAAAAATACTATTCAAGTCCTTCGGTTGACTTAAGATCTGACAATCAAAGGTCAATTAATAGTGCTAATTTTGATGAAAAAATGAATAGTGCTGTTAAAGTTCAATTCGTTATCCGTAAGGGTGTAAAGTGAGTTGATTCAAACGGAAAAGCAACAAAATATGAAGTTCAAGCAAAAGATTTTTATTATTCATGATTAAGAACTTATTTAATAAAAGATATACATAGACAACAATATGGCGGAAGTAAAGAATTAGATGATTTAGCTGCTAAATCTGTATCTAAAGACACAGAAAATTATTTTACTAGTCAAGATTCATATGATAATGATTACTTGTATCCATTATTTGGTATAGATTCTTCTAAATTTCTTGAAGAAGATAAGTTTCTTCAAAAATTAGCTAATTCAGAAACTAAAGCAGTTACATTTGAAAAACTGCCAACCCAAAAAGCAAAATTCCTTGAATTATTTAATGAAATAATAATAAAAACTTATGAATTAATGCCAGCACCTTCACAATACCTAGATGAAATGAATGAAGATGCTAAATTTAAGGTATATAACTACTTAGGCATTAGTGATGATAAAACCAAGGAATTTGAAAAAGAAGTTAAAAAATTAGATAAGAGTTCACTAGCTTATAAATCAGGTGCATATTGATATGCTATAAGCCAAAAAGATTTATTATATGTAGGTCCATATTATTTAACTCCTCAATCAGGTCAAGAACAAAAATTCAAGAAGAACAAACATTATTGAGATGAAGCTTGAGTAAAAGATGATAATACTATTGAAGAAATTGTTTTCATATATCAACCAACACCTGTTGATGCAGACACTTTTGCTCAAAGAATATTTAATAAATATAAACAAAAAAGTTTATCAAACATTGCATTTAGTCAATTAAAAGAAAACCAAAAAGACGAAATGCAAAAAGCTAGTGAAAAATATGGTTTAAGATACATCAAACCTTTAAATAGATCAATACCATACTATTCAATGTTATCACAGCCATTTGTTGCACCTTTGAGTAAAAACCTTAGTCAATACGGTTTTAATGATGCGTTTGCAAAATTAATGTATGGTGGAACCTTAGATGAACTAAAAGCTGGTACAAATGATCCTGAAACATATATTTCAGGTACTGGATTAGTTTTTAGAACATTATACAATGCAGCTATAAACTGAGATCAATTAGCTTCAGAAGCAAATAGCGGTCAAGCTAAATCATGAATAGCTAAAGTTGCTGATGGTTCATCAATTGGAGGTTCAAACCAAAAAACTTCAAACCTTAAAACTCCTGCTAATGCTGAAAACAAAATTAATTCATTATTCGCAATTCAAGCCGATGGAACTAAAAAAGTCGATTTTGGTAAATATGGTGACTCACTAGAACCTACTGAAAATGCTGAATACGTTAAAGATTTTTCTGATGTTACAGAGAAATTAAAATCAGCTGGATTTAATCAAATTAAAGAAGAACTTCAAAAATTAATTGATGAATTTGATAAAAATAATCCTACATTAAAAGATAAAAACTTTGAATTCAATTACTTTTACCCATATATAAACATTACAGCACAACAAAAAAATGCTTTTGAACAATTATTAAAAACATTCAAAGAACTAAATCCAAGATTAGATTTTAAATTAGTGGCAGTTACAGATAGTGCTAAAACTGAATTTAATCAATATAGAGCAGAAGGAGCCAATGGAGCTAATTTCATAAGTTGAGCATATGACTATGATTCAGTTGGTTCAGGATATGATGGTTTATCATGACAAGCAAACTTTATTCCTACATTAACATGAATAGCTAAAAATGATGCAGGGGATAAAAACAAAAAAATTCAAACTTTTTATCCAAAGTTATATCAACTATCAAAAGACATTCTAACTTATGAAAAACAACCTGGAAATGAATGAGTTACTTCAGTTCCTTTTGAAGATATTCATTTAATTGAAAATAGATTTAAAGGCCAAAGTCTACCAAATGTAGCATACTATGAATTTAAAAAAGATTCAAATAATGTATATAGATTAGAAAGAGATGCTAACAATAAAGCTAAAAGATATACACCAGCACCAGGAAAACATGCTACAGATGCATGAGAATGATCATCAAGATTCTGATTAAATTACATTTCTTCTAAAACAAATGAAGAAATCGTGGAATTAATGACAGAGTTAACTTCATATTTCAACATTAACTTTACTCATGGAATTTTCAAATCTAAAGAAGAATTTGGAAGAATTTTAGTTCAAAAACATTTTGTTGTTCCTGATTCATTATCACTAGGTGTATCAGTTTACTTAGACTGAAAAGTCAAATAAAATTTTAGGTTTATAAATGTTTAAATATATATTACAGAGAATAGCTTTTGCTATTCTTGCGTTATTTATTATCACCTTAGTTGTTTATATTTTAGTGAGTGTTTTTGGGACTTCGCCGGTCAAGGATTTAGCAGAAAAAAGATTTGCTGATCCTAAAAACACTAAGACTTTGCAAGAAATTACAATTGAACTTGGTCAAAAACACGGCCTTGTAGATGCAAATGGTAATAACATTCCTATTATTGTTAGATATTTTAAATATATAGGTAATGCATTTAAAGGGGATTTTGGTTATGTAATTAATCCAAGCAATAATCCTAACCCATCTGAATTTACAACAATTCAAAAACTGTTTTTTTCACCACTAAAATATTCAATTAGAATTACATTTCCGGCATTTATAATTAGTGCTATTTTTGGTATCACGATAGGTATATTTGCAGGTTACAAACGCGGAAAATTATTTGATTCAGGAGCTAATTTGTTTGTATTAATCTTTGTTGCCGTTCCATCATTTATTTTGGCACCAATTTTAATTACTATTTCATTACAATTAGGTATAAGTATTACAGTACCTAGAGAAGAACTTAATCCATCATTTGGTGAACTATTTCTTTCATATCTTCCACCAATAACAATAATTACTTTAACTTCAATGGCAGTATATGTGAGTTATACAAGAAACCAAGTTATTACTGTTCTAACTTCTAATTATGTTTTAATTGCTAAAACAAAAGGGCTAAAACCAACACAAATATTTTTTAAATATGTACTAAGAAATATCTCCATTCCTTTATTTAGTTTATTATTTGGTTCATTTTTAGGGTTATTATCTGGCTCAATTATTATTGAAAAATACTGAGATGTTCCTGGAACTAGTCAAGTTATTGCCAGATCATTCCCTACTGGTGAAATCAATATAATCATGTTTTCAACTATATTCTTTACAGGATTAGCATTATTAGCTGAAATTATCGTCGATGTTATGTTTGCTGTTCTGGACCCTAAAATTACATATGCTGCTAAAAGCAAAAGAAATTATTGATTATTCTTTAAGGCATATCTAGAAAGAAAAAAACTAGAAAAAGATTTATTTGCTCAACAAGCTCAAGTTAAAATGGCCAACGAAAGTCAAAATATAGAAAGGTAGGTTAGAACTTTATGGAAAATAATGTCGAAACCCAGATTAAAGACTTTAACAAAAAGTATAAAATTAGTTCTGAACTATCTAAGAAATTTTCTTTTGTATCAGAAGAAAATAGAATTCAAAATTCCTCTATAGCTGGCAGACCTAAAAAAATGCTAGTTGAAATAACAAAAAGGTTCTTTTCTAATCCTGTTGTTATAATTTCATTAATAGTTTTTAGCTTCATTATTTTATCTTCTTTGATAATTCCGGCAAGAGGCATTGCTGCTTATCAACCTAATAGATTAATTAATGACTATTCATTTATTAAATCATTACCTCCAATATATAAGCCAATAATTTCTAAAACTGTTGATAATACTGATGAGGTCTTTAAATTTTGAAATAACCTCAAGAGTAATATAGCAGCACTTCCAGCTAGCCAACAAGCGCAATGAAATGAGTGGTTTGCTTTCTTTCTTAATTCAACTAAACTAGAATATATTTCTCTTCCAAACGGTGATATCAATCAAATTTTAACTTATGATGCCTATCATTTATTTAGAGCAGCAATCTTAAATCAAGAACTAGTCAAAGCTGTTAATGAAGGTAAAGATGCAGCAGTTGAATTTAGCAAAATAAACGCTAGTATTCCTGTTTTAAAAACTTATTTAGGAACTACATCAGCAGGATATGATATTTGAATAACTACTTGATATGCTACTTGAAGAGGTATTGAAATAGCAATTATTACAACCATCATTCAAGCTGCATTCGGTATTACATTAGGAGCCATCTTAGGTTTCTATGCTGGAAGAATGATTGATACCATAATAATGAGAATTATTGATATATTTAATTCACCTCCAACTATTATTTGAATTTTAATATTTGTAGCTTTATTTGGTACAAAACAAGTTTCATTAATTTTAGCTATGTCAATTGCTGGATGACCTGTGTTTGTTGGAATAACAAGAATGTATGTAATTACAGTTAAAAATGAAGAATACATTATTGCAGCCAAAGCTATTGGTGCTTCGAATGCAAGACAAATATTTGTTCACGCTTTACCAGCAATAATCGGAAAAATTGCAAATGCATTTGTTAAAAACGTTCCTGCAGTTATTTTATGAGTAGCTTCATTAGCATTTTTAGGATTTTTTAAAGATCCAAGTGAAACTAACTTAGGTCAAATATTAATTGAAAATGCATCCGAAGCTGGCGCAAACATTTGAATTATCTTATTACCAACACTAATACTATTGTTATTATCATTATCATTAAACTTTATGGCACTTGGAATTCATGATGCTCTTGATCCAAGAGTTATGTCTAAAGGAAAGAGAAAATAATCATGAAAACTACCAATGAAACAAACCAAAAGCCAAAAAAAATAATTAATAACAATAAAAAAAGCAATAATAAGACAACAACCAAAGCCTCAAAAGCTAATCAAGTTACAAAAAAAGAAAAATTCTTTAATAAAAGCTCAAAATTATTTGAAAAAATTAAAGCTTCTGATACTCTAGAAACTAATAAACTTTTAGAAGTAAGAAACTTACATGTGAGTTTCCCTGTTGGCAGAAAAAAAACCATTCATATTGTTAGAGGTGTTGATCTTGATGTAAATAGAGGTCAAATAGTTGGTTTAGTAGGTGAATCTGGTTCTGGAAAATCAGTTACTTCAAAAACTTTAATTAACGTTAATGAAAATGGTTTGGTAAGTGCCGATAAGATCCAAATAGGAAACTTAGAATTAAGTGGAATTCTAAAAAAAGAAAAATATTGACAACTAGTTAGAGGTCAAAAAATAGGATATATTCCTCAAGACCCCTTAACTTCACTTAATCCAACTAGAACAATTGGTAAACAACTATTAGATGCACTAAACAACAATGCAGATTGACTTGATGCAACTTATACTCAAAAGAAAGAATATTTATTAGGATTACTTAAAACTTTTGGTCTAAGAGATGTTGAAAAGATTTTTAGTGCTTATCCTCATACCTTATCAGGTGGAATGAAACAAAGAATTGTAATTACAATGGTAGTTGCACTAAAACCTGATTTGATAATAGCGGATGAGCCTACTACTGCTTTAGATCCTACTGTTCAAGCTAGTGTTTTAGCTTTATTTGAAAACATTAGACAAGAAATGGGTATTTCAATTATTCTAATCAGCCATAATATATCAGTTATTGCTAAATTCTGCGATTACATTTATGTTATGTATGCTGGAAGAATAGTTGAAAAAGGAACTAAGCAAGAAATTTTTACAAATCCTGCACACCCTTATACATGAGCACTGATTTCAGCTATACCTGAATCAAAAGATGAAAAATTATTTAATATCAAAGGTACTCCTCCTGATATGGCCAATTTACCAGTCGGTGATCCTTTTGCTCCACGTAATGATTATGCCTTAGAAATTGATTACATTAAAGAACCACCATTAATACCAATTACTGAAACACATTCAGCAGCTACTTGACTTTTAAGTCCAGAAGCTCCTAAAATTGAATTATCTAATGACCTAAAAAAACGTTTAGATTTATTTAAGAAAGCATTTAACAATGAAAAACAATAATGACCGTAAAGTAATATTATCAATTGATAATTTAAAAAAATACTTCGTTAATCAAGGTGTCATCAACAAAGCAGTTGATGGTGTATCTTTTGATGTTCACGAAGGCGAAATTGTTGGTTTAATTGGCGAATCAGGTTCGGGAAAAACCACAGTAGGTCGAACAATATTAAGGTTATATGATGAATATAACGGCTTTGTTAGATTAGAAGATAAAATAATTTCAGGAAAAAATATTAGTTATTCTCTAAAAAAATATTTACGTAAAAATGTGCAAATGATTTTCCAAGATCCACATGCTTCATTAAATAGTCAACAAAATATTTATACCATTCTAAAAGAGCCTTTATTAGTTAATGGCATTATGAAAAGTAGAATTGATGATATTTTTGCTGACTGGTTGGATGTAAAAAAGAATTTTAAGTATACTTTCCAAATTCAAGCAATGAAACTTGAATTACAAAATTACAAAGAAATTAATAAATTAGCTAGACCTTTCTTTTCAAAATGACAAAATATTTTTAAGGACTTTGGATTTGAAGAAGAAATAAGTATCGAAGATAATTTTTCATCATTTTATGCTTATTTAGAAGAAAAACAACAAATGGAAAGCGCTATTATTAATAATATGTATTCGAACTCTTCAACATTGATTGAATACTATTACCAAATGCAAGCAAAGTATCGTAATCAAGACTTAAGTAAAGAAGAATTAGATTATGATAAAGCTAAGAAAAAATACGCGTTAATTAAAATACTAAATACTATTTCAAAAAATAGATTTGATTTATTAAAACAAAAACATGAACTTCTTAAAACTAAAAAAGAACTTGAACATTCATATAAAGATAAATTAAGAGAATCAAAAAATACTTTTTATAACTATCGTGTTGAAAATAAACATGAAAAAACACTTGTTAATATAGCAAAACTAATGTCTACCAATTTAGAGTTCTATTTATATAACCTAAAAAATGAATACTTATTTAAAAAGCGTATTGAAATTTTAAAAGAATTGCAAAAATCTTTAAAACTGCTAGATTTTGAAGATATTAAAAAACTAGTTAGAGAATTAGAAGATTATGTTAAAGATTTTTATGAAAATAAACTAATCAAAATTGAATATACTAAGACTTCAAAATTAGATATTGTTCAAATGCTAGAAAAAGAATTTAATTTTAAGTTTGATTCTTATAAAAAAATATCAGATAAAAACACTCAAGAATGAGCTAAAAAATTTGCAGATATAAATGACAAAATTCAAAAAGTAAATGCTAAATTAGCAATTAAAGATAGTCCAGAATACTCACAAGAACAATTACAAGAAGCTCAAAAAGACTTAGAAAAAGCTAAAAAAATATATGAAAAAGGTAGAGCAGACTTTTTAGTAAGTTATAAACAAACAATCGAAGAGTTATATAACCAAATTAAAGAACAAAAAGATGAATATAATAATTTAGTTGCACTGCAAGATTATTGCAACGAAATGTATGAAAAATTCAAATTAGAGTTCTTTGAATTTGTTAAAAAACATTATAATGCCAAGATTGATACACTAAAAATTCAACTTCAAACCATTTCAAAAACAGATAAAAAAGCTATAAAGAAACTAGAAGCCAAAATTGCTCAAATTAAAAAAGATTTAGATACAACTTTAAAAATGTATCACTCTGATGTTTCTTTAAAAGAAGATACCTTAAAATCATTCCATATTGAAAAGAAATATTTAAACCGCGATATTAAAAACATTTATATATTATTAGGAATAGATAATAAATGAGTTGAACTAAACTTAACTAAACAAAATCATCCTGACAATGACATTAGCTCTAAATGAGTTAAAAGATTTAACATATTTGATTATAAAATATCATTTTTTATTGCTAAATACTTAATTTCAGAACTTTTATATAAAACTATTATTTATCGTTCATTAGAAGACGTTGGGCTTTTAAAACAATTTGCATACCGTTATCCACACGAATTTAGTGGTGGACAATTGCAAAGAATTGTTATTGCTCGTGCTTTAATTACCGAACCTAAAGTAATTGTAGCCGATGAGCCGATTGCTTCTCTTGATATTTCAATTCAAGCGCAAGTTGTTAATTTACTAAAAGAATTATGTGTTAAGAAAAATATTGGTTTAATTTTTATAGCTCATGATTTAAGTATGATTGAATATGTGGCAGACAATGTTCAAATAATGCACTTAGGAAAAATTGTTGAAAGTGGTAACACAGAAGCCATTTATTCAAAACCTTTACACCCTTATACTATTAATTTATTCAAAGCTATACCAAAAATTTCAAATGCAAATGAAAAATTTCAAAATGTTTCTTTTGCTCTTGATTATATTTATGAACAACAATTCCCAAATGTGCCCGAAACATTTAAAATTGACGATAATCATTATATTTATGGTACAGAAGCGCAAGTTAAATTGTGAACTGACAATAAATATACAAAAAAATAACAAGCTATATTTAATTAATTAAGAATACTAGTCAATCAATAATAAATGGCTAGTATTTTTTTGTCTAGTTTTAAATTTAATCCTAAATAAACAAATTGATTAAAGTATAATTCTTTTATATTATAGAAAGTATAAAAAAATGAATAAGAATTTTGCAACATCAAAAGCTAGAGCATATTGAAACAATAGTTGAACAAAAACAACAATTATTTATTTTTTTGTATCTTTATTTATCATGTTGCTTTTTATTTTATTAATCGGCTTTTTTGGTAAAGAAACTCTAAAAAAAATGAATTGGTCTAATGGAATTACTGTGGGCACAGTTTTAGTTTTAGCAGTTTCTTTAATGGTTATAGCTTTTAGAAAAGGTTTAGGAAAAGGAATAATAAAAACATTTTCAACTTATGTACACAATGCCAAAATTTCTTCACGAGCTAAAAAGAAATATACACCTTATATGACTCAACATGAAAAGGATCGTGTTTTAAATAAAGAAAGACAAGCATATAATAATGAAAAAACTAAGAAACTATTGAAAAAAAACTTGGAAGAAACTACTAATTTATCTTCATATTTGTTAATATTAATTTCAAGTGTTATTTTAATTTCAGGATTATTAGCCATTCATTTAGGATAAATATAATTAAGGAGTGTTTTATGAAATATTTAATTGGAAATTTTAAAATGAATAAAACGTTTTTAGACACTGAAGCTTACATTGATGCTTTAGAGTATCTATTAAACCAATCAAAGAAAGAATTAAGTAACATAAAAATAGGAATTACTCCTTCTTTTGATAGCGCTTATTTAGCTTATCAAAACCCTGAACGTTCATATTTATTTGGATTACAAAATATATTTTACGAACTAACAGGTGCATATACAGGAGAAGTGTCTTTAAAATTAGCTAAAGAAGCGAATATCGATTTTGTTATCATAGGTCATTCAGAAAGAAGACAAATGTTTAATGAAACTAATACTTTTATTAACAAAAAAATTAAACACCTACTAGACATGAATGTGCGCCCGATTTTATGTGTGGGCGAATCTAAAGAAGAATTTGATAATAATCAAACACTATCAGTAATAAAAACACAAATCACTGAAGCCTTAGCGGAAATAAAAGATTATAAAAATATCATAATTTCATATGAACCAGTTTATTGTATTGGTAATGGAATTATTCCTGAAATTAGTCATATTCAAAAAGTTATTGATTTTATTCATACTATTGTGCCAAAAAATATTCCAATTTTATATGGTGGATCAGTTAATTTAAATAGTGTTAACGACCTGGAAAGGGTTTTAGGTTTATCAGGTTATTTAGTTGGTAAAACCTCTTTAAATGCTCTGGAATTTATAGAACTAGCCAAAAAATTAAAATAAAAGCATCCTTTTTTAAAAATTGGATGCTTATTTATTTAAAAATCATTGTCTAGCTGTATCAATATCATTTTCATTAATGTTATTTTCATGATTAGTGCCAATAAAACGAATTGGTAATTCAAATTCAATATAAATATCTTGATATTTAGAAGGAATTACACTAAGATCAAAAAAGTATAATTCATTATTTTTTTGGTCTTCTTCGGTAGTTTCAAGTGAAATTTTAGTTAAGCCATGATATTCAATATCATTAATAACTACATTAACAATATATATTCCGCACTTTAATTTATTTAGTTGTTTTGGATATTCATATTTGAAATTTTCCATACTACAAACAAATGCATATTTATCTATTAATAAACTATTAGCAGCACTAATATTACCTTCTTCAATTAATTCATTAATTAATGAAGAAGATATTTTTTTCTTTTGTACTTTTCTTTCATTTATTAAATTGAGCTCAAAGTGTTTTTTTAAGTAATTGATATCTCCTAGTTTTCTAAAACCAAATCTAAAATCAGGTCCACAAATTACTTCAATAACTTTATTTTGTTTTAAATTATTAATAAAGTCTTTATGACTAGTATTTAAATTATCTTGTGTACTTTGAACTAAAAAAACATAATCAATGCCAAGATTATATAAACTAAATAATCTGACTTTAGTTTGAAATGCTTTTTTTTGAAGCTGTTTATTATTTTTATAAGGTGCACTAAAAAGCATTATGCCAATTTTAGCATCTGCCAAAATTTCTTTTTTAGCTTTTGCTGCTTTTATTAGTTCATAATGACCTAAATGTAAAGTTTCAAATGAACCTAGAATCATGATGATGTTTTCTTTTATATCGAAAACATCTTTAAAATTTCAATCAAAAACTGTCATATTAAATAATTTTACTTTAATTAAATAAAAAAATACGACCTAGTCGTAAAATTTTTTCTCTCTTAATTTGAAATAAGGTCCATCTTCTGTTACTGGTAAACAAATTTCATTAGCCACATTTTTAGTACTATCGCCACCATTACCCATAGCTACACCTAAACCTACGTGTTGTAGCATCTCAATATCATTTTCAGAATCTCCGAATGCTACCATTTCATCCATTTTAATTCCTAGAAGTTGACCTAAAATGCTTAAACCGGTTGCTTTAGTAATACCCTTTGAAGATAAAAACACACCTCCACTTCAAATGGCTAGAACTCACATATTCATGTTATTTTTTTCAAAAAACTGATTCAATTTTTTTGATAATTTTTCTGGTTCATTAGTACTTACAGTAATTAAATAATTCTTATCATTTTTAGATTCAAATTCTTTTTCAGAAATAAATTTTTCTTTATAAGGTAAGTAAAATCAATGGTTAATATTAAATAGATCATTATAATAACCTCATTTATCACCAACAAAAGAAAAAGGTAATTTATTTTCTTCTGCAAAATTTCTAAATTTAGTGAAATCAGAATATTCTATTGTTTCTTCAAAAATATATTCCTTAGTTTTTAAATCAAGAATAAAAGTTCCATTAGCTCCTACAAAATAATCTACATATGGATTATCAATTTGTTTTCCAACTGTAAAAATATCTCTTCCAGAACAAAGCACTGTAATATATCCAGCATCTTTTAATTTTCTAAACATTTCTTTCATTCTAGGGCTAAGTTCATCAATTCCAAAAGGTAACAACGTACCATCGATATCAAATACTACCATTTTATATTTATTATTCATTACTTACTCCTTTTAGGGTATTGGGGTTAGAAAATACACGGTTACCAATAATCTTATCAAAGACTATTTCACCGTTTTTTATTTTACCTCAACCTATAATTTCATTATTATATGTAAACATGCATCAATCATTTACATCAATTAATCTATTCAAAAACAATTGCTTGTTTTTAATATGTTCAATTTCATCTTTATTAAGCGTATATAATTTTACACTAAAAAGGTCTTCTAAATTTGCGATTGGCTCATAAAAATTTTGGAAGTCTAGTTTTATATTTCCTATTGCTTTTCTTTTTAAGACATTAACTATTGCATCAGTATTTAAAACTAGACCAATATCGTGAACTAAACTTCTAATATATGTTCCTTTAGAAACTTTTGTTTCAATTATAAATTTTTGATTTTCATAATCAAAATCAATTAAATCTAAACTATATATTTCAATTTGACAAGGTAAAAGATCTTTAAATATATTTTCTCTTGCTAATTCATAACTTCGTTTGCCATTTATTTTCTTAGCTGAAAAAGCAGGTGGTATTTGCGATTTAGTATTTTTTATTTTATTTAAAACTTCTAAAAGTTCTTGCTTTTTAATTTTTGGTTTATTATCTAAATAAAAAACTTCTTGACCTTCATCATAACTAGCTGAAATGTAATGTAAAGAAGCTTCAACATAATATACTTTTGTATCAGCGATTAAATGACTTAAAACTTTAGTATCATCATCACTAGCCACAATTAATAAACCTTCAGCCAAAGGATCTAAAGTACCGCTGTGCCCAATTTTTTTAATATTATTTTCTTTAGCAAATTTTTTAATTGCTAAAAAACTTGATATTCCACGAGGTTTATTTATTTTATAAAACACTTTTAATTCTCCTTTGGCTTTTGGTTACGGTTTATTATACCAATATTAATATAATAATTTATTAATAAATTAAACTAAAATTTGCATTAATTTAGGCGCTAATTTTTTTAAAAATAAATATTTTTTTTCATATATAATAATAAAGCATTATAGTGCACAAGCCGTTTTAGCTCAGTTGGCAGAGCAACTGACTTGTAATCAGTAGGTCGTAGGTTCAAGTCCTATAAACGGCACCATTATTATGCGCGAGTGGTGAAATTGGCAGACACGTTAGTTTTAGGCACTAATGCTTTACGGCGTGAGGGTTCAAGTCCCTCCTCGCGTACCATATCATTTATTTGTGGAGACATTTTTGTCTCCTTTTTTTATTTTAAAATTGACTAAAAAAATAATAAAAAAATGCCACTTTAGGCATTAGGCGTATTTAACAAATGGTGGAGAATGAGGGGCTCGAACCCACGACCCTTGCCTTGTAAGGGCAATGCTCTCCCAACTGAGCTAATTCTCCAAAATGGTGACCCTAGCGGGACTCGAACCCACGCATGTATGGATGAAAACCATATGTGTTAACCACTTCACCATAGGGCCAAACTGGCGCCGACTATTGGGATTGAACCAACGACCAACTGGTTAACAGCCAGCTGCTCTACCGCTGAGCTAAGTCGGCATTTATTGTTTGAAATGCTTAATTATTATAATCTAAAAAAACTTTTTATTAATGAAAAAATTAAGATTTTTAAAAATATAAATAAATGCCTAAAAAAGTCGTTATTTATCAGCTTATGGTGCTGGTTAGAGGGATCGAACCCCTGACCCACTGATTACGAATCAATTGCTCTGCCAACTGAGCTAAACCAGCATAAATATTATTTTAACAAAATTGAATTTGAAATGTTAATTTTTTAATCCCTAATTTGCAAAAACGCCAAAAAATCACTCTTTAAATTAAATAAAAATAAAAAATCGAAAAAAAATAATAAATTTTCAAACAACCAAAATAAAAAATGCTAAAATATGGGTGATAGTGGGAGGAAGTGGAAATGTATGGCAAGTACGAAAGAAGCTTAGATGACAAAAACCGAATTGTCGTTCCACCAAAGATTTTGGCAGAACTAGGCAAAGACTTTTTTGTTACCATTGGTTTTGATAAACAGCTTGTTTTAAGAGACAAAACTGAATTCGAAAAACTAAAATCTAAGTTAGAAGATAACAATTCACTTAATAAAGACTTAAGAGAATTAAGTAGATTTATATTCGCTAATACAGAAATGGTTAGTCCAGATAAATCAAATCGTATAACCATTTCAAAACATTTAGCTTCAAAAGCCGCTATCAAAAAAGATGTAATCTTCATAGGTACAGGTAACACCTGTGAAATATTTGCTAAAGAAGTTTATGAAGCAAAAGAAAAGTATTTTGAAGATGAAACCAACATTGACGATCTAGCTCAAAAATTATTTGAACAAGGAGTTAAATTATAAAAACGCATATTCCGGTTTTATTGAATGAGGTTATTGAATCTCTTGATGTAAAACCAGGTGGAATTTATGTAGATTTAACTTTGGGTAGAGCAGGTCATAGTATTGAAATACTAAAAAAAATAAAAGCTAACAACTCAGGGTTATTAATATGTTTTGATAAAGATAATCAAGCAATTATTGAATCTGAACCAAAGCTTAAAGAAATTAGTAATTTATATCGCATAGTTAAAAGCGATTTTAGATACTTAAAATCAAAACTAGGTGAACTAGGAATTACAAGTGTTGATGGAATATTAGCTGATTTAGGAGTTTCAAGTCCTCAATTAGATGATATTGAACGAGGCTTTTCATACTCTCAGAACACAAAACTGGATATGAGAATGGACCAAGAGGCTAAAATTAGTGCTCACACAATAATTAATGAATTTAGTGAAGAAGAATTAAGTCGTATTCTTTATGAATATGGTGATGTAAAACTAGCCAAACTAGTTGCGAAATCAATAATAAAGAATCGTCCAATTTCTACTTCATTTGAATTAAATGAAATTATTAAAAGTGCATTACCTGCCAAAATAGTCAGACAAAAAAACCCTTCAAAAGCCATATTCCAAGCCATAAGAATTGCAGTTAATGATGAATTAGGTGCACTCGATGAACTATTAAATCAACTAAGTGATTTGATTAATTTAAATGGAAAAATCGCAATTATAAGTTTCCATAGTAAAGAAGACGTGAGAGTTAAGAAATTTTTTCAAAATTTAAGCTATCACGATCCTGCTTTAAACAAAATTCCTATTCAAATTGAAAAAAAATGAAAACAAAAAATCATTTTTCCTTCAAAAAAAGAATTGGAAATCAACAAAAGAGCACATAGTGCAAAATTAAGAGTTATTACAAAGATAGGTTAGGCATGAAAGAACAAATTATTGTAGCATATAAATTTGATAGTGAATATATATCTGTAGAGGTGGTTAAACAAACTAACCTTGGATATTTACCTATCTATCAATATTCTGCAATAAATTTGTATTCTAACCCTTCTTATTTAAATAACTTTATTTATCGAACTAAAAATGAAATTCAAGAACTAATCAAAGCAAAAATAACTAATGTAGTAATAGTAATTAAAAATTCTATTAACTATCAAATATCTAAAAAAATTATTTCGAAAGAAAATGATGTTATAAATAAATTATCAAATGAAGACTTAGCCAAAAAACTTTATTATTTAGAAAAAGAAAATGGCTATTATCTATTCGGTTATGAAATTTTTTCAAAAATTGATGACCGTAAATTAATTAGTTTAAGTTTATTAAACTGAAAAGAAGCTAAAATGATTTTTAGCCTCATGAAACAAAACAATCTTAACGTTATAAGAATGTACGACAATGATTTTTTAGAAAATATTTCTAATGGTAATAATTTTAAAAATGGAGTAGCTACCTTTTTAAAATTAACTAACCAACACTTAAAAATAGAAATCTCAAAAAATTATGTTAATTTCTTAGAACTTAAATTAGATTTTGGATTAAATTATTTAATCAATAATTTACAAAATAAACTAAATTTAAGCGAATCTGAAGCTAAAATTAAACTTAATTTGTGAGCAAACAATCTGCATGCAGACAACGAGCTTGAAATTGAAAGTATAGTTAAAGATTATTTAAGTTTAATTTCAAATGTAATTATTGAAAATGCAAATAAACTTAATATTAATAAAGATAATATTCAATTAAACATTTCGCAAGAATTTAATATGTTTAAAAAAGTCTTGCTAAATGATGAAGATTTAAAAATGTTTTATGGAAAGCTAATTGAAGCTAAAAAAAGTTTCATTAGCTATGAAATGTTGGGATTACTAAATCTAATTGATAATCAATACACTAACACAATTAAAGAAATGACTATCACCTCCGAATTATTCGTAGTAGACACCGAACAATTTAGTAATTATTCTTTTAATTACAAAAAATAAACCCTTAATTAACTTATAATTAAAGAATTAATTTTTGTTATTTAAATTAGGAGAATATATATGTCACACAACGATAATTATAATTCAGTTGCCAATATCAAAGTAATAGGTGTTGGTGGCGGTGGAAACAATAGTATAAAAACACTTTTAGAAAAAAATATTGATGGTCTAGAATTTATTGTCGCTAACACTGACAAACAAATACTAGACAAATTTGATCCATCATTTACTTTAGCTCTTGGTGATAAAAGAGGAATAGGTGCAGGTGCTAATCCAGAAGTTGGAAAAAAAGCAGCTGAACACTCTTTACAAGAAATTAAGGAAAAATTAGATGGAGCTAATTTAGTTGTTATAACAGCAGGTATGGGTGGAGGAACCGGAACCGGAGCTTCTCCAGTTATAGCTAAAGCTGCCAAAGAAAAAAATGCATTAGTAATTGCTATTGTGACTACTCCTTTTTCATTTGAGGGAAATAAACGAAAAAAAATTGCCCTAGAAGGTATTGAAGAACTTAAAAAACATGTGGATTCATACATAATTTTATCTAATGATAAATTATTGGAAGCATATGGTGATTCTTCAATTAATGATGCTTTTAAAGTTTCTGATAATGTTGTAAAACAATTTATTAGAACAATTGTGGATATAATTGCTATTCCCGGAAGAATTAATTTAGATCTAGCTGATTTAGAAACAGTGATCAAAAACTGTGGTGAAACACTAGTTGGAATCGGAAGTGCTAATGGTGAAAATGCTGCTTCTAAAGCACTTAAAAGTGCAATTAGCAGTCCAATAATGGAATCAAACATTGTAGGCGCTTCAAATGCAATACTGTATTTTTCAGCTTCAGCCAAAACCACTTTAAATGACTTTAATAAAGCTGTTAGTGAATTTAATGAACTAGCAGGTAATGATGTCAATGTAATTTTTGGAGTTACTGATATACCAAATGAAGATTCAGAAAAATTAGGTGAAGTTTATGTATCTGTAATAGCTACAGGTATAAAAAAACAACCAAAAACTGATTTCAATATGGATAATATTGAAACAAATAACACTGAGGCGACTCAAGAGTTTTTAACTCTTTCAGCTTCAAGAAATTCAAATTCTTATTTAAAAGAAAATGAATACAATTCAGATGATAATGATTTAATTTTCAAAACAGATAGAAAATAAGGCGATGTAAGAAGTTTTAGTTTCTTTTGAAAATTATCATTAGATTCAAAAAGAGGGTTATTCCTCTTTTTTTTCAATTTTAGTTATAAAACAATATAATTGCTTATTATGTATAAATTTTTTTGCCACACTAAAAAAGATAATTATTTTGAACTGGATTTAGAACAACAAAAACACTTAAAAGTAATTAGAATTAAGAATGAAAAATTCTTAGTTAATTATAATAAGGAATTTTATTTATGTAATTATGAAACACCTAATAAAGCAATAATTAATCAAAAATTAGAAATTAATAATGAGCTAGATTTTGACTTAGTTGTAGCTATACCTTTGATTAAGCAAAATCACTTTGAAATTGCTATACAAAAAGCTGTTGAATTAGGAGCTACTAAGATTATTCCTTTTGTTTCAAAATATTGTGATAAATCTAATATTAATGTCGAAAATAAAATCACTCGCTTTGGCAAAATAATCAAAGAAGCAGCTCAACAATCTTTTAGAAATATAATTCCAACTCTTGAAAATACACTTAGTTTTGAACAAGTGCTAAATTATTCAATTGAAAATAAAATTTTGGCCTATGAAAACGAAACCAAAAATGGTTTAATTAAACCAACAGGAGATATTTTATTAATAGTAGGCCCTGAAGGTGGATTTGCGAAAGATGAAATTGCACTAACTAACACCAAAAAAGTGGCGATAGTAGGATTAACTAGAACAATTTTAAGAGCTGAAACAGCACTAATATATATGATTTCAAAAATTATATAATTACGTTAGATAAACAGTATAAACGTTACATAAAGTAACGTATTTTTATTACCTTTTTGGCTATTTAAGGCCAAAATTTTAAATATAAATATATTTAATACGTTTGTTTAAAATTCAAAGTTTTTGGGATAAAATTCCCCAAAAGTGCCCTAAAATCACCAAAAAACCTCTAAAAACACCAATATATATATATATATATATGAAATTGGGTATAATTAGGCATTATTTTAAACACAACAAAAAAGAGGTTTTATGAATAACTCAATTAAGAAAAAGAAAACAGCTATTATTGTAGGAGCAACAGCCAG